>JAZNLO010000019.1:0-81258 GCA_045579085.1 Acutalibacteraceae bacterium
CTGTTATTTAAGCAACGCTTCTTCTCGTGGTTTGATAGCTATGATATTTACGATGAATTCGGCAACGTGGCTTTCGTGGTTAAGGGCGCGCTTTCTTGGGGGCATCTGCTTCGCATCTATGATGCAAACGGCAACGAGGTAGGCTACGTCAAGGAGAAAGTCCTGACTTGGCTTCCTAAGTTTGAGATGTGGATAGGTGACCGTTATGTAGGTTGCATTAGCAAGGAGTTGTCATTTTTCAGACCGAAATTCAATATAGACTATAACGGATGGCATGTTGAAGGCGACTGGCTCGAGTGGGATTATACAATTCTCAACTCCGTTGGACAAAGCATAGCATCAGTATCAAAGGAACTCTGGCGATGGACAGATACATATGTAATAGATATCCATAATCCGCAAGATGCAATATACGCTCTTATGCTCGTTCTGGCTATTGATGCAGAGAAATGCTCAAGAGATAACTGACTTGAATACAGATGATGAAAGGAAGAAAATTATGAGTATAAAGCGATTTGTTGCCCTGATTTGCACGCTGGTACTTTGCCTTGCGCTCTGTACCAATGTTTTTGCTGTGCCCGCCTCAGAGAGCAAGGATATCACCATTCTTTTCACGCATGATTTGCATTCACATCTGCTTCCGTCGCCCAATGAATCTGGGGAGGGTGAATACGGAGGATACGCCAGACTGATGACGGCAATCAAAGAACAAAAGGCGAAGGATTCAAACGCACTCCTTGTTGATGGCGGAGATTTCTCGATGGGCTCGCTTTTCCAAACGGCGTTTCCAACCTCTGCAATCGAACTGCGTATGATGGGAGCAATGGGCTATGACGTCACCACCTTCGGAAATCACGAGTTCGACTATTTGCAAACGGGCTTGAAGTCGATGCTGAATGCCGCTGTTGAAAGCGGCGAGCGTCTGCCGTCTATCGTCTGCGCCAACTATTTACCCCCAGTCAAAGGACAGCAGTCGTACGACCCTGAAATTTGGCAGGCATATAATGATTACGGCGTCAAGGACTATGTTATCATCGAGCGGGGAGGCGTTTATTACGCTGTCTTTGGACTGTTCGGAGTGGATGCCGATGACTGCGCGCCGAACTCCGGAATGGTCTTTGAGGACCCAACCGCAGTGGCAAAAAAGACTGTCCAAGCCGCCGTTGACGAGTGCGAATCGGCTTACGGCAAGCACCCCGTTGTAATTTGCCTCTCTCATAGCGGTACGAGTGACGGCGAGGGCGAGGATTACGAGCTCGCAAAAGCGGTTGACGGAATCGACGTAATAGTTTCAGGACACACGCACACTACTCTCGAGGAACCCATTTCAGTAAACGGCACGGTTATTGTGTCTGCTGACGAGTATGGCAAGAATCTGGGCGTTCTTAAGCTCAAGCAAAAGGGCGATTCTGTTTCACTTGTGAGCTATGAGTTAGTGCCAATCAACGAGAAAATTGAGGATGACGCTGAAATCGCAGTGCTTACAGAGCAATACAAAAAGACGGTTGAGGATGATTATCTCTCAAAATACGGCTTCACCTTCGACCAGGTGCTGCTGCAGAACCCATACGAATTTGAAACCGACGATGAGGTTTCAGCAACTCAGCACGAGTCTGCTGTGTGCAACGTCTACTCCGATGCTTACAAATGGGCTGTTGAGAAGGCAACCGGCAGGAAGGTGGACGTTGCCATAACAGCGGCTGGAGTTATTCGAGGAAGCCTTCCGCGTGGAAGTGTGACTGTTTCAGATACTTTTAACGTTGCATCGCTTGGGGTTGGCACTGAGGGCGAGTTGGTTGGGATTTACCTTACAGGCAAGGATATAAAAAACGCGATTGAACTTGATGCGTCAATACAGCCTATGATGTCCACAGCGCAGCTATTTATGTCGGGCGTGGAGTATTCATTTAATAAATACCGAATGATATTTAACAAAGTCGATTACGCTATGTTCCGCGCCGATGACGGAACGCTTACCGAGATTGAGGACGATAAGCTTTATTACGTGGTGGCTGGTATGTATATGGGCCAGATGCTTGGCACGGTTGAGGAGACCTCAATGGGAATTTTGAGCATAACTCCTCGCGATAAGCAGGGCAATCCAATCGCAACCGACGACCTTGTCAAACACGTGATTAAGGATAAGCACGGCAATCCGCTTAAGGAATGGTATGCGATAGCTGATTATCTTTGCAGTATGGAAGGCGAGATGGACGAGCGTTATGCCTCCACCGACGGACGAAAGGTTGTGTATGCAAGCCTGAACCCAGTTAAGCTTTTGAGGGGCGCGAATATATTCACTTGGCTTGTTATAATCATCTTTGTGCTCGTTGTAACGGCAGTTGTCTTTATGATTAGCTTTATTGTGCGTCGCAGGAAAAATAAAGCTTAGGTAAATCTGAGATATATTAAAAAATCCCGAATGTGAGAGCGTTCGGGATTTTAATTTTTGTTAGTAAAAAATGTTGCATTGTTCGTAAAAGCGATGTATAATAAGGCTGTAATAAGCGTATTTGCGAACAATGCGTTTTGCATTAAGCGGGGGAGAACATATGCAATATTTAAATATTACTGAAACTGCTGCTAAGTGGGGAATATCGCCCAGACGGTTGCAAACCTTGTGCGCTAATGGAAAAATCGAGGGTGCCACACGTTTTGGTAAGGCGTGGATGATTCCCAAAACCATACAGAAGCCTCTTGATGGAAGAACAAAAGCAAGCAAAGATAATAAGGCATCGCTATTGAATAATATGCCTATGCCCAGAAAAACGCCTTTTTTGCATATGACTGATTTGTACAGTGTTGCCGGCACTGCCGAAGAGAGCATAGCGGCGCTTGAGGGCAATCTTGAAGCTCAAACTCTATTGGCGGCTGAAATAGCGTATTCTAAAGGGGAAATTGAAAAGGTATATGACAGCGCTTATTATTTGCTCCATAAGCATTCGGGCTTATATGCAGTTATCTCTGCAGGTATGCTTTTGGGATTGTGCGCTATATGGCGGGGCGACCTAAATATGTGGCGACAGGCGAAGATACACATAGCTGAAGCCCCTGCAAAAACAGAAGCCGACCGTGACATTATGGCATTTTCAATAACGGCAATTGACAGCATTTTGTACGATGTTTCATCTTTTCCTGAGTGGTTCAAAATAGGCCGCTTTGAACCGTTGCACAAGGATGCGCTTCCTGCTGCTAAGGTGTTTTATGCTAAATATCTTTACGCACTTGCTTATGCACTTGCTACGAAACAGCTTGAATTACAGGGCGTGCACGGCTTGTCGCTTATGACTATGATACCAAACACAATCGAGCCGATGATTTCGCAAGCTGTAGCGGATAATTCAATTATTGCTGAAATTTATCTGCGTATGACCTGTGCTGCTATTTATCATACAGGTGGCAACAATAAACAGGCGATTTACCATATTGACCGTGCCTTAGAACTTGCTCTGCCTGATAAACTGTTTGGAATTTTGGCAGAATACGGTCGTACTTTGGGCTCGCTTTTGGAACAAAGATTATCAAAAACGGATACACAAGTGTGGTATGCTGTGCGTGATTTATATCAAGTTTATGCAGCGGGTTGGACAAAGCTCAGCGGCTCTGTTCGAGGCAAAAACTTGGCAACCACGTTATCGCCTAAAGAACGAGAGGTGGCAAAGCTGGCTGCGTTTGGATTTAAAAACAGCCAGATTGCTCAGACGCTTAATATGTCTATATCTGCTGTAAAGCAAGCTGTTACAAACGTTTCTAATAAAACGGGAATGTCAAGAGAAGATTTTGCGGCAATTTTGTAGCCGATTTTGTTAAAAAAAGGACATATTAGTTTCTAAAAAATATAACCAAAAAATTGTGTTTTTGGTGATACCAAACTAAGAAAACATCTGCTATGCTATGGATATAAATGGTATGGCAGATGTTTTCTTTTTGCCTTCAGACAGAAAGGAGCCTATATGTTAACAAAAATACTAACGCAGGGCGTAGAACAAACGCCTACACATAAAGAGGGTGACTTATATAAAGAAGTGACCATCTCAGGTAAAACATTTAGATTGCTTTACGGCTATTATGAGAGCTTTGAGCGGGAAATCCCGTCTAACGAGCCGATACCGATTTACCCCGATTTTATAAAAGAGCCACATTATACGGAGGACGGTATACCGATAACCACAGCAATGCAAAATGTATGTGAGTTTTACAACGGAAAAAATGATGAGGACAGCAGTTGTTCCGATTGCGGTTTTTTCCAAAGAGGTGAGGAACTGTTTGGCTTATGTAGTTGCCCTGAAAACAAGCGATGTTGCAAAGTAAGGTTGGATGTAATAAATGAAAAGATTACCATAACTTAAATTGCAATTTTGCAAAATGTACACAACCTCAAAAAATCATCGTAGGAGGAATTGATATGAAGACAAAATTTTCAAAAAGAGTAATAAGTTTATTTCTTTGCTTCGCAATGCTTATGACTTACCTGCCAATCTCGGCAATGGCAGCGTCGGCATCGAGCGACCATATAAGTCGCGTGTCAGACCCATCAACAATGGATACCTGGAGAGATTTCTTTTTACCCGATGGCAAAATCTCCACAGAGAATGCCGGTGGCGTTTGGATGGATAAATCTGTATTTACAAATAACAATGAATTTGACAATACAGGTATCACAATGGATAGCAACGATGCTTTCTTGGTAGCTCTCTCAGCGATGGCAACCAATATGACGGTAACCGGTATGTCCCATGTTCCGACAGATACAATGTTAATTTTGGATGTCAGTGCTTCTATGGGGCCCGGACAAAATAACGTTGCTTCTGAGCTTATTGAAGCAGCTAATGAGAGTATTGCTTCTCTCTTAGATACCAATGCTAATAGCCGTGTAGGTGTTGTTCTTTATTCAGGTCCTACCACACAGGGAGGCTCCGCAACAGCAACAGATGCTGTTCTCGTGTTGCCTTTGGGTAGATATGAAACAAGAAACGATATATATTTGAATTTGTCAAATAACCGTGTATCTCTTAATGGTAACGTCGTTATTGAAGGAACAAATAACAAACCGACAACTACCAGCAAGTCAGTTACCGGCGGCACCTATATTCAAAAGGGCGTTATGTTAGCGACAGCTGAGCTTACTGCAGATGGACTTGATACAACCATAAACGATTCACTTCTCGGTACTATTAAGAGAAAACCCGTTATGGTGCTTATGTCTGACGGTTCTCCTACTTTCAGTAGCACAAACTTCCAGAATCCTACATCTATCAATCTCGGTGACGGAACTGCTACAAGTGCATCTCAGGGCTTTGTTAACCAGCTTACTGCTGCATATGCAAAGAACTTAGTAGAAGAAAAGTATGAAACCGCACCTCTCTTCTACACCATCGGTCTTGGTGTTTCCAATGACGCTGTAGCGCTTAGCGTTCTCGACCCTGATAATGCACGTGCTTCTGTTGCTGTTAATGACTTCTGGACACAGTGGAACAATGCAACCGTTGGTAACGCAATAACCGTTCAGGCAGGAACTCGGTGGAGCAGTGCAAAAACTGTAACTAAAATTTCTGGTCTTAAACAGAATTATGTTGATGAGTTCATTAATGTAACGAATAATGGCTCAGGGCAAGGTTCTTTGGGTGATAGACTTATTCAGGCTTTTGCGGATATTGTAAGTAAAATCAATTTGCAATCTCAATACAAACCCACCTTGATTTCGCAAATGGGTGAAAACCATTCCGGCTTTATATCCTTTGTGGATAAAGTTGGCGAATATATGCAGGTTACCGATATAAAAGGTATCCTTATCAATGATACTCTTTATTCGGGTGCGGACCTTGCCTCCAACTTTGTTGTAGGCGGTGGCTCTCTTGGAACCTATGACAACCCCACTGAACTCGGACACGAAATGGTAGCGTCAGTTAGACAAAGAATCGGTCTTGCAAACGATGACGAAGCAAGAACGCTTATCGGTCTGGCTTACGAGTACGGACAGATTCGATATAACAATGCTAACGATTATTCCAACTATATCGGCTGGTATGCTGATGAAAACAGCAACTTTCTCGGTTTTTATCAGGATGGCGTAACTAATATTACCGACCCGAATGCCGTATATACAATTAAGTCCTACGGCTATCTCGGTGTCGAGCACGACTCCAATATGATGTATGCTACCGTTCAGGTAAGACATAACATCAAAACCGGAGAAGAAACCGTAGCCTTCGCTGTTCCTGCTGCTCTCATTCCGGTTATGACCTACAATGTATCTCTCGACGAAAACGGCAACCTTTTGGATATTGAGCTTAGCGGTTCTGACAGCCCCATCCGTCTTGTTTATGAAGTTGCTCTTGACAGTCATATCAATGAATGGAATGTAAAAGAAGTTGTTTCGGCAGATTATCTTGCTGATGCACACAACGTCAATGCGGACGGCTCTATCAACTTCTACACTAACGATTGGGAACACACCAACGGCACAGGATATAACACAGTAAATACTTATTCCTATTTCAATCCTTCAAGACAAAATGATAAGTATTACTTTACTTCAGATGCTCCCATCTATGCGGATGATAACGGAACTCTGTATGCAGGTTCCGCCGCACCCGATACTGACGGAACATTCTACAATGCATTTACCGTATATGAAAAAATCGGTAATAATCTTAACAAGAAAACCGTTTATCGCAAATTGTCATCTAATGCACTTGGAACTGCAGAGCAGACAGAAGGTACAAATAATTATCATGTTCCAAGCGGTGATGTCCATGTAAACCTTGAGGGTTATACTATCCGAAAAGACCCCAATGAAACCAACACTCTTGATGTTGCAAATCAGCCCTTTGTGGATATTTACGGCCACAATGTAAACGATACTAACCACTCGTTCTATGTTGGCGCAACACTTGGTAACAACGGTAAACTTACGCTAAAATCTCAAACCGGTATCAAGCTTAGTAAGGCGCTGGCTAACGGTGCAACGGCAACTAACCAAGCATTTGAGTTTGTAATCACAAAAGAAGATGCAACGGCAAGTTTGCATGATGCGTTGCTCGTAGATGTTGACAAGACTGAAACTCCCACAAGCGTATCCTTTGACGGCAGCGGCGTGGCAAGGGTTAATATCAAGGCGGGTCAAACTTTGTATATCGGCGATATGACTGCAGGCGATGTTATCAGCATCAGCGAAACTGAAACTGCAGGATATATTCCGAGTGTTACTGTCAATGGTTTGGCATCCTCTAACCCTGCATCTGTTACGGCGGTTAATAATCAATTGATTGATGTAAACTTCGTTAATGCCGACAGAGGCAAGGGCAACCTAACAGTTGCAAAAGATGTTGAACATGACTTTGGTGTTGATTATCAGATTCCCACCGATAAACTTTTCACTATGCAGGTAACCCTTAGCGGCATAGGAACAGCAAATGCAACATTTGATGCAGAGCATACAAACGGCACTTATACCGAAATTAAAACTGATGCAAACGGACAGTTTACTGTTAAGCTTGCTCACGGTGAACAATTTGAGGTCTTTGGTCTTCCGGCTGGAACGGCAGTAAAAGTTGTCGAAACCGAATACGGCAACGGGTTTACCCCTGCTTATTATGATAACGGTGTTATCGGCGACGGTCAGGTAACCGTAGTTAGTGATTCCATAGTATCAGTTATCGTTGTAAACGACTATGAGGCAACTAAAGTATATCCTGTTAATATTACAGTTTTTGGTCATAAGCATTTGTCGGGTGCAAATTGGCAGCCAAATTATAGCTTTGAATTTAAACTCGAGAAGCTTCTGCCTGACGGCTCTTGGCAACAGCTTGGAGATATTGAAACCGCTTCATCCTCAAGTGCTGTGTTCAATTTCAATGATGCCTTTGCAAACGAAGAATACAACGCGCCTGGCTCTTACTACTATAGAGTAACAGAGATTGAGCCTCAGAACGCTCTGGGTGGTTTCACCTATGATAAAACTGTTCATTCCTTTGCAGTTCATGTTGGCGATGTGAATATGGACGGAAAGCTTGAAATCACAGAAGTGGTTTCCGACCGCCCCAACACAACAGTTGTTACACAAACTAATGACGGTTGGAATGTGGATGCGAATTTCACAAACACCTACTCCACCAGCGGCTCTGCAACCGTAACAGTTGATGTTAACAAGTCCATTACCAATAATGGCGGAGCGGATAAATCCCTTGCAGGATATGCCTTTGGATTGTTTGATGCTCAAACCGACGCACAGGTTGGAAACACACTCACCACCACTGAGCGTGGATTCGCAAGATTTGTTTTAACCTATGATGCTGACAAAATGAATGCGAGCACAGAAGTTTTCCGCTATATTTTGAAAGAAATTGCTCCCAATCCTGTACCAAAAGGCTGGACATACAGCACAGTAGAAATTCCTGTCACTGTAGAAGTAAAGGATAACGGTGACGGCACAATTTCTGCAGTGATATATACCGGAAATCAAAAGCCTGCAGATGCGAAAACATCTATCTCTACCGCATTCACTAATGTATACGACCCAGTTGACGCTGAATTTCCTATAGACTTTGTTCGTAAGGAAATATTGGGCAGAACAATGAACTCCGGCGATGATTTCACCTTTGAGGTTCAGAAACAGGATGGCACAAGAGTCCTTACGGGCTCTAACAACGGTACAGCAACTGTTACGTTTGACGGCGTCTTAAAGTTCAGCGAGGTAGGAAACTATTACTACAATATAGTTGAGACCTCTGCGGATGGCAATGGCATCACTGTAGATAAGACAACTTACAGAATTATCGTGACTGTAGCTGATGTAAACGGACAGCTCGTGCCAAGTTATGATGTTGTTAATGCCACAAACGACTTAATCGTATTCAAAAACACCTACAAAGCAGATGATACTTCCTATGCAATCAGCGGTACAAAGAACCTTACAGGCAGAGTCCTTCTCAATGACGAATTCACTTTCGTTCTCACCGAAGCATTAAACGCTCAGGGCGACATCGCTGAAGGAGCAAAGGTATACGAAACTCATAATGAGTACGGCGGGCAGTTTGCCTTCGCCCCAATCACATATACTAAAGCCGGAACTTATTACTATGTGGTAAGCGAGAAGTCAAACAGCGGTAGCTCATACGGAATCAAGTACGATACTGCTAAGTATGTTGTAACTGTTACTGTTAGGGATGATATAGAAAACGGAAAACTTGTTGCATCTGCAAATCTTGATGTCGACGATATAGTTTTCAATAACCGCTATGTTCCCAACCCTGTATCGAGGGGTATCGACGGCGATAAGGTGTTGAACGGTAAAACGCTTGTTGGCGGTCAGTTCAGCTTTGAGCTGTGGCAGTCAAACGCTGAATGGGGCTATGTAAATGCACAGCCTATTCAGACAGTAGCAAACGATGGAGATGGAAACTTTGCGTTCAACTTTGTGGATTACGCAAACAGCAATGCAACTGATTTCACAAAGGTCGGCACCTACTATTATCTCATCAAAGAGGTAAACGGTGGCGAAACCATCAAGGGCATCACCTATGATGATATCGTTTACCGAGTAAAAGTAGAAATCACCGATGACCTATTAGGTCAGCTCCATGCAACTGTCCATATTTACGATAATGCAGGAGTTCCTCAAGAATCTATTATCTTCAGAAATAGCTATGAGATTATCGGGGATACAGACCTTACCTTAAGCGGTACAAAGAAACTGAATAACCAAGTTCCAGAAAATCGCACCTTTGAATTTGAGCTTTATAAAGCCAATGAAGAATACGAGATTAACGGAAACTATATTCAGAAGGTAACTCAAGACGAAAACGGTAACTTTAAATTTGAAATCAACTTTAAGCCCGAAGACATTTCTGACACGCCATATTATTATGTTGTAAAAGAGGTTAACGGCGGTAGGGAAATTAACGGCATAACCTATGACAACACGCAGTATCATATTGAGGTTAAGGTTGAAGATAATGATGAGGGCGGAGTTAAGTCTACAGCAATTATCCGCAAGGGCGAAAGTGTTGTAACAAGCCTTGATTTTGCAAACACTTACAAGGTGGCTAATGCAATCGCATCTGTTGCAGGAACCAAGAAGCTCCAAAACAGAACACTTGCTGAAAACGAGTTCAAGTTCTTCCTGTATTCTGCAGATGAAAATTACAAAGTAAACGAAGAAATCGCTCCTAAAGAAGCAAGGAACAACGCAGACGGCAGCTTCGTATTCGATACTCTCCGTTTTGAGAAAATCGGAACTTACTACTTTGTAATCAGCGAGGATGCCAATACAACGGCAGAGAACGTTACAAACGATACAAGCGTTTATCATCTGGCAATCGAAATCAAGGATGACGGTAACGGCAAACTCTATGAAGCGAGCCGTGTTATCAGGAAGCTTGGCAGTGATAATCAGGTGCAGTCGATTGTGTTCAACAACGTCTACACTCCAATTTCAAAACCTGAGCCTAAGCCTGAGTATCCAAGCAGTCCTCAGACGGGTGATACAACCAATCTTCACCTTTGGTTTGCGCTCTTGTTCGTAAGCGGCGGCGGAATGGTAGGAGCCACAGTTTACGGTAAAAAGAAAAAGGAAGAAGAAATCTAACTAAACAAACAAAACCCTCTGTCATGGTTTGGCAGAGGGTTTTGTTTGTTTACAGCAAAACTTTCAACTTCTTAAGAAAAGTTAATAATTTCTATTGCTAATTATTAAGAAATATATAGTATAATAAGTTCGGAGGCGAGAGAGAATGAACATATTAGTCGTTGATGATGACAGAGAAATAGTTGAAAGCATCAGTATTTTTCTGTCTGGCGAAAACTATAAAGTTTATAAAGCGTATGACGGTATAGATGCGCTTGACATACTGTCTGTGAATGACATT
This sequence comes from Acutalibacteraceae bacterium, assembly GCA_045579085.1. Classification (GTDB taxonomy): domain Bacteria; phylum Bacillota; class Clostridia; order Oscillospirales; family Acutalibacteraceae; genus RGIG2206. The sequence continues at coordinate 10,869 of JAZNLO010000019.1, forward strand.
CATCTGATGATACTCGACGTTATGATGCCCAGACTGGACGGCATAAAAACACTTATAAAGCTAAGAGAGTCGAAAAATATCCCCGTTATACTTTTGTCTGCTAAATCTGAGGACGAGGACAAAATTTTCGGCTTGACGGCTGGCTCAGACGATTACATAACCAAGCCGTTTAACCCGTCGGAGCTGGTTGCCAGAGTCAAATCACAGCTAAGGCGGTACACAACGCTGGGCTCAATCGAGAGGCAAAACGTCGAGATTGTCATTGACGGCTTGTGCATCAACACAGAAAGCAGAATAGTCAAGGTAGACGGCGAAGACGTAAGGCTTACACGACTTGAATACAAGATACTGGAACTGCTCGCAAAAAACAGGGGAAAGGTGTTCTCTGCGGAGGACATATACTCTAACGTTTGGAACGAGGAGTCCGTTGTGGGCGATAACACAATAGCGGTGCACGTAAGACATATAAGAGAAAAAATCGAAATTAATCCAAAAGAGCCACGTTACCTCAAGGTTGTGTGGGGCGTTGGCTATAAGATTGATTAAAGCGAGGTGGATAGAATGAAAAGAGTGTTATATTCAACCATTACTAAAGCGGTCGCTGTGGTGCTGTTTGTTGTGAGCATCACACTTGGCGTTTTAAACGGCATAGACGGCATAGCAACATATTTTTCAGACGAACAGCAGGTGTACGGCTTCGAGGGAGACTTTGTTGGGTTAGAAAAATTGAGAAATCTGGTTTTTGCTCCTGAAAGTGCCGTAATCACCGCTTATGGCGATTTTATGTACATAGACGATAACGAAAACATTGATAAAGGGCTAACTGTAGACGGACTAACGATTGAGGACAAAATCGGTGAACTGCTTTCGTCTTTATACTGCCGTGATGAAATCAGCTATTATGTTGAGTTTGATGGCAAGGTGTTCACTAATTGCGGCGCAACCAGCGCAGAAGAACTCAAGCAAGGGCAGTTTTATTTATATGTTACAAGAAATGAAAACGGCGAAATTGAAAAAGAAAGCTCACATAAAAGCTATAAGTATTGGTCTAGCATTGACCAACTGGACTATTATAACAGCACCGCCAATGTAACTATCAGCACGTGCGTGAAAAATTATTATGTTGAAGAGCTTAGAGCGGTTTGGGAGAAGCAAGAAAAAGCGGTGACCTCAACTATTACGGAAACCATAATAATTGTATTTATCGCTCTTTTACTGCTTGTTTACCTTATCTGCACATGTGGAAAGGATAAAGACGGTAACCAGAAAACATTATGGCTTGATAAAATCTGGGCAGAACTGCACGCAGCAGTTTTAGCGGGCTCAGCCGTTGGCGGCGTTATGCTTGTTTGGTGGCTGATTGAGGAATATATAGACGGATATATGCCGTTGAATGTCGCTGCTTGGTTAGTAGGCGCCACAGCAGCGGTTGCAAGTTTGCTTCTTGTGACTTGCCTGTTGTCGATAGTGAGAAATTTAAAGTGCGGCACCTTGTTTAAGTCGAGCGCAGTGGTGCAGATACTCAGAATACTATTAAAGATTATAAAAATCGTGGCATTGTTTGTATTCAGAAAGCTTGATAAATTCAATAAACTTATGGTATCGGCGCTGTCTAAGAAAACAGGCGTGATAATGCTTGTTGCACTTTTGATTTACACCGCTGTAATTGGACTTTTGGGTATTCTTTCGTATAGATATCCGCTGTTTATCTCGTTTGGTATGCTGTTGTTTTTCTTTATGGGCTATGTAATAATCAACTGGTCAAAGGATTTAGAGGAAATCAAAAAAGGCGCAAGTGAAATAAGAGGGGGCAATCTGTCTTATAAAATCCCTGAGCCAAGCAACGTGGATATGAAGCAGTTTGCAGACGATATAAACGACATAGCAAAAGGACTGGACGAATCCGTATCTGCAAAGCTTAAGGCGGAACGCCACAAGACAGAACTGATAACAAACGTATCGCACGATTTTAAAACGCCGCTTACTTCCATTATCAGCTACACAGAGCTGTTGCAGAATATGGAAGAACTACCGCAGGAGGCAAAGGACTATATACAGATAATCGCAAAAAAAGGCGACAGGCTCAAGGTGCTAACTCAGGATTTGTTTGATATCTCAAAGGTGCAAAGCGGAAACGAGAAGGTTGTGTTTGAGAAGCTTGACGTTGCGCTCATAATCAATCAGATTTTAGGCGAACGTGATAGCGAGATTAAAAACTCAAACCTCACGTTCTGCGTAAATGCCGAGAAAGAGCTGTATATTTCCGCTGACGGCAGAAAAATGTCGAGAGTTATAAACAACCTCTTTGATAACATTTTCAAGTATACAATGAAGCAAACCAGAGTGTTTGTGCTGGCTTATGAACAGCAAGACGAGATTGTAATTGAGCTTAAGAATATCGCATCTTATCCGATGGACTTCAATGCAGACGAAATCGTCAGCAGATTTGTAAGGGGCGATGAGTCCAGAACACAAGAGGGCAACGGGCTTGGTCTGGCAATCGCCAAAAGCTACACCGAAATCTGCAACGGTAAATTTGACGTAGTCATCGACGGTGATATGTTTAAGGTTATAATAAGGTTTAAGAGGCTTAATGAGCAAAAGTAAATAACTAAAAGAAAATCGGCCCCTCTGTCAGCTTTTGACAGGGGGCTGATTTTGTGCTCAGAGAGAAGCAATATAAGCCTTGATTAAGGGACAGCTTTATGGTATTTTTAAAATAGATAATGAACTAAGGGGGGGAAGTAAATGCCTGAAATTATGGAGCATATCAAGCACACGTTTGATGCTACTATTCCGGATAAGGATGTCCTTACCCACAAGGAGCACCCTAAGCTTGACTATGTAATGCTTATACTACGCAACTGTCTGGTGGTGATTGCGGCTGCTTTTTTCATATCGTCGTTTTTCTTTGACCACATTTATAATATTTTAAAAGCAGTGGGTTATTTTTCAGGAGCGGGTGCGTATGTATTTGAATGTTTACTGCTGACTAATTGCTTTAAAACAAAAGTCCCTCATAAAGAAATGTTTATGGTATATAGTCTGGGACCGTTGTATCTTCTGATGGGCTTGAGCTACATATTTAAGTAAAGCTTAAGAGGACTTCACCCAACGTAATCACGCTTGTCTAATTTTTTCATATAATTAGAACAGGGGTGAAAATCAATGACTTCTTGTAACTGCAATAACAGGGTAAATTGCACGTTTTTAGCAATAGCTGTAAGTGTAATTATAGGCATCGTGGCAGGCATACTCACGTTTACAGGCGTTATAGCAATAGGCACCACATTCTTGTGGGTAACCTTTGGTGTTGCTTTGCTTTACCTTGCTGCGCTGCTTGTTAGTGTAATAAACAACAACACAAGCGGCGTTCGGCGCTGTGTATGTGAAAATTCGGGCGTTATAACCTTGTCTATTCTTGGAACGCTTTTGGCATCAGTTATACTTTTGGGTGTAGCCTTTGCGGCAACAAGCGTGCTTGGTGCAATTGTTGCAGGCGCACTGCTTGCGTTCTTTGCACTGTTGGTAGGCTCGGCTGTGTGCCTTATCAGATGCATCTCAAACTGCGATGATTGCTAAACGCAGCTAAGCGATAAAAAACAGGACTTTGCTTTAAAGCAAAGTCCTGTTTTAAGTTGTTGTAAAATTAATCGAGTGAGTCGAGGCATTTGTCAATAAGCTCAATAACCTTTTTCAATGATTCATCATCAAGCTCTCTCATTTTAATAATTGTAGCCTTTTCGCTTGAGCTGAGATTCATCATATGCGAAGCCTCGTAATCGCTAATCGGCTCAGCAACCTTTAAACCGTTGTTTTTTTCAACCCCAACAAGCTCATCAAGGGTTATGTTAAAAATAGTGGTGAGCTTAATCAGCGTGTCTAAAGTAGGGGTGGTTTTGCCGGTTTCGTAAAAGCTGTAGGACGAACGGTCAAGGTTGAGAAGATTCGCGATATCCTGTTGCCTTAGACCGATTTTTTTGCGATAATATTTTAAATTCTCAGACAACGGCATAAACGCACCTCCTCTAATAAATTTAGTATGTACAATTTGATTATATATAAAAATGTAATTATTTAAAGGGTTTGTGAATAACGTTCACACAAATCTTTAAAATGAAATATTTCATATTTTGATTGCTATATCAGGAAAAATGTGTTATCATATTTGTTTAGAAAAAAGGAAGTATGTAGGATTAAATATGATTGATGTAATAATTGATTTAGAGAGCTCTGTTGAAGCCGAAGATACCCAGATAATGAACGTCAGCAGTGTCGGTCAAATGCGGCTGGAGGGTGACTGTTGCCGCTTGTATTATGACGAGGAAGACACAGAAGGCAACAAGGTCAAAACCATTATCAAGGTTGAGGGCGAGTATGTGATGATACAGCGTCAGGGCGGCAGCGATTCGTGCCTTATCGTAAAGCAGGGCGAGCGGTTTGTATCGCCGTATAACACAGGCTACGGGATGCTAAACGTTGGTATAAAGGGTAATCGCGTAGAGTCAAGCATTGACGAAAACGGCGGAAAAATTGAGTTGGAATATGATTTGGATATAAATTCTGATTATGTTAGCAAAAATGTAATCAAAATTAATATCAGGAGGATATAATATGTCTAAGATAGTAAATAAAGCGGTTTCAGATATCAAGAATGCACTGATTGAGGCAGCGGGCAAGGCGGTAGCAGACGAAAAGTTTGCTGCTGTTGAGTTGCCGTCCTTCTCGGTGGAGGTGCCTGCAGACAGAACACACGGCGACTACGCAGTTAACGCTGCGATGGTGTGGTCGAGAGCGCTGCGCAACGCACCGCGTAAGATAGCGGAAACTCTTGCTGAGTATTTTGATTTTTCAGATACGTATATTGATAGGTTTGAAATAGCAGGTCCTGGCTTCATCAACTTTTTCCTTAACAGCAGATATTATTCTGATATACTCAAGGACGTTGAGCAGCAGGGCAATAGATACGGCAGGTCGGATTACGGTAGTGGAAAGAGCGTGCTTGTAGAGTTTGTATCCGCAAACCCCACAGGCCCGATGCACATAGGAAACGCGCGAGGCGGCGCACTTGGCGACTGTCTTGCAGCAGTTTTGGACTATGCGGGATATAAAGTTGACCGTGAGTTTTATATTAATGACAGCGGCAACCAGATAGAGAAGTTCAAAACTTCACTTGAAACACGTTATCTTCAGATTTATGATTCCTCGATTGAAATGCCTGAGGACGCATATTTCGGAGATGATATCGTTCAGCACGCAGCAAGGTTTAACAAGCTGTACGGAGACAAGTATGTTAACGCAGACAGCGAGGAAAGACGTAATGCGCTTTGCGAGTACGCCTTGCCGCTTAACATACAGAAGCTCCACGATGACCTTGAAAAATACCGCATAAACTACGATTGCTGGTTTAAGGAGTCATCCTTGCATAATAGCGGCGCGGTGGAAAGAACTGTTCAAATGCTCAAAGAGAGCGGCCACACATATGAGCAAGAGGGCGCATTGTGGTTTAAGTCAACCGATTTTGGCGAGGAGAAGGACAGAGTTCTCGTTAGAGCAAACGGAGTGCCCACGTATTTTGTGCCTGATATAGCTTATCATTACAACAAGCTTGTTGAGAGAAAATACGATATAGCAATAGATATACTCGGCGCCGACCATCATGGCTATATACCGAGAATGAAGGGCGCTATGGAAGCGCTGGGAGTTGACCCTGACCGTCTTGATATGGTAATAATGCAGATGGTGCGTCTGGTAAAGGACGGCGAAACGTACAAGCTATCAAAGCGCTCAGGCAAGGCGATAACGCTCGAAACTCTGCTTGACGAGGTGCCGATTGATGCAGCAAGGCTATTTTTCAATTTGAGAGAGCCAAACAGTCATCTCGAATTCGATTTGGACTTGGCGGTTGAGCAGTCATCTCAGAACCCCGTTTATTACGTGCAGTATGCTCACGCAAGAATCTGCAGCATACTCAAGAATCTGTCGGCTCAGGGAATAGAGTACCGTGAGGTTTGCGCAGAAGACCTCGACGTTTTGACAGAGTCTGCGGAGCGCGAGATAATCAGACAGCTGTCTATCCTTGAGGACGAGGTAGTTACATCAGCAAAGCAGTATGACCCGTCAAGGATAACAAGATATGTTATAGAGCTTGCAACCTTGTTCCATAGGTATTACAACGCTTGCAGAGTCAAGTGTGACGACGAGCGTGTTATGTACGCAAGGCTTTTCCTCTGCGTTCAGGTAAGACAGGTTATAAAGAACGTGCTCAATATGCTCAATATCAGTGCTCCTGAAGTAATGTAGGGTGAGAGATATGGTGATAATGTCAGTCGATTTGGGGCTGGTAAGAACAGGGATAGCAGTCAGTGATGCTATGGAAACCTTAGCGTCGCCAAAGACGGTTATCTTCGAGCGCAATACTGAGAGATTGGTTGAGAAGATTTGTGCCTGTGCAAAGGAATACGGCGCAAAGCTGATAGTTGTGGGCTACCCTAAGAATATGGATGGCACAGTAGGCGAGAGGGCAAAAACCTGCGCTGAGATTGCTGATATGATTGGTAAATTAAGCGGACTCGAAACAGTGCTCAGGGACGAGCGCTGCACTACTGTGTCGGCATACACCGCCTTGAATCAAAGCAATGTAAGAGGGAAAAAGCGCAAAGAGGTAGTTGACGCTGTTGCGGCGTGCGTTATTTTGCAGGACTATCTCGATTGGCGAAAAAATGTTGCAGATATGCGTTAGGTTTGACTTTGTAAGGCATATATGTTAAAATAAATTGATATAAATAATACGGGAGGTATTTTCGTGGCTCAAGAAAAAGAATTCCTGACATATAAAGGCCGTCCGCTTGTTCGCAAGGGCAACGAGATTTATTACGGCGATATGTCTGAAAAATATGTTATTATGCTTCAGATAATCACAACTAAAAAAGACGGTGACCTTGAGATTGCCGATAAGGTGCTTGTCCAGTTGTTAGACACTGATACCGAGCTTCGTCCTCGTGAGCGCATTATTAAAAAGAGCGAAAAAACAGGCCTTTATAATGCGATGGATATCGGCAATATCTGGCTTGAGAGAGCACTTGCAAAGAAATAAAAACAAATTAATAATTTTAGCTGTCTTCAGGGCGAGGTGCAATTCCTCACCGGTGGTATAGTCCACGAGCCGCAAGGCTGAGCAGGTTAGATTCCTGCACCGACGGTATAGTCCGGATGAAAGAAGATGCGCAAATCTTTTGCGTGCCTGCGCCTTGCATTCTGCAAGGCGCTTTTTGTTTTGACAGCAGAAGGGGAGTTTTTTATGAAAACATTTAAAGTACGCAATATGGTAGTAACAGCGGTAATGTCAGCCGTTGCGGCAATACTGATGTTTTTGGAGTTCAGTGTGCCGATTATGCCGTCATTTATCAAGTTTGACCTTTCGGAGCTGCCTGCACTTATAGTTTCATTTGCGATAGGCCCATTTTGGGGAGGGGCAGTGTGCCTGATAAAAAACCTGATTAAGTTTGCGCTTGGCAGTTATACTGCGGGAATAGGCGAGCTTAGCAATTTCCTTTTAGGAGTATTTTTCGTTGTGCCTGCGGGTTGGATATATAAGAAGCACCGCTCACGTAAGGGTGCGCTTGTTGGTAGCCTTGTGGGAGCGGCGATAATGGCTGTAGTTAGCCTGCCGATTAACTATTACATTACATATCCAGTTTATACCGCTATGATGCCTGTGAGCGAAATTATTGCTGCATATCAGGCAATATTTGGCGGAGTTGACGGATTGTTTGAGTGCCTGTTGGTGTTCAATATGCCGTTTAACTTCCTAAAAGGCGTGATAAATGCCGTTATAACGTTTATAGTGTATAAGAAGCTGTCGCCGATTTTGAAAGGCAAAAAGCTCTGATTTGCTATTGACAAAGCTCGGAGGTCTTGCTATAATAACAGACGCAATCAAATAATGCTTATCAAGAGCGGCTGAGGGACAGGCCCTGTGAAGCCCGACAACCTGCGCAAAAGCGTAAGGTGCCAAATCCTGCGGTTTAGAACCGAAAGATGAGACCTTTTAAAAGCCTGCATCTTTTGGTGCGGGCTTTTGGTGATTTTATAGGAGAAAACATATCGGAGGAATAGAAAATGAGAAGACTGTTTACATCAGAATCGGTAACAGAGGGGCATCCCGACAAGGTCTGCGACCAGATATCAGACGCTGTGCTCGATTCAATATTAGCTAATGACCCAACTGCCAGAGTAGCGTGCGAAACTTTTTGCACCACAGGAATGGTAACGGTAATGGGCGAGATAACCACAAGCTGCTATGTTGACATTCCTGCAATCGCAAGACAGGTTATCAATGAAATCGGCTATGACAGCGCAAGTCAGGGCTTTGACGGAAACACCTGCGCGGTTATGACCGCTATAGACGAGCAGTCGCCTGATATTGCGATGGGCGTAGACAACTCTTTAGAGCTCAAGGACGGACAGGCTGAGAGTCAGCTTCAAAACGGAGCGGGCGACCAGGGAATGATGTTCGGCTATGCCTGCAATGAAACTGCAGAGCTTATGCCGTTGCCGATATCTCTCGCACATTCGCTTGCAAGACGTCTTGCACAGGTGCGTAAGGACGGAACGCTTGACTATTTGCGTCCCGACGGTAAAACACAGGTAACTGTTGAGTACGAGGACGATAAGCCTGTCAGGGTTGACACTATTGTTGTTTCAACACAGCATCAGCCTGAGGTAGAGCTTGAAACCATACGCAAGGACATAATCGAGTTCGTGATTAAGCCTGTTGTGCCGAGCGAGCTTATGGATGAGGAAACAGTTATATATGTTAATCCCACAGGCAGATTCGTTGTTGGCGGACCTCAGGGAGATACAGGTCTCACAGGCAGAAAGATAATAGTTGATACATACGGCGGATATGCACGTCACGGCGGCGGCGCATTTTCCGGTAAGGACCCCACAAAAGTTGACCGCTCTGCAGCGTATGCAGCCAGATATGTGGCAAAGAACATTGTAGCCGCAGGTCTTGCAGAACGTTGCGAGGTGCAGATTGCTTACGCAATAGGCGTAGCAACTCCTGTTTCTGTAATGGTGGATACGTTTGGTACAGGAAAGTATGACGATGAGGCTATCGCAAACGCCGTTAACGAGGTGTTTGATTTGCGCCCGTCAGCAATAATTGATAACTTTAAGCTCCGTCGTCCGATATACAGACAGCTTGCAGCATACGGCCATATCGGCAGAACTGATATTGAAACAGCTTGGGAGGCAACCGATAAGGTTGATGCGTTGATTAATAAACTTAAATAATTGACAAATAATAAACCAAATGCTATTATTACTTCAGTGAAACGGAGGTGATAATATGAATTTTGGCGAAATGGAAATGCACAATCTGGATGTTAAAGAATTCATACAAGCACTGGACCATTGTAAAGGAGATGTTTTCCTCGAAACGTCAGAGGGAGACGTTCTGAATTTGAAATCGAAGCTGTGTCAGATAGCCGGTTTGGCGAATATTTTAAGCGGTGCGGTTATCACAAAGGCAACGATAAGGTGCTCAAATCCGGACGATGAAAGCTTGCTTTTCAGATATAATCTTTACAGAGAGCTTCCCGGAAACAATACAGAAAAATAAAAAACAAGCCGAGTGATTGAATGTCAACACTCGGCTTGTTAATTTGTGTGAGGATATAGGAAAGAACATAGGAGCGCAAAAATATTTTAATGAATGATTAATATTGAATAATGAAAAATGAATAATACAAAATCAAAAATTTGTATAAATTCAGGGCTTTCGCAGCAATAAACAGTGCAAATTCCCTTAATTATTGCGACTTTATAATTTAACGATATAAAATATGGGCTTAATTAAGTTTAAAGTTAGTTATACATAAGACTCTTTGGTCAGTTCTTAAAATTATTAATTATTCATCAGCGAAGCGACTTCATCATTCATTATTCATTACGGAAATCCGTTCAATCTTAATGAATAATGAATGATGAATAATGAAAAATGAATAATACAAACGAAAATCCGCCCACTATCGTGAACGGATTTTCGTTTGGTGCGGGTGACAGGAATCGAACCTGCACATCGGAGATACTAGATCCTAAGTCTAGCGCGTCTGCCAGTTCCGCCACACCCGCGTACAAGAAAAGCCGTCAACCTATGTGACGGCTTTTGGTGCGAGCAGTGGGACTTGAACCCACACGTCGGTAAACACACGCCCCTCAAACGTGCCTGTCTGCCTATTCCAGCATGCTCGCATTTCTGCTTTTCAACGCAAGCATTATTATAGCAAATCACTTGGCCTGTGTCAAGCATATTTTTTGCTTTTTTGCAAAACTTTTCATTGCTTAAAATTTAGCCATTTTATTTAATCGCTCTTGACTACTTTATTAAAAGTTGATATAATCACTTTGTTGTATAATTTGCTGGTATGGCTCAGTTGGTAGAGCAGCGCATTCGTAATGCGCAGGCCGTCGGTTCGAGTCCGACTACCAGCTCCAAAAATCCCGAATGCGAAAGCGTTCGGGATTTTACTTCTCATAAAAAACCAGTTCATCTGTCAAACGACAGATGAACTGGTTTAATTTTTCTATTTAACAGCTTACGCGGCTTTTTTGTTGCTTAGCTTACAAAGCACAATAACGGTTGCAATCATAAGAACGATGCCTATCGGTAAAACGATGAGCCAGTTTCTTACAAAGCCTGCGAGAATATACATCGCAAATGAAACCGCAGCAACTGTAATCGCATAGGGCAACTGAGTCGAAACGTGGTTAATGTGATTGCACTGTGCACCGGCAGACGCCATAATGGTTGTGTCGGAGATAGGTGAGCAGTGGTCGCCGCAAACTGCGCCAGCCATGCAAGCGGAGATAGAGATAATCGTAATTTCGCCGCTTGTGCCGCTGAACACGCTCAGAACTATCGGAATGAGAATGCCGAATGTGCCCCAAGAAGTGCCTGTGGCAAATGACAAGCCAACAGCGATAAGGAATATGATAGCGGGCAAGAATGACTGCAGCGAGCCTGCTGAGCTTTCAACTAATTGCGAGATGAAAATCTTAGCTCCGAGACTGTCGGTCATGCACTTGAGTGTCCATGCGCAGATGAGAATCATAATAGCGGGCACCATAGCCTTAAATCCTTCGGGGATAGACTCGATGCAATCTTTGAATGACAGCACTCGTCTGCACAGGAAGAAAATAACTGTAAATATAACAGCGATAAATGAGCCGTAGAGCAAGCCGATAGAAGCATCTGAGTTAGAGAACGATGTAATAAAGTTCTTGTATCCGTCAGAATCAGGTGAGAAGAAGCCACCCGAGTAAATCATACCAACAACGCAAGAGATGATGAGGAAAATAACGGGAACAATGAGGTCACAAACACGGCCTCTTTCGTTTTCTTTCATATTTTCAACAGCTTCAGTGAATTCGCCAGAGAAAATATCGCCGTTTTTAGCGTTTTCCTCGTGCTTTTTCATCAAGCCGTAGTCAGCATTGGTTACAGCAAGAACTATCATCATAACGATTGTAAGAAGCGCGTAGAAGTTATAGGGGATTGCGCTTATGAACAGCGAAATTCCGCTTTCCGCACCAGCACCCTGAGCGAAGCCTGCAACAGCGGCTGCCCAAGAAGAAATCGGAGCAATGATGCAAATAGGAGCAGCAGTAGCATCAATGAGATAGGATAGTTTTGCACGCGAAATATTGTGTTTATCGGTAATCGGGCGCATAACCGAGCCAACAGTCAGGCAGTTGAAGTAGTCATCAATGAAGATGAGCACGCCAAGAGCGATTGTAGCAAGCTGAGCGCCTGTTCTGGACTTAATATGCTTGCTTGCCCAACGACCGAAAGCGGCGGAACCGCCCGCCTTGTTCATCATAGAAACAAGCGCACCGAGCATAACAAGGAACACTAAGATACCAACGTTATAAGAGTCCGCAATGCTGCCTACGAAGCCGTCACTGAAGACGTGCACAACAGTGCCCTCGAAATCGAAGTTTGAGTAAATTAAGCCGCCCACAAGAATACCTACAAACAACGAGGAATATACCTCTTTCGTGATTAGCGCAAGCACGATAGCCACAATAGGCGGAACGAGCGCCCAAACGGTAGCGTATGCGCCGATTGACTCACGTACCTTGTCGATAGCGGTACCGATGTGTTCGTCGAAGTCTGCGTCAGCATTAAGGTTGTCCGCATAGCTGTCAACGTAGGACTGTGCGGACTCGCCGTCGCTCAAATCATATTCAACGGCTTCTCCATCAACCTTAACGGAGAATGCAGAGCTGTTGTCAGCGGTGTTGTCAGCAGTTGCACCCAGACTGAAGAATGTCCAGCAAAAGACGAAAACAGCGCAAATGACAGAAACCGCAAACAGTCTTTTAAATCTTTGACTAATTTTCATTTTGTTTCCTCCTAACACAATTTATAAATAAAAGAGGCCGTCTGCAACGTGCAAAACGACCTTTTAAAATCATATGTCCGCCAAAACGGAGTATATAAATAATAATCGGTAGCGCTCCACAGTAACAGTGACAGTCCAGGACATATTATATCAGGGACCAACCTCGCCTTAGTCGGCATACAAGACGAGATTTCGGCGAAAAGCCCTTTTACCGGAGCCACTGCCGAGCATTAATCCGGTTACTGATGATTTTCGCACCTCTACATTTATTGACCTAATTATATCTTAAATACTGCTTAGTGTCAACATAATTCGACTTATCTTATCCACGTCAAATTGCCGAATAATAAAAATAAAACATAGTAATAAAGCCGAAAGATAAAAATATACATATAAGTGGTGATGCGAATGAAGGTGCTTGTAATAACCAAAAGAGCGTATATGGCTGTGTTAACGTTGATAGCGGCGCTGTTTATAAGCGTTGTGTGCGCCGCGTTTTCAATGTCTGCAGCACAAAACAGACTCCTGCCGATATACTGCGTTGAAAACGGCTCGCGCTCTGTTGCGCTAACCTTTGATGCAGCGTGGGGAGCAGAGGATGTTGACGAGATTATATCCATATTGAAAGAGTATAACGCACCGTCTACTGTATTCGTGGTTGGCGATTGGGTTGAGAAGTATCCCGATGCGGTAAAGAAGCTGCACGAGGCGGGTCACGAAATCGGTAACCACTCCGATGCTCATAAGCACCTTGATTCAATGAGCGCAGAGGACTTCGTCGCAGACACAAAGCGGTGTAACGAACGCATAAAGGCGGTAACGGGTGAGGACGTCTGCCTATACAGAGGCCCATACGGCGAATACAATAATATGAGCGTTGCACAAGCGGAGAAACTGGAAATGTTTTCGATTCAGTGGGATTGCGACTCGAGGGACTGGAAGCCGAATTTCACAACCGACGATATAGTTAACTCGGCGTTAAAGGGAGTAAAACCCGGCTCAATAATGCTGCTGCATATCGGGGCGGAGAATACAACTAAGGCATTGCCTATAATATTAGAGCGGCTTAAAAGCGACGGCTACAGCTTTGTAAAAGTGAGCGACCTGATTTATAAAGAAAACTACGAAATCGACCACACAGGCAAGCAATATAAAAAAGACGGCTGATGCCGTCTTTTTTATATTGCTATTATGTAATTATTCTGTTTTCAAGATTAGACTCTTGGGTATATCTTCAATAGCAGTCCAACCCTCTTCATCGCCAAATCCATCTAATGAAGAAACAACCTTTAATGTGTTTTCGTCAATTCTTGTTAGAACTAACTTTCTATTTATGGTGTCGGTTACTGTTATAGTAGTACCGTCTTCTGTTACAGATTTTAGCGGAACTGGGCCAGTGCCTCTACCGCAATAATACAAATTACCTTCAAAGGTTATAGCGTCTTGTGCTTCAGGCATATCGGGTTCTATTTTGTCTCCAAGAGTGGCACCTATAGTGGGTACGGTCTGGTTGAGAGTTAAAGCGCCATCATAAAGAGTTCCATCTGAAGAAACAAACATAAAAGTCCATTTGCAAGCTTTGGTTTTAACTGAAGTATAGGTTGGCGTTTTATAATTAGGGTCTTTTTCCTTGCAGCGTGTACAAGTACCATTTGAATAATTGTGGCCGAGAGCCTTACCGTTTGTTGCACCACAAGAACAGGTTGCAGCCTTAGTGCAGGTAGCGGCAGAATATTTATGTGCATGAGTAGATGCTACGCTTGATGTATTCGCTACGCTTGAGGCGCTCTCAGTTGATGTACTTTGCGCATCAGGGCTGCTAGTGGCGCTTTCGGTTGATGTGCTTTGCGCGTCAGAACTGCTTGTGGCACTTTCGGCGATTGATGTTTCGATTTCTACTGTAACATCAATCTCTTCAAAAGTCTTAGTTGCGGCATCTTTTGCAACGCTTAAAATGCTCTCGGCTTTGGTTTGCTCTTTTTTCGTTTCTACAATCTGCAAGTTAATTTTTGCGTCTTCCTTAACAAAACCTGCATCGTTCGATTTGTTAACGATTTCTTCGATAACATTTTCAAGCTTGCCGCTGAATTTTTTGCCGTTGACAACCTCTTTGGCATCCTTGTTTACAGGCTCTACTGCCAAAACGTTATCTTGGTCGTCAAGATATAACTTAAACTGTGGGTTGATGGAAACGAGTAAAACCGTTGAATATTTTTCGGGCTTTACAAATGCCTTGTCAGCAGAAGAGTCTGCATTGTTGCTGCAAGCAACAAGTGCGAAAGTAAGAGTAATTGCGAGTAATAGAGATATTATTCTTTTCATTTCCAAAACTCCTTTTTATAATTTCAACTTCGCTGCGTGGAAAACCATCTCCACTGTTTTAAGTATAGCACATTAAAATTTTTATACAAGCCTTTGTTAAAACAATGACAAAAAGACGGCTGAAGATAAAAAATATTTCATATAGCGATTGATTTATGGAAGTAATTATAATATAATTAGTTGAATGAGGCTGATTGGCATTATAATGTAAAATCGGTCAATAATAAAAGGTAAATGAAAACACAGGAGTTTGTTTATGATAGAACTTAAAAACGTTTCGTTCAAAACGGACGAGGGTAAGTATATTCTTAAGGATATAAACCTTACTATAAACGACAGTTTAACTGCTATCACAGGCCCAAACGGCAGCGGCAAGTCAACGCTTGTTAAGCTGATAGCGGGAATAATACCTGCGTCTTCGGGCAAAATCTTGCTCGACGGGGAGGACATCACCGATTGCTCCGTCACAGAGCGAGCAAAAAAGGGCGTCAGCTTTGCATTTCAGCAGCCCGTTCGCTTTAAGGGTATAACGGTTAAGGATATTATTTCCATTGCGGCGGGCAGAGAGCTGAGCAATGCCGATGTTTGCGCCTACTTATCAGAGGTTGGACTCTGCGCAAACGAGTATATAGGCAGAGAGATAAATGCCTCACTTTCGGGCGGAGAGCTCAAGCGTATCGAGATTGCAACCGCTCTGGCAAGGGGCACGAAGCTCACGCTGTTTGACGAGCCTGAAGCAGGCATAGACTTGTGGAGCTTCCAGAACTTAATTAGAGTTTTCGAAAAAATGCGTGCTAAAACTGAGGGCAACATAGTAATAATATCTCATCAGGAGCGCATTTTATCTGTTGCAGACAGCATCGTGCTCTTAACAGCAGGAGAGGTTAAGGCTATTGGAACAAAGGAAGAAATCTTCCCGATGCTGATGCAAAACACGTTTGATTGCGCTTGCAGAACGGGGGCGAAATAATGAATCAGTATGATTTGATGCTTGAAAAGGTGACAGGCATAAAGGATTCGCTTGTTGGAGCATATAGTCTTAGACTTGACGGCGCATCGCATAGTATGCAGTCCACCGAGAATATAAAAATAACTAAAAAGACAGATAAACCGGGCATAGATATCCACGTTGCTTCGGGCACAAAGGGCGAGCAGGCGCATATCCCTGTTATACTTAGCCAGTCGGGAATCAAGGACTTTGTTTACAACGATTTCTATATCGGTGAGGATTGCGATATCTTGATAATTGCGGGCTGCGGAATAAATAACTGCGGCTGTGATGACTCGGCGCACGATGGAATCCATTCGTTCCACATCGGCAAGAACTCACGTGTGCGCTATACAGAGAAGCATTACGCAGAGGGCAGCGGAACGGGAAAAAGACTTATGAATCCCACCACTGAAATCGAACTTGCTGAGAACGCTTATATGGAGATGGACACAGTCCAGATAGGCGGCGTTGACGATACCAGCCGTACTACAAAAGCGGTGCTTGACGATGGTGCTACTTTGGTTGTAACTGAAAAGATTATGACTGAGGGAGACCAGTATGCTAAGACGGATTTTGTAATAGAGCTTAACGGATTCAACTCGTCAACCCACGTTATTTCGAGGTCGGTTGCAAAGGGCGATTCGAAGCAGTTGTTTATCTCGAACGTCAAGGGTAACAACGTCTGCAGCGGTCATACCGAGTGCGATGCTATTATTATGGATAACGCATCAGTCAGCGCCATACCCGAGATATCGGCAAACAGTCCTGACGCTTCTCTGATTCACGAGGCGGCGATAGGCAAGATAGCAGGCGAGCAGCTTGTTAAGCTTATGACGTTGGGGCTCACCGAAAAAGAAGCAGAGATGAAAATTATCAATGGTTTCTTAAAATAATAAAAACTACCGACAGTGCGCAAAGCTCTGTCGGTAGTTTTTTTCAAAAAGATAGGGAGAAAGTGAAAACTTTCTCCCTAATAGTTATCTGTTATTCAACAATTACTTAGAAGCGTTAAGCTTAAGTGAAAGAGCAGATTTTTTTCTGGCAGCAGTGTTCTTGTGAAGAAGACCCTTAGCTTGAGCCTGGTCAATCTTCTTAACAGCAGCCTTTACGGTTTCAGCCTTATCAGCATCATTATTCTCGATGGCGGCGTTAGCCTTTTTGATAGAAGTTTTCAGCGCAGAATTGTAAGCCTTGTTACGAGCAGCATTAACCTCTGCAACCAAAACACGCTTCTTAGCAGACTTAATGTTAGGCATAATTCCACCTCCTTACGAAATATGATAAATTAGTCACCCAAGTATAATATCATCTTTGATTAAAAATTGCAAGCATTTTTTCAAAAATAATAATAAGAATCTCAAAAACCTGAAATGAACATCAAATTGACTATAGAAAACGTTCAAACTTACCTTGATAACGCTTTGTTTTCTTTACATATTTGGGTTGACTGAATAATTTAATGTCACGCTTTAATTATCGATTTTAAACTTATTACAAAGTTTATTTTCGAAATTTAAATATGCAGTGTTGATTTTTGAAAAATGCTTATCCCAAAAAACAAAGAAAGGCTTTTCAACAAATCTAATACGTAGCATGTCGATTACAGAACACACTATGAATACACCAACAACGCTTAAAATTGCGTGAAGATAAATCCATTCAGAATCATACATTTCTACATTTTGTAAAACGTCTTTCCATAACCATCTGCGCATAGTGTCACCATTTGCGTGTATTAGTAATATACCAAAGGTTGTTGCTGAAACAGTGTTGATAAATTTGCTTGTTTTTAAATTTAAGTTTTTAAAGAATACAAAAGAAGAAATCCCTGTTAAGTATGCAAGAAGCTTGTTGGAATCAGCTACAAAATAGTAAGTCAAGTTTTTTTCAAACATATTTCCTGCCCATACGCCGAAAACAACAGATGCGCAACAAAGAAGAACACAGGATGCAGCCGCAATCCCCCAAAATTTAGTGTTTTCAAGAAGCTTTTTCGGGTACAGCCTGATGTATGAGGCGGTAAAGTAGAGCACTATGTACCAAGAAACATAGTTCATTGTTACAGAAAAGAAAGGCAAGCTTCCAAAAAGCACATAAACGAAAACAGATAAAAAGGTTAAACGAATGTGTTGCTTTTCGTTAAGATTATGAATAAGAATATTCAAAAAAGGTATACATAAGAAGAAAATTAGATAACAACCAGTAAAATTAGTGGCAACAGATTTAAAAGGGATAAGAGTAAGCAACACAGCTTTAACTGTTAACGGTTCATATCCACTTATCAAAAATATAAAATTAATAATTATGCGGTAAAACATGAGTTCAAAGAACAGCTTTGCAAATTTTTTTGCGGAAATTTTTGACTGGCACATAAAGTAACCGGTAATTAAAACGAAGCAGTTGATACCAATCTTTCCAAAAGCACCGAATATTAATAAAAACAAAGAAGCAGTTGACATAGGATTTGCATAAACAGGACCGGTTAAATCCGTTAATCCTGAATTTACTACATAATGGTGTGCAATAATTAGCAACATCGCAATAATACGGAATAATTCAATACTTGAATTTCGCTGTGCTGATAAAACTTGCTGTTTTTTTAACATAGTTATTATCCTTTCATATTTAAATTAGACAGCCTTTATTGGTGCAATAATTTTATCACAATTTTCTTTTAAATACAATATTTTTCTAATAAAGAAGACTTAATACCTTTTCAAAACTCGATATTATATATTATTTTTTAAAATCCATTTTTAGTGAATAGTGAATGATGAATATTGAAAAATGAATAATACAAACGAAAATCCGTCCTTTTTCGAGAACGGATTTTCGTTTGGCACCCCCTGCGAGAATCGAACTCACAACTAACCCTTAGGAGGGGTTTATTATATCCATTTAACTAAGGAGGCGTGTGCTTTAATATACTATACCAAAGATAAATATTTGTCAACTTCAAAACTACAGGATGTTGATTATTTTTAATAATTTGATATAATAAGTCATAATACTTAAGTTGAGGAGTGATACTTATGAGAGAAATAAGCATACACGATATAAAAGACAATATGATTGATATGATATCTAAGGAATGGATGCTGGTTACAGCGGGAAATGAGAGCGGCTACAATATGATGACGGCAAGCTGGGGAATGATGGGCGAAATGTGGAACAAGGACGTTGCCATTACAGTAATCCGCCCGCAGCGTTATACTAAGAAGTTTATCGACGAAAACGAGCTGTTCACATTGTCGTTTTACGGCGATAACAAAGCGGTTCACGCTGTTTGCGGTAAGATGAGCGGCAAAGACGTCGACAAGACCGCGCTTGCAGACCTGCACCCTGTTTTCACAAACGGAACTGTTACCTTCGAGGAAGCAAGACTCACGCTTGTTTGCCGCAAAATCTACGAGCAAGAGATAGATAAGGACTGCTTTATTGATAAGTCTTTGCTTGCAAATTACGAAAACGGCGACTATCACATTGCGTATATAGGCGAAATAGTTAAGGTGTTTGTAAACGATTAACTTTAAGTATCTATGTATCGACACCGCTTCGTTTTAGTGCTAAATCTATCACAAGGCAAGTCATAGCTGAGAGAAACAGCAGCCTTATGGCACAGGTTAAGATTTCCGGCACAGGAAGGTAGGGGTTTACCCTCATTGCATAACAGGCGGCACCTATGAGAACGGCTGAAATCTCGACGCATAGCATAATGCAGTAAGCGGAAAAATCGGACAGGGTTTCCACTGTGCTAACAGCCTTTTTAATAAACTTTATCACAATTATCACCGTAACAATTTTATCATTGAAAAACGGCAAAAATCAACTGAAATAAAATACCAACTCATATACCACTTTGGTTGATTTTTGCTAAAATCCCTTGACGATAGGTTGTAAAAAGATTACTATGTTTCGTCGAGGAAGTGATAATACGTGATAGAAGGCGTTACAAGGCTGCAAAAGCTGTCGATTTTGCACTCATCAATTGATATAAGCGATACCGAGTGCGCAACCGTCTACGGACTCAGCGCAGCCTTTAGTGATAACAGCGAGATAACTATTACTGATATAACGCCTGATTTAAGGGCACTCGAAGCACTTGCTGATAAGCTTAATAAAAGCGATGTTGAAAAAGTGCATTTCGTTGATATAATCGAGGATTTTATTATTTGAGAAATTGTAAATAAAAATAGGTTGTAAAATGCTATCTGTATGTGTTAAAATATAACAGTAAAGTAAAAATAACGGAGTGATAATATGAAATGCCCATATTGCGGATATGAGGAAAGCAAGGTTATCGATTCAAGACCAACTGATGAGGGAGAGAGAATCCGTCGCAGACGTGAGTGCCTTAAATGCCAAAAGAGGTTTACCACGTATGAGTTGATTGAGAGCCTTCCGATTATAGTAATTAAGAAGGATAAGTCACGTGAGGTATTTGACCGTGACAAGCTGCTCAACGGTATGCTTCGTGCAAGCGAAAAGCGTCCTGTATCTATAAGCGACCTTGACAAAGCGGTCAACGATATAGAGGCATCACTGCACAACTCGCTTGACAGGGAAATATCTTCTGTTAAAATCGGCGAGCTCGCAATGGATAAGCTGCGTGATATAGACGAGGTTGCATATGTAAGATTTGCATCGGTATATCGCCAGTTTAAAGACATAAACACATTTATGGAAGAGCTTAACGCGCTGCTGAATAACAAATAATGAGGAAAATCAACACCTGCTGTTTTACAGGGCACAGACCTGACAGGTTGTATTTGTATAACAGCGAAGAAGAGGTTTTTAGCGGCATCGTGGCTGCGGTGAATAATGCCGTAAAAGACGGATATACCGACTTTTTATGCGGCGGTTGTGTTGGCGGTGATTTTCTGTTTGCGGAGGCTGTTATAATCGCGCGTTCAGAACAGCCTGACAAAAATATCAAACTGCATATGTGTCTGCCTTGCAGAAATCAGGCAGAGATGTGGAACAGGGAAGACCGCATAAAATACAGCAGTTATCTTGACGCGGCAGACAGCGTGGTTTGCCTTAATGACAAGTACATAAACGGCTGTATGAAAGAGCGTAATCGTTATATGGTGGATAGGTCGAGCTTGCTTATAGCGGCGTTTAACGGCTCACAGGGCGGCACGGCATACACAGTTAAATATGCAAAAAGTTTAGGACTCAGAATAGTTAATCTTTTGGAAACACCAGTTGAAGAATCGAATCAGTTATCATTTCTATAAACGCCACACCTGCTTTTGCAGCGTGTGGCGTTGCTGCGTTGTATAAAGCTTTATTTTCTTCCAGAGCCAAAACAGCGCCTTTATCAATGCTTACAGTCATATCAAAAGCTGACAACGTCAGCGTGTCTTTTTCATTAGCAAGGTTAAAGACAGGCTGCCGCTCACTGAATCCGATTTTTCTTGTGTTATAGTCAGCGATTATAATACCCGTTATCAGCATAGCAACGAGCGATATCGAGATAATAACGAAGCTGATTTTTTCTGCTTTGGCTTTCAAACTGTTCACCATCCGTTAGTTGTGATTATCTTAGCGCCAAATTCGCTCACAGGCGCCAGCGCAGACATAATATCTGTATAGTATCTAACAAGACAAACGCTAACAGCAGCCAAAATCAGAGTAATAATTATAACCTGTAAATTTTTATTCATAGCTTGTCACCTCGTTAAATACTACGCACATAAAGCTAAACTAATGCAAGCAAAACGTCTGGGTCAACCTCATGCTGAATGGCGCAGTTAATGGCGTGGGCAACCGTTGAGGCGGCACGGTCGATTAAAAGGTCGATTTCCTGCGGAGTAACAATCATATGCGCGCCTCTCGGCTCAACGTCTGTGTGGCAGTCGTGGCCTGTTAGGTCGTACGCAAGCGTGACTGCGTCAACAACAGTAGGTACGCCGATTGATATGACGGGTACGCCGATGGTCTGCTCGTTAATCTGCATTCGTTTGTTGCCGACTCCCGCACCTGGCGAGATGCCCGTGTCGGACATTTGCACAGTGCAGCCCAGCCTTGATAAGCGTCTGCTCGCAAGAGCGTCGATAACAATGAGAGTATCGGGCTTTATCTTGTCGGCAACGCCTCTTATTATTTCACCTGTTTCAATTCCGGTCTGACCTAAGACTCCGGGAGCTAATACAGCCACGCTTTTTAAATCTTCCATACCGATGCTCCTTGCCACCTCGCCGGAGATGTGTCTGGTTGCAAGGATTTTGTCGGCAACTCTTGGACCGAGCGCGTCAGGTGTGATGGCTGTGTTGCCAAGCCCGATTACGAGTATAGACTCGCTTCCCTTTATTAAATCTTTCAGCTCACGCTTGATTACAGAAACGATGTCGTCGCCGCCGATATCATCGGTAAACGGCGGCACTTCAACTGTGACATAATTGCCAATAGGACGTCCCAGAGCCTCGGCGCCAACGTCATCAATAACACGGATACGGGAGATTTTCACATTACCAAAAGCTGACTCCTCGCTTATTATGCCTGAAATGTCGGAATCCACTTCCTCCATTTTTTCGATTGCAAGGTCTGTTCTGAACACCATTATTTCACCTCAGAATATGTTTTAAATAGTATTAGCCAAAAGCTCAGAGATATTAAATATTTTAAGTAAAAACATACTTGTTATGGAAAATAATTTGTGGTATATTGTTTATATAAAAAGCTTTAAATTTTCTTAGCGAGGCACTTTGTATGGAAGAATTAAAACTTATATTTGCTGCAAACTTGATAAAAATCAGAACAGCCGCAGGTATGACTCAGGCTGAGCTTGCCGAAAAGCTGAACTATTCGGATAAGGCAGTGTCAAAATGGGAGAGAGCGGAGTCTGTGCCCGATATATTTGTTATAAAGCAGATGTCTGAGCTGTTTGGCGTAAAGATTGACGATATGCTTATATCAAATGAGCAGTGGGACCTGCCGCAGACAATAGAAGAAATCAGGAGAGAGAAGCATCGTAAAGGCAAATTCATAATTCTGGTTTCGTTGTTTGGCATTATTTCGGCAGCTGTGCTTGCTTTTGTTGTAATGTGGCTGTGCAACTGTCCAGACTGGCGTATATTCGTGTATGCCTTGCCTGCGCTGTGCGCAACTTGGATTATTTTAAACTCAGTCTTTTTTGAGGGAAAAAACAACAGATTCAAAGTTATGCTGCTGGTGCTCAGCGTGTTTGCGGTTATATACGTTGCTATGATTAACGTCAATCCTTGGCAGTTGTTTTTTGCCGCAGTTCCGATAGAGCTTGTTGTCTGGTTTAGCTTTAAAATCAGTGAGAGGAAAAACAAATAAACTTTTATAACATAAAAACCCCGAGCGGAGCGATATGCTCTACTCGGGGTTTTGTTCTATTTTAATCTTATGTGTTTTGCAACCAGCTTTCTAAGCAATTCTGATAACGGAACAATAAGTATGCCTGCACATAAATTGCCAATCCCGTGAATCATATCAAACGTAAAACCCGCAATAATCCACGCAATCATTTGCTTAAAATTCAGCCCAAACATTAACGCTTGAGCAGGAGCGTATAGCGTGCCAAAGGCTAAGCCGTGCAGCCCGCAAACGATGGGGTAGACAAAGAGCGCAATCTCCGTTGGCATCTTTTTTGGCAACAGCATAGTCATTCCCCATAGAATTGTCCATATATACAGGTAGGGGAGCCACCAAATAGAAAAGCCGCCATAAACGCCGTTAAGCAACACATATATGTAAATCGGTATTAACGCTTTTTTGCGAAAAACAAGCGTAAACACCATTGTAAACATTCCGAGCAGGTGAATGTTTGGCAATATCTCCATAATAATCTTTGAGACAAACATAAGCGTGCCAAGCATAGCAAATATGACAATCTCTTGCGCGCTCAAAGAACGTCTGGCTTTGTTCATTTTGGCGTTACTTTGTGTATGCAAGTTGGTATTTTGCACTTTCGTCAATTTCAGTGGTGTCTACGCCTGAGGATGCGTATTCGCCATTAACATAGAATGCCCAGTAGCTCTTATCCACATCATAGTCGGCAGTTATGCCGTTTACGACTTTAACATAAAGACCGTATTCGCTTTCATCGCCGTCGATTAGGTCGTGCTCAAGAAGAGCATCGCCAACTGTTTTCTTATCGGTGTTAATTGTAAAGGTAACGATTTGCTCGTCAGCTTTTACTTCAACAACAACTGTTTTTGCGCCTTCGCCAAATTCTGTGTCCTTAAGATACGTTGCGTTCTCCCAAAGACCTGTTTTGTCCACAGTGTTGCCACAGGCGGCAAGGGTGAACAGGCACACAATTACAAGTACGACAGAGATGGTTGATTTGATAGTTTTTTTCATTTTTCTCAATCCTTTCTAATTTCGCAAAAGGATAAAATAAAAGTACCCTTCAATTAAAGGGTACTGTGAGCAAAGCAATGGTATCCTGCCATACCAAGTCGGAAAGGGGGAAACCCTAACCTAATCTTTACACATCTCCCCAATTCGCCCAAGAGACTTTTACGTGTCACAGACCGATAAGCATTCCGACTTGACTTGACAACAAGCAAGAGTTACGGCAATGGCTGTTGTTGCGGATTCTCACCGCGATTCCCTTATCGTCTAACAATACTGTCTGGCAGTATGTCCGACAACAGATGCCAAAAGCACCTGATGGCCTGCGTTTATTCTTTTGTTGTATTGTAACTGTATCACACGTGGTAGTGGATGTCAATAAGCTGAGTAAATATATTTTTGGGTTTTTAAAATTTTCTAAAAATGTTTATATTTTATAAAATCTGTGTATTGATTTGGATAGCTTTATACTATATAATCCACTTAAGGAGCGTGATTATATGTTGCCTGAGTATTTGAAATTCTCTACAGACGCTGCTGCAAAAGCAGAAAAGTGCATAATTAGCGGCGATGTGCGATTTACGGTTATCACAAGCCGACTTATCCGCATTGAACAGGGCGATTTTTACGATGAGGCTTCGCAGACGGTTTTAAACCGCAGTTTTACTGATGTGGAATTTGACGTGACGGAGCGCGACGGCGTGTTGCGTATTGACACGGAGCACTTGTCGCTTTGCTATAAAACGGGGAAGCCACTTGATGAGGACAGTCTTAATATAACCTTGCTTACAAAGCCCTATACCAGATGGAACTTCGGGGATACTGCGCTTCACAATTTAGGAGGCACGGTTTCCACGCTCGACCAGGTATCAGGAGCCTGCAAGCTGAATGATGGTGTTTGTTCACTTGAGGGGTATGCCACGTTAGATGATAGCTCTACCGCGCTTTTTGACTCTAAGGGTTGGTTCAAGGTCAGAAAGTCTGACAGTATTGATTTGTACTTTTTTGGTTATGGCCGTGATTATATCTCTTGCGTGGGCGATTATTGTCGCCTAACAGGAGAGGTGCAAATGCTGCCTGCGTATGCGCTTGGCAACTGGTGGAGCAGATATCATCGATATAGCGAAGAGAGCTATTTGAAGCTTATGGACGATTTTAAGAAAAAGGATGTTCCGTTATCTGTTGCCGTAATTGATATGGATTGGCATTTGGTAAACAATCTCGACTATCCTTTATGGGAAAAATTGAGTATTAGAGAAAAGAATAGCTTGGGCTATGGCAAAGGATGGACAGGCTATACTTGGGATAAAGAACTTTTTCCAAATCCAACACGCTTTTTAAATGAGCTTCACGCACGCGGACTTAAAACTTCGCTCAATCTTCATCCGGCTAATGGAGTTCGCTATTGGGAAGACCAATATGCTGAAATGGCCAAAGCAATGGGTATAGACCCTGAAAGCAAGCAGACGGTGCCGTTCGATTGCCTTAATCCTGAGTTTTTAAAGGCGTATTTTGAGATTCTTCATTTTCCGATGGAGAAGGACGGCGTAGATTTTTGGTGGATGGATTGGCAGCAAGGTAACAGCTATGACTGGGCGCATCTATATGGCATACCTAAAAATGAGCTTGAAATAATATCGCCGTTATGGATGGTTAATCACATTCACTATCTTGCCGCCAAAAGAAACGGCAAGCGAGGATTGATATTCTCTCGTTTTTGTGGAACGGGAAGCGGACGCTATCCCATCGGTTTTTCTGGCGACGCCTATGTTGCGTGGGAGTCACTTGAGTTTCAGCCTTATTTTACCGTTACTGCATCCAATATTGGCTTTGGTTGGTGGAGTCACGATATAGGAGGCCATTGCGGCGGAGACCGTGATGATGAACTTAATACCCGATGGGTACAGTTCGGCGTCTTTTCACCAATTTTCCGCTTGCACAGCAGCGCAAACGCATTTTTAGGTAGAGAGCCTTGGAATTTTGGCGCAGAGCATGAACAAGTTATCTCTGATTTTATGCGACTGCGTCATCAATTGTTCCCGTATCTTTACACAATGAATTATCACTCTTATAGCAAACAAATTCCGCTTATGATGCCAATGTATTATACGCATCCCGAATGCAGAGAGGCGTATAATGTTAAAAATCAGTATTGGTTTGGCGACCAACTTATCGTGTGCCCGATAACCCGTAAGGCAGATGCTGAATCAGGTCTTGCATATTCAGATGTATGGTTACCTGAGGGGTTGTGGATAGATTGGTTTAACGGTTATGTTTATCACGGTGACCAAAGCTTTGAGTGTTATAGAAAGCTAAGCCAGATACCGCTATTTATAAAAGCGGGCGGTATTGTTCCTATGCAGCAGCATAAAAATGAAGGCAATGCGCTGGGCGGCAGTGATGCTCTGGAAATCGTTATCGCAGCAGGTGCAAACGGAAACTTCACTATGTTTGAAGATGACGGTGAAAGTGAAGCTTATAAAGCGGGCGACGGTGCATTTACTGAGTTTAAGCTTAAGTGGCAGAATAATAGCTCTGAGTTTAATATCTGCGCTGCAAGAGGGAATACAGAGCTGATTCCGAGCGTTCGTCAATACAAACTTGTGTTCAAGGGCTTTGCAAGCGGCTGCGAATTTTATATGTGTGAGCAGAAACTTCAAAGCGAATATGATGAGAAAACAAACTCTTATATAGTGGTTCTTGATGGAGTGCTTTCAGAAATCGGTGCTTGCATTTCAATTCGAAACGAGCAGCAGTTATTGCACGATAATAGCGATTATCTTAAGCGTTGTTTTGATATTGTTCTGCATTCACAAGCTACTCAGCATATAAAGTATAAGCTTTATAATGATTATGCAGAGAAATATACAAATTGGCTTCCTGACTATGCTCCGGCACCTGTTGGCGAAAACCGTAGCACAAAAGCATTTTATGAGCTTGCAATTCAGCGAAATTACATGAATACAGATAAAACTATATAAAAAAGAGACAGGTTGTCTTGTCAGACAAGCTGTTTCTTTTTGGTGGAGATAAGCGGGATCGAACCGCTGACCTCTTGAATGCCATTCAAGCGCTCTCCCAGCTGAGCTATACCCCCATATTGAACGCAGTTATATTAACACAGTTTAAGTACCATTGTCAAGCACTTTTTAACAAATAAAAGAAAGGGCATCGATTTCAAATCAATGCCCTTTAAATTTAGTTTTTAAGGCTCTGCAAAGGAGCGGGGAGTCTGCCGCCGCGATGAATGAACTTAGCGGGGGAATAGGTGCTAACCTTCATAACAGGACCGCTACCGAGCAGTCCACCAAAGGACAGCGTATCGCCAACCTTTTTGCCAATAGCGGGGATAAGTCTAACAGCGGTGGTTTTGCTGTTGACCATACCGATAGCGGCTTCGTCGGCAATAATTCCTGAGATAACCTCTGCAGGCGTGTCACCGGGTATATTTATCATATCGAGGCCGACTGAGCAAACTGCTGTCATTGCCTCAAGCTTTTCGATTGTTAAAGCGCCCTTAGTGGTTGCCGCAATCATACCTGCATCCTCAGTGACGGGGATAAATGCGCCTGAAAGACCGCCCACGTGCGACGAAGCCATAACTCCGCCTTTTTTAACAGCGTCGTTAAGCAGAGCAAGAGCGGCTGTGGTGCCGCAAGCACCGCAGGATTCAAGTCCCATTTCCTCGAGTATGTATGCCACAGAGTCGCCAACAGCGGGTGTGGGAGCGAGCGACAGGTCAACAATGCCGAAAGGCACGCCCAAACGCTGAGCGGCTTCCTTTGCAACCAACTGACCCATTCTTGTGATTTTAAATGCAGTGCGTTTAATAAGGTCTGCAACCTCAGTGATGCTTGCGGTATCGTCAAGCTTTGCAAGAGCCGCGCGTACAACACCGGGACCAGAAACGCCCACGTTGATTACACATTCAGCCTCGCCAACGCCGTGGAATGCGCCCGCCATAAACGGATTATCGTCGGGAGCGTTGCAGAACACAACAAATTTTGCGGCGCCGATGCAGTCGCGGTCTGCGGTGAGCTCAGCGCACTTTTTAACCACGTGACCGATGATGCCGACAGCATCCATATTTATACCCGCCTTAGTTGAGCCGATATTGACAGACGAGCAAACGTGCTCAGTCTGGCTGAGCGCCTCAGGTATGCTGTTGATGAGCGCAAGGTCGCCGTGAGCGAAGCCCTTTTGAACGAGTGCGCTGTATCCGCCGATGAAGTTTACGCCAACCTTTTGAGCGGCTTTTTCAAGCGTAAGTGCAAACTTAACAGGGTTTTCGTCAGGACAGGCGGATGCAAGCAAAGCAATAGGAGTTACAGATATGCGTTTGTTTATAATCGGAATACCGTACTGCTTTTCGATATCGTTGCATACGCTTACCAGATTCTCGGCATACTTGATAATTTTGTCGTAAACCTTTTGGCAAGCCTTGTCAATATCACTGTCAACACAATCTATCAGGGAGATGCCCATCGTAACAGTACGTATATCCAGATGCTCGTCCTGAATCATTGCAATAGTTTCGAGTATGTCTTTAGTGTTAATCATCGGATATCACCTCAGATTCTGTGCATCGAGTTGAAAATATCCTCGTGCATAACGTGAATGGACAAGGCATTGTCCTTGCCGATTTTTTCTGCTTCGTCAACGAAGTCAGAGAATGAACAATTCATCTTGTCGATGTCGCACATCATAATCATACAGAAGTAATCCTGCATAATTGTCTGAGTAACATCGGCGATGTTAACGTTTTTATCAGCGCAAAGATTGGCAACCTTTGAGAGAATACCTACCATATCCTTGCCTACAACAGTAATAACAGCTTTCATAATAAATTCAGACCTCCAAAAAAGCATTATAGAGGTATGAT
Organism: Acutalibacteraceae bacterium; assembly: GCA_045579085.1. Lineage (GTDB taxonomy): Bacteria > Bacillota > Clostridia > Oscillospirales > Acutalibacteraceae > RGIG2206. The sequence goes on from JAZNLO010000019.1 coordinate 39,808, forward strand.
AACACATTTAAAATGAAAATGGAATAGATAAATAAAAAAATAATTGAATATGTTGCAAGAGGTGTGCTATAATGGTATCCAGCAGAGTTTATTTATTGCTGTATCAGTTGTTATAGAGGAGAGAAAACTATGAAACAGAAGCTGTTGGCATTACTCAGTGAAGACGCCAGATACACCATAACGGAGTTATCAACTATGCTCGGTGCAGACGAGAGTGAAGTTAAAAAGGAAGTAGAAGCTCTTGAACGCAGCGGAGTAATACGTGGCTACAAAGCACTCATAGATTGGGACAATGTGGACAATGTGCACGTAACAGCTATGATTGAGCTCAACGTAATACCGCAAGCGGACGCAGGCTTTGAGGAAATAGCAGAGCGTGTATCGCAGTTTGAGCATGTAGAGGCAGTATATCTTGTTTCAGGCGGATATGACTTGTGCGTTGTTGTAAACGGACAAACATTCCAGGAAATTGCAATGTTTGTGGCAAAGCATCTTGCTACAATGGAGGGCGTAACTTCAACTGCAACTCATTTTGTGCTCAAGAGATATAAGGATATGGGAATCCAGATGTTTGACAAAACGGACGATAGAGGGACGGTTTCGCTGTGATTGACTATTCACGTTTTTTAAACCCTGAAATTACGGCGCTTGAGCCATCGGGAATAAGAAGATTCTTTGATATCGCAGAGAGCATGGATGATGTAATCTCGCTCGGTGTGGGAGAACCTGATTTTCCAACCCCTTGGCATATAAGGCAAGCCGGAATAAAATCTATTGAAGACAGAAAAACTCGCTATACTGCAAATAGCGGGCTTAAGGAATTGCGCTCTGAAATCTCCTCGTATGTAAAGCGTAAATATAGCATTGAGTATAATCCCAATAATCAGATTTTGGTCACTGTCGGCGGCAGTGAGGCTATAGACGCTGCCATTCGTTCGCTCGTTGCAAGAGGGGACGAGGTAATCATTCCTCAGCCGAGCTTTGTCTGCTATGAGCCTATCACCAGAATGGCGGGCGGCACACCTGTAATAGTTGAAACAAAGGCGGAAAACGAGTTTGTTCTCACTGCTGACGAACTTTCAGCAGCTATAACCGATAAGACAAAACTGCTCGTTTTGCCCTATCCGTGCAACCCAACGGGCGCAGTTATGAATGAAAAAGAGCTTGAGGCCATAGCAGAAGTTATTATTAAGAATGACATTTTGGTGTTGTCTGATGAAATCTATGCAGAGCTTACTTACGGCTCAAAGCATACTTCTGTAGCCTCGATTGAGGGTATGGCTGAGAGAACGGTTGTAATAAATGGCTTCTCTAAAACTTATTCAATGACAGGCTGGCGTTTGGGCTACGCTTGCGGCCCTGCTGAGATAATTGCTCAGATGACCAAGATTCATCAGTTTGCAATTATGAGCGCGCCTACAACTGCCCAGTACGCAGCAATAGAAGCATTGCGAAACGGCGATGCTGATATAGAAAAAATGGTTGTGCAGTATGATTCACGTCGCAGAATAATGGTTGACGGCTTCAGAAAAATCGGACTTGACTGCTTTGAGCCAAAGGGCGCTTTCTATGCGTTTCCTTGCATTAAAAGCAGTGGCTTGTCATCAAACGATTTCTGCGAAAAGCTGCTCTATTCCAAAAAGGTAGCGCTTGTGCCGGGAACAGCGTTCGGCGCTTGCGGAGAGGGCTTTGTCAGGGCTTCTTATTGCTATTCGGTGGCTCATATTAAGGAGGCACTTGAAAGAACAAACGAGTTCCTTAAGGAGATAAAATAATATGAATAAGCTGTCGGCATCTGTTTGCGCCAAGCTTAATCTTACACTTGATATTCAGGGCGTTCGTGACGACTCTTACCACGACCTTTCTATGATAATGCAGTCGGTTGATTTGTGCGACTATGTTACGGTTGAACTTAATGATACCGGTGCTGTATGGGTTGAGTGCAACGAGCTGTCGGGCGACGATAACCTTGCCGCAAAGGCAGCGAAGCTGTATTTTTCGCTGACAGGACTTAAAAAGGGCGCTTTTATCACAATCAAAAAGCGTATTCCCGTTTGCGGCGGTCTGGCAGGCGGCAGTGCGGATGCTGCTGCAACACTTGCCATTTTAGAGCGGCTTTGCGTCGCACTTGAGAGCAGTGATAGGGAAAGTGCCGCTCTTGCACTCGGAGCAGACGTTCCGTTTGCTCTGGTAGGCGGCACAGCATACGTGTCTGGTGTTGGTGAGAAAATAGAGCCGCTAAAGCCCATACGCAGCTGCTTTTTTGTTCTTGCAAACGGCGGTGAAAAGGGCTCAACAGGTGAAATGTTTGCAAGGTTTGATAGCCTTGACAAACCAACCCATCCCCAAACCGACAAGGTGCTTTCACTGCTGTCAAGCACAGATACAGTTGGCGCGGCAAAGTTGTTTTATAACTGCTTTGAACAGCTCTGGCAGACTGATTTGACTAAACGCATTAAAGCATTGATGAACGAATACGGTTGCCTTAGCTGCACTGTGAGCGGCTCTGGGCCAACGTTTTTCGGCGTGTTTGAAGATAGGTTGGTAGCTGAAAAATGTGCAAGTGAAATTAAAAAGTTTACTGAGTGCTATGTTTGCGCACCAACCGAAAAAAGTATATTCTTTGAATAAATATTAAAAAACCGTCCAATAATCCCTGCGAGGAAAGGACGGTTTTTATTTATGAAAAAGATACATATTGCAATGTCAATGGCACTTGTGCTTTCAATATTACTAAGTCTTACTTGCTTTGATGCATCGTGCGATTCTGTAAGAGGCTCGGTTTTAAGACTGCACATTTTGGCAAACTCCGATTCAAAGTACGACCAGGAAATTAAGCTTAAGGTTAGGGACAGACTGCTTAATGAGAGCGGAGAATTGTTTGAGCAGATTTATAGCTATGACGAAGCAGTCGAAAGGGCTGAGCGAAATTTGCCGCTGCTTCAAATGGCGGCGGAAGATGAATTAAGACTGCTCGGCTGCGACTTGCCCGTTAAGGTGGAGGTGGCAAAATCCGATTTCTCCACGAGGGAATACGAGGAGGTAACGCTTCCCGCAGGCGAATACACAGCACTCAGAGTCCTGATTGGTGATGCGAAGGGTAAAAACTGGTGGTGCGTGTGCTATCCTAATATGTGTATTCCGGCGGTATCGCAGACTAAGCAAATAGGCTCAACGCTTGATAAGCAGAGCACAAAAATAGTTACAACTCCTAAAAAATATGTGGTGAGATTTAAGATAGTTGAAATATATCAAAGCTTAAAATCAAAACTCACAAAATAGCTACAACAAAAAACACACATTTGACGCGTAGTAAAAACTTTGTTCGTCAAATGTGTGTTATGTTTTATAATCCGATTTCAGACGGCACAACAGGCCAAATCTCGCTGAACACCGATACGTGACCGGGTGTGATAACTCTGTCCTCGTGCATGGAGCCAAAATACCAGGTTTTGAATTTGCAAGAGCGGTTTATTTCTTCCAGATAACCGTTTAACTTGTTAACCCTGTCAATTTTACCCATACGCATAAGCATAGAGCTTTTAACTAACAGCGGCGGCTCGTGGGTTAGAACAATGTCAACCTGACCATTGATTTCTTCAAGATTTTCAACACCCTCCATCATTTCGTCAGGAGAGGGGAGCTCCTCTTTCCACCAGGTTTTACGTTCAATTCGCATCTCCTTGTCGTAACTTTCACCGCCACCGAATGTAAAGTACCTGACACCCTCGATGGTGAAAACTTGACCTCTGCACATATGATACAGGGAGCCTGAGATGCGATGCACTCTTCCGCCTTTCCAAACGGTCTGGCGATAGCTGTAGAGCTTGTCAAAATTTTCGTGGGTGCCGTCAAGGAAGCATACGTTGTACTTGCGACTGCCCAGTTCCTCGAGAATTTTTGTTTCTCTTGAACTGCCGTCCCAAATGAAACCAAAATCGCCGCAAATTATAAGTGTGTCGCCCGACTTGAGCTTGCGAAGTTGCTTGTCATAGAGCCTGTCTTCGTCGCCATGCATATCTCCTGTTATGTAAACCAAACCCTTCACCTCCAAAAAAGTGAAAAATGTGACGAAAAAACACTTTAAATATGTTGTTTCATCTGTTATAATCAAAATATAAGATTATATTACACTATTTTCGGAGAGATTTCAATGAGAAAAACTACTTTTATTATTTCCATTGTTTTAATATTGACTATATTTTTATCTAATTTCACAGCATTGGCATATACGCCCACCTTTGAGGTCAAGGCTAAAAACGTTTTGCTTGTAAACACCAATACGGACGATGTTTTATATAGCAAAAATGCAGATGATAAAATGCTCCCCACTTCGCTTACATATCTTATGGTTGCGTTGCTTACGTATGAGAGCGTGTCTGATTTAAGCACAGTTGTCACTGTTGATAAATCAGTTTCAAATTCGCTTTTGGGCACAGGCGCACTTGTCAGCGATATAAAGGACGGTGAGCAGTTAACTGTTGACCAGCTTTTACATTTTATGCTCATTTCGTCTTATAACGACGTTGCACTTTACCTGGCTGACTATGTTAGCGGCAGTGTTGATAAGTTTGTATCAATAATGAACTCAAGGGCGCAGTCACTCGGTATGGAAAACACCGCTTTTGTTACCCCTGTAGGACTGGCTGCAAACGGTCAGTATACTACTGCGAGTGACCTTTATATTCTGTCAAAGGCTGTGTTTGAAATCGACCATCTGGCAGATATAATGAAAAAATCAAGGCAGACGGTTGCCCCGACTAACCTTACAAGCGCAGACAGGATATTAGTAAACACCAATTATATGCTGTCGGCAGGCTCGAATTATTACTATAAATATATGGTTATGGGTAAAACGGGCAACGGCGATGAGGGTAGATGCTTTGCTTCAATGGCAACTAAGGACGGCGAAACATATATTTGCATCGTTTCAAAATGCGCTGATAAAAATGCGCGCGACGAGTTTGAATCCACCAAAAGCCTGTATAAGTGGGCGTTCAACAATTTCACCTACAAAACAATAGTTGAGGAAGGGGAGTTAGTGCCTGTTTCTGCAGATATAGCTCATTCGTGGGAAAAGGATAATATCACGCTCTCGGCGGGTAACACCGTAGTTGCGCTTTTGCCGAAGGACGCAGATATGTCAACGATTGAATACATACCTGAGCTTGCAAAGGAAACCTTTAACGCTCCTGTTAAAAAAGGAGACGTGCTCGGCACGGCATCTGTTGTATTTGCTAATGAAACCATAGGAATCGTTCAGCTTGTGGCATCGGAGGACGTTGAGGGCAGCGTTGTGCTGTGGATATGGAGCTTCTTCGAAAACATATTTACAAACCCGATTGTGTCAATTGTACTTGGACTGTTGATTGTTGGCTTTATAGTGTTAACTATTATTGCAAACGTTAAGGCGAGAAAAGCGCGCGATAAGCGTGTAAGGCTTAAGAAAAGGCTGTAATATCAGGCGGTATGCACTAAAATTTCAGTGCGTGCCGCTTGTTTTTTGATTTAGGCTCGCAACAAACACCGTTATAGTAGAAGATTAAATAAAGTTATTGTATTTTTTACAAAAGAAAGCATAAATTTTGGTTGCAATGTTGTCGGTTTTGTTGTAAAATAAACTAAATAAAATATTCAAAGGTGGAATCTGTTCAAATGGCAATTAAGTTTATTGACAAGTATGCATCTGATTTTATTAAATCTGATGAATTAACAGGTATTGAACCTCAGGTTGCGGCTGCACATTCTTTGTTGCATAGCGGCAAGGGTCTCGGTAACGACTTTATCGGCTGGCTTGACCTTCCTGTAAATTATGATAAAGATGAGTTTGCAAGAATTAAAAAGGTTGCTGAAAAAATCATAAGCGACACAGACGTGCTGATTGTTATCGGTATCGGCGGTTCATATCTTGGTGCAAGAGCCGCTATCGAGTTTTTAACCTCACCTTACTATAATAATCTTAAGAAAAACACGCCTGACATTTATTTTGTTGGTAATTCTATCAGTGGCTCAGCCCTTGCAGACGTAATGTCAATTTGCGAGGGTAAGCGCGTTTCAGTTAACGTTATATCCAAGTCAGGCACAACCACAGAGCCTGCAATTGCATTCAGAGTGTTCAAAGACTTGCTTGAAAAGCAGTATGGTAAAGACGGCGCTAAGGAGAGAATCTATTGCACCACCGATAAAGCCAGAGGAACACTTAAGGAGCTTGCAGATGCTGAGGGTTATGAAACCTTCGTTGTTCCTGATGACGTTGGAGGACGTTTCTCTGTGCTTACAGCGGTTGGATTGCTTCCGATAGCAGTTGCAGGCGCAGATATCGATGCTCTTATGGCAGGCGCCGCCGCAGCAAGAGAGAAGTACAGCGTTTGCGATATGTCAAACGACTGCTATAAGTATGCTGCATTGCGTAATGTTTTCTATCGCAAGGGCAAGATTATGGAACTACTTGTCAGCTATGAGCCGCGCTTTACAATGATGGCTGAGTGGTTTAAGCAGCTGTTTGGCGAGAGCGAGGGCAAGGATAATAAGGGTTTGTTCCCCGCTTCAGTAACTTTCTCAACAGACCTTCACTCACTTGGTCAGTATGTTCAGGATGGCTCACGTATAATGTTCGAAACTGTTGTTCAGATTGAGAACTCGGACAAGGATGTTACCATTCAGGAAGCAGCCGACGACGGCGACGGACTCAACTTCCTCGCTGGTAAGACAATGTCTTACGTAAACAGCAAGGCATTTGAGGGAACAATCCTCGCACATACAGACGGCGGAGTGCCTAACTTTGTTTTATCTATCGAGCGCGCAGACGAGTACAATCTTGGTGAGCTCATCTATTTCTTCGAAAAGGCTTGCGCAATTTCAGGCTATATGCTTGGAGTTAATCCGTTTAACCAGCCCGGTGTTGAGGATTATAAGAAGAATATGTTTGCTTTGCTTGGCAAGAAGGGCTATGAAGACCGCAAGGCAGAGCTTGAGGCGCGTCTTGGCAAATAAGTTTCTTACCGCAGTTTGCGGATAAATATAAAAGGAGATGTTTCTATGATTTCTTTGATTATCGGTAAAAAGGGTTCCGGAAAGACTAAGCACCTCGTTGAGCTTGTAAACGCAGCAGTTGATGCGTCTAAGGGCCACGTTGTATGTATCGAAAAGGGACTCAAGCTTACATACGACCTTACACATAAAGCAAGACTTGTAGATTCTGATGAATACGGCATCAACAATTACGATGCGCTTTACGGTTTCTTGACCGGTATGTGCGCAGGCGATTACGATATGACTGATGTTTTCGTAGACGCTACATTGAGAATCGGCGGCCGTGAGCCTGATAAGTTTGCAGACTTCATTGAGAAGCTTTCACAGCTTGGCGCAATAGCGGATATAAACATTACGTTTACCGTATCTTGTGACGAGGCAGATTTGCCCGCAAGAGTTTTTGAATTTGCGAAAAAAATCTAAGTTTTAAGCTTTAATCAGACAGGGTCGGCGCAGATTTTACGCTCCGACTCTGTTTTTGTTGTAAAATGTAAAAAATAACTTGACAAAATATTTCAATAATAATATAATAATCTTTGTTCGAAAAGGGGTGGAGTCTGTGATGGTTGAGCTTCATTCGCTGTTTTCAGGCGATATAGACCAGCTCCCACTTGACATTACCTTTGATATGAGTCAAGTTGACATTGGCGGTTATCTGCCGTTAAGTCAGCCTGCCCGCTTCATAGGCAGCGTTTACAACCGTTCGGGCGTCATCACTCTTGAGGGTGTTGTATCGTGCGAATATAGCGCGCCGTGTGACCGTTGCAGTACAGATTGCAGCGAGAGTGTGAGCGCAGAAGTTCTTTATTATCTGTCGGAAAACATTGCAGATGAGGAAAAGGACGATTACGCTGTTGTGGTTGGCAGAAAGTTAGAGGTTGACTCATTGGTTTGCACCGATTTATTGCTTGCGCTACCAACCAAGCATCTTTGCAAGGAGGATTGCAAAGGCTTGTGTAGTAATTGCGGTGCCGACCTTAACAACGGTAAATGCGCGTGCTCGGATGTTGAAGATAATCCGTTTGCGCAGGCGCTGAAATCGTTTTTTGATTAAGTTAAAAATTTTAATTATACTGCAAGGAGGTGCTGACGATGGCGGTACCGAAGAGAAAAACATCTAAGGCAAGAAAGAATAAGAGACGTTCTAACGTATGGAAGATGGAGGCACCTGAGCTCGTAAGATGCCCCCAGTGCAACGAGTACAAGCGTCCTCACAGAGTATGTCAGAGTTGCGGTTACTACAACGGCAGACAGGTTATCGTTAAAGAGGCCTAAGGTCTTTTATTAACAGTGTGATGAGTATCCCCACGCATGCCGTGGGGATATTTGTTTATAAAGAGGTGAGATATGTGTCGGTGATGATAAGCTCGGTTGAGCACGGCTCAAAGGCTTATAAAAAAGGGTTAAAAAAAGGCGATTTGCTTTTAAAAATCAACTCAAACGAGATACAAGACGTGCTTGATTACAGGTTTTATATTATGAATAAGAAGCTGTCGCTCGATATTATGCGTGACGGCAAGACGTTTGAGGTTAAAATAAAAAAAGACGAGTTTGCCGATATCGGACTTGAATTCGAAACATATCTGATGGATGAGCAGCATCATTGCAAGAATAAGTGCGTTTTCTGCTTTATTGACCAGTTGCCGAAAGGACTCAGGAGCAGCCTGTATTTTAAAGACGACGATTCAAGAATGTCGTTTTTGTTTGGCAACTATATAACCCTCACAAACATAACCGAGCACGAGGTTGAGCGCATAATAAAGATGCACATAAGCCCGATAAATATCTCCGTTCACACAACAAATCCTGAACTGCGTGTTAAAATGATGAAAAACAAAAACGCAGGCCAGTCACTCGATATAATGTACAAACTTGCTCAGGCGGGAACAAAGCTTAATTGTCAGATTGTGCTTTGTCCTGGACTCAACGATGGTGATGAGCTGAGAAGAAGCCTTGCTGATTTAACAGCGCTTTGTCCTGCAGTTCAGAGCGTAGCTGTGGTGCCTGTTGGCATCACAAAGTATCGTGACGGGCTTGACAAGTTAAGCGAATTTGACGCAAATAGTGCGGCGCAAACAATAGATTTGATTGATGAGTTCGGCGATATATGCGAGAAAAAGTTCGGCGACAGAATAGTCTATGCCAGTGACGAGTTTTACCTCAAATCAAAAAGGCCGTTGCCCGAAAGAGAATTTTACGGTGACTTTGCTCAGCTTGAAAACGGGGTAGGAATGTGTACGCTTATGAAAAGCGAATTTTTTGCAGCGGTTGAAAGCGAGGAACAAAGTGAAATAAACCGACACGTAACCATTGCCACAGGAACGGGCTTCGAGCCTGTTATGAATGAAATGGTTGACACCGCAAAGCAAAAATGGCATAATTTAAAATGTGATGTAATCGGTGTCAAAAACGACTTTTTTGGCCACGATATTAACGTAAGCGGATTGATAGTTGGGCAAGACTTGATAAATCAGCTCAAGGGCAAAGCCTTAGGTGATGAGCTGCTTTTGCCTGCCTCGATGTTCCGCAGTGAGTCAGACATTATGCTCGATGATACATCGGTAGAGGACATTGAGCGAGAGCTTGGAGTTAAGGTGCGAATCTGTCAAAACGACGGATATGAGTTGCTTAACTCAATTTTGGGAGAATAATTGAAAGAGAGATTACAATGGCAAAACCGATAGTTGCTATAGTTGGCCGACCAAACGTTGGCAAATCTACACTTTTTAATAAGTTAATAGGCCGTCGGCTGTCGATTGTTGACGATACGCCGGGCGTTACACGTGACCGTATTTACGGTGACTGTGAGTGGAAAAACCGTAAAATAATGCTTGTTGATACAGGCGGAATAGAGCCTTACAGTGATGATATTATTCTATCGCAGATGCGCCGTCAGGCTGAGCTTGCCATAGAAACTGCAGAGGTTATCGTGCTTGTTACCGATATAAAAAGCGGCGTTGTTGCAACGGATGCAGAGGTTGCCGCTATGCTGCAAAAGAGTGGTAAGCCAATTGTGCTTTGTGTAAACAAGTGCGATGGCATAGGCAAAGTGCCGATGGAGTTTTACGAGTTTTACAATCTTGGACTGGGTGACCCGATTGCCGTTTCATCTGTTCACGGACACGGTACAGGCGATTTGCTTGATGCTGTGTTTGAACACCTCGATGACGTTGAACAGGAAGAAGAGGAGGACCGCATCAACGTTGCCGTTATCGGCAAACCAAATGTTGGCAAATCCTCGCTTGTTAATGCGATTTCCGGCGAAAACCGAGTTATTGTAAGCAATATAGCAGGCACAACCAGAGATGCGATTGATACGCATATTGATAATAAATACGGCAAGTTTAATTTTATTGACACAGCAGGTCTCAGGAGAAAAAGCCGTGTAACAGAGCAGATAGAGCATTTTAGCAACTTAAGAGCACAGATGGCTGTTGAGCGAGCTGATGTTTGCGTTATTATGATAGATGCTGTTGAGGGCTTTACAGAGCAGGATTCGAAGGTTGCAGGCTTGGCGTTGGAGGCAGGTTGCGGCTGTATCATTGCTGTTAACAAGTGGGACGCTGTTGAAAAAACCGGCAAAACAATGGATTCATACAGAAAAAGCCTGATGAACGATTTTGCGTTTATGTCATATGCGCCTATAATTTTCATATCGGCTAAAACAGGTCAGCGAGTTGACCGACTTTTTGAGCTTATAAAATTTGTCCATTCGCAAAACACAATGCGCATATCCACAGGTATGCTTAACGACTTGCTTGCGGATGCAACGGCTCGTGTTCAGCCCCCGACAGATAAGGGCAGACGCTTGAGAATATACTATATTACTCAGCCGTCCACAAAGCCGCCAACATTTGTCTGCTTTTGCAACAGGGCGGATTTGTTCCATTATTCGTATCAGCGTTATATTGAAAATCAAATACGTTCAACCTTTGGATTGGAAGGAACGCCTGTAAGGTTTATAATTCGGGAAAGAGGAGAAGGCAAATAATGTTTGGATATTGCGCGTGGGTATTATTATCCTTTGTAATATGCTATCTGCTTGGAAGCGTAAATTTTGCTGTTATTGTATCAAAGTTAGTCGCAAATCGTGATGTAAGAGATTACGGCAGTGGCAACGCGGGTATGACAAACGTTATAAGAACGGTTGGTGTTTTGCCCGGTGTGATAACCTTTGTCGGCGACGCTGTTAAAGGCGCTTTAGGTGTGCTTTTGACAAGATATTTGATAATCGAGCCGTATTACGCTGAACACAGCGCACAGATAAGCGAGTTTTTATCGCCGTTTTACATTATGTGTATGTGCTCAATTTTTGCCTTGCTTGGTCACGTTTTCCCTTTGTTCTTCCAGTTTAAAGGCGGAAAGGGCGTGGCGACTGCCATTGGTATGCTCTATTGCATCAACTGGCAGGCGGCAACATTTGTTTTGCTCACGTTTTTGGTGCTTGTAGCCATAACTAAAATTGTATCGGTAGCATCAATAATGGGTGCGTTTGAGTGGATTGTATATAACTTTATATTTTCAGCATCTTTAGGCATAGTAATGCAACTTTATACAACAGCGCTTGCCGCTGTTTTGGCATCAATAGTAATAATTAAGCACAAGGATAATATTATCCGTTTGCACAAAGGCGAAGAGAAGATGCTTAAATCCAAACATTAGGAGAGATTTTGATGAGCGTTATATCGGTATTAGGTTCAGGCGGATGGGGAATAGCGCTCGCCTGCACGCTGGCTAATAACGGACATAAGGTTAGTCTATGGTCGGTGTTTCAGGACGAAGTTGACCTTCTTAGGCGTGAACGCTGTAACGAAAAATTGCTCAAGGGCATTTATATACCAGAGAGCATCAATATAACTAACGATATTAGCGTGGTCAAAGAAAGCGACATCGTTGTTCTGGCTGTACCAAGCTTTGCTATACGCCAGACGGCACACAGTATTGCTGATTTAGTTAAGGATAACACTGTAGTTGTCAACGTGTCTAAGGGTTTTGAAAAAGATACGCTTAAATGTATGTCTGAGGTAATCGCCGATGAGTTGCCAAGAGTCAGAGTTGTGGTTCTATCAGGACCGTCACACGCAGAAGAGGTTGCGCGCTCGGTGCCCACGTCCATCGTGTCAGCATCAACCGATGCAGAGGCGGCGGCTTTAGTGCAAGAGGCTTTTTCGTGCTCTGCGCTCAGGGTTTACACAAACGATGATGTTATCGGCGTTGAGGTTGGCGGTGCGCTGAAAAATGTTATTGCGCTCAGCGCAGGCATTTGCGACGGACTGAAGCTTGGTGATAACACAAAAGCGGCGCTCATGACCAGAGGACTTTCAGAGATTGCTCGACTTGGTGTTGCAATGGGTGCCAGAGCGGAAACTTTCTCGGGACTTACGGGAATAGGTGACCTTATCGTTACCTGTATGTCTATGCACAGCCGCAACAGAAGATACGGTATACTGATTGGCGAGGGTGTTGACCCGTTGGAAGCTATTGATAGGATAGGTATGATGGTTGAGGGATATCACGCTTGTGCTATCAGCTATGATTTGGCAAAGAAGTATAACGTTGATATGCCGATTTGCACCCAATGCTATAAGATTTTGAGTTCAAAGGTAAAGCCTGAGGAAGCGTTGAGAAACCTTATGGAAAGACCTAAGAAAAATGAAACAGAAAACTTGTTTATAAGATAAAATAAAAGCAGCTGTAACCGATTGGTTTGCAGCTGCTTTTAAGTTTGGACTAAAAGCTTTTTTTGATTTTGTCAAGCGCGCCTTTTTCAAGTCGGCTCACTTGTGCTTGAGAAATGCCTATGTCGTTTGCAACTTCCATCTGGGTTTTACCCTTTAAAAACCGCATTGCAAGAATAGAACGTTCTCTTTCCGATAAATCTTTGATTGACTGCCTGAACGAAATTTCATCAAGCCAGTTCTTGTCATCGTTATTGTCGCCGATTTGGTCCATAACAAAGATTGTGTCGCCGCCGTCGGAATATATTGGCTCGCTGAGCGAGAGCGGCTCAACGATGCTCTCAAGCGCCATTACAACGTCTTCTTTTTCCATTTCAAGCTCAGCGGCTATTTCTTCAATGCTTGGGTCACGCTGAAGCTTTGCGGTCAGTTTTTCTTTGGCTTGCATCACGCGATAGGCTGCATCCTTGATAGAGCGTGAAACACGCAAAGAGTTGTTATCCCTGAGATAACGCCTTATTTCACCAATTATCATCGGCACTGCATAGGTTGAAAACCTGACTTGGTGCGACATATCAAAGTTGTCTATTGATTTGATAAGCCCGATACAGCCAACCTGAAACAAATCGTCGGGATTCTCACCTCTGCCCGTGAAGCGTTGCACCACACTTAAAACGAGCTTTAGGTTACCCTCGACGAGCTTGTCCCTGGCGGCACGATTTCCTTGCTTTGACTTTATGAGCAGTTCCTCTTTTTCATCTTCAGACAAAACCTTAAGCAGTGAGGTGTTAACACCACATATCTCAACCTTGCTATATTGCAAAGAGCTCACCTCCACAAATAATTCCAATAGAATTATTGCCTGAGGCTGCTCTCAAAATACTTCTAATATATTTTTTCAGTCGACAAGTTTTGCTTGATTTTGACAGAGCAAAGAAAAAAGCCTGTGGTTATTACCACAGGCTTGATTTTATCTGAAAATAATGTCGTCTCTGCCGGGACCGTTTGAAACCATTGTAATCTTAAATCCGATTTTTTCTTCAATGAACTCAACGTAACGGCGAGCATTTTCGGGCAGGTCTTCATACTTTCTTATGCCGCTGATATCGCACTTCCAACCGGGCAGTACCTCAAGAACAGGCTTTGCTTTTTCAAGGTCTGGCGTAACAGGGAAGTCAGTTGTGATTTTGCCGTCAATCTCGTAAGCAACGCAAACGGGAATCTCGTCGAGATATCCAAGCGCATCGAGAATGGTGAGCACAACCTGAGTTGTAGCCTGACATTCACAGCCGTACTTAGTTGCAACAACGTCAAACCAGCCCATTCTTCTGGGACGGCCTGTAGTAGCGCCGTATTCACCGCCGTCTGCGCCGTTATCACGCATCTGCTTTGCATCTTCGCCGAAAATTTCAGAAACGAATGCGCCTGCACCAACAGCACTTGAATAAGACTTAACAACAGTGATAACCTCTTTGATTTCTCTTGCGGGCACACCTGCGCCGATAGTGCCGTAGCCCGAAAGGGTAGAGGACGAAGTAACCATAGGATAAATGCCGTGGTCAGGGTCTTTGAGCGAGCCGAGCTGACCTTCGAGCAATATTGTTTTATTATCTTTAACAGCATCGATTAAAATCTTGTGAGTGTTTGCAACAAAAGGCGCAACCCATTTTTTCCACTCAAGCAGAGTAGCGAAAATCTCATCAGCATCAAGTTTAGGCTTGTGATAGAGATGCTCAACCAAAACATTTTTGGTTTCGAGCACACGCACGAGCTTGTCCTTGAGTGCAACCTCGTCAAAGAGCTCGCAAACCTGAAATCCGATTTTAGCATATTTATCTGAATAGAAGGGTGCAATACCCGACTTAGTAGAACCGAAGCTGCGGCCTGACAAGCGGTCTTCCTCATATTCGTCAAACAGAATATGATAAGGCATAACCATCTGCGCCCTGTCAGAAATCAAAAGATTCGGAGCAGGAACACCGCTTTCAACAAGCATTTCGTATTCTTTTTTGAGATTTGGAATGCTAAGCGCAACACCGTTACCGATAATGTTTGTTACATTCTGGCAAAAAGCGCCCGACGGCATCATATGCAAAGCGAATTTGCCGTAACTGTTTTTAATGGTGTGGCCTGCATTTGCGCCGCCTTGAAAGCGAACAACAATGTCAGAGTCAGTTGCGAGCATATCGGTAATTTTACCTTTACCTTCGTCTCCCCAGTTAGCACCTACAATAGCTTTAATCATTTTACTGCCTACCAATCAAATAGATTTTTTCGGTCAAAAACAAACCGACAATCTATTATACATTATATTCGACAAAAAAGAAACAGTTTTTTTAAATTATTCAAGAATATTTTTAAAAAATTCATAACTTGTTTTTCCGCTCGGTCGATTAAAGCGTTTTATCATCTTAAGACAGGACAAATCGGACTTGGTAATCCTGTTCACTTTTTCGTGACAGCCGAAGGTTATTGTGAATCCCATTTCACCTACGACGTCGGTTGTCTGACTGCTGTAAGCGCCAAATGGATAAGTGAAAATTTTGCAGTTTGATGCGGTGTATTTGTTGATTTTTTGCTGCGTCTTGGATATATCTGATTTAAGCGTTTTTCTGTAGTCTGCATCGCTTTCGCCTTGCATTTTTTTGCAGCCTTTTCTGGGAGAAAGGCTATGCATATCGTATGTATGATTGCCGATTTCAACAAAGCCGCTGCTGCTCATTTCGGCAATCTGTTCCCACGTTACGTTTGAATAGTTTACGTTGTAGTCGATATTTTCGGAATAGTAGTCGGTATACTTGCCCACCACAGATAAAACGGCAGAAATTTTATGCTTTTTAAGTATGTCAAATGCATAAGCGTAAAAGCTTTCGTGACCGTCATCAAACGTTATCATTATGGGCTTTTTGGGCAGTTTGCCGTTGCCTGTCACATACTCTTCTAACTGCACTGTTGTTATGGGTGTGTAGCCTTTGCTAAGAATATAGTCAATATCGGCTTCAAATTGCTTTGGGGATATAACATAAGGCCCCAAATCGCTCTGCCTGTTTGAGAGATGATGGTATAATATAACTGGCATATTGATATATTCAGGCGCTGATTGAGTTGCCGCAACTGTTACCGAAAGTATAATAGCAATACAAGCTGTGATGGCAATCAGCCTCTTTTTTAAGTGTATAACCAAGCTAACGCCCCCTTTTTTGTTTCACAGCAAATATATGCCGAGAGGGAACGGTTTATAATTGCGATACTGAAAAAGTGTAGCCGTTTTGTCTTAGCGTGTCGATAACGTCGGGCAGTACTTCGGTGTTTGTTTTTGAAACGGCGTGCAAGAGGTAAATTGCGCCCTCGTGCGCCGCAGAGGTGATTCTTTTCAACGCTTTTGCGTTTTCGGGCTGGTCGTTTACGTTGTAGTCGTAGTACGCAAAGCTCCAGAACACAGAGGTATAACCTAAGGATTTGGTCAGCTCAAGTGTGCGCTCGGAGAACTCGCCTCTGGGAGCTCTGAAAAGCGTCATCGAGTAGTTGAAATTTTCCTTGATATAGTTGTGCAATTTTGATATTTCTTGCACTACGTCTGCACTTGACTTGTCGGGCATTGAGGGATGACTCCACGTGTGATTGCCTACAACGTGCCCTTCATCAATCATTCTCTGCACAAGCTCAGGATTTCTGCTTACATAATCATACGTAACAAAGAATACGGCTTTTACTTTTTTGTCTTTGAGCACATCAAGAATTTGTGCGGTGTAGCCGTTTTCATAGCCCTCGTCAAAGGTAAGGGCAATGGACTTTGAATTTTCTGATAAAAATTTTGCGGAATACTTGCCGTATTTTGCGTTATACTCAACACAGGATATAGGTTGATTTTTTTCATTGCAGTTATAGCCTTGACCCCAGCCTAACTTTTTGTTGCTGAGCGAGTCGGCATAGGAATAGTTTTCGTTTGCCGTCACAGCGGTGTTGGGCAGGACTGAAGTGGTGTCAGTAGACGTTGTGCAAGCGCACAGAAAGGGTAAAACAAGTAAGCATAAAAACTTTTTATTCATATTTTCCTCCTTTTTAAGTTTTCGTTATTATTGTTTGCTCTTAAAACGGATAAAGTAATTTTATTTTTTGACATATAAATTTACAGAAAATGTTGTCGTGACTTGACATAACCCCAATATATGGTGTAAATTATATAATGTAATATTATGAAAAAGAGGCTTGTTATGGCTAAGAAGCATACGGAATACGGTAATGAAAGTATAACAAAACTTGAGGGAGCAGACCGCGTTCGCAAGCGTCCCGGAGTTATATTCGGTTCGGACGGACTTGAAGGCTGTGAGCATTCTGTTTTCGAGATAGTATCAAACTCTATTGATGAGGCAAGAGAAGGCTTTGGTAACAAAATAATTGTTACCAGATACTCCGATATGTCGGTAGAGGTTGAGGATTTCGGCAGAGGTATTCCCGTTGACCTAAACCCTAAGACCAATCAGTACAACTGGGAATTGGTTTTTTGCGAAATGTACGCAGGCAGTAAGTATAACAATAACTCAGGTGAAAGCTATGAGTATTCATTAGGACTCAACGGCTTGGGCCTTTGTGCAACGCAGTATGCGGCTGAGTATATGGACGTTGAGATAAAGCGTGACGGCTATGTGTACACCTTGCACTTTGAGCGCGGACAGAATATAGGCGGCTTGAAAAAGGAAGCATACACAGGTAAAGCCACAGGAACACGTATCAGATGGAAGCCTGACATAAAGGTTTTCACCGATATAGATATTCCTGTATCCTATTATCACGATACAATCAAGCGCCAATCGGTTGTAAATCCCGGTATAAAGTTTGTTGTAAGAAATCAGGTTGGCCATTCATTTGAAACGAGCGAGTACAAATATGATAATGGTATCTCAGACTACCTTGCAGAGCATACAGGATTAGATGCTCTTACAAGTATTCAGACTTGGTCGGTTGAGAGGGTAGGCCGTGACAGAGCTGACTTAAATGATTATAAATTAAAAATAAATATCGCTTGCTGCTTCTCTAACAAAACGCAGATGAAGGAGTATTACCACAACTCCAGCTTTCTTGAGCACGGCGGTGCGCCCGACAAGGCGGTAAGAAACGCTTTTGTTAATCAGATAGATGCTTATATTAAGCAGACAGGCAAGTATACTAAAAACGAAAGCAAGATAACGTTTAATGATATTGAAGAGTGTCTTAATATAGTTATATCCTCTTTTTCAACACAAACGTCATACGAAAACCAGACAAAAAAATCAATAACCAACAAGTTTATCCAAGATGCAATGACCGACTTTTTCAAGCGTCAGCTTGAGGTTTACTTCATAGAGAACAAGGCGGAAGCAGATAAGATTGCTGAGCAGGTGTTAATAAATAAGCGCAGCAGAGAAAAGTCGGAAAAAGAGCGGCTGAATATTAAGAATACCTTGCAAACTAAGAATGACCTTGCAAACAGGGTGCAGAAGTTTGTTGACTGCCGCACAAAAGATGTGGATAGAAGAGAGGTCTTTATAGTAGAGGGCGACTCGGCTATGGGCTCTTGTATTCTCGCTCGTGATGCAGAGTTTCAGGCGGTTATTCCCGTCAGAGGTAAGATACTCAACTGCTTAAAAGCTGAGTATGATAAGATATTCAAAAGCGAGATTATAGTTGACCTTATTAAAGTGCTCGGTTGCGGCGTTGAAGTAAAGACGAAGTCTAACAAGGATGTGTCTACCTTCAGTCTGGACAACCTTAGATGGAATAAGGTTATAATCTGCACCGATGCCGATGAGGACGGCTTCCAGATTCGCACCCTGATACTGACTGTAATATACAGATTGATGCCAACCCTGATACAAGCGGGCAAGGTGTTTATTGCAGAAACACCGCTTTTCGAAATCACAACAAAGGACAAGGTTTATTTTGCCTACGATGAGATGGAAAAGCGTGAAATACTTGAGAAAATCGGCGAGCAGAAGTATACGCTTCAGCGCTCAAAGGGACTGGGCGAAAACCAGCCTGAAATGATGAATCTCACAACGATGAATCCCGCATCGAGAAGACTGATTAAGATTATGCCTGAGGACGCACAAAGAACGAGTGAAATGTTTGATTTGTTGCTTGGCAATAACCTTGCAGGACGTAAGGAATTCATTGCTGAAAACGGCAGCAAGTATATTGACGAAGCTGATATTAGCTGATAAGGAGAAGCAAAAATGGCTCCAAGAAACAAGAAAAAGACAAGCTCTGTAAAGGTTAATCCCGCAGCAGAAAACGCTTATATTGCAGGAGCGGGCACAATAGTAGAGCAGCCCATTGTAGAAACGCTTGAGAAAAACTATATGCCCTATGCGATGAGCGTTATCATATCCAGAGCTATACCTGAGATAGACGGTTTCAAGCCTTCTCACCGCAAATTGCTTTACACCATGTATAAGATGGGGCTTTTAAACTCGAATCGTGTTAAGTCGGCAAACATAGTCGGCGCAACAATGCAGTTAAACCCGCACGGAGACCAAGCGATTTACGACACAATGGTTAGACTGTCAAAAGGTCACGAGGCGCTTTTGCACGCATTTATTGACTCAAAAGGCTCGTTTGGTAAGGCGTATTCAAGGGATATGCGTTGCGCCGCTCCGCGTTATACAGAGGCAAAGCTTGATAGCATAGCGGCAGAGCTTTTCAGAGACATAGACTGTGATACAGTCGACTTTGTTGATAACTACGATGCAACAATGAAAGAGCCTGTGCTCTTTCCTGTAACTTTCCCGAGCGTTTTGGTCAACTCAAACAAGGGAATAGCTGTTGGTATGGCATCAAACATTTGTTCTTTCAATCTTACGGAAGTATGTGAAACGGAAATAGCATATCTTAACGATAAGGATTGCGACCTATCAGAAACCTTACTTGCTCCTGACTTTGCAGGCGGCGGAAAGCTTATATATAATAAGGACGAGATAGAGTCAATCTACAATACAGGTACAGGCAGCTTCAAGGTGCGCTCTGTTTACACCTATGATAAGCAGCAAAACTGTATCGATATCACTGAAATTCCGCCCACAACAACCTGTGAGCAGATTATTGAAAAGATTATCGAGCTTGTTAAGGCAAAGAAGCTTAACGAGATTAGCGATGTTAGAAACGAAACAGACCTTGGCGGACTTAAGATAACTATTGACCTTAAACGAGGCGTGGACCCCGATAATCTGATGAAACGTCTTTTCAAGTCCACACCGCTTGAGGATTCGTTCCCGTGCAACTTCAACATTCTTGTTGGTGGCTCGCCTTACGTTTTGGGCATTAAGGAAATACTTGATGAGTGGTCGGCTTTCAGAACAGAGTGCGTTAGAAGAAGATACTGTTATAATCTTGAAAAAGCAAAGTCTAAGCTGCACTTGCTTAAAGGCTTGTCGAAGATTTTGCTTGATATAGACAAGGCAATCAAAATCGTAAGAGAAACCGACGAGGAGCGTGAGGTTGTTCCCAATCTTATGATTGGCTTTGGAATCGACCAGACTCAAGCTGAGTATGTGGCAGAGATTAAGCTCAGGCATTTGAACAGGGAGTATATTCTCAATCGTTTGAAGGATATTGATGACCTTGAAAAGAAAATAAGCGAATATGAGGATATCCTTAGCAGTAAAAGGAAAATTCACAAGGTAATTATTGGTGAGCTTAAGGAAATAATAAAGAAGTATGGTCAGCCGAGAAAGACAGAAATTCTATACGATGTCAGCGAGGATGACGCAGTGGTTGAGGAAAACGCACCTGACTATCCTGTAACCCTGTTCTTCACACATGACGGTTATTTCAAGAAGATAACACCTCAGTCGCTTAGAATGAGCGGCGAGCATAAGCTCAAAGAGGGCGACGAAATCGTTCAGGAGATTGAGTCGCACAACAACGCTCACTTGCTGTTCTTTACGAACAAATCTCAGGTTTACAAGACGTATGCAAATGAGTTTGAGGATTCTAAAACATCGCTGCTGGGCGATTTTGTAGCATCAAAGCTTGGAATGGAGCCTGACGAGCTGCCCAGATTTATGGCGGTTACAGATGATTATAGAGGTAATATGCTCTTCTTTATGGTTAACGGTCGAGTTGCAAAGGTAAGTATGGATGCATACAAGACAAAGACAAACCGTAAAAAGCTGATAAAGGCTTGCTGCGATAAATTTGAAATAGCCTCATTTGCTTATGCGCCTGAGGAATGCGAGTACTTGATTAAGTCCTCTAACGGCAGAATGATGATATTACCAACTGCGCTTATTACCGCAAAGTCCACAAAGGATACGCAGGGCGTTATGGTTATGACGCAAAAGCGCAGTCAAACTGTTGTAAGCGCAGAGAAGTATAAAGAGGGAATGCTTGCAAAGCCGCACAGATACCGCCCAAGAACTTTGCCGTCAGCAGGTCAGACGCTTTCTGCGGAGGAGAGAGGCGAACAGCTTAGCTTTGAATAAAAACAAAGTCGGGATAGGCTATTGCCCATCCCGACCTGACAACAGATTGCAAACGCAAGGTTTAATGAACTGTTGTCTAAGTGTATTGTTGACATAGATATACTTTTTATACATATATGTCATTTAACTTTTGCGAAAATTAACGAAATGTATATTTTGTGGTTGACAAAAGGCTTGCTTTAATGTGATAATGAACTGAGAGGTAATAGAATGAGAGTCATAACCGGTCTTGCACGAGGCAGACGATTGAAAACATTGACAGGGACGGATGTGCGCCCCACTTCAGATAAGGTTAAGGAGTCGATGTTTAATTGTCTTCAGTTTTGCATTGAGGGCAGACGGGTTTTGGATTTGTTTGCGGGCTCAGGTCAGCTTGGCATAGAGGCTCTGAGCAGGGGAGCGGTTAGCGCGCATTTTATTGATTCCTCAAAGGCATCGGTTGCGATTGTTAAAGACAATTTGCAAGCGGTTGGCTTGAGTGAATCGGCAAAGGTGTTTTGCACTGACGCTGTCAGCTTCTTAAGGCAAACAGGCGAGGAGTTTGATGTTGCTTTTCTTGACCCTCCGTATTCAACCGGTCTGTTGCAAAAGGCGCTTAACGTGCTGCCTGAGGTAATGAGCGATTACGGCGTAATTGTGTGTGAGCATCCGGTTGATGATGAACTGCCTGATGAGGTGGGTGGCTTTGTTAAAGGCAAGCAGCACCGTTTCGGCAAGTTGGCATTTACCGTCTATCGTAAAGAGGACTGATGAAATGAATAAAGTTATCGCTGTCTGTCCGGGTAGCTTTGACCCTATCACATACGGCCATCTGGACATAATATCCAGAGCATCGAAGTTGTTTGAACGGGTTGTTGTAGTTGTAATGTGCAACGATGCGAAAAAGCCGTTGTTCACACTCGCAGAGCGGGTTGAAATGATTGAGCAGGTTGTGCGTGATGCCGGACTTGAAAATGTTATAGTTGATGCTTCGGACGAGCTTCTTGCAGAATATGTGAAGCGTGTCGGAGCTAAAGCTATTGTTAAGGGATTAAGGGCTGTGTCTGACTTTGAATATGAGTTTCAGATGGCTCTTACAAATAAGAAGCTTAATCCTGACGCAGATACGGTGTTTTTGACAACGTCTGCAGAGAATATGTTTCTTAACTCCAGTCTTGTAAAATTGCTGGCGGGAAAAGGGGCAGATATATCAGAATTTGTCCCGTCGGTTATTAATGATTATATAAAAGATAGGTTAAGCAGAAAGGAAGATTAACTATGAACATGGAAGAATTGCTGGACCAGCTTGATGAATTGCTTGATAAGGGAATGAGATTCCCGGGCGGACGTACGGTTGTTGAACTCGAAAAGGTTAAAATCCTTATCGACGATATGCGCCTGAATATGCCTCAGGAAATCAAGCAGGCAAGAGGCATTGTTGCTGACAGAATGGATATCATCAACAATGCAAAGCGTGATGCTGAGACCACCATTCGCAACGCTGAAGAGCGTGCAAAGGCTCTTGTTGCACAAGAGGAGATTACTAAGCTCGCTCAGCAGCGTGCAAATGAAATCGTTGCTCAGGCTCAGGCAAAGAGCCGCGAGATGAGAAAGGCAGCTCAGGATTTCGTTGAGGAGATTATGCGCCGTGCAGACGAAGGCCTCACCGCTAACTTGGCAGAGGTTAGAAGCACCCGTGCATCTCTCAGACCGCAGCAGCCTCAGAGAGCAGAGCAGGAGTAATTGTTTAGTTGCTTTTAAACGGCAAATTGTAAACAGCGCAAAATTAAATAGTTTTTAGTAAAAATGCACATAAGAACAAATGTTCTTATGTGCATTTTTATATATTTTCTCAACAAAAATCAACAATTTGCGTATTTTGTACTACCAACACACAATATATTGTGTTTTAGAGAGCGAGGCAAAAATCAGCGTTTTTACAACGCGATTTTTGCCTTTTTTATATTGAAAAAACAGCAAAATAGTATTATAATGACATTGCAAGAACACTTAAGTGGTGTTTTGTGGTGAAAAGTGGTTTAAAATCAGTCGTTTGAGGTAAGTTTTATGGCATTTGTAGGCTCACATCTTCATAATGTCGATAAAAAAGGCCGCATCTTTATCCCTGCTAAATTCAGAGAGGGGTTAGGTGAACGGTTTTATATTGCTTTGCCTCTGGACGGTCAGGAGTGCCTGTCAATTTATCCTAATGAGCGTTGGGAAGAAATCCAGAACAGAATCAGCGCCTTGCCGCTTATGCAGCAGGTTGAAGTTCAGCGTCAGTTCGTGCCGATGGCAACTGATGCCGAGTGCGACGCTCAGGGCAGAGTGCTCATACCTACTATTTTAAGAACATACGCGCGCATTGAGGAAAGCGCATATATCATAGGAACAAACACTACCATTGAGGTATGGTCTAAGGATGCTTGGGAGAACAAGATGTCCTCAATGACACCTAACTCATTTGCATCGGTTATGAGCAAATACTTATTCTAACGGGGAGCAATATGGAGTTTAATCATAAAACAGTGCTCCTCAACGAAGCGGTTGACCTGCTTGACGTAAAGCCTGATGGCATTTACATAGACGGCACTGCAGGTGGAGCGGGGCACAGCAGATTGATAGCATCGAGGCTTGGCAAGTCTGGACATCTGTACTCGTTAGACAAAGACCCTGATGCAATCTTAGTTGCTACTGAGAGATTGACGGAATATAAGAATGCAACGGTTGTTGAAACCGATTTCAGCGAGTTTGATAAAGCTCTGGCTCAGTATGGTGTTGATAGCGTTGATGGAATGTTATTAGACTTAGGCGTATCCTCGCATCAGCTTGATAAGGCTGAGAGAGGCTTCTCGTATCATCAGGATGCACCGCTCGATATGAGAATGAGTCAAAAGGGCTTATCTGCAAAAGACGTGGTTAATACCTATGACGTTGATACGTTGGCGAGAATACTCAGAGAATATGCTGATGAAAAGTTTGCTTACAGGATTGCAAATGCGATTGTTAATAAGCGCCAGCAAAAACCGATAGAAACCACGCTTGAGTTAGCTGAAATTGTAGCAAACGCAGTTCCATCGGCCGCCAGACGAG
Organism: Acutalibacteraceae bacterium; assembly: GCA_045579085.1. Lineage (GTDB taxonomy): Bacteria > Bacillota > Clostridia > Oscillospirales > Acutalibacteraceae > RGIG2206. The sequence goes on from JAZNLO010000019.1 coordinate 64,049, forward strand.
ACGGACACCCGTCACGCAGAACGTTTCAGGCGATAAGGATAGCGGTGAACGGTGAACTCGACTGCTTGGCAACTTTCCTTGACAAAGCGTTAGGGCACTTGAAAGTTGGCGGTAGAATTTCAATAATCACATTCCATTCGTTAGAAGACAGAATGGTTAAGCACAGGTTTTCCGAGTGGGCAACAGGCTGCACTTGTCCGAAAGATTTTCCGATATGCGTGTGCGGCAAAAAGCCAAAGGTGAGATTGGTTACAAGAAAACCGATTGAGCCAACAACAGAGCAAATTAACGACAATTACAGAGTAAGAAGTGCGAAACTAAGGGTTGTCGAAAAACTATAATCTTGGAGGAATTAAAAATGGCTAATTATTACGTTGATAGCTTCGCTTACGACTATGATATGTTTATGCCTGCTAAAAAGGCAGACAACGTTATAGAAATAAACAGTAAGAGAAAAAGTAATAAGGCTAAGAGCAAGAGTTTCTCAAGACCCAAGACTGCAAGCAGTCGTTTCTCAGCCACAACCTTGTTGCTTGTGATGATTTTTGGCTTGATTGCCGGAAACATTTATCTCAGAGTACAGGTGAACGAGGTTGCAAACCAGATTGATAAGTATGACACCAAGCTCGAGAGAGCGCTGAGCGAAAACACAGCGCTTGAGATGGAGATAGAAAACTGCGTATCACTTAAAAATCTGGAAGTATCTGCAACAGAGCTCGGTATGAAAAAAGCTGAAAACTATCAGATAAACTATATCGACATTCTCGATGGAGATAAAACCGAAGTTGCTAAGAACGGAATTCTGGTTACCGCTGATGCAGAGTAATAGCAAAGGCTGTTTACCAATATAATGCAATAATGAATTTTATGAGAGTTGGGACAGTAAGTTTTAACTCTCATTTCGCAGTTTAAAGAAAGGAGATGCGCATATGTCAATCAAGTCAACAAAGTCTATGTGGTACAGAATGATATGTATAATTCTGGTTATTACGGTGGGCTTTTTCGGCGCAGCTTCTATAAATTTGTTCAGGTATATGATAATAGACTCTGAAAAGTATAAGGCTTTGGCGGCGCAGCAGCAGTTGCAAGACATAGTTTTAAGCGCAAAGCGCGGCGATGTGTATGACCGCAACGGAGAAACGCTTGCAACAAGCGCAACCGCCTGGACTGTTTACATCACTCCGCAAGATATCAAAACTGATGAAGAACGTGAAACAATAGCTAAGGGATTAAGTAAAATTCTGGATGTAGAGTACGATAAGATACTCGGTCAAACAAAAAAATCAACCTATTACGAAAAAATTGTTACCGCCATTGAAAATGAAGAGGCGGAGGCAGTTCGTAAGTTTTTAAGTGAGAATAAGCTCGGCTCTATCGTCGGTCTTGATGAAACAACAAAGCGTTATTACCCGAACGACAGCCTCGCATCAACAGTTTTAGGCTTTGTTGGAACGGATAATCAAGGCTTGGCAGGACTTGAGGCATATTACGATGAGCAGCTAAGAGGCACAGCGGGTAGGGTAATAGCCGCAAAGAATGCCACAGGCGCAGATATGCCGTTCACATATGAAAAGGTTATTGATGCCGTTTCGGGTTATTCGCTTAAGCTGACGATTGATAAGTATATACAATATGTTGCAGAGAAATATCTCGAAGAAGCAGTTGTTGAAAACAACGTTACCCAGCGCGGTTGTGTAATAGTAATGGACCCGAACACAGGTGAGGTATATGCTATGGCAACCAAGCCTGATTACAACTTAAATTCACCTTTTACCATTACCGATGCTGCTACGTTAGAGCAGCTTGAGGAGCTTAAGGGCACCGATGAATACAGTGCAGCTTACTCAGCGGCACAACAGAAGCAGTGGAGAAATAAAGCAATTTCTGATACATATGAGCCAGGCTCTGTGTTTAAAATAATTACAGGCTCAGCCGCAATTGAAGAGAAAGCGGTTACACTTGCAAGCGGCTTCAGCTGTCCCGGATACATCGTTATTGCAGGCACAAGATATAACTGCCACAAACATTCAGGTCACGGCTCACAGATTCTGGCAGATGCGTTTGCTAATTCTTGTAACCCTGCATTCATTCAGATTGGTCAAAATCTCGGAACAACGCCGTTTTTCAAGTATTTCCAAGCCTTTGGTATGACTGCTAAGACTGGTATCGACCTTCCCGGTGAAACGAGTCCTGTAGGTGGCGTTACTTATCACGAAGGCTCATCAATGTCGATAGTTGACCTTGCGAGTGAGTCATTCGGTCAGGGCTTCAACGTAACACCGATACAGCTTATAACTGCAGTATCAGCAGGCATAAACGGCGGATATCTTGTTCAACCGCATCTTGTAAGCGAGATAAAGGATTCCGACGATAATGTTAAAAAATCAGTTCAAACAGTAACAAAGCGACAGGTTATCTCAAAAGAAACATCAACCTTACTTTGTTCTTTGCTTGAAAATGTTGTAGTAAGCGGTTCAGGTAAAAACGCATATGTAGCAGGTTACCACGTTGGAGGAAAAACAGGTACATCACAAAAGCTTGCGGGCGACGAAACCGCACGTGTTGCGTCATTTTGCGGCTTTGCTCCTGCGTATGACCCACAGGTTGTAGTTCTTGTTGTGCTTGATGAGCCGCACGGCGGAAATATATATGGTGGTACGATTGCAGCCCCTGTTGCGGGTAAGATTCTGGCTGATATTCTTCCTTATATGGGCGTTGAGCCGCAGTATACTGCTGAAGAAATAGCAGCTCTTGATAAGAGCACACCTGATGTAATTGGGCAGAGCGTATCTTCTGCAAAGTCAACAATAGAGGGCGCAGGACTCAAGTGCATCGTTGTAGGAAACGGTGGCAGCGTAGAAAGACAGGTTCCGTCTAAGGGTCAATCAATTTCAAAGGGCGGAACAGTTGTAATTTACACAGGCTCAGAGAGCGCTACAATGCGCACTGTACCGAACTTTACAGGAATGACAGTATCTGCCGTTAACGAGCTTGCAGGCAGTTTAGGATTAAACATAAAGTTCTCAGGTAATTCAATTTCATCGAGCGGTGCAGTTGCGTACGCTCAGGACTATGCAGAAAATGAAGAGGTTGAAATAGGAACTATTATAACGGTTAGCTTCAGATTGGAAAACGGAAGCGACTAATTGGGGGACTAAGCAATGAAATTAAGCCAACTTCTTGAAAATTTACCATATGGGTCAACAGACGTTGAGGTTGTTGATATAACAAATGATTCACGCAAGGTTAAGGAAGGCGTTTTGTTTGTTTGTATCAACGGCTCAACTGTTGACGGGCATAAATTTGCAAAAGGCGCAGCCGATAAGGGCGCTTGCGCAATATTAGCAGAGCATAATGTTGGAGTGGACTCTCAGGTTTTAGTGTCTGACAGTAAAAAGGCATACGCAAAGGTGTGCTCAGCGTTCTTCGGTAACCCGAAAGATAAGCTTAAGCTTATTGGTGTTACAGGCACAAACGGAAAAACCTCAACCACAATGCTTATAAAGAGTATGCTTGAGAAGTTTGGGCACAAGGTTGGACTTATCGGTACCATCGAAAACCTGATAGGTGACAAGGCTATTCCAACCGAAAATACTACCCCTGATGCGTATGAGCTTCATAAGGTGCTCAAAATGATGGTAGACGAGGGCTGTGAGTACGTTGTAATGGAGGTCTCCTCACACGCGCTTGACCAAGACAGAGTATACGGGCTTGAGTTTGAGGCGGGTGTGTTTACCAATCTTACACAGGACCACCTCGACTATCATTTAACGATTGAGAACTATGCCGAAGCAAAAAGAAAGCTTTTTGATATGACTAAGGCAGCGATTGTTAACAGTGATGACGAATGGTCAAAGGCGATGACCGATGGAATTAAGTGCCATCTTTCAACCTATGCGGTTAACGACCAGCAAGCAGAGTATCTTGCCAAGGGCATTAGGTATAACAGCGACGGCGTTGTGTTTGAACTGTTAAGCAGCACAAAAATCGCAAGGGTAAGGCTCAAGACACCTGGAAAATTCTCGGTATATAACGGGCTTGCAGCGGCAAGTTGCCTGATTACACTCGGCTTTGACTTTGATAAAACAGCTCAGTATCTCTCTGAGTGCTATGGCATCAAGGGCAGAGCAGAAGTGGTTGAAATCAGCAAGGACTTTACAGTTATAATTGACTATGCCCACACTCCCGATGGCATCAAAAACATACTTTCAACGATGAACGAGATTAAAAAAGGACGTCTTGTAACATTGTTTGGATGCGGAGGGGACAGAGATAGCTCAAAGCGTCCCAAAATGGGAAAAATGGCTGCGGACTTATCTGATTTTTGTATTGTTACAAGCGATAATCCTCGCACAGAGGACCCGCAGGCGATAGTAGATGATATACTCGTTGGTATGAAAGATACAAAAACACCTTACAAGGTTATAGTAAACCGCGAGGAAGCGATAAAATATGCGCTGCAAAATGCGCAGAAAGATGATATAATAATACTTGCCGGAAAAGGTCACGAAACTTATCAGATTATAGGTAAGCAAAAAAATCATTTTGATGAAAGGGAAGTAGTGCAAAGGGCGATTGCTGAGCTTTCATAAGGGGTGTAGATTTTGAAGGTCGTTATACCGATTATCGCTGCAGTTATTTCAATGGCAGTGACATTTTTACTTGGTTATGTTGTAATACCATTTATGCATAAACTCAAGTTCGGGCAAACTATACTTGATATAGGCCCGAAGTGGCATAAAAACAAACAGGGAACTCCTACAATGGGTGGACTTATGTTCATCGTTGGCACAGTTTTAGCAACTGTTGTGAGCCTGTTGGTTGGATATTTGCTTGAGGATAGTTCTATTTTAAGTCAACTCGCAGACGAAAAGAAGCTTGTCTATCTGATTGCAGGCTTCGCTTTGGCTTTGGGAATGGCGCTTATCGGCTTTATGGACGATTATATCAAGGTTGTAAAAAAGCGCAACTTAGGTCTTACAGCAAAGCAAAAAACACTATTACAGCTTATAGTTGCAACAGCGTATCTTTATTCTATGTATCTGGGCGGAATGAGATACACCAGATTGCCTTTCTTGGGATATGTTGACATATCAAGCGGATTCGGGCTTGTATTCTGGCCGATAGCCTTGATATTCATCTACGGCTTTACAAATGCAGTTAACCTTACCGACGGCGTTGACGGACTCGCTGCATCAGTAACGGCAGTTGTTGCGGCGTTTATGGTATTGTTTGCGGCTTTAAAGCCCGAACATAGTCTTGATGTGGTTGCAGCAGCGGCTTTTCTTGGCGGTTGTTTAGGCTTCCTTATATGGAATCATCATCCTGCTAAGGTGTTTATGGGCGACGTTGGCTCAATGTTTCTTGGCGGAATGGCGGTTGCACTGTCGTTTATGAGCGAGATGCCTATATTGCTGTTTTTAACAGGCATACTGTATTTCATTGAGGCGATGAGCGTTACCATTCAGGTGGCGTATTACAAGAAAACAAAGAAGCGTTTGTTTAAAATGAGCCCGATTCATCATCACTTTGAAATGTCGGGCTGGAGTGAAAACAAAATAGTAACAGTGTTCTCGTACGTAACGCTGATTGGCTGTATGATTGCTACTGTTTTGTATCTGTTTACATAGTTTAAAATCGGAGGTGAGCGTGTGGAAAATAAGAATACCGTAAAGAAGGATAACGCCTTCCAGTCAATTCTCAAAAAATTCAATATTTATCAGGAAGGTAAAATGGACCCAACCTTCTTGGTTTTAGTTCTTGTGCTTGTAACAATTGGACTTATTTGCTTATTTTCATCAAGCTACGCCTTCGCACTTCAAAACTATGGCGACAGCTTCCATTTTATAAAAAAGCAGATTATATTTGCAGTTGCGGGAATAGGCATAATGTTCCTGCTCTCGTTTGTTGACTGCCATTTCTATAAGAAGTTCGCTTGGATTATTTATTTTGCATCAGTTGCGATGCTGATAATTGTTCTTATACTGCCACCGTTGCAAGAAGGATTTGATTATAAGCGTTGGCTTGCAATTGGCAGATTCAGCTTTCAGCCAAGTGAGATTGCAAAGTTTGCAATTATTCTGTTGTTTTCTAAACTGATAGCAAATAACAGCAAGAATATGAAGAAGGCAACCTTTGGAATATTCTTTTTAGGCTTTTTGCTTGCTGTTGTATGCGGACTCGTTGTTGTTGAAACCCACCTTTCTGCAACCTTGTTGATATTCGCAATTGGCGCATCACTGATGGTTGTGGGCGGAATCAGGTTGATATGGGTTATAGGTGGCTTGGGCGCTGGTTTGGGAATAGGCGCTATTGCCATTATGTCAGGGCTTGTTGACTACGGCTCAACCCGTCTAAGCGTATGGTTTGACCCTTGGAGCGACCCGACTGGCGCAGGCTGGCAAACAATACAGTCACTTCTGTCAATAGGCTCAGGTGGATTATTTGGTGCAGGACTCGGAGAGTCAAGACAAAAATACCTTTGGGTGCCCGAACCGCATAACGACTTTATTTTTTCGATAGTATGTGAAGAACTTGGACTTATAGGCGCACTGGCAATAATTGCACTGTTTATCGCTCTCGTTTGGAGAGGATTTATAATTGCATCACGTGCAAAAGACCAGTTCAGCACGCTTATGGCGTTTGGATTGACTATTCAAATCGGTATACAAGCTGCGCTCAACATTATGGTTGTAACAAATACCATACCAAACACAGGAATAAGCCTGCCGTTTTTCAGCTACGGCGGTACAGCGCTTATAATGCTTTTGGCGCAGATGGGAATAATTTTATCTGTGTCAAGAGGCAGTAAGCTGAGCAAGGCGTAAGGAGTTATTATGAGGATTTTATTTGCAGGCGGCGGTACAGCAGGACATATAAATCCGTCGATAGCAGTTGCAAATTATATAAAGGCAAGACATCCCGAAGCTGAGCTGTTTTATATCGGCACAAAGAGGGGACTTGAGTCAAAGCTTGTTCCTGCGGCCGGCATTGAGTTTCGAACTATTGATGTTGAAGGCTTTCAGCGAAAGCTTAGCCTGACTAATATCAAGCGCAACATTTCAGCCGCAAGCAAGGTGTTGTCAGCATCAAGAAACGCAAGGAAGCTCTTGCTTGAAATAAAGCCCGATGTTGTAATGGGCACAGGTGGTTACGTTAGCGGACCTGTGCTAAGAGAGGCTGCTAAGCTTGGAATTAAGTGCTGTATACACGAACAAAACGCCTTTGCAGGCAAGGCAAATAAGCTGTTGGCACCAAAAATGGATGCTGTTATGCTTGCGATGCCTGAGGCTGAGAAGTTTTTTAAATGCAAAAACAAACCTATCATTACAGGCAACCCTGTAAGAGAGGCTGTTATTAATACTAAAAAGGCAGCTGCGAGGGAAAAGCTTGGCATTGATAACAGGCTGATGATACTGTCGTTTGGCGGTTCTTTGGGCGCGAGACGTATCAATGAGGCTGCTGCAGATATAATGCAATGGCATTATAAAAGCAGAAAATATCAGCATTTTCACGCAACAGGTAAGTATGGCGTAGAACTGATGCCGCAGCTTTTGAAAGAGCGCGGTGTAAAAGCAGACAGCGAAAATTTACACATTACTGAGTATATTGATAATATGGACCTTTTGCTTGCGGCTGCAGATATAGTTATCTGCCGAGCTGGCGCAATTACAGTCAGTGAGCTTCAAGCGCAAGGTAAGCCTGCTGTCTTGATTCCTTCTCCGAACGTCGCAGAAAACCATCAGTATTTTAACGCTATGACTCTTGTGAATAAAAATGCAGCGAGGATAATCGAGGAGAAGGATTTGACCGCCGATAGTATTGTATCTACAGTAAGAGAGATGCTTGAAAACCCAGAACTGCTCGCTGAGATGTCAAATAATTCAAAGAAATCGGCAATAATTGACACAAATCAACGAATCTACAATGTTATAATGGGCCTGTTGAATAGCTGATTGTCACGTTTAACCGCAATTGCATAAACTGGAATACATTTAGGTTATGCAGGAGTGGTAAAAATGTCTAAGCTATTGATTGAGGGCGGTCATGCTCTTAATGGAGATATACGTCTGCAAGGGTCAAAAAACAGCGTTTTACCAATATTGGCGGCGTCGCTTGCGATTGAGGATAAATGCGAGATACATAATTGTCCAAACCTTGTGGATGTTGAAAGCTCAATGAAGATATTGTCATCATTGGGGTGTAGTTGTTCGTTTTTTGATAATATAGTCATTGTTGATTCATCATCAGCTGACGGTTATGAGATATCTGACGAGCTAATGAGCAGTATGCGCTCATCTGTGCTTTACTTGGGTGCGATGCTTGCTAAAAACAAGAGGGCGGAGATATCTGTTCCCGGAGGCTGCGAACTGGGCATAAGACCTATTGACTTGCACCTTGATGCGCTTAGTAAAATGGGCGCTGAAATTATTGATGAGCACGGACATATTTCGTGCTTTGCACACAGGAGATTACGCGGTTGCGTCATAGACTTGCCGATTGCAAGCGTTGGCGCAACAGAGAATATAATGATTGCAGCAGCCACCGCTGAGGGTACAACAGTAATCAGAAATGCCGCAAAGGAGCCCGAAATAGTAGACCTTGCTGATTTTTTGAGAGCGGCGGGCGCTGACATAAGCGGCGATGGTTGCACAGTTATAACAATCAACGGCAAGGACAAATTACATTCTTGCGTGCATAACATTATACCTGATAGAATTGCGGGCGCAACCTATTTGTGTGCAGTTGCATTATGCGGCGGTGAAATCAGGATGACGAATTTTGTTGACGACCACCTTGTTTCTGTTTTGCCTTGTTTTGAGCAGATGGGATGCAGATTCTGTTCTGTGAATAATACTATTGAACTTAGGTCGTCGGGCAATTTGCGAAAAATTAACAGCATAAGTACAAAGGAATATCCTGGCTTCCCAACCGATGTTCAACCTATGATGCTCGCCGCTGTTACCAAGTCGAGCGGCACATCAATTTTTGTTGAAAATATTTTCAGCAACCGCTATAAATACGTTGAGGGCTTGCTTAAAATGGGCGCAAATATAAAGGTGATTGATAGGGTAGCGGTTGTAGAAGGAGTTAATAAGCTGTATTCCGCATACGTTGAGGCGCCTGATTTAAGAGGCGGAGCGGCACTTGTTGTTGCTGCGCTCGCCGCAGAGGGCGTGTCCAAAATAGGCGGTATTGAGCACATAGATAGAGGCTATGAAAAAATAGAAGAGGTTTTAAGCAAACTGGGAGCAAGAATCAAGAGGGAGAATTAGTATGGCAAAACGCAGACACAGAAAAAACAGTAAAAAAAGGCGCAACATAAAAGGCGTGGTGCTTGGCGTTGTTTGCTTTGCAATTGTGGCTGTATTAATAGTTTTATCGGTGACTGTGTTTTTTAATGCAAATTCAATTAAAATTAAAGGGGACACCCGCTACACAGATTCGCAAATATTAAAGGCTGTGGGGCTTAAAAAGGGCGACAATATGTTCCTTATCAGTGATAAAAAGCTCTTAGAAGATGCCTCAAGCAGTCTGCCTTATATAGAAGAAGTTAAGGTTAAGCGTATTCTGCCGGATAAGCTTGAACTTACCATAAAGGAGGCAGAGCCTGACTTTGCTTTCAAGGTTAAAGACGGCTATCTGATAACGTCAAAAGACAGGGCTCTTGAAGTGGTAGACGCGGTTGATAACAACGTAGCACTCGTTAACTGCAAGCTAAAAGAGTATGAGCTTGGAGAAGAGGTTGAACTTGGCGATAATAAAGAGCTGTTTGAGAAAATTGCGGCTGCAATAGAAAACACTGAGCTTAAAAAAATCACTTATATCGACTTCTCAAACTCAGCAAAAATTATACTCAAATATGACAATAGACTAACGCTTGAATTAGGTACCATTGATAATTTAGAAACGAAATTCAAGAAAGCAAAGCAGATAATCCCGTCGGTTGAAAAGGATAACGGAAACGCTGTTCAAGGCGTAATAAAGCTTCAATTTACGGATAGTTACTTTGAACGTACGTTTGAGGATAGCTCAAGTACTGCTCAGTCTAAGTCAAACAAACCGGAATCAACGTCAACTGCCTCAAAAAATCAATAAAAATAGCAAATATTCTATTGAAATTTATTTTAAGACGTGTTATTATATGTTATATGATAGGTATTACTGTGTATAACTGTATTTAAAATCAATGTTTATATAATTTAAGGAGGACTAAACAATGCCTTTCGAAGTTGCAAATGAGTTACAGGATGTAGTACAGATTAAAGTTGTAGGTGTCGGCGGAGGCGGCGGAAACGCTGTTAACAGAATGGTCGATGCCGGTGTTAACGGTGTAGAGTTTGTTGCAATCAATACTGATGCAACTGCACTTTTGCTTTCAAAAGCTGATAATAAGATTCAGATTGGTGAAAAGTCCACAAATGGTCAGGGCGCAGGTGCAAAGCCTGAGGTTGGCTTGCGTGCAGCAGAGGAGTCTCGTGACGAGATTGCTGCAGCACTCAGAGGCACTGATATGGTATTCATCACTGCCGGTATGGGCGGCGGCACAGGTACAGGTGCAGCTCCTGTTGTTGCTCAGATTGCAAGAGAGCTTGGAATACTCACTGTTGGTATTGTTACAAAGCCTTTCGCATTTGAAGGCAAGATGCGTATGAACGCTGCTGAGAGCGGTATTGCTGAGCTCAGCGAGCAGGTGGACAGCCTTATCGTTATCCCGAATGAGAGACTTAAGCTTGTATCTGAAGAAAAGATTACTCTTAGAAATGCATTTATAATTGCTGACGATGTTCTTCGTCAGGGCGTTCAGAGCGTTTCTGATTTGATTAAGATGCCTCAGATGGTAAACCTCGACTTTGCAGACGTTACCGCTATTATTAAAGACAGCGGATATGCACATATGGGCGTTGGCGTTGCAACTGGTCGTGACAAGGCTGAGATTGCTGCTCGTGCTGCTATCACCAGTCCGCTCATCGAGACCGATATGAAGGGCGCTAAGGGCGTTATCATCAACATTACCGGTTCTGTCGATATTGGACTTGAAGAGGTTGAGGTTGCTTCAACAATTGTTGCAGAAACTGCATCTGAAGATGCAAACATCATTTGGGGTGTTTCACTTGATGAGAATATGGATGACGCTATCAAGATGACTGTTATTGCAACAGGCTTTGCAGGCGGCAAGAAGGGTAAGAACTCCGCAGGAGATGCTTTCCTTGATGCTATAAGCAACGCTAACGGTTACGATGACGATGATGACCTTGTCGATGTTATGAGCTTGTTTGACAAGAAATAATCGGTAAATACATAGTTTATATTAAAAAGGCCGCAATATTTCTATTGGGGCCTTTTTTGTTAGCTAAATTCAGCGCGGTGATTTTATGGATTGGACAGAATTAAAAATTATAATAGATAGCAAATATACTGAGGTTGCATCAAATATCGCAAATATGGTTGTGCCTTACGGAATATATATCGAGGATTATACAGACTTGGAAGAGGCTGCGATGAATATTGCCCACATTGACCTCATTGACGAGGAGCTTGTGGCTAAGGATAGGTCTAAGTCAATAATTCATATATATATCAACAGTGAGGAAAACGCGCTTGAATCAGTTTCTTATCTTAAAGAGAGACTGAATGCTGAGGGAATTGGGCATACAATCGAGTTTTCTGCTGTTATGGAAAGCGATTGGGCGGATAACTGGAAGCAGTATTTCAAGCCGCTTGAAATTGGTGACAGACTTGCGGTTTGTCCGTCTTGGGAAGATTATGATAACTGTGATAATCGCAAAGTGTTGCAAATCGACCCTGGCGCAGCGTTTGGAACGGGCGCGCACGACACTACAAGGCTTTGTCTTGGCGTGCTTGACAAGGTTTGCGGCGATGATAAAACCATTCTTGATATTGGCAGCGGCAGCGGTATACTGGCTATATCTGCTTTACTTCTTGGCTGCGGCAAGGCTACGGGCGTGGACATTGACCCGCTCGCTGTTAAGGTGGCAAATGCAAATGCAGAGTTAAACGGGCTTGAAGATAAGTGCAGTTTTATTTGCGGTGACCTTGTTGATAAGATTTCAGGCAAGTTTGATATTGTTTGTGCGAATATTGTTGCCGATGTTATTATTAAGCTGAGTGACAGTGTGTTGCAGTTTATGAATGATGATAGTATTTTCGTTTGCTCGGGCATAATTGATACCAGAGAAGGCGATGTGTTAGATAAGCTCAAATCAGTCGGGCTTAGAGTTGTTGAGCGATATACCAGCTTGGGCTGGGTTGCACTTGTATGCAGAAAGGATTAAACGGATGCTTGAATTTGAAGAACAAAAGTTAAAGTTGTCCTCATTCCAGAGTGAGCTTATAGACCTTGAGGAAGCGTTGGGTCTTAAAACCTTACAGGCAGAGGTTGAAAAGCTCGAGGAAATGTCTGCGCAGGCAGGCTTCTGGGACGATGTTGAGAATTCACAGAAAATTTTGCAACGCATATCTCAGGCAAAGAATACAATTTCTGCTTACACAGCCTTGAAATCCAACTTCGACGATACAATGACACTCATTGAGCTTGCAGACGAGGAGGGTGACGCTACTCTTATTGACGAGGTTGTTGAGAGTGTAGATTCTGTAATCAAAACCATCGAGGAAATGCGCCTTACAACGCTGCTATCAGGCGAGTATGATTCAAACAATGCGATACTGAACTTCCACGCAGGTGCAGGCGGAACAGAGGCTCAGGACTGGGTTGAGATGCTTCACCGTATGTATATCAGATGGGCAGAACGTCGAGGCTTTAAGGCTAAAACTATAGATTTCCTTAACGGTGAAGAGGCAGGACTTAAGAGTGCCACCGTTGTTGTTGAAGGGCTCAATGCCTACGGTTATCTTAAGAGTGAGGCTGGAGTGCATAGACTTGTAAGAGTTTCGCCGTTTGATTCGTCGGGTAGACGACATACGTCGTTTGCTTCAATAGAGGTTATGCCTGAAATCAATGATGATATTGAGATTGAAATCAGACCTGAGGATTTAAAGGTTGATACTTATCGAGCAAGCGGTGCGGGCGGACAGCACGTAAACAAGACTGAATCTGCAATCAGAATTACTCATTTACCCACAGGTATAATTGTTGCTTGCCAGAATGAGCGCAGTCAGCACCAAAATAGAGAAGTTGCTTTGAAGATGCTTAAATCCAAGCTTGTTGAGATTAAGGAGAGAGAGCATCTCGACAAAATTGAGGATATTAAGGGCGAGCAGAAAGAAATTGGTTGGGGTTCACAGATTAGGTCATACGTATTTATGCCTTACACCTTAGCAAAAGACCATAGAACAGGCTTTGAATCGGGTAATATCAACGCAGTAATGGACGGCGAGATAGACGGATTTATAAATGCATATCTAAAATCTGAAAGTCTTGGAAAACTTGAAAATAAATAGTTAAAAACCGCATCTGTCAGTTGCTTTTCTGATAGATGCGGTTTTGTTATAACCTAAAATTTATTCTTTTTCAAAGGGGACTAAACCTATAACTTCAAACATTCCGCCCCTCATCCATATAGTAGGCGTAATGCTGATGCAAAAGCCCTTGCCTTGCATACAACCCCATTCGGCTATGCTTCTTTGCGGCAGTCCGTACGTTGCAAGTATTGCAGAAATAACACCACCGTGAGTTACCACAACGGCATCACGTTTGCCCTCAGTCATCATATTTTGGACAATGCTGTTAAATGCAGTGCAAACTCTGGTAACAAATAGATTTGTGTTTTCGCCACCGGGAGGAGCAAAGTCGGCGCCGTTTTCGCCTGTCCAGTTTAGAAAGTCCTCATTATCGGATAATTCTTGCGGAGTTTTTCCCTCAAACTCACCAAAATTGCATTCAACTAAATCGGGCACAATAATCGGGTTAGCGTTGGGATACAGCGCAGCCATAGTCTGTCTGCATCTGAGCATCGGACTGCAGTAATATTCCTCCGCTTCGGGATAAACGTATTGCTCCTTCATTGCGTTCAACATAGCAAGACCCTCCGGTATAAGAGGAGCATCAGTTCTTCCGATGTATTGACCTTTAAGGTTGCCCTCAATCAGCCCGTGTTTTATAAGATATATTCTGTATGTTTTCATAGATAACTCCAAATGATATCATGCTTTTCAGCGTTCTCTACAGTTGATTATATCACTTTTATACAAATCTTTCAACATAAAATAAACGAGCCGAAGATAAAACTTCGACTCGTTTTTTATGTGTTTAAATCTTATTTGATAACGTCTTTAGAACGGTCTACATAAGTGGTGTGGAGAATCTCGTGAGCCTTGTGGCTGCCGGGCTTTCCAAAGAACTCATCGTAAATCATCTTAATCGCTTCGTTATCGTGAGACTTCCTCTTGGGAAGCTTCTTGTCTTCCTCATAGATTGAAGCAGCTCGGATTGCAGGAATATCGCAGTTAAGTCTGACTGATGCAGGCTGGATAGGCTGACCGCCGCCGTTTACGCAACCGCCAGGGCAGCACATGATTTCGATAAAGTGGTATTCCTTTTCACCGCTCTTAACAGCGTCAAGAACCTTTTTAGCGTTCTGGAGTCCACTTGCAACAGCAACATTGATTTTAGTACCGTTAACGTCATAGGTGGCTTCCTTAACACCATCAGTACCACGAACTTCAACGAAGTCGTATTCCTTGTTATCTTTACCTGTGAGAACATCAACAGCAGTACGCAGTGCGGCTTCCATAACACCACCGGTTGCACCGAAGATGACAGCAGCACCTGTGCCTTCGCCAAGCGGATTGTCAAATTCTTCGTCGGGGAGAATGTTGAAGTTAATTCTTGCGCGGCTAATCATTCTGCCGAGCTCACGTGTGGTGAGAACATAGTCAACATCCGGATAGCCTGATGCAGACTGGTCATCTCTGCCGTTTTCAAACTTCTTAGCTGTGCACGGCATGATAGAAACTGAAACAATGTTCTTGGGGTCAATGCCGTTTTTCTCAGCCCACCAGGTTTTAGTTACAGCACCAAACATCTGCTGAGGAGATTTGCAAGAAGAAAGATTATCAATCATATCGGGGTAGAACTGCTCGCAGTACTTAACCCAACCGGGTGAGCAGCTTGTGATTAACGGAAGCTTGCCGCCGTTATTGAATCTGTCAAGGAATTCAGTAGCCTCTTCCATGATGGTGAGGTCAGCAGAGAAGTTGGTGTCGAACACTTTATCAAAACCGAGTCTGCGCAGAGCAGCAACCATCTTGCCCTTAGCAAGTGTGCCAACGGGGTTACCGAAGCACTCAGCAATTGCAACGCGGATTGACGGAGCAGTCTGAACGATAACAACTTTCTCAGGGTCATTGATAGCAGCAAATACCTTATCGATATCGTCACGCTCTTGCAAAGCGCCTGTCGGGCAAGCAGTGATGCACTGACCGCAGGATACGCAAGCAACGTTGTCGAGGTCGTTTTCGAAAGCGCAACCGATGGTGGTATCAAAACCGCGGTCGTTAGCGCCGATAACGCCTGTCTGAGTCTTACATGCAGCAACGCAACGACGGCAAAGGATACATTTGCTGTTATCACGAATCATGTGAGCTGTAGAATCGTCAATTCTGGTTTCGGTTTTAGCACCGTCAAAGCGGCCGTCAACGTCAACACCGAACTCGTTAGCCATAGTCTGCAGCTCGCAGTTTCCGCTGCGTGTGCAGGAGAGGCAGCTACGGTTGTGGTTGGAAAGAAGAAGCTCAATAGTAGTCTTGCGTGACTTAAGCACCTTCTCGCTGTTAGTGAGCACTTCCATTCCTTCGTTAACAGGAGCAACGCAAGCAGCAACGAGTGAACGAGCGCCCTTTACTTCACAAACGCAGATACGGCAAGCGCCGATTTCATTTTTTTCTTTCATGTAGCAGAGGGTAGGGATATCAATGCCAACGTATCTCGCAGCCTCAAGAATGGTGGAGTTCTTAGGCACAGTAACATCCATACCGTTAATTTTCATATTAATCATATCCATGTTTGTCACGCTCCTTTCTTATTCTTTAATGATGGCGTCAAACTTACAGTTGTTTACGCAAACACCGCACTTAACGCACTTAGTGGGGTCGATAACGTGCGGATTTCTGACTGTGCCAGTAATTGCATTAGCAGGACAGTTACGAGCGCACAGAGTGCAGCCTTTACATTTGTCTGCGATAATCTTGTATTGAACAAGGTTCTTGCAGGCGCCTGCGGGGCACTTCTTATCAACAATGTGAGAGATATATTCATGTCTGAAATATCTGAGTGTTGAAATAACAGGGTTAGGAGCAGTCTGACCAAGTCCGCACAAAGAGTTGTCCTTTATGTAGTAGCTGAGTTCTTCAAGCTTTTCAAGGTCTTCCATAGTTCCGTTGCCGTCTGTTATCTTGTTAAGCAGTTCAAGGAGTCTGCGAGTACCAACACGGCAGGGAGTGCACTTACCGCAAGATTCATCAACAGTAAACTCGAGGAAGAACTTAGCGATATCAACCATACAGGTGTCCTCATCCATAACGATAAGTCCGCCTGAACCCATCATTGAGCCGATTTCAAGGAGGTTATCATAATCGATTTCAACATCAAGAAGGTCTGCAGGAATGCATCCGCCTGAAGGACCACCAGTCTGAGCAGCCTTGAACTTCTTGCCGTTCGGGATGCCGCCGCCGATTTCTTCAACAATCTTGCGAAGAGTGGTGCCCATAGGAACTTCAACAAGTCCTGTATTTGTGATGTTTCCGCCGAGAGCGAAAACCTTAGTTCCCTTAGATTTCTCAGTGCCCATGCTTGTAAACCAGTCAACGCCCTTGAGGATAATCTGAGGAATATTAGCGTAGGTTTCAACGTTGTTAAGGATAGTTGGCTTAGCGAAAAGTCCCTTAACAGCAGGGAAAGGCGGACGGGGACGAGGCTCACCGCGATGGCCTTCAATAGAGGTCATAAGAGCAGTTTCTTCACCGCAAACGAATGCGCCAGCGCCAAGACGGATATCAATATCAAAGTCGAAGCCTGTACCGAAAATGTCTTTGCCGAGAAGACCGTATTCACGAGCCTGCTCAAGAGCAATCTTTAAACGCTGAACAGCGATAGGATACTCAGCACGAACATAAACATAACCTTCTGTTGCGCCTGTAGCGTAACCGCAGATAGCCATAGCTTCAACGAGGCAGTGTGGGTCGCCTTCAAGAACTGAACGGTCCATAAATGCACCCGGGTCGCCTTCGTC
>JAZNLO010000020.1:0-73312 GCA_045579085.1 Acutalibacteraceae bacterium
GGCGATACTTCTTTGTCTGTTAAAGCAACAAGCTATGTTGCATATACAGCAGAAGAAATCACTGCTATGTTCAACGCAGGTAAGGCTTCACAGCCCGGTTCATATTCTCCGTCGGCTACTTGGACCAATGAATCTGTTGTACCTCAGCGTTATGTAGACGTTAATGTTCGCTATGCAAACGGAACACTTACCCTTAATGTTTCTGGCGCAACTGATTCAGTAGCGGCTGACATTGATATCACCAATGCTACAGTTGCCTACACTGTAGGTAACGGAGCATATCAGGTTGCCGCTGGTCTTAGCAACTGGGAAGGCTCATACTTCTCTGAAGAGTACATCGAGGGCGATGCAGGCGAAGGTGAAGAAGGCGGCGATGATACCGTTGAGTACGTAGACTTCGGTTCTTTCGCTTTTGAAAACTCGACCTACTCTGAAACAGGCACATCTTATTCTTATGCCGGTCAGAAGTATTACGCTTTCTTTAACACAGAGGCTACAGGCGACGCTATTATGGGTAGAGGAAGCAATATAGCTGTAACTTTGACAAATAATCAGAACGTAACACTTGGTGATGATTTCGAGTTCAGCTTCAGATACTCATATTATAATATCACCTCTAATAATTATTGGCTTATTCCTTATGCTAATATAGCTATCGGTGATATGAACCTTCGCGTTCAGGCTCTTGCAGATGCATCTTCAAATACAGATACTGCACCTACTGCGGTTCTCACTTACGGAGATACCACATTGTCAGCTAAGACAACTAATTATGGTGCATATACACCAGATGAAATCACAGCTATGTTCAATGCAGGTAAAGAGGCTCAGCAGACAGGTGTTACTTACAAGGTAACCACTTGGACCGGAGACTTTGTTGTAGGTAACCGTTATGTTGACGTTACTGTAAAGTATCAAGACGGAACACTTACTCTTTCTGTTGCTGGTTCTGGCGCAGCTGTAACTGATTCAGAGGCAGTTGACGTTGACATTACTAACGCTGCTTTTGCTGCTACTGTAGGTGACCAAGCATACAACGTTGGTGTAGGTATCAGTAACTGGGAAGGAAAGTATCTCCCGGCAGCGGGCGAGGAAGTAGACCCCTACGCTCCCACTATCGAGTCTGGCACAGACCTCCTCGATGGAGCAACTCTTGAAGCAACAGGTGCTACATGGGGCATAGCAAAGAACATCAACACTGCAGCAAGTAACGGTGGCGTTGCACTTGCTCTTGATACTTATGCTCTTTGGTCAACACATTACGGTAATGTTCACACAGCAACTTCAGCAGCAGCATATAACTTTGGCACTAACTTTGAGGTATCTGCAAACTTGGTTGTTCGCAACCAGTCTAACAACCCGACAAGCGCTTCTATGGCAATCGGCGCTATTAAACTTGAATATAGCCGTGACAGTGAATCAAACGTAACAATTGTTCTTACAAACGGCGCTAATACACTTGGTACTTATACTACCACCGTTGCATCTATTGCTGATGCTACTCAGTTTGCTGGTGGAAACGTAAATCTTGGCGAACCCAACGGAACCTATACCTTTAAGTATGATGGAACCAACCTTTCTGTACTTTTCAACGGTACAGCAATGACCTTTGATA
This sequence comes from Acutalibacteraceae bacterium, assembly GCA_045579085.1. Lineage (GTDB taxonomy): Bacteria > Bacillota > Clostridia > Oscillospirales > Acutalibacteraceae > RGIG2206. Next base: position 1,616 of record JAZNLO010000020.1, read on the forward strand.
CTGGCTCTTCTTTCCCGATGGATGCTTCTGCATTCACTGGCGTTACTTTCAGCGCAAGCGTAAAGAGTAACGGAAGAACAAACTTCGTTTACAACTGCGTTTACACTAACTTGACACCTATCATCGATAATGACCTTGAGTTCTATGGTGCTTCCTTGACTCTTGGCAACGGTATTGGAATGAACTTCTATGTTGCTCCTGCTGTATCTAACGCTTACACAGATATAACTGCTACTGTAAGATACGCAGACGGCGAAGATGAGAAGACTGCAACCTATGCTCTTGAAGAGCTTGATGGTTACATGGGCTTCACCTTCGGCAAGTATTCACCGAATATGAAGGATACTCTTGTTTATGTAAGCCTCACCGGTACAAAGGCTGGCAAGGTTTCACAGGGTGCAGAGGTTCAGTATTCTGTAGCTAACTACATTAGCAACATGAGAAAGAACAATTCTGCTGACGCTGAGCTTATGGGCGTTATCGACGCTATGGAAGAGTACTGCGAAGCAACTGCTGCTTACGTTGCTGGCACAGCTTATACTTACACCGGCGATACTGTAGTTCTCACTGAAGATGATTATCTTATGGCTACTGTTCCCGGCGGAGAAGATTGGACCTTCGCAGGTTGCTCACTCAACCTTAGAGAGACTCCTACTGTTCTCTTCGCATTCCGTACCAACGAGGACATTTACAACTACTATTTCGAGGTTGAAATCAACGGTAGAACAAAGATAATCACAGCTGATTCATTTGTTAATGCTAATAACACTAACGAAGATGGCGACCTCTATTATGTATACTGCAGAGAAGTAACTGTTCTTGAGATGGAGGACGAAGTTATCGGCCAGATGTTCTTAGTTGATAACGACGAAGCAGCTAGCGCACAGGTTACTTACAGCGTCGGCTCATATGCTTACTATCAGGCTCAGAAGGCTGACAAGACTGTTCTCTATGACCTCACACAGGCTATGATGGCTTACGGCAGAGCAGTTAACGAATACGTAACAGCAGAGTAAGGGGGATAATATGATGAACGAATTGAAGAAATATATTGCACCTTCTGCTCAGGTTTCAATCTTTGACCGCGATATCGTCACCGCATCACCTGTTGACGGAGGAACTGGTGACCCAATCATCGGAGACGGAGTTATACCTGACGATTTTGATGTTCCCAATTAATAATGATGAACATTAAGAGATTATTAAGTATTATAATTTGCGTTGCAGCGGCGCTGTGCCTTATGGCACTCGCCGCTTGCGGCGGCTCTGACGATAAAACAACATCGTCTGAAAAAGGAACCTCCAGCGTGGATTATAATCTGAACGACTTTGATGACGGAAATGACGACGTCTTTTCAGAAGGTACAAATTCCGACACAATAATTGTTGATGGCAGCAAAGCTGAGCAGAGCGAAGCCGCTCAGAGTCAGTCTGACAACTCAAAGGTAACCTCAAGCAAGCAGTCTGCAAGCAAGGTGACTTCAAGTAAAGCCACCTCGAGCAAGACTACATCAAGCAAGGCAACCTCGAGTAAGTCAACTACAAGCAAGGTGACTTCAAGTAAGACCACTTCAAGCAAGGTAACCTCAAGCAAAGCGCCTGCTAATTCAACAACATCTACTACAAGTATAATCAAATTACCGATTGACGAGTTTTAAATTATGAAGTATTCATTTGCGGATTTAACAGTTGAAATTAAAAATCGTTTCGATTTTTTGCGGCTGCAATGCGCAGATTATGAGTGCGGAACTACTGCTCCTGCCGATATTTCAGTTTGCGTAACTGATGAAGATATCAGGCGGGAGCGTCTTGTTTCGGCGGAAAATTTCTCCAATGGTTATTTGGAGAGCGTCTGCGCATATCGGCATCTGTGCAATCAACTGCCTAAGTTTGATGCTATGCTTTTGCACGCCTCAGTTGTAGACGTAAACTCAAGGGGGGTAGCGTTCTTAGCGTTGAGCGGTACAGGCAAGAGCACGCATACTTTTTTATGGCAAAAGCAGCTTGGCGACAAGCTGATTATTGTCAACGGCGACAAGCCGATAGTCCGTTTCTTTGACGGTGTCCCCTACGCTTATGGCACCCCGTGGAACGGCAAAGAGGGCTTGTCCACAAAAATGCGCACGCCGCTTACAGACCTTTGCTTCATCGAAAGAAGCGAAACGAACTCGGTTGAGCCGCTATCTGAAAGCGAGTGCAGCAGCAGGATTATGAATCAGATTTTGCTGCCGAAGGACGCTGATTGCGCAGTTAAAACACTCGAAATGGCGGACAGGCTTCTTGGCTGTTGCAATAAATGGCTGATTAAGTGCAATACTAAGCCTGAGGCAGCTGAGGTCGCAATTAAAAAAATATTAAAGGTGTAAAATTATGAAATTAAAGTACAATTTTGTCGTGCGAACAGTTGGCGGAAAAGCAATAGCAGTAGCTGTCGGCAAGGACGCCGCTGAATTTAACGGTATGATAAAGCTCAACGAAACGGGCGAGGTCATTTTTAACGCTTTGAAAGACGATGTTACTCTTGATAAGCTCGCTGAGCTTCTTGTTTCTGAATTTGACATAACCTTAGAGCAAGCTAAGCTCGACGCTGATGCCTTTATTGAGTCGCTTCGTTCTGCAGAGCTGATAGTAGAATGACAAACAACTTCAGTAAAATTGAAGACGTACTGGCAGACGACGGCATTATGCTGCAAAAAACGGTTGGCATCAGTATGCGCCCTATGCTTATAAGCGGGCGCGACCAAGTTGTTTTGTCAGTGCCGAGCAGACCGCTCAGGGTCGACGATGTGGTGCTTTACAGACGAGGTAAAAACTATGTGCTACACCGCATAATCGGCATTCGCTCAGGTGAGCTCGTCATACGTGGTGATAACTGCATTGAAATAGAGCGTGGTCTTGTCGAGAGCGATATAATTGCGATTCTGGTCGGGTTTTATAAGGGAAACCGTTACATAGACTGCGAGACCAGTTCCGGCTATAAGCTTTATGTCAAGGCCTGGAAAATAATTTCACCGTTATGGAGAGTTGTTTTGAGGCTTAAGATTTTAGCAATTAATTTAATTAAAAAAACAAAAAAACGGCAGAAGTAGGCGCTTAACCTAACTGCCGTTTTTTATTTTTCTTGTCGTATTTAGAAGAAAAAGGAAAGGAATAAAATATAGTTTTTAATATTTTTAGTTGATATTCACTACCACTTCTATTGTTTTTTAGCTATAAATTCCGTTGACAAAGTTGACGTTTCATTGTACAATATGAGCATGTATTGTGAGTATTTGCGCTCATAATTAAATTAAGGTATAGGTTCAGGTGAAAATAATGAGTCAGGAGAATAACGGCAACATCGAAATTATTGAAGTTTTGGTAAGGCTGAAAAGATATATTGCTCAGATTTTATTGTGTGGATTAGTTCTTGGTATTTGCGGCTTTGTTTATACAAAAATGTTCATAACTCCAATGTATCAAGCAAGCGGAAAAATGATTGTAAACACCAGAGAAATTCAGTCTGAAAACGTTACATCAGACCAGGTTAGCTCTGCGCAGGAAATGCTTGAGGCATACGCCGTTGTTATCAAGAGCAGAACTGTTCTTTCCAAAGTTATAGACAATCTTGATTTGGATATGGACTATTCAGAGCTTGCATCAAAGGTGAATATTGAGAGCGTTTCAGGCACGCAGATAATGGAAATTTCCGTAACGGATGCAAATGTTAAACAGGCATCGAAAATCGCTAAGGAGATATTAAAAATATCACCTGAAATTATTGCGAAAACAACTAAGATAGGCTCCTTGAACGTGGTGGAGGAGGTTTATGCGAACCGCAACCCTGTTTCACCGAATGTAGCAAAAAACACAATCATTTCAATTTTGGTTGGCTGCTTGATTCCGTCAGCAATAGTTGTAGTGGCTATGATGTTTGAGAATACATATAAGTCTGATATTGATATTAAGAATGATTTGGATTTGCCTGTTTTGGGAATAATCCCGAATATTTGCGACTTGGAAGCAAAAAAAGGCAAAAAGACCTCTGCGAGATAAGGAAGTGCCGATTATGAAAAACAAGAAAAATACAAGCGCTTCCAATAAGCAGATGCTGCTCTCGCAGGAAGCACCGTTTGCTTATAAAGAAGCATACAAGCTTTTAAGAGCTAATCTTAGCTTTGTAGCATCTTCAATCAAGGGATGTAAGAAGATAGTTGTAAGCAGCGCAATGCCTAACGAAGGGAAAAGCATGCTTTCAATCAATCTGGCTATTTCGCTATCTGAGATGGGACATAAGGTGTTGCTTATCGACTGCGATTTGAGAAACCCGTCAGTCCATCGTTATCTCAGAATAAAGGACAGGTATGTTCAGGGCCTTTCTACTATACTCTCAGGCCAGACAGAGCTTTCAGAGTGCCTGTATCTGCATCCAACATATAAATTCAACTTCATAGTTGCGGGAATGATTCCCCCGAATCCCAATGAAATATTGGGCTCAACGAAGATGGAGCTGTTGCTTGAGGCGCTTAGCGAGAGCTTCGACTACATAATTTGCGATGCTCCCCCCGTTGGTATGGTTTCAGATGCGCTTGTGTTGAGCGGTATGACCGATGGCGTTATTCTTTCTGTAAAACATGGTGATACAAAACGCAGACAGGTAAAGGCTGTAAAGCAAGCATTTGAAGATGTCGGCGCAAACATATTGGGAGTTGTGCTTAATCAGTGCAGCGTTAAAGATATGAGAGAAAAGTACGACTATAAGAAGTACGGGTACGATTACGTTAGCGGATACGGAAAGACGGAACAATAAACAAGGGTGCTGCCAATGGTTGATATTCATACCCATATACTGTCAGGGATAGATGACGGGGCAGCCGATGTTGAAGAGGCACTCGAGCTGTTAAGGCAGGAGATTGAAAATGGCGTTGACAAGGTGGTGCTAACACCGCATTTTGATTGCAACCATACAACGCTGAATGAATTCCTTGAACGTAGAAACGAGGCTTATAGTCGGCTCGTTGAGGCGGCAAACGGGATAGTGATACCTCAGCTTAAACTGGGCGCAGAGGTACGCTACTCGCCTGAGCTGTTGGAGCTTGACTTAACGAAGCTTACGTTGGGAGACAGCGATTATCTGTTGCTCGAGCTACCGTTTGACCACTACCCAACATTTATAGAACAGGTTATAGATAATATGATGAGTCGAGGTATCAATGTGATACTGGCTCACGTGGAAAGATATTTGTATTTTCGCCAGTATCCGAATTTGCTGAGTGATTTGCTGAAAAAAGGCGTGCTTGCTCAGGTTACAGCAGCAAAGCTTATAAAGAAAAGCAAAAAATCGTTCACGTTAAAATGTATAAATAAAGGACTGGCTCAAATCATCGCATCAGACACGCATAGCGTTTCAAAACGTCCGCCGTGTCAGGCTCAGTTAGGCTTATCGCTAACGAAGAAGCAGATTGAAGAAAGCGATTATTATTCGTATGCGGTATGGAATAATGACCGTGTACCCACAGTAACACCTAAAAAAACCGGATGGTTTTTTAAATAAAGTATATTTAAAGCAATTAAAAGAAAAGGCGGTGCTTCAAGTATGAAAAAAATTAAGTCCGTCATCGCGATTGCCATAGCTATATGCTTGGTGGCAGTTTGTGTGCCTCTTCTTGCGTCGGCCGACACATCGGTTACGTTTGAAGTTGCATTCGTCGATGATTCAGGCGAAGCCATTGAGTCTGTAAAAACAGGCGGAGTTTTCTGGGCACAGATAAAATTATCTGATTACCAGACGGTAGGCGAAAATTCCGGTGATGAGTATAACAGAGCAATTGCGCACGCATTCTTGTATCTGGATGTAGAGGGCGCAGAGTTATCAACTGTTGCTATAGAGGATACCGAGTATGTTCACGTCACTTCGCCGTTTATCAACGAAATCGCTGCTAACAACGGCGCAATAAATGCAGACGTTGTTGACGGAGTTGTTTCTATCGGCTTTGAAGCCAGCGCAGAAACAGGCGCTTACGGTATAACAAAAGATGACCTTACGGCTAACGACGATGACTTTATCAACGTCAGAATGGTAGCCACAGCTGATGATGAGATTAGCGTAAATGTTAAGTCAGAGTCAACCGTTTCATTGGTTACAACAGATGCTGAGGACAACTACGACGTTGAAGAAGTAAGCACATCGGTAAGTCCTGCAGTTACATTGCCGATAGCAAACGATGTTTCACAGGGTGAGGAAAAGACTCTTGCAGGAGCAGCTCTCGTACTTGAGGACAACGTTTCTGTAAACTTCTATCTCGCACCTGAGGTAGAGGAGCCTGCAGAAAATCTCGCTATGGTTGTTGGTGAAGAACAGTACGATGCACAAAGAGATGCAGACGATAACGTTTACTTCGTATATGATGATATTTCCCCCGCATTCTTGGGCGAGAAAATAGATGCTAAGATAATCAATAAAAACACAAGCGAAGTATTGGAAACAGTTTCATACTCACCTGAGCAGTATTGCTATTCAATGCTTTATAAGACTGACGACCAGCTTGGAAGTATCGGTGTAGCTAATGTTGACGAGTTCAGAACAATGCTTGTTGATATGCTTTATTACAGCGAAGGTGCAAGAAAATACTTTGAGCTTGACGATTTAACACCCGTAACAGAGGGATTAGACTTGAATCCGTCGCTCAAGAGCTATGCAACAACTGGCGACCTTGCGCTCAGTTACGACCGTGTTCTTACAGCTAATGACGGCAACGTTAAGTGGGTCAGCGCAGGACTTGAGCTCTCACGCAGCGTATCCATTCGATTCAAGGTTCAGTTGGCTGACGGAATTAACGCAAAGAACTTGAAGCTTTATGCAAACGGCAAACAGGCAAACAAGTTTGAGATTACACGTATAGCTGATAACAACTATTACATCTATTACAGAGATTTAAATCCTTCTCAGATGAGAGATGCAGTAACATTTACGGTATATGATGGAGACCAGGCAGTAAGCACCGATATAACATATAGCGTAGTATCTTATGCATGGAATGCAATAACAAACAAGCCTGATAAGGCTGCTCTTTGTGAAATGGTAACAGCCATGATTCGTCATGGTGATTCAACAAAGAACTATACAAACACTTTGTCATAACGGAGGAGGAAAATTAAAATGGAAAAGAAATATATATCTCCGTTTGCAGAAATCACTATATTTAGACAGGATATAATCACAGCATCCACAGATGACGAAGACGATGATATCTTCGAGGATGTTACCATTGTAGACGCAAATGGTAATCCTGTACAGAATATTAATTAGAGGAGGGATACTATGCTAAAGCGTATTTTTGGTATAATCACGGCGCTTGTGCTGTGCTCCTGTATGGTTGTAACCGCGCTTGCTGACGGTGTTAACCTCGAAGACTTTGACGTTCCCGTTACCGAGCCGCCCAGCAACATTGTTATGAGCGTGGATTTCGAGTCATTTGACCCGAATCAAACTGTTCAGCACGTAGTTGGCGGTATTATATGGGCAGTTGTAAGTATTGATAATTATGCAGAGGAAATCGGCGATGTTGAATTCAGCAAAGATTTTGAAGCATCCACTTATGATAGAGTAATCGCTGCTTTATCTGCAGAAATAGACTTGGGAAGCGATGCTTTCAGTCTTTATGCCGACGAAAATGGTGACATAATCTGGTCATCACCCTATGCTTCATTGAACAAGCTTGGCTCAGTTACAGCCGGCGTTTACGGCAATATGATGCACACCCTCGTTACCACTGATGACAACAGCGGCTTTGACCATCCGTTGTCAGCAGGCCTTTTGGACGAGGCAAGGGAGAACGGCAAAGACAATACAAAGGCAGAACTTTTCCGTGTAGCGCTCATCCTTAATGATGATGTTGCTTACGATGAGGCACAGCTTAAGCTGGTTGAAAAAGACAAGTACAGCGTATTCACCTCTAACCTTGTTCTTCTTAGCAAGGAAGCAGGTCAGTCTGCTGCAGATGCTACATTTAAAGACGTAAAGCCGCAGGCTTCAGCGACTATGTATGATTACGCAGCGGGTACACCCGGCGGCACAGAGACAGCTTTCACAAGCTTTAATGATGATGTCTGGATTTATGGTGATTTGTTCCATAGCACCGTTGACAATAACGGTCAGCTTACAGCTTATTCACAGAAATATACGCTCGAGAACCAGATAAATTCATATGCTGACCGTGCTTCCGCACCTGACATTAATGTTGATGGTTATGCCATAACAAACAAGAGCTATGATTTAAGCAACGGCTTCGAACTCAGCTTCAACGCAATGTCGCCTGAAGCTATGAATATGACTCTTGCTGACAAAAAGTATATCTATGCAAAAGTTGGCGATTATACATTTTCTATGACAGGTTATCTTCTCCCGCAGGTATTCTACAAGGATACTTATTTAGCTGGCGGCGCAGAATCTGTTTATGACGGTGTGATAGATACATATCAATATAAGTCTGTTTTTGATACAGAAAATTTCAACCGCATAGCCTATGTTACATGCTATTGGGATGGTTGGGGTTATAAAACTTCAAAAGCTGTTACCACCGATAATGGTACATACACCTTCTATTATCAAACCCAGAGCACAACAGCTCCAAGCTCAACAGACTTATCTAACTCAGCTATAACTGAGTTCAATAATCGTTTTGCTTCCTTAGGTCTTGTCAGAGAGTTAGACTTATCACAAGGCAGCGACCAAAATGCTCATAAGCTTGAAAGCATCACATATACTATTAAGCTTGTTGGCGACCAGTTAACCTTCAAAAAGGTTATTAAGAATGGCAAAAAGAGCACTTCTGGATGGTCTACCACTTATAGTGATGTAACTGCATTTGAATATACAGTAACTGTTGACCCTGAAACATTTGGTAATTCAAAGGTTGCAATCGGTGGCGAGCATCATTACACCAACTATGGTTATTATAGGAATCCTAAGCTCGAGATAACGGGAGCAAACCCGAGTTCAACCGATAAGGTTTATGATTCGATTGAAGTTGGCGCAGATGCAAACGGCATCGCTTACACTGGTGTAAGCGCAAACGATAGACAGACACTCACAAAGGTAAACACTGTTCTTGGTGATATCGTTGATGACGGTGTTGTAAGAGCATCAGACTATACAGCACTTAAGGCATCACTCACATCTAACGGAAAGTATTCGTTAAATGCCGCACAGATGATGCAGGCTGATATAGACCTTAACGGAAGTGTAAATGCTGCTGATGCCGGAGAATTCTGGTTGACGCTCGCTAAGACCACTAAAAAGAGTGCGTATCTTAAATAAGGAGGGTGAGCAAAATGAGAATATTAAATAAAGAACATAAAATCATATCTGCAATATCCCTTATGTGTGTAGTGGCTATAATCGCATCTATGGGTATAGTCACAAGCGCAATTAAGAAGGATACTGTTAATGTTGGAACTTATGAAGGCTTAACTGGCGGAACAGTCACTGTTGATGGCAAGAAGTATTGGGCAGGAAGCCGTGACCCGTTCCTTTGGCCTTATGCCAGTGATTCCATCTGGAACACCCCGATTGGCAGCGGCGCTCAGTTTACAGACCCTGTATTTGCGGGCAACTGGGTAATGGAGCCGGACCCCAATAATAACCCGGATAACAACAAATACAATATCATCTACGATGATGAGCTTATCCGAAAAACAACAGAATCAGACCCAGAGTATGATGTATATTCTACGGTGCAGAGCACAAATTGGCAGTGGCCTGCAAATAATGACATTGTAAACGAAAACTATCTGGGCACAACTGGAAATAAGCGTGCTTATGTAGGAAAGACCTATTGGCCGGAGTCAGCAGGACTTACTTCGTATTACGGTGCAAGGTTAATTAGGTATAAGAGTAATGGCTCCACAATTCCTGGAGATAAATACACCATTATATATGATGACGGATTTGAAACAACTGGTAATAACTGCGGAGCTATTTTGCAGCCTGATGGACGCAGCGTAATCCAGTTCCAGCCGTTGTATCGTCACACTGAGGATACTAATGTTAAGTTCATCACCGGTACACCTAAAATGGTTGATGACATTTATGGAGACGGTATACAAGGCTCGCACTCAGGAAGCGGACTTTCAACTCTCGGCGGTTCTCTGCGTGAGGGTGATATTGATGCAGGCGTTATCCGTCATGCAATCAAGATGAACGTTTATGCGTTGAAGTGGTTGTATTATAATGGCGATGAAGGTAACTTTGGTTACAGATGGCCTGCAACCAATGCTGACTCAACCGATAACGCAAATTCAAACGATTCTAACTATTATAACGGCTCAAATCCTGAGCTTGTAATGGGCTCTCTCCTGTCACTTACAGACGAGGATTACAATGCTCTTAAGGGTACTTTGACAAACGAGTTCTCAGAAATTCTGCTTGATGCTTATTATAACTACGGTGCTTACATTGTTGATAACACCGGTAGTGAAAGATGGACTATCTGCGGCTCAACAGAAGCTAAAGAAAGAGTTTTGTGCAAATACGGCGTTTATCTTGATAACAACCAGAGCGGTTATAGCGGCGCAATAACTCAGGAAACTAAGGATTACTTGGATGACTTCATTAAGATTGTCAAGAAGCTCAGAGTTGTTACAAACAACACCGAGCACAACATCGGCGGCGGCGGCACACCGCGTCAGCCTCTCGCTCCTGAAATCGGTGCTGTTGACGGTATTTCATTAGACGAAACTATCGATATGGTTGTTGGCGGTAAGAAGAAGCTTGAGGTTACTCTCTATCCCACAAACGTATCTAATGTTGATATTACATACAAGTCAAACAATACCACAATAGCAACTATTGACAAAAACGGTAAAATCACTGCTAAGTCAGCAGGCTCAACAACTGTAACTGCTACATTAAACGGCATTACAGCAAGCTGCACAGTTAACGTTATAACTGCTGATACTAACGGTGACGGAAGAGTAAACAGCGCTGACTATATTTACCTCAAGCAGTTTGTTGATGGCCACAAGAGCGTAACCATCTTCAACAAGAAGAAGCTCGACGTAAACGGTGATGGCACTGTTGATTCTACAGATATTGCTACATTGAAGAGATATATTACAGGCCTTGAAGAAGTTAACGTTATTGAAAAAGGCGCATTTAGCCTTACTCAAGTTGCTAATATAGAGACGGGGTTAAACGAGGCTGACCGTCCAAATGGTACGGGTATAAGGACCTTGGTACGCGATGGAAATTATATTTACACTGTTACTAATTATCGAGGCAAGAGTTATGTTCGTAAATATGATGTAACCGGCGCAACTGCTCCTAAGTCAACCCAGATATTTGAAAGAACAAGCACGCAGGTTCCAAACCATTATTTTAACTGGCTTGTAGTTAAAGGCGATTATATTTATACGCTTTCAAGAAACCCTGCGGCAGGTTATTCTAACCCCATATACACAAACGGAAAACTTATAGTAGTTAATAAGAATACGCTTGAAGTGGTTAGAAATACAAAGTTTGACTTCCCGAACGGAAGCAACACAAGCTACGCTGCCGATGCAGGAACTGACTATAAGTGGACAGATACTTCCTTCGCATCAGACACCAGAGATAGAAATAGTCCGGAAAAACAGGAATGTACGTTTACTATTGAAAATGGCGAATGCAACTTGAACCTTAAGGGCAGCCAGATAATTGTTCATAAGAACATCCTCATTGTTAACCTTCAGTTGCGTGGTTGGTGCGCTTTTGAGATTGATAAGACTGATGGAACTCACCTGACACTCAAAAGCACAACGATGTGGGGCGAGGTTGACCGAAATGTTTATGAGCATCATGGCGGTAAGGTGTTCGAACTCAATGGCAAGACATACTACATAGCTGTTGGCTTCGCAGACGGAAACGTATGCTATGATATCACCGACATATCTAACCCGAAGGTAGTTTGGGACTTCTCAAATGAAGGTAAGGATATGACACAGAGAGATGCTGTTCGGGCGGCAATTCAGGAATACTTCCCGTCTAAGACAATCGGATATAATATCCAGTTCTTTAATGTTATTGTAGATTACCCGAACGCATACTTCACTGTTTCTTCCGGTGTTGCAGGATTTAGAACTGCTAATGCATTTGAGGGTATTTTAACCTTCGATATCAGTGACATTGTAAATGGAAATGTTAAGCTGAAGGGTCTTGCTTTCTTGCCTGAAGACCATCATATTGATTACAGAGAAAGCGACGTTCCTCCCACAACAATCGCTAGGGTTGGAAACTTCTTGTTCCTTGGCGCATTTGAGGAAGGTCTTGGCGTATTCAAGATTGATTCTGATGGTATTGCAAGATTCAATAGAATGCAGTCACCGGCAGACCTTGGATATGATGTAACCGGCGAATGTGTTGGTTTCGATAATGTTTTCGCTCTTGATAACGAAATCTATTTCATCAACATAGGCGGTATTAAGTACAAACCGGGAACATCTACAAAAGAAGACACAGCAGATGCTGAAATTTCTAACACAGTTCCCAGAATCTTTGTTTACGAGTTAAAGGCTGACCACAGCTCAGATTCATAAGCTTGTAAAACAAAAAGTATTAAATAAAAAACACCCGACTGAGCGTTTGCTCAGTCGGGTGTTTTTTAAAATTAGCTTATTACTTTTTTTCCTTAAACTTGCTGATTACAGCGTCTATTACATTGCTTAAAACCGAGTTTTCTTTTGCCTCAACGCTTATCACTCGCACATCGTCGCCGCTGATAACGAGGAAGCTCATCGGTGTCAGCACAACCTTAGACCCTGCTCCAGCCGGCGATTGATACTTTTTCTTGCCTATGTTGTTGATACTGGCTCCGCCGCCCGCAAACCCAACCGATACCTTGCTGATTGGATACACAGTTATATCATTCACCACAATTTTTTCGCTAATAACAAAGTTTGAATCAGCAAGCTGCAAGGTTTTATCCACAGTGTAGGAAAGCACTTGCATCAGGCTGCTCATCTTGTCCTTATTATCAATCGGCTTGCTCATTTGTTAATCTCCTTTTCTGCGCGCTGTTTTACAATGTATGATAAGAACGCCAGACCTGCCTGAAGCAGATAAAACACCTGTATGCTGACTTTTATATCGAGCTCAAATACCGGTTCTTCACGCTCAAAATCACACACAACAGAAATATCTGACGCGTTTCTTTTTATGCGCATATTTGATTCTATTATCGCTGTTACGGGATAGAGCACAGCGCATATCGCACCGTATTGCATTGCAATTGCAGCTGCGTCGGTGCCTGCGCTTATTGAAAGTATATGCAGTTTGTTTATTTTGAAACGTTTAAGAAGCCAGAAAAACTGTTTTGCAAGCGCTTTTACAATGTCTGCCAGCTCGTCTAAGGACGGCTTTGACTTAACCTTGCTTACCTTATCCTCATCTTTTTCTGCTTCGGGCTTGTCCGAATTTTCGCCGTTCTTTTTCGTAAATTTTTTAAGCGGAATCGGCACACCTAAAACATAGACCTTGTAGCCTAAACGTTCATCAGCTTTGCTTGTGAGCCTGAGTGAAATAGGTATGAAACAAATTGCGAAAATCAGCATCAGTAAAGCGAATATAACAATGCCTAAAATCTTAAGCGCAAGCATTTTCACACCTCCATAAATTTCACTATTAATAATTTTATCACAATCACCGCTTAAATTCAATAATTTAGTTTTAGGGCAAAAGCTGTTGACAGTGCCATTTACTTGTGATAAAATAACAAACGATATATAACAATAACTATATAACGGGGGGTGCATTATGGCGCCAAAGGTAAAAACGACAAGGGAAGATATAATAAACGCTGCTCTTGACATTGTGCGAAGCAGCGGGGAACAGGCAATTAACGCCAGAACGATTGCGGCAGTTTTAGAGTGTTCAACGCAACCGATATTCTCTAATTTTGCCACAATGGACGAACTGCGCATAGCAGTTGCTCAAAAAGCGGATGAGCTGTGTCAGGAATATATGCAAAGAGAGGTGGAGAGCGGAGAGTATCCCGCCTACAAGGCAAACGGAATGGCATATATTCGGTTTGCAAAGGAAGAAAAAGAGCTGTTCAAGCTGTTATATATGTGTGACCGCTCAGGCGAGCCTGTACCCGATGGCACTGAGCTTACCGATAAAATGGAAGCGCTCGTGCATAATAATACGGGGCTTGACGGCACTGATGCCAAGCTGTTTCACCTTGAAATGTGGGCATACGTGCACGGGATAGCCACTATGTTTGCAACGGGTTTTCTCAATCTTGAGTGGGAGCTTGTAAGCAGTATGATTACCGATTGCTATCAGGGCTTAAAAAAGCAACACGAAAAGGGACGATGAGTTATGGATGCTATCAAGATTGAAAATTTGACTAAAAAATACAGAGATGTGGTTGCTGTTGACTCGCTTAGCTTGACCGTTCATAAGGGAGAGCTGTTATCACTGCTTGGCGTAAACGGTGCGGGCAAAACCACCACAATAAAGATGCTGTCGTGTCTGACACAAGCCACAAGCGGAGATGCTTTTTTAAACGGTAAAAGCATCTGCAAGGATTCGGCTGCAGTAAAATCAATCATAGCCGTTTCGCCGCAGGAGACTGCAGTTGCGTTTGGGTTGAGCGTTCGTGAAAATCTTGAGCTAATGTGCGGCGTTCACGGATTTACAAAGCAAAAGCAAGCCAAAATGATAAAAGAGTTGACCGAATTGCTCTCGCTTGAAGCTGTAATTGATAAAAAAGCAGGCAGACTGTCGGGCGGCTGGCAACGCAGACTTAGCATTGCTATGGCACTGATAAGCGAGCCTGAAATACTATTTCTCGATGAGCCAACGCTTGGTCTGGACGTGCTTGCGCGCAGTGATTTGTGGGATATAATCCGTTCGCTAAAGGGCGTTGTTACAATTATTCTGACAACGCACTATATGGAGGAGGCAGAGGCGCTGTCTGACCGCATTGCCATTATGAAAGACGGCAAGCTGCTCGTTTGCGATACTGCTGATAAAATCAAGCAAGCGGCGGATACAGACAGCTTCGAGCAAGCCTTTATCCGCATTGTCAAGGGGGTGTCAAAATGAAGATGCTGACACTTGCTAACAGAAACACAAAGGAAATTCTGCGCGACCCGTTAAACCTGTTTTTTGGGCTTGGCTTCCCTCTTGTGTTGATTTTATTGCTCAGCGCAATACAGGCAAATATCCCCGTAAAGCTGTTTGAAATACGGCATTTGACTCCTGGTATTACAGTTTTTGGATTGGCGTTTATGACGCTGTTTTCAGCAACTATTATATCTAAGGATAGAGGCAGCTCGCTTCTACAACGCTTGTACACAACACCGTTGACACCGCTTGACTTCATTTTAGGCTACACCTTGCCGATTATACCGCTCGCAGTTGCTCAATGTGTAATTTGCTATATAGTAGCAATTGTGCTTGGACTCGATATCACACTCGGTGTTTTATACGCTGTTTTGTTCATTGTTCCTGTTTCGATTCTCTATATAGCCGTAGGGCTCTTGTGCGGAAGCGTGTTTACCGATAAGCAAGTCGGCGGAATTTGCGGTGCGTTGCTGACTAATTTGTCAGCGTGGCTTTCAGGCGTTTGGTTTGACCTTGACTTAGTTGGCGGAACGTTTAAAAAAATCGCTTATGCACTACCCTTTGTGCACGCTGTGGAAATGGAACGCGCAGCGCTCGCAGGTAATTTAAGCAGTATGTTTCCGCATATATGGTGGGTGCTCGGATATGCCGCAGCGCTGCTTACATTAGCGGTACTGCTATTTTTACGGCAGATGAAAAGGCAATAAAAAAAGAACCTGAAAGGTATTTACCTTTCAGGTTCTTTTTAATTATTAGTAAAATTATTAGTACTGATAATTCTGCATTGATGCCATGTATTCCTCATAGAGCGAATAGTCTATCTTCTTGGGAGCAAGATAATCTTTCTCATAGTCATCGTATTTAACTGAAAGCTTCTTGTCCTTATCGGTGAGGTCTTCGGTGAACTCATCGTTTTTGAGAATATATCTAACCTCATCACGATAGGTTTCGATATAGTAGGGGTCGTTCATGATGTCTTTCTTTATAACAACAGCGCAGTAGTTATCGGTTGAAAGCACCTTTGTAACGCCCACTTCGAGCTTCTTAACATCATCAAAAATGTCGCTTGCGGCGGAACTGTCCTCGCTTCCCATAAGGGTTGCATACTCGTCAATCGGCTTAAACTCTTCTTCTGCCTCGCTGCTTGTGGCTGAGCTACTTGTAGCCGCACTGCTTGCAGCCGAACTGCTCGTAGCGGTGCTGCTTGTAGCTAAGCTACTGGTGGATTGACTGCTTGTGTTGTTCTCTTTTTCCTGCTCTGCGCTATACTCATCGCTTATAACGCTGAACTTCTCACCTGCGTTGAGCCTGTCTGCATAGCCCTGAATTTTTGTCTTGATTTCGTCCTTTTCCTTATCCTTCATATCCTTAGTGTAATCAATGCGGATTATGTTAGCGATGAGGAAATTGTCAGTAAGACCTTTGTTCAGGTCTTTTTCATCAATTCCCTTAGGGCCTTCGGAATAAAGGTAAGTAAACAGAGCGTCACGCTGGTAGTAGTATACGTTCTGGAACTGCTCATATGACTTGTAGCTTACGCCGTTGGGGATGCAGATATACTGATAGGAGTAATTCCACTGATAGTTAAGATACTGCTCTTTTTCAGCCTCAGTTTCCTCGTCAATTTCGAGGTTATATTTCTCAAAATCACGCTGAATGAGGAAGTAGCCTCTGCAGATTTCATCGACACGGTCGTTTACCCAGTCTGCATACTTCTTGCCCTCACAGGTCTGCTTTGAGTAATTAACCTTGTCTGTGCTTTTTCCTGCATTTGTAAGCTCGGTATTAACTATCTGACGTGCCTCACTGTCTGCAATTATGACCATAAACATATAAACGCCGCTTGAAACGGAATAGGTTTTGTCATCCATTTTGCAGGTGGCAACAACAACGTCTTTTTCGTGGCAACCGACAAACAAGCTTGCTATCATAGCAATGCAGAGAATGATTGCAGCAAATTTTTTAACTAAATTCATTTTCAATGCCTCCGAAACTAAACTAAATTAGCGTATAGAAAAAGTATACAATATTTATGTGGGAATGTCCAGTATATATTTAGAAAACGTCAGCTAATGCTTTTTTCTATTACACTGACTGCACCCTCGAGCACCTCAATGGGTGTGATAGTGCCTAAAAGCCTGATTTCATAGTAAGGCTTTGCACCTGCGTTGAGCCTGAAAAGTCTGCCAAGCTCGGCGGACAGGGCGGCAACGTACCTTGTGTCGATTACATCGGGGAAGATGCGCACAAAGCAGTCTTGTTGTTCAACCTTTAATATGCCTGCTGCGGCACAACGGTTGCGAAGCAGAGAAATCTCGATAAGTCCCTGAACAGACTTCGGCGGCTCGCCGAAGCGGTCGATAAGCTCATCTATAACGTCACGCACGTCGTCTGCGTTGCGAATGTCTGCTATGCGGCGGTAGATGCCGAGTCGCGCGGTGAGCGATGGGATATACGCTTCAGGAATGTGAGCGCCAATCTGAATGTCGATAGTACATTCGTTGTATGATGCCTTTGGCTTTTCACCTTTTTCTTCAGAAATGGCATCGTTGAGCAGTCTAATATACATATCATAGCCAACCGAGTTCATATGCCCATGCTGTTCGCCGCCGAGAATGTTGCCTGCGCCTCTGATTTCAAGGTCACGCATCGCAATTTTAAAGCCCGAGCCAAACTCGGTGAACTCCCTGATGGCTTCCAAGCGCTTTTGAGCAACCTCAGACAGAGCCTTGCCCTGCCTGAACGTCAGGTAAGCGTAGGCACGGCGGTTGCTGCGTCCGATTCTGCCTCTAAGCTGATGAAGCTGCGCAAGACCCATGTGGTCTGCATCCTCGATGATGAGAGTGTTGGCGTTTGGCACGTCCACGCCTGTTTCGATAATTGTGGTGCAAAGCAGAATGTCAACCTCGCCGTCAACCAACTGACGCCATACCTCGCTAAGCTGTTCCTCAGTCATTTTGCCGTGAGCAACGGCGATTCTGGCATCGGGCAGCTCTGCAGCGAGCGCGGCTGCGCGTATGTCAATGTTGTCCACACGGTTATGCAGATAGTATACCTGACCGCCTCTGCGAAGCTCACGTCTGATTGCATCTAAGACGATAGACTTTTCATATTCCATAACATAGGTTTGAACGGGATACCTGTCGCTTGGTGCCTCGTCGATGCTGGACATATCTCTGAGCCCCGACATAGCCATATTGAGCGTGCGTGGAATCGGCGTGGCTGATAGGGTAAGAGTGTCAACATTTGGGTATGCCTGACGCAGTTTTTCCTTTTGCGATACGCCGAAACGCTGCTCCTCATCAACGATTAAAAGCCCTAAATCTCGGAAGGCAATGCTTGATGACAGGAGCTTGTGCGTGCCGATAATTATGTCTATCTCGCCTGATTTCAAACGAGATAGAATGTTTTTCTGTTGCTTTGGTGTGCGAAAACGTGAGAGCACCTCAATGGTTACGGGCAAGCCTTCCATTCGGCGAACGATTGTCTGGTAGTGCTGTAGTGCAAGAATGGTTGTGGGCACTAATATGGCGCATTGCTTTGAATCACACACGCACTTGAATGCCGCTCTCAGCGCAACCTCTGTTTTGCCAAATCCAACGTCACCGCAGAGCAACCTGTCCATCGGCGCAGAGCGTTCCATATCACGCTTGATTTCGTTTACAGAGCGCAACTGGTCTTCGGTTTCCTCATATTCGAAGCGTTGCTCAAAGTCGGATTGTAGGTCTGTGTCCTCACCAAACGCAAAGCCAGGCTTTGACACACGCTCTGCGTAGAGCTTGATAAGCTCTTTCGCCATTTCACGCACCGCAGTTTTAACTGATGAGCGGGTTTTGTTCCAGTCACTGCCGCCAAGTCGGTTTAGCTTAACAGAGCTTGTGTCTGCGTTGCCGATATAGCGTGAAACGAGGTCGAGCTGCGTGACGGGCACATAAAGCACGTCTTGCTTTGCGTATCTGATTTTAATATAGTCCTTTGTAACGCCCTGAACGGTCATAGAGCGGATACCGTCAAATATGCCGATACCGTGCGAAACGTGTACAACATAGTCGCCGTTGTGCAGGTCGTCAAGTGAGCTGATAGCGTTTTTATTTTTCTTGTATCTGCTCTTTTTCTTTTTAACTGCAGCGCAGTGACTGATAAGAGCAAACTTTGCGGCTGGCAAATCGATGCCTGAGGAAAGCGAGCCCTCACTGACGGAGATTGTGTTGTGCACAAGCTCGTCTGCGGAGGCGGAGAAAACAGCGTTTATGCTGCTTTGCTGCAGCTCGTTGACCAGACTCAGAGCGGCTGACTCGTTGCCCACCAAAACCGAAATTGCATACCCCTTTTCGAGCAGAGGCACAGCGTCCTCTTTTAGCTGCTCAAGCGAGCCGTTCCAGACCGAAAGCTGTCTTAGCGTAAAGTTTATGAGCTGCTTTGTGCTGATATCATAACTTCCGCGAGCAAAGGAGTCAGTAATAATTGTATCACGAGCCTCTAAAACAGAGGTCAAGTCACTGTAATTTATGCTGAACTTGTCAAGCCCCTCGCAGAGTATCCCGCTCTCGAAAAGCCCCTTTATTTCATTGTTCAGCAAGGTTGTGTAAGCCTTGCAACGCTCCTTAATTTTTGCGCTTTCGCTGACAAACAGAAGATGGTCTTGCGTGTAGTCAAAAACTGTGGCAGACTTGTATACCAAAGGCAAAAACCTGTCGGGCGATGCGGGCATCATACCGCCTGATACGCTAAGCGCAATATCGGTTAGCTTTTGCCTTGCGGCAGAGGATTTTTTGCCAAGCTTTTGTATAAAGGCTTGCAGTTTTTCGCTAAACTCTGCGCTGTTGCCCGTAAGCACCTCTGCTGCGGGAGTTATGGTGACAGCCTTTACAGACTCGCCTCTGCGCTGAGTAAGCGAGTCAAAGCTGCTGATAGTGTCGATTTCGTCGCCCCAGAACTCGATTCTGATTGGCTGAGGCATATTTGGTGTGAAAACGTCGAGAATGTCGCCTCGCAAGGCAAATTGACCTGCTCCCTCAACCATATCGCTGCGAGCATATCCGCAGGCGACCAAACGCTCTGCGATTTCGGCAGGACTTATGCTATCACCTTGCGACAGAACAAAGCGATTGCTTTTTAAGGTTTCGGGCGGAATAGTCAGCATCAAAGCCGCCTCTGCACTGCAGATTACAGCATCGTAGCAGCCATCAAGTATATCCGATAGCACACCGATTCTAACGTGCTCATATTCTCTTGAAACGCCTGCCACGTCGTGCAAAATCAGGTCACGTGCAGGGAGAAGCCCAACCTTTAATCCAAGCTGTTCAAGGTCGGATTTAAGTTTTACGCCGTCGGCTTCGTCGGGCATGACAATAATCGCCCTGCGGTTTAAGTCACGGCAGAGCGTTTGAATTAATACAGCCTTATGGATATGTGAGAGTCCTGTCAAAACGGCAGGAAAGCGGTTTTGCTTGGCAGACTTTAAAAGCTCAGAGTACTCGTTAAGCTGCCTGAAAGCGTTTGATGTGCAGAGCATTGATTCTCCTTAAAATTATGAATTAAAAAGGTTCATTGCCTTGTCAATTTCCCCGTTAACCATCAGTTCAACTGCATCGCAGGCGGAACAAACTGTATCGTTGATTTTTGGCATATCCTCGCTTCTGAATTTAGACAGCACCCAGCTTGCGAGGTCATAGTCGGGATTAGGCTTTGCGCCAACGCCGAGCTTTATGCGAGGAAAGTTGTCGTCTATGTGGCAGCAGATGCTTTTGATGCCGTTATGACCGCCGTCACTGCCCTTGCGACGAATACGCATTTTTCCCACGTCGAGCGAGATATCGTCAAAGATAACGATGATTCGCTCTGAGGGCACCTTGTAAAACTTAGCCGCAGCCGCAACAGCCTCGCCTGAATTGTTCATATAAGTTTGCGGCTGCATAATCAGGCACTTTTTGCCGTTTATTACAGCTTTCGCACAAACTGAGCTGTGTGCTTTTTTGTTAAGCGAAACGCCTAAGCGCTTAGCCAGCTCGTCGATAGCCATAAAGCCGATGTTGTGCCTGGTTAGAGAATATTTGCTGCCAGGATTACCTAAGCCTACTATAATATAATCAATGGCGGAGCCGCCCCTGTTACCAAAAAGCATTTTTCCTCCTACAACGCAAAGCGTTTATTTAAATATAATTTAATAATAATTATACCTTAATTATGCCACCGAGTTGGCAGCTTTTCAAGTTAAATAAGTAATATATGTTCAAAATATACTAAATTAGTGTAAAGTTCAGGGGAAAATTTTTCAAAATTAGCGTAAAAAAGTATGGAAATTGTGGCAATACTTTGTTATAATGAATAGCGAGCGGCTTATTATTAAGGTCGCAAGGCTGTAGAATGCCTGTTTGATTGAGGTTTCCCCGATAAAGCGGACAAGCCAAAACGCAAAAAATTCTGCAGCGAATTAATATTTGTCAATTTTTTTAGGAGGTTGATTCATATGAGTCACAAGTTTGTTTACCTTTTCAGCGAAGGCGACGCTTCAATGCGTGAGCTTCTCGGCGGTAAGGGTGCTAACCTTGCAGAGATGACCAAAATCGGTCTTCCTGTTCCTCAGGGTTTCACTGTAACCACAGAGGCTTGCACACAGTATTATGAAGACGGCAGAAAGATTAACGATGATATCCAGGCACAGATTATGGAATACATCGACAAAATGGAAGACATCACCGGCATGAAGTTCGGCGACAAAGAGAATCCTCTCCTTGTTTCAGTTCGTTCAGGTGCTCGTGCATCAATGCCTGGTATGATGGACACAATCCACAATCTTGGTCTTAACGAAGAGGTTGTAGAGGTTATGGCTGCAAAGTCAGGCAACGCTCGTTGGGCATACGACTGCTACAGAAGATTCATTCAGATGTATTCAGACGTTGTTATGGAAGTTGGTAAGAAGTACTTTGAAGAGCTTATCGACAAGATGAAGGAAGAAAAGGGCGTAACTCTCGACGTAGAGCTTACCGCTGAAGACCTCAAGACTCTTGCTGCACAGTTCAAAGCAGAGTACAAGGCAAAGATTGGTAAGGACTTCCCGTCTGACCCGAAAGAGCAGCTTATGGGCGCAGTTGAGGCTGTTTTCCGTTCATGGGACAACCCCCGCGCAAACGTATACCGTCGTGACAACGATATTCCTTATTCATGGGGTACCGCTGTTAACGTACAGATGATGGCATTCGGTAACATGGGTGACGACTGCGGTACTGGTGTTGCCTTTACCCGTGACCCCGCAACAGGCGAAAAGGGACTTATGGGTGAGTTCCTTGTAAACGCACAGGGCGAAGACGTTGTTGCAGGCGTACGTACTCCGATGCCCATCGCAGAGATGGCAGACAAGTTCCCTGAGGCATTCGCAGAGTTCACAAAGGTCTGCGCAACTCTTGAGGACCATTACAGAGATATGCAGGATATGGAGTTCACCATTCAGGCAGGCAAGCTCTACATGCTTCAGACACGTAACGGCAAGCGTACAGCTAAGGCTGCACTTAAGATTGCTTGTGACCTTGTTGACGAGGGTATGATTGATGAGAAGCAGGCTGTTGCTATGATTGACCCCCGTAACCTTGATACACTTCTCCATCCGCAGTTTGACACTAAGGCTCTTAAGGCTGCAACACCTGCAGGTAAGGGACTTGGCGCATCTCCTGGCGCTGCTTGCGGTAAGGTAGTATTCACTGCTGAGGACGCAGAGGCTTGGAACGCAAGAGGAGAAAAGGTTGTTCTTGTTCGTCTTGAGACTTCACCTGAAGACATCACCGGTATGAAGGCATCTCAGGGTATCCTCACCGTTCGTGGCGGTATGACCTCTCACGCAGCAGTTGTTGCTCGCGGAATGGGTACTTGCTGCGTATCAGGTTGCGGCGATATCATTATGGACGAGGAAAACAAGAAGTTCACTCTCGCAGGCAAGACCTACAACGAGGGCGACTATATTTCAATCGACGGCTCTACAGGTAACATCTATGACGGCATCATTCCTACTGTTGATGCTGAGATTGCCGGTGAGTTCGGTCGCATTATGGCTTGGGCTGACAAGTATAGAACCCTTAAGGTTCGCACCAACGCTGACACTCCGGCTGACGCTAAGAAGGCTCGTGAGCTTGGCGCTGAGGGTATCGGCCTTTGCCGTACAGAGCATATGTTCTTCGAGGCTGACAGAATTGCAGCATTCCGTGAAATGATTTGCGCTGACACCGTTGAGGAAAGAGAAGCAGCTCTCCAGAAGATTCTTCCCTATCAGCAGGGCGACTTCGAGAAGCTTTATGAGGCTCTCGAGGGCAATCCTGTAACTATCCGTTTCCTTGACCCGCCGCTCCACGAGTTTGTTCCCACTGAGGAAGCTGACATCGAGGCTCTTGCAAAGGCTCAGGGCAAAACTGTTGCAGATATCAAGAACATCATCACCAGCTTGCACGAGTTCAACCCCATGATGGGTCATCGTGGCTGCCGTCTTGCAGTTACCTATCCGGAAATTGCAAAGATGCAGACAGCTGCTGTTATCCGTGCAGCTATCAACGTTAAGAAGGCTCATCCGGACTGGAACATTGTTCCTGAAATCATGATTCCTCTTACAGGCGAAGTAAAAGAGATGAAGTTCGTTAAGGATATCGTTGTTGCTACTGCTGACGCAGAGATTGCTGCTGCAGGCGCAGACCTCAAGTATGAGGTTGGTACAATGATGGAAATCCCGCGTGCATGCCTCACCGCTGATGAGATTGCTAAGGAAGCTGAGTTCTTCTGCTTTGGTACAAATGACCTCACTCAGATGACCTTCGGCTTCAGCCGTGACGACGCTGGTAAGTTCCTCACTGCTTACTATGATAGCAAGATTTACGAGAACGACCCGTTTGCAAAACTCGACCAGAACGGCGTAGGCAAGCTTATGGAGATGGCAGTAAGTCTTGGTAAGAAGGTACGTCCTGAAATGCACTGCGGTATCTGCGGCGAGCACGGCGGCGACCCCGTATCAGTTGAGTTCTGCCATAAGGTAGGCCTTGACTATGTATCATGCTCACCGTTCCGTGTGCCGATTGCACGCCTTGCCGCTGCACAGGCTGCAATTAAGGATATGAAATAATTCATAACCGAATAAACAAATTATCCCCACCGAGAAATCGGTGGGGATTTTTCTTTGCAAAGTCCTTTTTATTTAAAATGCAATGTGGTATAATATAGCAAAATAACAAACAAAGCTTGACGGAGAAATACTATGACAATGAAATTATTCCTTGCGGCAATTACTAAATTTTTATTAGGTGTTGCTTTAGTTGGGGTATTGATATTCTTACCTGCTGGTACTTTTTCCTATTTTTACGGCTGGTTGCTGATGGGGATTTTGTTCGTGCCAATGTTCTTGGCAGGAATTGTTATGATGTTCAAAAATCCTGACCTGTTAAAAAGCAGACTGAACGCGAAAGAAAAGCAACAGGAACAAAGTCTTGTTGTAAAATTGAGCGGTCTTATGTTTTTGTCAGGCTTTATCGTTGCAGGGCTTGGTGTCCGTTTTCACTGGTATGTCTTGCCGATAGGTGTAGTAGTCGGTGCAGCGGTGGTATTTCTCGTTGCATATATTCTTTACGCAGAGGTGCTCCGAGAGAATACATACCTTAGCCGCACGATTGAGGTGCAAGAAAATCAAAAAGTAATCGATACGGGGCTATATGGCATTGTCAGACACCCAATGTATGCCACGACTTTGCTTTTGTTTTTATCAATGCCGATTGTGTTGGGTTCTGTATATGCGTTTTTGATTTTTCTCGTATATCCATTTATCATAGCGAAACGGATTAAGCACGAAGAAAAATTCCTTGAAGAAGAACTCGACGGTTACCGTGAATATAAGCAAAAAGTCAAATACCGCTTGATACCATTCATTTGGTAATAATTTCCCTCTTTTGCTGATAGCACCACAGGCTGGAATTAAGGATATGAAATAATTCATAACCGAATAAACAATTTATCCCCACCGAGAAATCGGTGGGGATTTTTGTTGCAGTTTTTGAACGATAGTGGTACAATTCTCTTATAATTCAATAGTGTGTGGTGATTTTATGAATAAGATATTTGAAAAGCACGAAACATTATTTTGTATGTTGCTCATACTAATATACATAGTAGTTAATTCCGTCTGTGTCCAGAATTTTGGATATACGAGCAGTGTCAGTTTTATTGTTAACACAATATTGTCTGTGGGTTTAGTCGGAATAGTGTTGGCGCTCAAAAAATCCGCATATTATGGATTTACAAAAGTGCGAAATTTAAAAAAGTATTTATATTTTATCCCCTTGACTGTGATTATATCTGTTAATCTGTGGAACGGTTTCAACATAAACCATTCGGCAAGCGAGATAATATTCCATATTCTAACTATGATAAATATTGGATTTATTGAAGAACTGATTTTCAGAGGCTTTTTATTCAGAATGATGGCAAAGAGCAATGTTAAAAGCGCTATAATTGTAAGCGCTCTGACTTTTGGAATAGGTCATATAGTGAATTTGTTAAATGGTGCAGAACTAATACCGACCTTAATGCAAATATGCTATGCTACCGCAATAGGTTATTTGTTTGTTGTTATATTTCATAAAAGCAAATCACTTGTTCCCTGTATTATAACGCATTGTTTGGTCAATTCACTTTCCATATTTAATGTTGAAAATAACTTATCTTTATACATTGCGCCCGCATTTCTGATAATTATTCCCCTTGCTTATGCGATTTATATAAATAAAAAAGTTATAGAATGATTTGAAATGAAGAAAGGGTTTTTGTCGAAACTTGTTGACACTATTTAGCGAATGTGCTATTCTATAATTAAGCCAGTTAACAATTTGTTCATATTTACTGGTTAAAAGAAAGGAGATTTATTATGGAAAACATTAAAAACACTGCTCCCGTTGGTCAACTTAAAACAAACAAAGGATTATTTAAAACCATAGTGTTTTCACTCATTACCTTTGGAATTTACCCGTTGATTGTTATGTCGGCAGTTTCTAACGACGTTAACATTGTTGCTTCAAGATATGACGGAAGAAAAACCATGCATTTTTGTCTTCTTACTTTTGTCGTTGCTCCTATAACTTTCGGTATTGCAGGACTCGTTTGGTATAATAATGTTTCCGGTCGTATAGGTGCTGAACTTAAAAGGCGCGAAATAGAATATAATTTCGATGCAACTGATTATTGGCTTTGGGGTGTTCTTGGCAGCCTTATTATGATTGGACCACTTGTTTATTTTTACAAATTGTTCAAGGCTGTAAACATGATGAATGCTCATTACAATGTAAACGGTTAATATTTTACTTACAGAACCGCTATAAAGAATTTATAACAATTCTTTTTGATAAACAGCTCACCCCACCGAGTTTTCGGTGGGGTGTTTTATGTTGATTTATATTTATAAAAATGATATAATCAAGCCATAAATCAAATTTAATTAAAAGGGTTGTTGCCGTAATGAAAAGTAAGAAAAACAATATCCGGCTGTATAATGTGTTGTTTCCATATTGGATGCTTTTGTTGTTTCCGCAACTCTGGCTTATAATTCTTCCGGGCAATCTTATCATTGATAGTTTGGTTTTAATAATCAGTATGACTGTATTGAAAATCGCTGATAAAAAGCAGTGGTATAAGCGGCATATAATTAAAATTTTCCTGTTCGGTATGATTTCCGATATAATCGGCGCAGCATATTTATTGCTGATGTTGGTGCTTGAGGTCGGACAAATGGGTGATGAGCTTTATTTGACTGCGCCCGCTATTGTAATATCTGCCGTTTTGATTTTCGTACTAAATTACTTCATCACATTCAAAAAAGCAGATAAATCATTGCGTTTAAAGTTTTCGCTTATATTTGCCATAGTTACGGCGCCGTATACTTTTTTAATCCCGACAAGTTGGCTATACTGATAAGCTCTGATTTAATTGAAAATACATCGCGCAATTAAATACAGTGAGGAGAGTTTTTGTGAAAAAGATAAGATGGGGCATCGTAGGGCCCGGAGAAATTGCAAATAAATTCGCAGTTGCGGTGAAAAACGTAGACTCTGCAGAGCTTGTGGCAGTGGCGTCCACTAATAAAGAACGTGCCCAAGCGTTTGCCGAAAAGCATAATATTCCGCACGCTTTTTGCGGTTATGACAAGCTCTCTGAATTTGATGGAGTGGATGCTGTGTATGTAGCAACGCCTCATTCAAATCACAAAGAGGTGGCAGAGCTATTTTTAAATGCAGGCAAACACGTCTTGTGCGAGAAGCCTGTATGCGTTAACGCTCATCAGGCACAGCAGTTGAAAGAATGTGCTGAGAGAAACGGCGTATTCTTGATGGAGGCTCTGTGGACAAGATTTTTGCCCGCAATCAGAGAAGCGCAGGAGATTGTGAATCGTGGCGAAATCGGAGAAGTTCTCGGAATTAAGGCGGATTTTTGCTTTTTTAGGGAACGTCAGGCGAACAGACTGTTTCTGAACGAACTGGCAGGCGGCTCTCTGCTCGACCTTGGTGTTTACGGATTGCATTTTGCCGCAATTTTTCTTGGCAGCAATCCTGAAGCAATCCTTGCTCTTGCACATACCGATGAGAAAGTGGACATACACACAAATATACTGCTCAAATATAAAAGCGGAGCGATTGCTAATGTTTCGTCTGCAATTGGGCTAAAAAAGCCGCAAGAAGCGTATATCTACGGTACAAAGGGGCAGATTTGCATACCTTATTTCTATGGTGCAACAGAACTTTTTGTCAGCACGGATAAGGGCGAGGAGTGCATTGTCAAAAAGTGCATCGGCGATGGGTTTGAGGAGGAAATTATTGAGGCTTGCGAGTGCATAGCAAGCGGCAAACTGCAAAGTGATATAATGCCTCTTGATGAAAGCATAGCTATATTAAAGCAGATGGACAATGTGAGGTCGCAAATCGGAGTTGTTTACCCGTTTGCAGACGTGCACAATGCGAGGCAATTATGAAGAAAAAGGTTTTTTACACAGAGCTATCGTATGTTTTAGGGCTTGTTATAATGGCGTTTTCGGCGGCGTTCACCGTAAAAGCTGACTTTGGTATGTCTATGGTGGTGGCGCCGGCTTACTTGCTGCATTTGAAGCTGTCACAGCTGCTGCCTTGGTTTAGCTTTGGCGTGGCGGAGTACGTTTTTCAAGGACTGCTGGTGCTGTTGCTTGTTGTAATAATGCGTAAATTTAAGTTTTATTATTTGCTGTCATTTGTAACTGCAGTGCTGTACGGAACATTGCTTGATGGTGCGATTTTGTTGATTTCGCCGTTGCCGGCTGACTCCTTTGCTATACGTGTATTGTGGTATGTGATAGGCACGGTGTGCTGCTCGTTTGCGGTGTCGCTGTTTTTTCATACATATCTTGCGCCTGAGGCATATGAACTTGTGGTTAAAGAAATAGCCGCAAAAACCAAAAGGGATATAAACAAAATCAAAACCGCTTATGATTGTTTTAGTGTTGTGTTAGGCATTGCTTTGTCGTTTTGCTTTTTTGGCTTCGGCACTTTTGAGGGCGTTAAGCTGGGAACGGTTATATGTGCCGTTGTAAACGGATTTTTAATAGGACGCTTTTCAAAATTATTGGAGCACTTTTTCGAGTTCAAGAATAAGTTTAATCTTGAAAAACACTTCAAATAAGTCCATCTCGCCGAGTAGTCGGCGAGGGTTATATCTGTTGCAAATTGTTTGTTCTTGTGGTATAATTATTATGATTATATGAAATACCTTTAGCAAGTAAAAACTGAAAGTGGTGCGATAATGCAAACATTAAGTAATGATGTTGGAAATATAATACTTGATAAAGAAAAAATAAATTCAATAAAGAAACTTGATTCTCAAAGTCTATTACAGTATTTCAAATTTACTAATTTTAAGACTTCAGAAATACTTTTTGTTTTGGAAAATTTGGGATATTTGCCCAATACTTTTAATTTTGATGTGTTCATCCCATGGCTTACTCATGAAAATGAGAAGATAAGATATTGGGCAGTGAAAAATATCGGAAAATATAAAAGCATAAAGTATTTTCCTTTGTTACAAAAACATTTTAAAGAGGAAAAAAGCACAACGGTTAAAAGGGAAATTGTTTCTGCAGTGGGTCGTATGAAGTCACGAGAAACAATTGACTTTTTAATAGAGGTTATGCATAGTGAAGACCCTAAAATTATAGCTCAGGCAATCAGAGGTTTGCTTAAATATAAAGGGGAAAAGAAAATAGATGACGTATTATCGCAATTGGTTAACCACGAAAACGAGATGATACGGGCGGTCATATATAAAGAGTATTTTAGTGAATGTGATGAAAAAAAGCCAATACAGGCGCATGCTCATTCATATGATTATTTAAAAAATGTAGTTGTAAATGCAGATGTAAGGGATGTTTTATCATTGATAGAAGATGAAAGTATACATCTTACATTTACTTCCCCACCGTACTATAATGCACGAGATTATTCTATATATCCAAGTTATGAAGCTTACTTAAATTTTTTAGATGATGTTTTTAAAGAAACATATCGTGTAACAAAAGAAGGCAGGTATTTAATTGTTAATACTTCACCTGTTATTGTGCCTAGGGTAAGCAGAGCTCATTCTAGTAAACGTTATCCTATACCTTTTGATTTGCATTCGATATTAGTGAAGATGGGCTGGGAATTTGTTGATGATATAGTTTGGCTTAAGCCCGAATACAGTGTAAAAAATAGAGTGGGTGGTTTTCAGCAACATAGAAAGCCTCTTGCTTATAAGCCAAATTCTGTTACTGAGTATTTAATGGTATATCGCAAAAAAACAGATAGATTAATTGATTGGAATATTAAGCAATATTCAACGGATATTGTGCAGGACAGTAAGGTTCTAAGCGAATTTGAAACAACCAATGTATGGAGAATTTGTCCTAAATCTGATAAAATTCATTCCGCTGTTTTTCCAGAAGAGTTGTGTAAAAGAGTAATAGAGTATTATTCTTTTAAGGGAGATTTAGTGTTTGACCCCTTTGCCGGGAGCGGTACATTAGGGAGAACAGCAAAAAAGATGAGTAGGTACTTTTTCTTAACTGAAAAGGATGAAAACTTCTTTCAATATATGAAAGAGTTAAAAAACTCCTTTCAATCTAAGAATGAAACAAAGTTTTTAACTTTAGAGGAATTTAGGAGGACAATAAAATGACGTTGAAAGACCAAGTGATAAAAAGCATTGTAAAAAGAGTTATAAAATCTCAAGATTACCGTATTGAAATTGTAAATTTAATCAATGCGGAATTTTTACAATTCGCTATTGATTTTTTTAAAAAAGTTGTTGAAGCGAAGTTAGCATCACAAAGCATAACTATTGATTGGTATAAAAATGCTTTTATGGCTAAGTCGCTCCCTTCTGATGAGATAGCAATAAATTCAGGATTAAATAAAAAAACGATAAGCAATATGTATCGCTCTGCTACCAAACAAATTGTAATAGATGCTTCATATGAACATTTTGAATCACTATACAATAGTATTTTAGCCTTAGTAGAGACGGAAAAAGATATTGATTTAACATTAACATTAAAATTAAATGGTGTTAGTGTTGATTTAAATGTTAGCGAAAGTTTAATAGTTATAAATACACTTGCAGTTAAAAGAGCTGCTCTTCGTGGCGGTCTGTGGAGCACGGCGGGCAAGAGAGCGGAAAAGTTTTTAATGTTAACTTTGTGCGAATTATATCAAGTTGAAAAAACATATTATAATGCTGAACATTTTGTGAGAGACAAGACTTTGGACGTTGACAGGGAAATAGATTTTTACTTAAAGAATGAAGGCAAAGAGTATAAATGCGAAGTTAAATTAATGGGACAGGGAAATCCTGAGAGTGCAGATGCGATTATAGCAAGAAACAGTGATGTGTTTGTGGCGGACACATTATCTCAACAAAACAAGAAGCAGTGTGAACAATTGGGAATTTGTTGGATTGCGTGTAGAGATGAGGATGGCTTTAGGCGCTTTAAGGATGTGCTGATTAAGTTTAACATTCCATTTGTTGATTACAACGGTGATTTAGACGAGGATTTGGATGTTATTTTGAATAAGATTTTCGCATAGCACGCCTCTTATTTATAAAGAACAAGAGAGAGCTGATATTAAGCGCTGATTGCTAAAAATCCGTTCGGTTTTTCGAACGGATTTTTAGTTTATTTGCACTTAGGTGTGTGTTATAATAAAGGCGAGGGGGAGATGTTATGAGGAAAATAGAGTTTGGAAAAAGCGGATTACAAGTGCCTGCAGTGGCTGTGGGATGTATGCGCATATCCAAAATGAGTAAAAAGCAAGTGGACGAGTTTGTTGACACCGCTCTTGAAAACGGCGCAAACTTTTTTGACCATGCAGATATTTACGGCGCAGGTATGAGCGAAACTGTGTTTGGCGAGTCGATTGCCAGATATAATCGTGAGGACATTATAATTCAGACAAAGTGCGGAATCGTGCCGAATAAGATGTTCGATTTCTCATACGAGCATATAATCGAGTCGGTTGAGGGCAGTTTGAAACGGCTTGGCACCGATTATATCGACGTTTTACTGTTGCATCGACCGGATGCGTTGGTGGAGCCTGAGGAGGTTGCGAGGGCGTTTTCACAGCTCAAGGAGTCGGGCAAGGTGCGTCATTTTGGTGTCTCTAATCAGAATCCATACCAAATGCAGCTGTTGCAAAGTTGCCTTGATATGCCGATTTGCGCTAATCAGCTTCAGCTTAGCATAATGCACGCGCCTATGATTCAGTCAGGCATCAACGTGAATCTGTATAACGAGTCGGCAGTCAATCGTGACGGTAGCGTGCTTGATTTTTGCCGCTTGAACAATATCACCATTCAGCCTTGGTCGCCGATGCAGTACGGATTTTTTGAGGGCTGCTTTGTGGACAACGAGAAGTTCCCCGAGCTTAATGCGGTTATGGAGAGAATCGGCAACAAGTATGGTGTGACGAAAACAAGCGTGGCAATTGCTTGGTTGCTTCGTCATCCAGCAAAGATGCAGCCAATTACGGGCACAACGAACGTTCAAAGGCTGAAAGATAGCCTTATGGCAACCGAATTCACGCTTACCCGTGAAGAATGGTATGAAATTTATAAAGCGGCAGGCAATATTTTGCCGTAAGAGAAATAGATATAGGAAAAACCACACACCCACTGAATCTCGGTGGGTGTGTGGTTTTTTAAAGGAGTATGGTTCATAAAAGCAGCTTAGATTTACTTTTTCTTAGGCGCTTTTATTTTATTGAGCTTAGCATTGAGGGCAAGCAGATCCTCTTTGGTGAATTTTACATCCATCATACCGCCCATGAGAGTGAATAATCTCAAAGCGGTGAAGCCACCCATCATACTCATCATATCAGCGTTGATTTCAAAGCCCATAGCTTCCATCTTGGGCTCCTCGTCGCCTTTGCCTTTTTTGCCGCCCATCATCTTGGCAAACAGACCCATAAACAGCATCTTGCCTTGTAGGGTGGAAATTATATCGCTCATTTTATCATTAAGCGACAGACGGCCCTCCGGCGCATTGATATCAAACCAGTTGAGCACTGCGCCCTTTTCAACAAGGCGATAAGCCTCATTAAAGGTGTCAACCTTACGAATTAAGCTTGTATCCTTGTAATCACCGGCAACAGCGTCGAGCTTGGTTTCGCCCACGTTTTTGACTTCAAAGTAGAAGAAATGGTCATCAGCCGCCTTTTTGCCGACTGATACGCCGTTTGCAAAAAGCTCAACTTCGGGCAGATTGGAGTAGACTGTAATCTTTGTCACATCTTCAACGCGGTCAATATAGCGCTTGCCGCAAAGGTGTACAAACGGGTCGTCAGAGAGCCATGCCTTATAGGCATAGAAGGAGTCTTTTTTATACTTGCGGTCGAATGTGATAAGGCCCTTGTGGTTTTGACCGTTTTCACCGCCCTCGTTGCGCGCGTCTGCACCGAAGTCAAACATATTCCATACGTGAGTTGCCCACAAATACTTGCGGCTAAAGAACTGCTTGATGAGCTCTTCGTGGTAATATGCTTGATATTCTTCAGTATAATCGCCCTGTTTAGGCTCGGAGGTATGCCAGTTGAGCGCCTCGCAACCGTATTCTGAGCAACCAATCGGGATTGAGGGGTGCATTTTGTGGAACTTATCGAACCAAGGTCCGTTCATAGATGTTTCCCCACCGTACCAGCCGAAATAGTGATTGTAGGATACAACATCGGGAATCTGGAGGTAGGGGTCTTCCATCTTGCACATTGAAACGGCTGCTATGGTAGTAAGACGGGTTTTATCCAGTTCGTGACAGAGGTCATTAAGAATGTTGTGGTTTTCGAGAAGGTCATCATCGGAGCCGCCGATGCTGATTTCGTTTGAGAGACCCCAGACCACGATTGACGGATGGTTGTAGTTCTGAACAATAAGCTCAGTCATTTGTGAAACAGTGTTTTCACGGCCTGTGGGCATATGCTTTGAAATATAGGGGATTTCAGCCCATATTACAAGACCTCTTTCATCGCAAAGGTCATAGAAATATTGGTCGTGCTGATAGTGCGCAAGACGAATGGTTGTGGCACCCATCTCGCAGATTAGGTCAATGTCCTCTTCGTGATGCTCGGGCAAAAGCGCATTACCGTAGCCCCATCTGTCTTGATGACGTGAAACGCCGCGAAGCGCATATTCTTCACCGTTAAGAATAAAGCCGTTGTCGGGGTCAATTTTAAATGTGCGGCAGCCGAAATGGTTGCAAACATTATCTATGACCTCGTCGTTTTCAATCAGCTCAACTTCACAGCAGTAGAGATATGGGTCTTTACGTCCGTGCCAGAGGTGAACATCAGCTATGTCAAAAGTTACCTTTGTATCAGCGGTTTCGATTGAGGAAATCGGCTTCTCGTCTTTATCGTAAACAGTGTAGACAAGCTTCTGACCTTCCTTCATATTTGTAACAAAGACTTCAACTTCAACCTTAGCATCTGTGGCTACAACCTCAGGTGTTATTTTAATTCCGGGCGCGCCGTAGTAGTCAAGGTCAAAATGAGAGTCCGCAACGCAGATGAGATTTACATCTCTGTAAAGGCCGCCGTAGAAGGTGAAGTCAGCCATCTGAGGATATACGGTCTCATTTGCAGAGTTATCTACTTCAATAACGAGCAGATTCATTGTATCAATCGAATCGGTGATGTCAACTCTCCAGGTTGAATAACCGCCGTCGTGATGAGCCAAAGTCTTGCTGTTGAGATAAACTGTGGCAGAAGAGTTGGCGCCGTTGATTTCAAGATAGTAGCGGTCTGCTGAAGGCAAATCCAACTTATTTATCGCTTTTGCGTAGTATGCAGTGCCACGAAAATAGTCATTGTCGCCGTCCTGACCGTCGATTGCGTTCCAAGAGTGAGGAAGATTTACAAAATTCCAATCTGTAGGCATCTGTGCAGGTATTGATGTTGCCTGCTTAGTGAATGCCCATTTTCTGTTTAGGTTTATGATATTACGCATATTTTTCCTCCAATTAAATTGCATAGGGTAGGTTTAACTTTTGTAGGGTTGTTTCATATTTAAAAAATGTCCGATTGTGAAATCACAACCGGACATTTTTAAAGCTTAAGTTAGATATCAGAAGCTTCTGCGCTTACAAGAACGGGTTCTTCGTTGCTCTCAACGTCACGGTTGAGTTCTTTATTCATTTTTGCGAGAGTTTTCTTGTCAAGGTTGTAGATAACACCAAGACCTAAATACTGCAGAATAGCAGAGAAGAGATATGTACAAGCAACGATATAGCGCATATTAACAGCAACGTCCCAAACCTGATTTCCCTCGTTTGCGCCAACGTAGCCAAAAGCAACCATTATAATGAGAACGAGTGAGGGGCCGATGCCCTGAGCAAGCTTGCGGAAGAAGGAGTGGAGAGAATAAACAGTGCCTTCCTCACGGTTTCCTGTTTTCCATTCGTTGTAGTCGATAGCGTCGCCCATCATAGCCCAAGATACAGTTGAATAGATACCCAGACCGAGTGAGAAAACGAGCTGGCAAACGATGTAGATTACAAGGTCAAGACCTACATTGTTAGGTGTAACGATGAAAAGTCCGAGACCTGCTATGATAGAAACGATAGAGCCAAAGGTTGCGAGCTCTTTCTTACCGAATTTGGCAACAGCCTTACGAGCAAGAGGAGTGAATACAACTATGGGTATCATAGCGAAAAGCTGAACTATACCTGAAATCTGAACGTTCTTGAAATATGACTGGAAGATTACGGTAACAGCAGTGGCTGCGCCCTGCATACCGATAAACATTCCCATAGCGGCAACTGTTGCACCAACTGCAGGACGGTTCTTGATGAAGTTTTTGAACGCTGTGAAAACATTAAATTTAGGAGCTTCTTCACTGAGCTCAAGGTCATGCTCAACACGGATTTCAGTGTTTCTAATCATAAACTGGAAGCAGATGAACCCGAGAACGCCCATTATCAAAGCGGCGATGAATACACGCTCGCCGATGAGATTGTTATCCTTATCATAGATGATGAAGGGAAGAATAACCATCGGAAGCATATTTCCGAAGATTGAACCAACTGAACGCCAAGCTGAAAGTGAAGCTCTGTCTTTAACGTCATTAGAGATGAGAGAAAGCAAAGAGCCGTAAGGAACGTTTGCAATTGTGTAGAAAGCATCCCAGACTACATAACCGGCGATAAAAATGATTGCCTTTGCCCAGACGGGTGCGCTCGGGAAAGGAAGGAAGCAGCAAGCTCCGCCTATTATGAGGCCGATTGAGCCCAGAAATATGTAAGACAAGAACTTGTTTCTCTTATACTGACGTCTGTCTGCGTCAATGATAGAACCAATAAGCGGGTCATTGATAGCGTCCCATACCTGAACAACGATGAGAAGGAGGGCATACCAGAGGTCCATTCCCATAAACTGAGTCCAGAATATAGACATTGTGCCCTTTAGCGCAAAACTCATGTTGCATCCAAGGTCACCGGCTGCGTAGGCAACGCTGTCTCTGATGGAGAACTTGCGATGTCCTGTAGCATCTAACTGAACTTGTTTTTTAGCCATAGTTTTTCCTCTTTTCTTTATATGTATTTTTTGTATTGCGGCATTTTTTAATTGCCATAAAACATTTGCTATTTATAGTATAAAATATAAAAAACAAATAAGTGAGTAAAATTTTAAGTTAAACTTGTAAAATTTTAATATTTAGTTTAAAATAGTAGTTGTAATTTTACAAAATATATGCTAAGTTAGAGAAAAGAATTGACAAAATTGCCCATTAAATAAAATCTGAGAAAGGGGAAAACAGACCGTGCTTTACGAAAATGAATTTAAGTTGATGAGTGAAACGTTTGATAAAAGCCGAGTGAGAATCACAACGGCAGGTCTGGATTGCACGGTTTTTGAAATTATGGATGATGCTATCAAGCCTTTTTTTGAAAGCACATACTCCGTTAATTTTTTACTTAAGGATGTATTTGGCGAAATAAAGCCGGGTGTGTTATATAGATTCAAGGATAGCTTTATGCTGTTGTACATTGCATTTATAATGCCTGTTGATGAAACGAAAAAGCTGATTGTAATAGGCCCGTATGTTGACGAGCCGTTAGGCGCAGAGAAAATTCTTGAGATAAGCGAGCTAAACGGCCTTGCGCCGCAAAGACAGAGAGTTGTTAATGAGTTTTTTGCATCAGTACCGGTTGTTGCAGAAAACAGCGCTCTGTTTTTGCTCTTGGATGCTTTCTGTGAGCGGTTGTGGCACGGAAGCTATGATATAGTTGATGTTCACAACGGCGCACAGATGTATGAAAATATGACAAATGCGTCTGTTAGCGAGCGAAATATAGATGATACTTTTTTCGATATGAGAAATATGGAGAGAAGATACGAGCTGGAAAATGAGATAATGAACGCAGTTGCTATGGGCTCTGAGCACAAGGTGAATCAGCTTTTTTCAAGCTTTACTGAAAGTTCTTTTGAAAAAAGGCTAAATGACCCTATAAGAAACTTTAAGAATTACTGTATAATAATGAACACTTTGCTTAGAAAAGCTGCTGAGCGTGGCGGAGTACACCCTATGTATCTTGACAAGATATCCACAAATTTTGCGCATAAGATAGAAGGTCTGTCTGCCACACATCAGGTTCAGCCGTTGATGTTTGATATGTTCAGGTCTTATTGTAAGTTGGTAAGAAAGCACAAAACTAACAATTATTCTCTTATTATAAAAAAAGCGGTTACGGCTATTGAGCTTGACCCGTCTGCCGAGTTGAACCTGCACACATTAGCGCAAAAGCTGAGGGTAAGCAATGTTTACCTTTCGTCTATGTTTAAAAAGGAGACAGGCAAAACCGTGACTGAGTATATACGCCTCAAACGGCTGTCACACGCTGAGCATCTGCTTAAATCCACCAACCTGCAGATACAGACTGTGGCGTTACATTGCGGAATGGTTGATGTGCAGTATTTTTCAAAAATTTTCAAACGGCATACCGGGAAGACGCCAACAGAGTACCGAAATGAAATGAAGGGTATAAACAGATAATACTATGATTTTGAGCACTCGGTTGGGGTGATGCCAAATTCAGCTTTAAATGCTCTGAAAAAGCCTGTATAGTCGCCAAAGCCGCACATAACGCTTACTTCACTTGCGGTGTGCCCTTCATTTAAGAGCGAGTAAGCCACATTGAGCCTTTTTAAAGTTATATATCTGTAAACGCTTGTGTTTACGGCATTTTTAAATTCGTGTGAAAGATAATACTTATTTATAAAAAAGTGGTTAGCCAGAGAATCAAGCGACAGCTTTTCGCTGTAATGGTCGTTTATATATGTAAGTATTTGCGAAATGAATGTAGGAGTGCTGTACTTCTCGCTGCTAACGGGGCTTTGAGTATGGGAAAATCTGTTTATCAGCACAAGGATTCTCAGTAAAATTGAATATGCGCCGATATTGCTTGCAAATTCATCAGCATAATATTCTCTGCATAGCTCGTGAGCAAGAGAAAACAACAGCTCCTTTTTATCAGAGGACAGTCGGATAACCTTGCTGTAGGTTTGGCTTTTAGTGTCAAAGACGTTTTCGAAAATGCCATTTTCGATATCTGCGAGGTAGCTTTTATTTATCCATAATACGATACGCTCATATTTGTCGGTATCAGTTAAAGGAATAGGCTTGTGAAGCTCGGTTGGGTTTATGAGAAGAATGTCGCCCGGAATAAGATGATATAGACTGCCGTCTATCCAGTAGTCAACGTCGCCGTCTATAAAGAAAAAAACCTCATAAAAATCGTGATAATGCGCTTCAAGATGGCGAGTTTTAGGGTCTATATAATGGAAAATTTCAAAGCTGGATTTGTGCATATTTTGTCTGGGGTCAAAACGCTGAGTTTTCTTTTGCATTATGCTCACCTCAAGCAAATATTACAGCAAGATTTGCAATATGTCAAACAATATATGCAATTAACATTGTTAAAAATATGTGATAAACTCAAAATATAAAAAAGCGGAGGAATCAGAATGAAGGAATTTATGGGTAATGATTTTTTGCTTAGCAGCGGCACGGCTAAAAAGCTTTATTTTTCGTTTGCAGAAGATAAGCCCATCATTGATTACCACTGCCATGTAAGTCCGAAAGAAATATATGAGGATAAAAGGTTTGATAACCTGTTTAGCGTATGGCTTTCGGGCGACCATTATAAATGGAGAATTATGCGCTCAAACGGCGTTGATGAGAAATACATAACAGGTGATGCTTCTGACAAAGAGAAGTTTTTGAAGTTTGCCGAGACTCTGCCCAAGGCGATTGGGAATCCCATGTATCACTGGTGTCACCTCGAACTGAAGAAATACTTTGGATATGAGGGTGTCCTGAACTCCGATACCGCTGAAGAGGTGTGGGAGCTTGCCAACAGAAAACTGGCTGAGCCTGATATGTCTGTCAGGGGTATAATCAAAAAGAGCAATGTTTGTTTTATCGGCACAACGGATGACCCTGTTGACTCGCTTGAATGGCATCAAAAGCTTATGGACGATATCACCTTTGATGTGACGGTTGCACCAACCTTCAGACCTGACAAGGCGCTTAACATTGAAAAGACCGGTTGGAAGGAATATATAAATAGTCTTTCTCTTGTAAGCGAGGTTAAAATTAATTCGATTGCTGCTTTGAAGTGTGCGCTATTAAAGCGAATGGAGTTTTTTGATAAGTGCGGCTGCAAGGCGAGCGACCACGGTCTTGATTATATGATGTATAATTCGGTAAGCAATGATGAAGCTGAAAGAATTATGCAAAAAGCGCTTCGAGGCGAAGCGGTGACTGTTGCTGAGGCGGAGGCTTTTAAAACCGAGCTTTTGCTGTTTTGCGCTGCCGAGTATTCAAGGCTGGGCTGGGTGATGCAGCTTCATTATAATTGCCTTAGAAACCCCAATACAAAAATGTTTGAGATGCTCGGCGCAGATACAGGTTTTGACTGTATCGCACGCAGAGAATCGTGCGTAGCAATCTCCAAGCTGTTTGATAGTCTTTATTCCACACAACAGTTGCCAAAAACTATTATTTACAGCCTTGATGCAACAGACAACGCTTTTATTGATACGATTATAGGTGCTTTTCAAGGCCCTGAGATTGCGGGAAAGCTTCAGCACGGAAGCGCATGGTGGTTTAATGACAACAAGACGGGTATGACAGAGCAACTCACAAGCCTTGCAAACTTGAGTCTGCTTGGAAATTTTGTTGGTATGCTCACTGACTCAAGAAGCTTTTTGTCTTATACACGTCACGAATATTTCCGCAGAATACTTTGTGATTTTATAGGAACATTAGTTGAAAACGGTGAATATCCCGATGATGATAAGGCGTTAAGCGATATCGTAAGCGGTATTTGCTTTGAAAATGCAAAGAGATACTTTAATATTTGAACAAACATAGAAAAGGGAGGTAAAGCCTATGCCGATGAAGATGTGTTTTAGATGGTACGGAGAAGGGAACGATAATATCAAGCTTTCGGATATTAAGCAGATTCCGGGAGTTGAGGGCATCGTTTGGGCTCTGCACCATAAGATGCCCGGTGAGGTCTGGGAGGAAGATGAGATTGCAGAGGTAAAGCGACAACTCGATGAGTATGGCTTCAATATGGACGTTGTTGAATCGGTCAATGTTCACGATGACATAAAAATCGGTCTTCCTACAAGAGATAAATACATTGAAAATTACAAGCAGTGTATTCGCAATCTTTCTAAATTTGGCGTTAAAGTTATTTGCTACAATTTTATGCCTATTTTCGATTGGACAAGGAGTAATCTCTTCCATCCTGTTGGTGACGGCTCCACTGCCCTGTTTTATGAAAAAAACATGATTCAGGATGACTATAATGCTATGGCAAAGTATATCCTTGATTTCACAGAAAAATATAATATGTCATTTCCCGGTTGGGAGCCTGAGAGAATGGCTAAGTTAGATGAGCTTTTCAAGGCATACGAGGGTGTGGACCATGAAAAGCTTTGGCAAAATCTGAAATATTTCCTTGAGGCAATAATGCCCACTTGCCGTGAGAGCGATATCAAAATGGCAATACATATGGACGACCCGCCTTGGGATATTTTTGGTTTGCCCAGATTGCTGGTTGATGAAAAAAGCATAGAGCGTTTTCTTACGATGGTTGATGATGAATACAACTGTCTGACACTTTGCTCAGGCAGCTTAAATGCAAATCCTGAAAACAATGTTGCAAGTATCGTTCGCAAACATTGCGACAGAATAGCATTTGCTCATATCAGAAATGTTAAGCATTTTGAAAACGGCGATTTTTCGGAAGCAAGTCACCGTGATTGTGACGGTGATACGGGTATTCTTGAAATCCTTAAGGCGTATCATGACTGTGGTTTTGAGGGATATATACGTCCTGACCATGGGCGTCACCTTTGGGACGAGGGTCCGGGAAATGTACGTCCGGGATATGGACTCTATGACAGAGCGCTCGGCATTATGTATATGCTGGGTGTGTGGGATTCACTTGATAAATTCAAGGTATAAACAGGAGGTAAGAATATGAATCTTCCCATTAATATTGATTACAAAGATAAGGTTGTTGTGGTTACAGGTGCAGGCGGTCTTATCTGCTCTGCTATGGCAAGGGCTTTTGCGCAGTCAGGCGCTAAGGTTGCTGCGCTGGACCTTAATGAAGAGGCTGTAAAAAAACTGGCAGACGAGCTTACGGCAGAAGGCTATGTGTGCAAGGGCTACAAGGCAAATGTTTTGTCGGGTGAGGAGCTTGAAATAGTACATTCGGCAGTTAAGGCAGAGCTTGGCGAGTGTGATATTCTGGTTAACGGGGCGGGAGGCAATAATCCGCGTGCCACCACTGATAATGAGTATCACCACGAGGCTAAGGAGGGCGGAAAATCGTTTTTTGACCTTGATAGCTCAGGCGTTGACTTTGTTTTCAAGCTTAATTTTCAGGGCACGCTTATTCCAACTCAGGTTTTCGCTAAGGATATGGTTAAAAAGAATAAGGGCTGTATTCTGAATATATCTTCAATGAACGCTTATACGCCGCTTACTAAAATTCCTGCATATTCGGCAGCAAAGGCGGGTATATCCAATTTTACTCAGTGGTTGGCAACACACTTTGCCGGAACAGGAATCCGTTGCAATGCGATAGCTCCCGGCTTTCTTGTGTCAGCACAAAATAGAGCGTTGCTTTTTAATGAGGATGGAACACCCACTGCTCGCAGTGCGAAAATACTTAAGGGAACTCCGATGGACAGATTTGTGGACGCTGATGAGATTTTAGGCGCAACCCTTTTCCTTTGCGATGAGCGTTCTGCTTCTGCAATCACAGGAGTTGTGTTACCGATAGATTGTGGTTTTGCAGCATATTCAGGTGTATAAAGGAGAGATAATATGGAAAAGTTTGTACCTGTTGTAGTAATAAAAGAGTTAGGTGAAACCGATAAGATACTCACCGCTCTAAAAGGTGTTGGTATCAATACG
The DNA here is from genome assembly GCA_045579085.1 of Acutalibacteraceae bacterium. Lineage (GTDB taxonomy): Bacteria > Bacillota > Clostridia > Oscillospirales > Acutalibacteraceae > RGIG2206. The sequence goes on from JAZNLO010000020.1 coordinate 43,704, forward strand.
GCGGAGATAACCTTCCGCACCTCTTGCGCCGCTGAGGCAATTGCCTACGCGTGCAAGAATTATCCCGAAATGAGCATTGGCGCAGGCACTGTTATCAATGCCAAACAGTGTGAGGAAGCCTTAGAGGCAGGCGCACAGTTTATAGTTTCTCCTGGCCTGTCAACTTGTGTGGCAAAAATTTGTATTGAGCGAAATGTTCCCTATTATCCCGGTTGCGTAACACCAACGGAGATTATGCAGGCGCTTGAGCTTGGCATAACCACAGTTAAATTCTTCCCTGCTAATATTTATGGCGGACTTAAGGCGCTCAAAGCACTCTCAGCACCGTTTCCGCAGGTCAAGTTTATTCCCACAGGCGGCGTAGACCGTAGTAATATAGATGAGTTTTTGGCTTTCGATAAAATTGAAGCTATAGGCGGAAGCTTTTTTGTAAAAGAAGCACTTGAAAAGATGGAGGAGAAGTAAATGGCAAGAGTAGTAACTTTTGGCGAACTTATGCTTAGGCTCGCCCCAAACGGATATCTGAGATTTTTCCAGAACGACCAGATGCAAGCAACCTTCGGCGGAGGCGAAGCCAACGTTGCAGTAAGCCTTGCAAATTACGGGTTTGACAGCGTTTATGTTACAAAGCTTCCCAAGCACGCAATAGGTCAGGCGGCAGTAGATTCACTTCGTTATTTCGGCGTTGACACTTCAAAGGTCACCAGAGGCGGCGAAAGAGTAGGCATTTACTATCTTGAAAAAGGGGCCTCACAGAGAGGGTCTGTATGTATTTATGACCGTAAGTATTCTGCAATTCAGCAGGCAGAGTCGAGTGATTTTGACTGGGATGACATTTTTGAGGGAGCGGATTGGTTCCATTTCACCGGCATCACCCCCGCTTTAGGCGAGAATGTTGTTGAGATATGCAAGCAGGCTTGCATTGCTGCAAAGAAGCGCGGGGTAAAAATATCTTGCGACTTAAATTATCGCGGTAAGCTCTGGACAAGAGAAGAAGCCAATAAAGCGATGACTGAGCTTTGTAAGTATGTTGATGTTTGCATCTCAAACGAGGAGGATGCGAAGGACGTTTTTGGTATTGAGGCAGAGGGTACCGATATTTACGGCGGTAAGCTCAATCACGATGGATATAAGAGCGTTGCAAAGCAGTTGGCGGATAAATTTGGCTTTGAGAAGGTTGCTATTACACTGCGCACTTCTATTTCTGCAAGTGATAACGACTGGGCAGGTATGCTTTATGACGGAGAGGATTATCATTTCTCAAAGTCTTATCATTTGCATATTGTTGACCGTGTTGGCGGCGGAGATTCTTTTGGCGGCGGACTTATTTATGCGTTGTTGTCCGGTAAGTCATCTAAAGAGGCTATTGAGTTTGCGGTTGCTGCATCGGCGCTCAAGCACAGCGTTGAGGGCGACTATAACCGTGTAAGCGTTGCTGAGGTGGAAAAACTCGCCAAGGGCGACGGTTCAGGCCGAGTACAAAGATAAGCTTTAAAACCCCTCGAGACCAATAATATAAGGCTAAAACAATCTCCTAACCGCTTGTTTGACGGGTAGGAGATTGTTAGTTATTGATGAAATTTAGGATATTTGCTTTTATTATATGTGTAAGCCCTACATAAGATTGACAATTAAGCGGTGTGTATGATAAAATACATTATGATATTTTATATCAATCTATAAAATAAAGATATTTGTATTTTAATAAATTGTACGGGGATGTTTTTGATGAAAGTTTCGAAAATGGCTACAAGTGTATCTGCTTCTTTAACCAGAAAATTATTTAATATGGCGAATGAAATCGGAACAGATGTTATAAATCTCACGTTGGGAGACCCTGACCTGATTCCTGCTTTAGAAATACGTGAAGCAGCGTGCGACGCTATTATGCAAGGACAGACAAGATACTCTGCTAATGCTGGATTGAAAAAGCTTAGAGAGGTTTATTCTGAATTCATTTCAAGGGAGTATAACCTGAGTATAGATAGTGATAAAAACATTATTACTACTGTTGGAGGAATGGAGGCTCTCTTTTTATCTCTTGCCGCTACAGTGGATAAGGATGATGAGGTTATCATTCTGGGTCCTTATTATGTGAATTATCGTGAGATGATTCATATGCTGGGCGGAAAAGCTGTTGTTGTGGATACAATGAATAAAAGCGATGATGTTATTGTTGATGGCATTAAGAGTGCCATCAATGACAAAACTATTGGCATTATTGTTAATTCTCCCTGCAACCCTACTGGAGATATTCTCTCGGGTGAATTGCTTGACAGTATTGCAGAAATTGCAAACTCAGAGGACCTGATGGTGATTTCTGACGAGGTGTATAATTCTCTTATTTATGATGGCGATGAAAAAGATAGCATTATTTTCAGAGATGGCATGAAAGACAGGACTATTTTAGTAGATAGTTGTTCAAAGCGTTTTGCAATGACAGGCTGGAGAGTAGGTTTCGCTGTTGGTCCTTGCGAGGTTATAGCGAATATGACTAAATTGCAAGAGAACGTTGCGGCTTGTGCTCCTCTGCCTTCACAGCATGCGGCAATCCGTGCATATCAGGAGGATTGTGAATATTCCTATATAAAAGAAACATATCAGCATAGAAGAGATATTGTTTATAATGCGATTTCAAAAATCCCTAATCTATCTTGCAAAAAGCCAAAGGCAACATTTTATTGTTTTGTGGATATTTCTAAAACCGGCTTAGATTCAGAAAGCTTTGCTTATCAGCTTTTAGAGAAAGCACATCTTGCAGTTGTGCCAGGTGTGTCTTATGGCAAACAATATGCTAATTACATAAGGATTGCTTTTACATTAAACGATGATTTGTTAAATGAAGCTATGAGAAGATTAGAACAATTTTGCGGAGAACTATAAAAATGAAGAAAATATTATTACTCGGCGGCTCTATGCAGCAGATTCCTGTTATAAAGAGAGCTAAAGAAATGGGATATTACACCATAACATGCGATTATTTGCCCGACAATGTGGGACATGCTTTCGCAGATGAATATCATAACGTTAGCACCACTGACCTTGAAGGTGTATATGCTTTGGCAAAAGAGCTTCAGGTAGATGGAATAGTAGCTTATGCTTCAGACCCGGCGGCGCCCACAGCAGCTTATGTATCTGAAAAGCTTGGGTTACCGGGTAACCCATACGATTCTGTCAATCTTTTAACTCAAAAGGACTTATTCAGGAAGTTTTTGGCTGAGCATGGGTTCTGTACTCCAAAAGCGCAGGGTTATACTTCATTTGAAAAAGCTTATGAGGAAATTGATAGTTTTAAATTTCCGGTTATGGTAAAGCCTGTTGACTCCTCAGGAAGCAAAGGCGTTGTTAAAATTCACAGTAAGGACGAATTAAAGGAAGCGGTTGAAGAGGCATTCTCTTATTCGCGAAGCAAGAGAATCGTTATAGAAGAATTTATTGTGAAAAAAGGATATCAAGTTTCGGGCGACGGTTTTTCTGTTGATGGAAAGCTTGTTTTCACAAGCTATGGAAACGAACTGTATAGCGGAAAGGGTACAAGGGAATATGTTGCGCTTGGCGAGTTTTGGCCTACTTTGCTTACAAAAGAGCAAAAATTAAAGGTTGATAACGAGCTTCAGAAACTTATTACAGCCCTTAATATGAAAACCTCTGCTTATAATATTGAGGTTATTATTGATGAGAATGACGATGTTTATATTCTTGAATTGGGCCCAAGAAATGGCGGTAGTTACATTCCACAGTTGATAGAGTATGCAACGGGGGTAAGCCTGGTTGATTATACAATATTGGGAGCTGTTGGTGAGGACTGTTCTTCGCTTAAGATGGCAGAGAGCAGTGGATTTTATAGCAATTATATGATTTTGAGCACAACTGCTGGAAGATTCAAGGAAATCTGGTTTGATGAAAGCTTTAAAAAGAACAACTTGTTAGAAGTGCATTGCACATATAACGTAGGTGACAGCGTGTCCAAATATCAAAACACGACTCATTCATTAGGAACAATTTTATTCAAGGCAGATACGCTTGAGCAGATGTTGGAAATAACAAATAATATAGAAAAGTATTATAGAGTAGTTGTGGAATAATGAGATATTTACAAATTACAGAAACAAATGATATTTATAATGCTTTACTGAGCTTTTCGGAGTGTTTTCCTCATTTAAAAGAAAAGGTAACAAGCCTGTATGTTTTTGCAGAAAAGCTTGCGTATAAAGCGGAGGTATATATAGGCTTGTCTGAAGATAAACCTATAGGTATTACTTGCTTTTATGCAAATGATTATCAAACGAGATGTGGTTATATCACTTTAATAGGTGTTAAATCTAATTGCCGCAAAAAAGGAATAGGCAAAGATTTACTATGTTTTTCTATTGAAAAAATGCAAGAAAAAGGAATGCAGACTGTAAAGCTTGAGGTCGATAAAGACAATTATACGGCTATAGGTTTTTATCAGCATATGGGCTTTCAAACGCTATCAGAGATAGAGAATGGATTTTATTTAATTAAGGAGATAGTTGAATGACCGAGTGGGAAAAACTGGTGCATAACGGGTTTGTTTCAGAAGATTTTTTAAGAGAAGAAACAATTTGTGAATATACAGTTAGCTCTAAATTAAAAAAATTATGGGCAATCGAACTGGACCTTCTAAGAGAGTTTAAACGTGTTTGTGATAAGTATGGGCTCACATATTATGCTTATGCAGGGACACTATTGGGTGCAGTTAGACATCATGGGTTTATACCCTGGGATGATGATTTAGATGTTTGCATGCCCAGAAAAGATTATGACATTTTAACTCGGGTTTATTATGATGAGTTTAAGGAACCTTATTTTCTGCAAACTCCATATACAGATAAAGAGTACGCATTTAGTTTTGCCAAATTAAGGAATGTAAATTCGTGTTTTGCGTCTAAAACTTTTATAGAAAGTCCTATGAATCAAGGTGCTTTTCTTGATGTTTTTCCTCTGGAAGATGCCGATGAGCATTTTTTAAAGCGAAGAGAGAAAATATTAGATGTTTTGTCAAAGTGTTCTGCTTTTATGAGTAGAAATAACAAATATTTGCAAAATAAACATAGCGAGCTTGCTCAAAAAATGACTTTTTCAGATAACGATAATATTTCTTTTTATGAACAAATACAAACAATTGCTCAAAGTTCTGATAAAGCAAGTTCAAAATTCAGGTCGATTGAGGTTTCAACACTTTATAGCGCTGAACGTCGTGTGTGGCCTAAAGAGTATTTTGATGAAGCTATAGAGCTCCCGTTTTGTGATACTACAATAAAGGTCCCCAAGGAATATGATAAGGTGTTGTCTCTTATGTATAAAGATTATATGCAGTTTCCTCCTGTGGAACAGAGGGGATTGAGGCATAGTAATACTATTATAAGTGTTGACTTATCGTTTGATGAGATTAGGGAAAAATCATTAAAAGATATGGAAAATCAATTAGAGACAAATAATGCTCTCAGAGGTGAAAAATGAACATCGCAATAGTTCTTGCAGGAGGGGTAGGCGCCAGGGTTGGTTCGGAAATTCCTAAACAGTTTATAAAGATTTTCGAAAAGCCAATTATGATTTATACACTAGAAACATTTGAAAAATGCAGCATAATAGATAAAATCATTTTAGTGTGCATTGGTTCCCATATAGATTTGGCCAAGCAATATTGTTATGAGCATAATATTACTAAGGTGTCTAATTTTATTGAAGGCGGCAAAGAGTTTGTTAATTCATGCATGAATGGTATGAATAGTTTAAGAAACAAATGTGAAAATGATGACATAGTTATCATCACTTCTGCAGACAGGCCTTTTTTAAGTCAGGAAGAAATTGAGGATGCAATTAGAGTTTGTGAGAAAAAAGGCTCGGGTGTAGCGGCCAGACCGTGCTCTTTATGTATGTTTAAGGTTGGTAATGACCGTACTGGGTCATCAGAGTATTTGCGTAATAATTTGATGCAAACGGCCACACCTTGGGCATTTAGGTATGGCAGCCTTTTATCTGCACTTGATTTGTTTAAAGATAATAAGTTGCCAAATTGCGAGCCTTACCCAATTGCAATTTATGCGGCAGCAGGAAACACCATATATTTTTCAAAGGCAAAGGCAGAAAATATTAAAATAACAGAGCCTTATGATATTGCCTTAATGGAGCAAATGATAATTCAACGGGAGGCACCAAGAAAATGAATATAGAGTTGTTTCAGAAGTTAAAAAATGAACACAATGCTACTAAGAAAGAAATTGCAGATTTAAGAGATTATAAAGTAGATAATGCAATTATATTAGCAGCAGGTATTAACAGAGACACAATGTATGCGCCGCCAAAAGGTCTATTAAAGGTAGAAGGTATTCCTATAATTGAACGCCAGATTTGCCAATTAAAAGACGCTGGGATAAACGATATATCTATTGTTGTTGGTTACAAAAAAGAGATGTATTTTTATCTGGAAGAAAAATACGGTGTAACATTAATTGGGAACCCAATGCTTCATAAAAATAATATCTATTCATTATTCCTTGCAAGGAATAAGTTGCGCAATACATATGTCTGTTCTTGTGATTATTATTATGAGGACAATCCGTTTTCAACGTATGAATTTTGCTCATATCACGGGACTGCATATTTAAAAAATGCACAGGAAAAGTTTATAGCAACAACAGATTCATCTGATAAAATTATTGAAATCACAGCGGGGGCATTAGAAGGAATTTGCATTCATGGCCTAGCGTATTTTGATAAAAATTTTTCTGCTAAACTTGTTGAACTTATGGAGGCAGAAATTGATAATTATAGAATCAGTTCTTTGTTTTGGCAAGAGTTTGTTGCAATACATTTAAAAGAATTTGAATTATATGCTAAACGTCTTGAAGCTGAAAAGGTTAGAGAGTTTGACGATTTAAGTTCTTTAAAAACACTTAATGTTTTGTTTGTTAATAGTGTTAGTTCTCGTATCGTTGAAAACATTTGTGAGCAATTGCAATGTAAAAATAAAGAAGCAATTACAAATGTAGATATATTAGAAGCAGGCCATTCTAATATAACTTTCAAGGTTGATGTTAATGACCGCGCCTATGTTTATAGATATCCTGGCGTTAGTGGAAAGAATATTGTTAGCAGGGAAAGAGAAAGCTATGCAAACAAATTAGCAAAAGAGCTGGGAATAGATAAAACCTTGATATTTATTGATAATAGTGGCCATAAAATCTCCAGTTATGTAGCTAATGCTCATCCGTTAAATAAGGAGATAAAAAAAGATTTAAAAGACTTGGCTGAAAATGTTCGGAAATTACATGACTATACTGTTCCAGATAATATAAAACAGCAATATGAGTTTAATCCTATCGAGGAAGCAGATAGATTATTAAATCTTGCATGTAGTAATAAAGACAATTTGTTTGAAATTTTTGATAATATGCGCAGTTCTGTGCACTATATTAGCTCAATTCTTGAAAATGACAACTTTAAAAAAGCAATATGCCATTGCAATTTGAATTCCAACAACTGTCTTATTACGGATAATGGATTTGACCTGATTGATTGGGAGTTTTCAGGATATTGCGATATTGCTTATGACTTCCCTTTCTTAGGAAACTATGAATTCAGAATGGAAGACCTGCAAATATATTTGGAATACTATTATGGAAGAAAGCCAACTAAAGAGGAGTTCCGTCATTGGCTGTGCTATAGAGCAGTTCATTATTGGTATTATACTTGTTGGGCAATATACAAAGAAAGCGTAAATGAAGATTGCGGTAATTTGCTTTTGGTTTTTTATGAGGATTGCAAAAAAACTATTAAGTTGGCAATGCAGGCCCTAGAACAAGATATATAAAATAACAAACAAAAAGTGAGGTAAAATTATGAAACTTTATATTTTAAACACGGGTTATTTAGAGACTGATAAAAATAATGTAGTGGGTTGTAGCGTGATTGGCACATACAGCAATCCACACATTCAGAATGAATGGATTAAATTGCCTGTTATGTGTTTCTTAATTGAAACTGATGATGGCTATATTCTCTATGACACCGGTAGTCATCCTGATGCTATGAAGGGATATTGGCCTAAAAACTTACAAGAGATTTACCCCCTTTATCAAAAGGAGGAAGAACGTCTTGAAAACCAACTTGCTTTGTGCAATGTTAAGCCTGAAGATATTAAAAAGGTTGTTATTTCCCATATGCACTTAGACCATGCGGGTGGACTGCACTTGTTCCCCCACGCAGATATTTATGTTCCAAAAGAGGATTATCAGCATGCTCAGGTTACTGTGCATAAATCCACAAATCCTGCAATGCATGGAGGATATGTAAAACAGGATTGTGAAGCGGCAGGAAACTATATATTGGTTGACAGTGATATCGAAATAGCAAAGGGCGTAAAATTAATTTGTTTGCCCGGACATACGCCGAATCTTTTAGGTATGCTTGTTGAGTTGGAAAATGAGACATTCATTTTGCCGCAAGACTGTGTATATTCAGAAGAAATTTATGGACCACCCGCTAAGGCTTCCGGACTTTTGTATGACAGCTTATCGTTCTTCAAATCAATTGAAAAAGTGCGTGAGCTCCAAAAAGAATATAATGCTAAAGTTGTTTTTGCGCATGACTATGAGTTTTTCCAGACTCTTAAAACAGCACCTGAATTTTACATGTAATATAGATTTTAATTATATTATTTAATAAAACTCCGAGATGGAAGCAACTTCTGACAAAGAAGTTTCCAATTTCGGAGTTTTCATTTATTTATAACATTATTTGCCCGATTTACGCGGCTTTGGAGGTGTTGTCAGTTATATACCCGTGTTCGGGCTTGACTGTCAGTGTTTCTGCGTCGACAGATATATCGCCGTTATAATCAGTTCGGAACCAGTCCACGCCGAGCGCTTTGACTCTTTCTCTTGTTTCAACAGAGGGGTGGCCGTAACTGTTTTCTGCCCCGCACGAGAATATTACCAGTCCCGGTGAGGTGGCATACAGAAACTCGGTTGAGGTGGAATACTTACTGCCGTGATGGCCTGCTTTAAGGATATCGCAATCCACATCGATGCCATTTTCAATAATAACCTTTTCAATTTTGGTTGTAGCATCTCCTGTGAACAGGAACTTGCGTTTTCCGTTAACAGCGCGTATAACTGCCGAGCGGTCATTTTCGTCTTCAGCTGAGTCATCGCTGTAAACAACATCAAGCGTGAAGTCGCCAACATCAACAGAAAGTCCTGTCTGCAGCTTGATTATCCCAACGTTTTTCTCCTCGCAGTCGCGCTTTATTGACTCAAGGAAAGTGGCGTCGCTTTCGTCGTCAGGCACCCAGTCAGAGATGACCACAGCGCCGATATCCACGCGCCTTAAGAGCGCACGCAAACCGCCGATATGGTCATAGTGGGCGTGGGTTACAAGCACGTATTTAAGATAGTCAACACCGAGCTTGTCGAGCTTATCGGCGACTACGTCACCGTTGTTGCGGTTTCCGCAGTCGATTAGACACGCCTCGCCCTTGCTGATGATGGCGCTGCTGTCCGCCTGACCGACATCGAAATAATAGACATAACTGCCGGATGAGATATCGGCTTTAAAGTTTGCCTTTGTATAAACGGTGCGCCAATCGCTGCCTGACGGCCACGCTATTACCGCTGCAGCGGCAACAACAATCAGCGACATTACAATATAAAACAGCAGCGAGTGGCGGCGCAAAATCAATCGTTTAGCTTCTCTCAATGCAAGTCAACCTCGCCAAAAGCCTGCATTTCTGTAAGCTGGTCTCTGGTTATGAAAACCTGTCTGGGCTTAGCGCCCTCAGCGGGACCTATGTAGTTGTGCGCTTCGAGCTGGTCCATAATTCTGGCGGCTCTTGCATAACCGAGCTTCAATTTCCTTTGAAGCATTGAGGTGGATGCCTGTCCCATATCTACAACGCACTCTAAAGCCCTTGTAAGCAACGGGTCATCGTCCTCGACGTCCTCCTCTTGCTCGGCAGCGGACTTCTTATTCTGCTTTGCAAGTGATGCCTGACGCTCGATTTCTTCCATAATTTCGTAATCGTAGGTGCCTGCGGACTCTTTCTTCAGGAAGTTTGTTACGGCTTGAATTTCAGCGTCGCTTATCCAGCAGCCCTGAATACGCACGGGCTTTGTTGAGCCTGTGGGAGAGTACAGCATATCGCCGTTGCCGATAAGACGCTCTGCGCCTTGCATATCAAGAATGATTCTCGATTCAAGCGGCGAGGCAACCTTAAGCGAGATGCGGCTGGGAACATTTGATTTAATAAGTCCTGTGATAACATCTGCGCGGGGGCTCTGAGTTGCTATAACGAGGTGAATACCTGCAGCTCTCGCCTTCTGTGCCAGACGGCATACTGACTCCTCAACTTCGCTCGGAGCGGTCATCATCAGGTCTGCAAACTCGTCGATGAAAATGACCATCTGCGGCAACTTTTTAAGGGTTTCGTCGTGCTCGGCAAGCTCGTTAAAGCCTGCGATATTGCGCACGTTATGCTCGCTTAGAAGCTGATAACGACGCTCCATCTCGTTTACTGCCCAGCAGAGCGTACCTGCGGCTTTTTTCGGGTCGGTCACAACGGGAACGAGCAGGTGCTCAATGCCGTTATAGACTTTCATTTCAACAGCCTTCGGGTCAATCATAAGCATCTTTACATCGTCAGGATGGGCGTTGTAAAGAATGGATATAATCATAGAATTCAGGCATACGGACTTACCTGAGCCTGTTGTACCTGCGATGAGGATATGCGGCATTTTTGCGATATCCATATAGCATTCTTCACCGGTGATATCACGTCCAAGCACAGCGGTAAGCTTGCTCTTGGCGTTTTTGAAGTTGCTCGACTCAATAAGGTCACGCAAGTAAACGCTTGAGCGAGCCCTGTTTGGCACCTCGATGCCAACAGCGGCTTTGTTTGGAATAGGAGCCTCTATACGCACGCCTGTTGTTGCAAGGCTTAGTGCGATATCATCGGTAAGATTTGCGATTCTGCTGATTCTTACACCTGCGGCAGGCTGAAGCTCATATCTGGTGATAGAGGGGCCTCTGCTGATGTTTATAACTCTGGTTTCAACGCCGAAGCTGCGTAGAGTATCAACCAGCTTGTCCGAGTTAAGCGTGAGCTCTTTGCGAATGTCCTCAACGCTATCTGTCGGAGCGGTGCTGAGCAAGTCTATGGGTGGGAACTGATATGCGCGTTTCTCATTATCGTCCGGCGCATCGGTTGTGAAGTCAACTGTTCCGTCGCCGTCAACATCGACCGCCACCTTCTTTTTTCTATGTGTGCGTGACGGCTTATCGTCAGATACAACCTCGATGTTGGAGTTAAGCCCGTCTATGATATTGTCGATGCTTGGCGCATCTGCTTCGCTGTCAATGTTGTCGTCAACCTCGATATCAGGCACGATTTCCGCCACAGACGAGCCTTTGAAAGCGTTGATAAGCTTGCGGCCCTGAGCCTTGATATTAACAGGCTCGGGTGTGCCTGCGGGATTAATCGGGTCTTCACCCTCGATTGCAACGTCGTAAGGGTGCCTGTTGCTTACGTTTATCTCAACGTCAACCGCTTTGCGCTCGGCATTGTGCTTGTCGTAAGCGGTTTCAACTGTTTCCTTAAGCTTTTTTGCAGGCTTGCTGACGGTTGAAAACAGGGTTGTAAGGGTTGTGCCTGTAAGCAGCATAAGCATAACAAAGGTTACGAGAATTATAACTATTTTCGCACCTGTTGTGCCAAGCAGGGCGCACAGACCGTCACCCAGAACGGCACCTAAAAATCCGCCGCCCTTTGCGCCTGACTGATATATTTTAACAATGTATTTTATGTAAGAAAGCTTATCATCGCCGTGCATAAACACGTCAACAAGCACCTGAACTGTGTATAGCAGCAAGCTGGCGCAAACAATGTGACGTGTGCAGTATGAACGGTCTTTGTCCATAGCCAGCAGGACTGCTGAGTATATCATTACAAAGGGCCATACATAAGCAGAAAAGCCGCACAGACCGAGCCATACGTTGTGTAAAAAGGTCCAAGCGATTTCGCCTTTGAATATGGCTATGCAAAACATAAGTATAGCCACAGCAAAGAGAATTACCGAAACGGCATATCTGTTTGTTGCTTGATTTTCTTTTTTCTTAGAGGCAGCGGCAGAGCTGCCCTTGCGTTTTTGAGCTTGTTTTTTGGTAGCCATTTTCAGCCTCCGTAGAGATTATTTTGCGGCGTGCTCAATGATGCTTATGATAAGCACTGCAACACCTGCAAATGCACAGTAATATGAGAATATAATATATCTGTTTTTCTTTATAAGCCATACAAATGTTTTGATTGCGATAATGCCAACGATTGCAGATACAACAATACCCACGATTGTGGCAAGGATATTGATATCTGCTACGCTGCCAACCTCTAATGCATCTTTAAACTCAAGCAATGCCGCTGCTGCAACAGCAGGGACAGAGAGGATAAAGCTGTACTGGGTTGCGTATTCCTTGTTAAGACCGCAAGCGAGTGCGGTTGCTGTGGTGGAGCCTGAACGTGAAAGTCCCGGAAAAATTGCTGCTGCCGCCTGAGTAAGACCTATTAACAAAGCATCTTTAGAGTTGGCGCAGCTGCGTGTTGGTTTGTCACTTGAGGTGATGCGGTGTGATATAAACATAAGCACGCTTGTTACTATAAGCATCACACCAACAATCCAGAAGAAGTCCTTGTCTGATGTTAAGGGGTCTACGATGTCTTTTAGCGCATAGCCGTTGAAAACAGGGATAACGATAAGAAGAAGCATTGCGCTTGATAGAACCATCATAAGAATGGTGCGACGCTCTGTGTTCATAGTCTTAAACGAGAATTTGCCTTTGAAAATGTCACTGAACATTTTGAAAAACTCGATGATGAGCGCGGCAATGGTTTTGCGGAACACAAAGCAAACAGCAAACAGAGTGCCTACGTGGAGCAAAACTGTAAAGAGCAGACTGCTCTCGTTTGTGTTGTTTGTAAGATGCTGATAAATTGCAAGGTGACCGCTGCTTGAAATTGGCAAAAACTCGGTCAAGCCTTGTAAAATGCCTTGAAAAACAGCGCTTAAAATTTCCATCATAATATGTAACCCCTTTTAAAAATAATAAACAAATATGTAAAAGCGCAATCCTCAACCTTGATTTTTGTCGATGATTGCTTTGAGCGCGCTGAGCGCGTCGGACAGACTGCCAAGCTCGTCGATAAGCCCGCATTTGACGGCTTTTTCGCCGTCGAGCACTGTTCCCATATCGGTGGTAAGCTCGCCCGTATTCATCAGCATATCTGTGAAGTCTTGCTTTGAAACGTGGGAATTGTCGGTGACGAAGTTTGTGATTCTGTCTTGCATACGCTCAAAATAATCGAGCGTTTGCGGAACGCCCAGAATAAGCCCGTTCATTCTGACGGGGTGAATGGTCATCGTAGCGCTCGGTGCTATAAATGAGCGGTTTGTAGAAACCGCAAGCGGTACGCCGATTGAGTGACCGCCTCCGAGCACAAGCGAAACAGTAGGCGTTTTCATACCTGCGATGAGCTCTGCTATTGCAAGCCCTGCCTCAACGTCGCCCCCGACGGTGTTGAGAATGATGAGCAAGCCCTCGATTTCGGGGTCTTCCTCTATCGCAACAAGCTGAGGTATAACGTGCTCATACTTGGTGGTTTTAGTCTGCTGCGGCAGAATGTAGTGCCCCTCTATCTCTCCTATAACGGTAAGACAGTGCAGGGTGTGCTTGCCCTTGTCGGAGGTAACAGAGCCGCTCTCTCCTATAAGGTCAAACTGCTCGGTTGAGAACGTATCTCTGCTGTTTGTTGATTCGTTCTGATTGTTGTTTGGATTGTTGTTTTGGTTGTCTTTATTCTGCAAAACTGCCCCTCCTAAAACTGAATATGCTTACTTAGTTTTAGGAGAAAATGTAAATTAATACATACATTATAAATTATAACACGGATAACGATTTATGTAAAGCAGAAATAAATCTTGCCTAAGGGATATAATAGTTGTATAATCAAGATAAATTTGGCAGGAGGTTTTCAAGTTGGCGGATATAGCGTTGTACTTTAAAGATGTAACCGTTCAGGTGGCTGTGTTGTTTGTGATGATAGGAGTCGGCGTGCTGATAACAAAAATCGGTATGCTGAAGGAGAACGGTGCAAAACAGCTTACGGATATCATACTTTATGTTGTAACCCCTGCTGTGATTATCAAGGCGTTTATGTCTATTGAGTTTTCGCCGCTTAATCTCGGCAGAATGCTCACAGCGTTTGTATCGGCGGTTATCTGCCATCTGATTGCTTACGGGATAGGAAGCTTGTGCTTTATTAAGCTTGAAAAGACTCGCAAGGCAATAGCTACGGGCTGTGTGATTTTCTCAAACGGCGGCTATATGTCTATTCCGCTTGCTGCAGCAATCTTAGGCGATATGGGCGTGTTTTTGGTGTCTGTATACGTAGCGGTTTTCAACGTATTCTTGTGGACACTCGGGTTAAAGCTTTTCTCAAACGAAAAAATCAGCTTTAAAAAGATTGTTCTAAACCCTAATATTATCGCGCTTGTTGTGGGCATAATTCTGTTTTTCGTCAGGGCGGATATCACGGCTGTGGATATAGTATATGCGCCGATTTCAAACTTTGCGGCGCTTAATGCTCCGCTTGCGATGATAATTATAGGTTATCACTTGTCTAACTCAAGCATTAAGTTCGAAAAGGGCGACGGTGTTCTGCTTTCGGCTGTGGCTTTGAAAATAATAGCGATACCGCTGATAATGATACTTTTGCTGTGGCTTGCAGGCGTAAGAGGCGCTATACTCACAGGCTGTGTGATACCCGCAAGCGCGCCCACAGCAGCGGCTGTTACAATGTTTGTGACAAGGTTTGGCGGCGATGCAAGGCTTTCGTCAAAGGCTTTGAGCGTATCGCATATTTTAAGCATAGTAACAATACCGATTATGCTTACGATTTGTGAAATTATAGGATAAGAAAAAGGAGTGACGGGCTGTGAAAAAGAATTATCAGCTTGAGCTTGATAAAATAATAGCTTCTCTTGAAAACAGCAGACCGAAGCTTCTTTTGCACAGCTGTTGCGGACCTTGCAGCAGTTATGTTATAGAATATTTATCGCAGTATTTTGATATAACCGTGTATTACTATAACCCCAACATTTTTCCGCTTGAGGAATATGAGCGAAGGTTAAATACGCAGATTGAGCTTGTTAAGCAGCTCGGTGGCGCAGTTATGATGGAGTCGGACTATAATCCTGACTTGTTTTACAATGCGGCAAAGGGGCTTGAGGCTGAGAGAGA
Organism: Acutalibacteraceae bacterium; assembly: GCA_045579085.1. Taxonomy (GTDB): domain Bacteria; phylum Bacillota; class Clostridia; order Oscillospirales; family Acutalibacteraceae; genus RGIG2206. The sequence goes on from JAZNLO010000020.1 coordinate 59,016, forward strand.
GCAAGGCTTAAGATGCACTGAGTGCTTCAAGCTCAGGCTTGAGAGCACAGCAAAAAGGGCAAAGCAAGGCCAGTTTGACTTTTTTGCAACAACGCTTACGGTATCACCGCATAAAAATGCAGTGCTGATAAACGAAATTTGTAACGAGTTGGCTGAGAAATACGGGGTGAAAGCTCTGCCGTCTGATTTCAAAAAGCGCGAGGGATATAAACGCTCGATAGAGCTATCAAATAAATTCAATCTTTACAGACAGGATTATTGCGGTTGCGAATTTTCGCTAAAGCAGAGAATGGAACAAAAAACAGGTGCAGACCACAGTTAAGAGCAAGGTCTGCGCCTGTTTTTAACGTTAAGGCGAAGAAATTTTGCGGTTTTACTTGTTATAAGCTGTAAAAAGTGGTATACTGAATTATTAAAATTAGTTTATATGTAGCATTTGGAGTTGATTTTATTGAGTCGAAAGAGGTGGGTAGTTCCGGCGTGCGATAGGCAGACAGCAAGAGAAATAGCTGAGGAGTGCGATATTGACTCGTTGGTTGCGTTGATATTGGTTGCCAGAGGCTATGCCGACCCATTTGAAGTTGAGGAGTTTTTGTCCGACGACCAGCAGCTTTGTGACCCGTTTGAGTTGATTGATATGGACAAGGCTGTTGACAGGATACACAAGGCGCTTGAGAGCGGGGAAAAGATTTGCGTTTACGGTGACTACGATGCGGATGGTGTTACTTCAACCGCAATGCTGTATACTTATCTCAAAAGCAAGGGCGCAGAGGTAAGCTATATTGTTCCCGAGAGAGAGGAAAACTATGGCTTAAACAACAACGCTATCGACAAGATGGCTGAAGACGGCGTAACGCTGATGATAACTGTTGATAACGGCATCAGTGCGATTGAGGAAATCGAGTATGCCAACTCAAAGGGCATAAACGTGGTGGTAACTGACCACCACCTGCCTCAGAGTGAACTGCCCAATGCGGTGGCTGTGGTTGACCCACACAGGCTTGACTGTCCGTCAAGCTTCAAGGACTATGCAGGCGCAGGCGTGTGCTTTAAATTGCTCTGCGCGCTTGAGGGCGTATCGGGTGAGGAGCTGTATGGCAGTTATGTGGATTTGGCTGCTGTGGGCACGATTGCAGACGTTATGCCGCTGGTGGGAGAAAACAGAATAATCGTAAAGCGAGGCGTAGAGCGGCTTGAGTCCAATCGGGTTGGCCTGTCTGCAATCATAGATGCGGCAGGTCTTCGCAAGCGTGCAATCAATGCGCTTGCGGTTAGCTTTGGAATCGCACCCAGACTGAATGCAGCGGGCAGAGTCGGCAGCTGCAAGAGAGCGGTAAATCTGCTCATAGAAACAGATAAAAAGGATGCCCAGCTGATAGCGGCTGAAATAAATCAGGCAAACGTAACCCGTCAGTCGCTTGAGCGTGACATATCTGCTCAGGCGGTCAGGCTGATTGAGCAGCAGGGGCTTAATTTTGACAGAGTTATCGTGGTATGCGGCGAGGGCTGGCATCACGGAGTTATAGGAATAGTTGCATCGAGAATATGCGAAAAGTACGGACGTCCTGCCATCGTACTCACCGATAGCGGTGAAACGGTGTCGGGCTCTGCGAGAAGCACGGGTGACTTTTCTCTTTACGCTGCCATAAATGCGTGCAGCGAGGTGCTTGAACGCTTTGGCGGTCACGCTCAGGCGGCGGGTCTTTCAATGCCTAAAGACAATGTGGATATCTTCCGCAAGATGATAAATGAATATGCGGCGAGAGAATATGAGGATATGCCGTTTGCAGAGCTTAAAATTGACTGTAAGCTTAAGCCGTCGGCATTCACTGTGGATATGATTCATTCATTAGAGGCGCTTGAGCCGTTTGGCGCAGGCAATGCAATGCCTGTGTTTGGACTGTTCCAGATGAGGATTGACAAAATCACTGCGGTTGGAAGCGCGGGCAACCATCTGCGCCTTGAACTCAGCCGTGACTCTGTCAGCGTTTCGGTGATGAGATTTAACTGCTCGCTTGACGACTTCGGTTATAAAGTGGGCGAGGTTATCGACCTTGCGGTTTCTGCGGATATAAACGAGTTTTCGGGCAGAGAGCAGGTGTCGCTCACCGCTAAGGGTGTACGCGCTTCGGGAGTGGATGACGAAGCCTTGCTGATGGATATAAGGCTGTATGAGCGTGTCAAGCGAGGTGAGAGCCTTTCGGGCTATGAGCACAGGTGCAGACTCGGTAGAGAGAGCGTCGCAACCGTTTACAAGAGCGTGCGAAACGGCTTCTCGGGAGACGTTGAGGCACTCCATTCAAGGCTTGAGGGTGACTGTTTTGCAAAGCTCAAGCTCAGCCTTGATGTTTTGAAAGAGCTGGGAATAATAGAATATAATGAGGTTGACGGGGTAATTTCAGTTAAGGTCAACAATGTCAATAGAAAATTCGAGCTTGAGGAGTCCGCACTTTATAGAAAATTAAGCTCGTTATAAGAATTATTGTTGGGGGTGATATCGTGAAGGAGAACAAACTCAGCTTCAGCTTGCTTGAGGAAGCGCTGAAGGGTCAAAACGGCGGATATAACATAGATTTAATCAAGCGTGCGTATGAGCTTGGTATGGCCTCGCATGAGGGACAAATGCGCCTTTCGGGCGAGCCTTATTATACCCATCCGCTTAACGTTGCACGACTGGTTGCATCTTTGGGTATGGATACGGAGTCCATCATAGCTGCTTTGCTTCACGATACGGTTGAGGACACCGAGCTCACCACTGAGGATATAAGGCGAGAGTTCGGTGAGGACGTTGCAACGTTGGTTGACGGCGTTACAAAGCTCGGCAAGGTGTCCACCCAGAACTACGAGCAACAGCAGGCGGAAAACATTCGCAAGATGCTGCTTGCGATGAATGAGGATATAAGAGTTATCATCATAAAGCTCGCAGACAGACTGCACAATATGCGCACTCTTTCTGCGCAGACCACGCAAAAGCAGCTTGAAAAGTCGCTGGAAACGTTGGAGATTTATGCGCCGATTGCTCACCGCTTAGGAATCAGGGCGGTAAAAGAAGAGCTTGAGGACTTGGCAATCAGGTATCTTGACCCCATCGCTTATGAGGAAATCGAGCAGCAGCTTGAGAGGGACAAGGAATACAGAAAAAGCTTTATAGACAGCATCAGAGAACGGATTTTATTGCGTCTGGGCGACAGTATTCCTAATTTGCTGATTGAGGGCAGAGTCAAGTCCATTCACGGAATATATCGCAAGATGTTTATGCAGGGCAAGCAGTTTGAGGAGATATATGATATCTATGCCGTAAGGGTTATTGTAAACACGGTGAATGACTGCTACAACGTATTAGGTCTTGTTCACGAAATGTTCAGGCCTATACCCGGACGTTTCAAGGATTATATCTCAACGCCTAAGTCTAATATGTATAAATCGCTCCACACCACCGTTATAAGTAGAGAGGGCGCGCCGTTTGAGGTGCAGATACGCACTTGGGATATGCATCATACGGCGGAATACGGAATTGCAGCGCACTGGAAGTATAAGGACGGCTTGTCAGGTCAGGATGACAGGTTTGAGAAAAGACTGTCGTGGATAAGGCAGTTGCTTGAAACCCAGAAAGACGTTGACGACGTTGAGGAAATCGTGCGCACAATCAAGACTGACCTTGCGCCTGAGGACATATTCGGTGTTACACCGAAGGGCGACGTAATCAGCTTGCCCGTCGGCAGCACGGTAATCGACTTTGCTTACGCTATACATTCTGCTGTTGGTAACAGGATGATAGGCGCAAAGGTAGATGGCAGAATCGTGCCTATTGATTATAAGATAAACACGGGCGACGTTATCGAGATAATTACTGCATCTAAGCCGCAGGGCCCAAGCCGAGATTGGCTGAAGATAGTCAAAACGGGTGAGGCTCGCAACAAAATCAGAGCCTGGTTTAAAAAGGAATGCAGAGCTGAAAATATCGAAACAGGCAAAAACGAGGTTGAGCGTTCACTCAGGCAGGCAAGGATTCGTCTGAGCGAGGATGAATATAACGGCTTGATGAAGGATTTGGCAGAAAGAAATCACTGCCAGACCTTAGATGATTTCTATGCAAAGATAGGCTACGGCGGATTCAACTTCGCCAATATTATCCCCTCAATCAAGGATAGGTTTAAGCCGAAGACTCCCACTGTTCCCACAACGGCAAGCAAGCCTGTGTCAAATCAGTCGGGAGACGGCGTGGTAATAGAGGGCGTTGATAATTGTCTTATTAAATTCTCAAGATGCTGCAGTCCTCTGCCGGGTGATGACATCGTCGGCTTTATCACAAGAGGACACGGTGTTTCAGTGCATAAGCGCGATTGCAAAAACGTGCCTTTGGATATTGCAAGCAGCGATGAGCCTGGCCGTTGGATAGATGCGCATTGGGCAGGTACGCAGAGCTCGTCGTTTAGTGCCACTATTGAAATATTTGCGCTTGACAGAGCGGCGATGCTTGCGGATATAACTGTTGCTATATCAAATATGCGTGTTATGATAACTGCAATTAATTCCCGCAGAACAAAAGACGGCAACTGCGTGCTGCGTTTGAGCGTTATGGTAGAGGGCGTAGAGCATCTTAACAGCATAATCGCAAAGCTAGGCTCGATAGACGGCGTATTTTCAATTGAAAGGCAGGTTGGCTGATATGAAATGCCTTATACAGCGTGTAAAATACGCAAGCGTAACAGTTGATGGCGAGGTAACAGGAAAGATAGACGAGGGATATCTTATATTTTTCGGTGCCTCGCAGACCGACGAGGTTGGCATTGCTGATGCAATGGCTAAAAAGGTAGTCAATTTGCGCATTTTTGAAGACGAAAACGGTAAAATGAATCTTAGCTTGCTTGACGTGGGCGGCGAAGCGCTTATAGTTTCGCAGTTTACGCTTTATGCTAACTGCAAGCACGGCAACCGCCCCTCTTTTATCGAGGCGTGTGAGCCTGTGCGTGCGAACGAGATTTATGAATACTTTTGCGAAAAAGTAGAAAGCTTTGGGGTAAGGGTAAAAAAGGGCGTGTTCGGTGCGGATATGAAGGTTGAATTGCTCAACGACGGCCCCGTCACGATTATGCTTGATAGCGAAGAAATAGTTAAAGGTAAAGCGAAATGATAGAGATTTTTCGATTCAGAACACAGCCGCTCGATTCGAACTGTTACGTGATTAAGGATAGCAGTTCAAAGAGCGCAGTTGTTATAGACCCGGGCCATCCTCGTACCAGTGCACTCAAGTTTATAGAGGAAAACGGGCTTAATGTTGAGTATATTCTGCTCACGCACAGACATTTTGACCACGTTTTAGGCACTGCTGAGTTTGCACGCAAAACAGGCGCAAAGGTTGCCATACATCAGCTTGATGCGGTGGGCCTCGAAAGCAGTGAGGACAGCCTTTTCGATATGTTTGAGGATTATTATGATGTCGCTCAGGATTCGGTTAGCGCCGACGTGCTTTTGAGCGAGGGCGATGTTATTGAGTGGTCAGGCGGACAAATCGAGGTCATTCATACACCCGGTCACAGCGCAGGTAGCGTGTGCTTTATTTTTGGGGACAGTATTTTTACGGGTGATACGCTCTTTGAGCGCAGTATTGGACGTATTGATTTTCCCACAGGCAATGAGCGTGATATGGAAGCATCGCTTGTCAGGCTCAAGAACTTAGGCGGTGATTATAAGATTTATTCAGGTCACGGTGAGCCTACAACGCTTGACAGAGAACGTAAAAACAACATATATATGAAGTGAGTTTTAAATGAAGCTTTTCACCATTAATAAAAATTATAGATATGAGCTGGAAAATATTTGCCGACTGTTTTTCCCTTTCGAAAAGATTGAGATTTTAGAGTCTGACGATAGCTTAGACGGGGACTTTTACGTTAAAGCGTGTGCTGAGGTAAAGGCGGGCGGTAAGCTTGAGGTTGAGCTGAAAAAGGGCGAGTTTTTTAAAAGAGCCGAGCAAACGCTTTCAGCCGATGCTTGCGCAGACTCAGAGTCAGGGCTCGAAGACGAGGCAGAGCGGCTGTTGGCAGTTATGCTCTATTATTCATTCTGCGAGCTTACGGGCTCAAGGCCTCAGTGGGGCATACTTACGGGCGTAAGGCCCGGCAAGCTCATAAGAAAGCTGACCGCCTCTATGGGAAAAGACTCAGCGAGCTCGTATTTTCAAGACAAGCTGCTTTGCTCTAAAAAGAAAACCGAGCTTTGTATGACGGCGGCTGAAAACGAGGAGAAAATCATAGCATCGTCTGATGTAAAGGATTTTAGCTTGTACCTCTCTGTTCCGTTTTGCCCCACAAGGTGCAGTTATTGCTCGTTTGTGAGCCATTCAGTAGAGAAGTCGATGAAGCTTGTTGATGAGTATGTTGAGCTTTTGTGCAAGGAGCTTGCATACACAGGCGAAATGGTAAAAAGGTTGGGGCTTAGGCTCTCAACTGTGTATATGGGCGGTGGAACGCCGACTACGCTGTCGGCAGAACAGCTTGAGCGGGTGCTCGGTCAGGTTAACGCGAGCTTTGATACCGCTATTGCAAGGGAGTTTACCGTTGAGGCAGGCAGACCTGACACGATTACTAAAGAAAAGCTTGAGACTATAAAAGCGGCGGGCGCAACACGCATATCAATCAATCCGCAAACGTTTAACGATAGCGTTTTACAGGCGATTGGCAGACGTCATTCAACGCAGCAGACAGTTGATTCTTTCAAGCTCGCGCGTGAGTGCGGATTTGACAATATAAATATGGATTTGATAGCAGGCTTGCCCACCGATACTGTCGAAAGCTTTGCAGACAGCATTGAAAAAGCGTTGGAGCTTGAGCCTGAAAGCATAACGGTGCATACCTTGTCGCTAAAAAGGTCGTCAAGGCTGACAACGGGCGGCGATATGCCTGATGCTCGGGCAGGGGTTGCGGCAGATAAAATGCTCAATATATCAAACATCAGACTTTGCGAGTCTGGCTATGAGCCGTATTATTTGTATCGTCAGTCGAAAACGGTTGGCAACCTTGAAAACACAGGATATGCTAAAAGCGGCTTTGAAAGCTTGTATAACATATTTATAATGGACGAAACACATTCAATAATAGCTTGCGGCGCCTCAGCGGTTACCAAGCTGCGCTCGGCAGACGGGCATATTGAGCGTGTGTTTAACTACAAATATCCGTATGAATACATATCACGTTTTGATGAGCTTATCGAGCGTAAAAAAGCGATAGAGGAGTTTTATGAACGCTATCCTATTTAACGGTTGAAGTTTTGGGTAAAATGTGATAAAATATATCAAAATAAACAGGGAGGCTTGGTTATGGGTACTTTCGAGAATACAGTAGTAAAGGCGAAGCAGATTATTGATGCAACAGGCGCAAAAATCGGCAACGCTATTGACATACAGAAGATGAACATCAATCTTACAAAGGTTAAGATGGATATATGTGATTGCTATGAGCAGTTGGGCAAGCTTTATTATGACGGAGTAAAGGCAGATAAGCTTGACACTGAGCAGATGGATGACGTTATAAAGCAGATTGAGCTTTTGAACGATAATGTTCGTGAGCTTGAAGCGGAGCTTGCTTTCGCAAAGGGCGAGACTGTTTGCGACGAGTGTCAGACAGTCAATAGCGGCGATTCAAAGTTCTGCCGCAAGTGCGGTCATCAGCTTTAATTTTATAAAAACTCAGCTTACGGGATGGCGAATTTTTGCTTGCCATCCCGTTTGTCGAGTCGGAGGATTTGCGTTATGAAATACAGTAAAATAGGCATAGTTGTGGCTGACGGCTGTGAGTTTGAGCCGCTTAGGCACCTTGAGAATACTGAAAAATCCGTTCTGCAGGGAATGGAGTGCATCCGTTTTAGCGTGGGGCAGACTGAGGCTTGCGCCTTGCTTTGCGGAATAGGCAAGGTTAACGCAGCGGCGGCGGCAGCGTTTTTGGTGTGCGACGGCGCTCAGCTGCTCATCAGCACAGGTTGGTCGGGCGGAATACACGGCATATCTAAGGGTATGACTGCAGTTGCAACCCGTTTTTTAGAGCACGATTTTGACCTTACGCCGCTTGGCTATGAGCCCGCACAAAAGCCTGACCAGCAGTGGATTTATGACGCTGATTCAGAGGTGAACGCGGTGTTCAAGCGCCTCTATCCCGATCTGCGTGAGGGCACAATGGTATCAGGCGACTGCTTTGTGTGCGATGATAAGCTGCGCAATGAGTTAAGCGAGAAATACGGTGCCATAAGCTGCGATATGGAGTCGGCTGCGGTGGCATCGGTTGGCTTTAAATCGAATGTGCCTGTTGTTGCGCTCAGACGCATTTCAGACGATGCGGGTGACAGTGCAAATGAAATGTACACCGCCGCCAGTAAAATATATGAAACAGCGATGATAGATATGGTTTTGACTGCTGTTTCGGCATTAAGCGAGGTTGAATGATGGGCATTAAGAAGAACAGGCAACAAAATCTTGTTCAGGGCTCAATAATACTTGCGATGGCAACTATGCTCGTTAAGGTGTTGGGAATGATATACAAGATTCCGCTCAACAACATTTTTGACGGCTTGGGCGCAGGCTATTATTCCACCGCATATGACCTTTATCTGCCTGTGTATTCGCTTGCGATGGCAGGTTTGCCTGTTGCGGTATCGAGAATGGTGGCGGAAAGCGTTGCACGCAAGGAGTATAAAAACACCCGAAAGATACTTAAAATCGCACAGCGCGCATTTTTGGTTACGGGTACAGTGGGCACAGGCGCAATAATACTGCTCACCTACTTTTATTTATTTAATGAGCCGTTCAGGACAATCTTTAATATCAGCGCAGATACAGATAATGTTTACTCAATAGTTCTTATTTCATTTTCAGTGCTGTTTTGCTGCATAATGTCGAGCTACAGAGGCTATTATGAAGGCTTGAGGAATATGTATCCCACAGCCGTTTCGCAGGTTATGGAGGCTATGGGCAAGCTGTTAATCGGCTTAGCACTTGCGGCAGGCACGAAATATTTCTGCGTTGAGAGCCTCAATATGAGCGAGGCTGAAAGTATGCCTTTTGTGTCGGGAGCGGCTATTCTCGGTGTTACAATCGGCTCGGCGGTTGGCGCTGTGTACCTTATAATCCGCCACGCAAGAACGTCTGACGGCATTACTGAGGAGCAATTGGCTGAGAGTCCTGACGCAGATACAGCTAAGTTTTTGCTTAAATCCCTTATTGCGATTGCGATACCCGTTGTAATCGGCTCGCTTGTTAGAGACGTGGCGGCGCTCGTTGACCTTACCACTGTTAAGGCAAGACTTGGCGGCGTTGTAAGCGCAAACCCCAATCTTGTAAAAGACGTGTTCGGCATAAATATTGAATATACGTCTACAGAGGATATCGTAACCTACCTCTACGGCTGCTATAAGGGCTATGCTTATTCTATATATAATTTGGTGCCCACTATCACCGCAGTTATAGGCGTGAGCGCAATCCCGATTCTTTGCACAGCGTGGACATCGGCAAACAAGCAAGAGATTAAGCTGAGCATAGGCTCAATAATCAAGCTGACATCGATTATTGCCCTGCCTGCAGGCATAGGCATAAGCGTGCTTTCTGGCCCAATTCTTAATTTGCTTTACTCATCTCGTCCTGACGAGGTTATAATCTCAACACCTGTGTTGCAGATGCTCGGCGTTTCTGCAATTTTCTCTGCAATGGCAGTCCCAACAACAAGTATGCTTCAGGCAATCGGTAAGCAGAAGGTGCCTGTTATAAACATGGCGGTTGGTGTTGTGCTGAAAATAGTTGTAAACTATATTTTGGTTGGTATACCCGCAGTCAATGTTATAGGCGCACCTGTGGGAACAGGTGTGTGTTACCTTTATATAATGGTGGCAAACCTTGCTGTTTTGCGCAAACATTCGGGCGTGAAGCTTCACCTTGTAAGCAATATGTTTAAGCCGTTTGTGTGCGCATTAATGTGCGGAATCACCGCATATTTCAGCTATGGACTGATGTTGACACTCTGCGGCTCAGAAAAACTGTCATCGGCAATTTGCATAGTTTTAGCCGCAGTTGTTTATTTAATTTGTCTTGGATTTTCAAAAACTTTCACGAAAAATGATATAATGATGCTTCCTAAAGGCGAAAAATTGGTAAAAATCCTTGCAAAAATAGGATGGATAGGTTAAAATATAGAGGTAGATAGGATTATGGTAGATTTTCAAATCAAAGAAAAGTATGACTTTGAAGACCTTATAAATATAACTCGCGTACTTCGCTCTCCCGGTGGCTGTGCTTGGGATATAGCACAAACGCACACCTCCGTCAGAAACGATTTGCTTGAGGAAGCGTATGAGGTAGCAGACGCTATCGACACTGTTGATGACAAGGCTATGTGCGAGGAGCTTGGTGACCTTTTATTTCAGGTTTTGTTTCACGCGCAGATATCAAGCGAGGATAAGCAGTTTGATATTTCAGACGTGATTGACGGTATTTGCCAAAAACTTGTTTTCAGGCATCCGCACGTTTTCGGCGAGGTAAAAGCCGAAACGCCCGACGAGGTTATTGTTGAGTGGGACAAGCTGAAGATGCAGGAAAAATCGCAGCAGACCTTCACTCAAACCCTTGAGAGTGTGCCGCACGCATTCCCCGCTCTTATGAGAGCGGCAAAGGTGCAAAAGCGTGCCGCAAAGGCAGGGTTTGACTGGCAGGATGCAAGCGGTGCTTGGGACAAGCTTAACGAGGAAACAAGCGAGGTAAAGGCTGCTGTTGAATCAGGCGATTCAGAGCTTGTGGCTGAGGAGCTTGGCGATTTGCTTTTCAGTGTTGTAAATATAAGCAGATTCTTAAATGTAAACGCTGAGGAGGCGCTTGAAAAGGCTACGGATAAATTCATCCGCAGATTTGAGGGCGTGGAAAAATTAGCGATAGAGCGTGGCATCAATATGCCTGAAACTTCGCTCGAGGTGTTGGATTCGCTTTGGGACGAAGTAAAACAATCGGACTCAAAACTTTCACTGTAAGGTGAAATGTTGAGCACATATAATATTATTTATTTGGAGGAAACAAAAATGAACAAAACCGAACTTATTGCTGCAGTAGCAGAAAAAGCCGGACTTTCTAAGAAGGATGCAGACGCTGCAGTTGCTGCTTTTGTTGCATCTGTTAAGGAAGCTCTTGCAAAGGGAGAGAAAGTTCAGCTCGTAGGCTTTGGTACTTTCGAAGTACGTAACCGTGCTGCTCGTACCGGTCTCAATCCCCAGACAAAGCAGACCATCACTATCCCTGCTTCAAAGGCACCTGTTTTCAAGGCAGGTAAGGCTTTCAAAGAGTCTCTTTAATTTTTAAGCATTGATGAAATGGCCGGTCTTATGACCGGTCATTTGCTTTGATGGAAAGAAAACGGGGAAAATATATGCGTATAGATAAGTATTTAAAAGTATCAAGGCTTATAAAGCGTCGCACAGTGGCGAACGAGGCTTGCGATGCAGGCAGAGTGAGCGTTTTCGGCAAGCCTGTCAGGGCATCGTATGACGTTAAGGTGGGCGACGAAATCGAGATAAGGTTTGGCTTAAGAACTGTAAAGGTGCGAGTAAACAGTGTGTCGGAGCACGCCACGAAGGACAGCGCCGCAGAAATGTACACTGTGATATAACGAAACAGTATATTGATAAAAATCATAATTCGCTTCCGAGCGTCATACATTTAGATATGATGCAAAAGGAGGCGAATTTTTATGGGCATAACCGAGGAAAAAAGAATACAGAAGTCACCTCATAACGTTATCCTTGAGGATAGAAAAAAGCTTACAATTACAGGGGTAAACGACGTTGACAGCTTTGATGAGCAGACGGTTGTGGTTTACACCGATATGGGTGAGCTTACGCTCAGAGGCAACGGACTTCACATAAGCCGCCTGAACACTGAAACGGGCGAGCTTAATATGACAGGCACGGTTTACGCAATGGCATACACAGACGAGAGGCCAAAAGGCGGAATGCTCAGCCGATTGTTCAAATGAGCGAGATACAGGTTGACTTAAACGGGCAGATAGTTTCGTTCTGGATAGCGGTTGCTCTGGGTGCTGTGTTGTGCGTGCTGTACGATGTGCTTAAATTTGCAAGACTGGTTTTTCGTTCGGGCAAAACAGCCGTTTTTGTGCAGGACTTAGCGTGGTGGACTGTCACTGCATTGGCAACGTACGTGCTGTTGCTTGTGCGTTGCAAGGGTGTGGTGCGCTCATACGCAGTAATCGGTGAGGTGGTTGGCTTTGCGGCGTATCGGTTTACTGTAAGCCGTGTAGCTGAGAAGCCACTTAAGAAACTTGCTTTGGCTGTCAGAGCGGCGGCGAGGTTTGTAGAAACAAAAATTTTAGCGCCTATAACAGCGGCTGTTAAGAAAATAATCAGGTGGATTGAGAAAATTTTAAAAAAGTTCACAAATTTCTTGAAAAACCACTTGAAACAGTCTGTAAAAATGTTGTATAATCCCCATAAGAATGGGCGAAAGCGCCCGAAAAAGTGAGGGGTATTGCAGTGAGACGAGCAAGACAAGGCAAAAGACACAGTATAATCGTGCGCCTTGCGCTGCTGGTGTTCGCTGTTTATTTAACCTTTGCTTTGTGGGATGTTCACACAGAGCTTGTAAAGGACAAGGCAACGCTTGCTCAAAAACAAGAGCAGTATGAGTCTGTTACGCTGCAGAATCAGGAGCTTAAGAATCTGCTCAGCAGCGGCTCTGAAAAAGAGCTGATTGAGCGTGCCGCGAGGGACAGGCTTGGCTATGTCTTTAAGGGCGAGATTGTGTTTAAGCAAACTCGCTAAAGCTGTGCAAACGGCAATTTTGAATGTGTAAATATTGCGAAGGGGCTTCGCATTAGGGAGGATTTTTTCTTAGTATGAATCAGCTTGAGGTTGGCAGTATTGTTGAAGGAAAGGTTACAGGGATAACCAAATTCGGCGCATTTGTTTCGCTTGGCGAAGGTAAAAGCGGAATGGTGCACGTGTCTGAGGTAGCATCATCGTTTGTTGAAAATATTAACGATTTTCTTCAGGTGGGGCAGGACGTAAAAGTAAAGGTTATCAACATCGGTGAGGACGGAAAGGTAAGCCTTTCAATCAAGCGCACGCAAGAAAAGCCGAAGAGAGTTCAGAAAAAGCCTGCCGAAGTACCGGGACGTCCTACAGGCGGCGAGTGGACTGCTAAGAGGAACGAACCGATGTCATTTGAGGATATGATGAACAAGTTCAAGCAGACGAGCGACGATAAGATATCAGGTCTTAAAAAGAAAAACAACCTTGATGTTCGTCGTTCTCGAAAGGGCACAAGATAAACGGTTAAACCGCCTTAGGTCTTATGGCTTAAGGCGGTTTTTGTGACGAAGATTGTTGCGAAACAAAAATATATATGATATAATCTTGGTATAATTTACAATTGAGGTGCCTAATGAGAGAGCTTAATGTATCAATCATAACTGAGGCAGTTGCAGCGCTTTGCTCAGATGCAAACCGAATTCTGCCAAACAGCTTATGCTCTGTTATTTCAGATGCCGCCGAAAATGAAAGTGACGCGCTCGGCAAAAGAATAATGTGCGATATATGCAAAAACATAGATGCCGCCAAGTCGCTTGATATACCTGTGTGTCAGGATACGGGAATGGCGGTTGTGTTTATTGAGGTTGGACAAGACGTGCATCTTGTCGGCGGTACGCTCACAGAAGCAGTAAATGAGGGCGTCAGAGCGGGTTATGAAAAGGGACTTTTGAGAAAGTCTGTGGTGGCTGACCCGATGCGCCGCGTAAACACAAACGATAACACGCCTGCTGTTATTCATACTACTTTGGTTGAGGGTGACAAGGTAAAAATTACCGTTGTGCCAAAGGGCTTTGGCAGCGAGAATATGAGCGCTGTACGTATGCTTACTCCGTCTGCCTCCAGAGATGACGTGATTCAGGCAGTGGTGGACATTGTTAAGACTGCAGGCAGCAACCCGTGCCCGCCAATAGCTGTTGGAGTAGGCATCGGCGGTGATTTTGAGTATGCGGCTCTGCTTGCAAAACGTGCTTTGTGCAGAGATGCAAGCATCAGGAATCCCGATGAGTTTTACGCTCAGCTTGAGAAAGATATGTTGACGGCTGTTAATAAGCTCGGCATCGGCCCTCAGGGCTTTGGCGGAGATACGACGGCGCTGTATGTTAATATTGAGCAGTTTGCAACGCATATAGCAGGTCTTCCTGTGGCGGTAAACATCGGCTGCCACGTTACAAGGCACAAAACTGTTGAGTTATAAGCAAACGTTAAATATGAAAAACCCCTTT
>JAZNLO010000021.1:0-45589 GCA_045579085.1 Acutalibacteraceae bacterium
CTCTATCGCAGATATGTTTTATTTAAGTGCCTCAGGCATTGTATCGTTCAAGGCTTTCTTATTCATTTTGAACGTAATTGCCGGTAACTCTGTTGGCGGCATGTTGCTGCCGATAATCAACGGTTGTGCAAAATGGGGGAATAAGAATGCCTAACTCAAAAGCTAAGATTGCTGTTTTGGTTTCGGGCGGAGGTACAAACCTTCAGGCAATACTTGATGCGCAAAACAGCGGCATAATTGCAAGCGGCGAGGTATCTTTGGTTGTATCAAACAATTCTAACGCGTATGCGCTTGAGCGTGCCAAGCTTGCTGGCGTTCAGTCCTTGACATTAACACGCAAGGAGTGCGGCTCTCAGGAATTGTTTGAGGATAGGCTGATTGAGATATTGGATTCTAACAAGATTGATTTAATTGTTCTTGCAGGATTTATGTCGATACTCAGTGAGAAGTTTACAAACCATTTTGATAAAAGAATCATTAACGTGCACCCATCGTTAATACCGTCGTTTTGCGGTGCGGGATTTTATGGACTCAGAGTTCACGAAGCTGCATTGAGCAAAGGCGTTAAGGTAACCGGTGCAACTGTGCACTATGTAAACGAAATCCCTGATGGTGGCGAAATAATAATGCAAAAAGCGGTTGAGGTTGCACCTGATGATACACCGGAATCGCTTCAAAAGCGTGTTATGGAGCAGGCGGAATGGATTATACTCCCGTTGGCAGTTGAAAAGATATCCGCAGAAATTATTTCTAAATAAGAGAGGTATATACATATGGACATTTATAAGATTAATGACATAGCAGAGCTGATTAAGGATAACTCCTATGTTGGTCGCGGTATAGTTATCGGCAAAACCGAAGATGGAAGCAAAGCTTGCGCTGCTTATTTTATAATGGGTAGAAGTGCAAACTCCAGAAACAGAGTTTTCACAGAAAAGAACAACGAAATCTTTACAGAGCCTTTTGATGCTTCTAAGGTAGAGGACCCAAGTCTTATTATTTACGCAGCAGTTCGCCAGTTTGAAAACAACCTCATTGTTACTAACGGCGACCAGACTGATACTATCTATGATGGCATTAAGAGCGGCAAGAGCTTTAGTGATTCTCTTGTTTGCCGTGAGTTTGAGCCTGATGCGCCCAACCTTACACCCAGAATCAGCGGTATGCTTACCTTTGCTGACAACGATTTCACTTATCAGATGAGTATTCTCAAGAGCATTGATGCTGAGGGTAGTGACTGTGCTCGTTACACATTCAGCTATCCCTCTAAGGCAGGACTTGGCCACTTTATTCACACCTATGTTTGCGACGGCAATCCCATCCCTACATTTCAGGGAGAGCCTGAGAGAGTTGCAATCGACAGTGACATTGATACTTTCACTGACAAGCTTTGGAACGCTCTAGATAATGATAACAAAATATCTCTCTATGTCCGTTATGTTGACCTTGCAAGCGGCGAAGCTGAAAGCCGCCTGATAAATAAGAATAAATAAGGAGAATTCAAAATGAAAGAGTTTGAACTTAAATATGGCTGTAACCCTAACCAGAAGCCTTCAAAAATCTATATGCACGACGGTAGCGACCTTCCGATAGAGATTTTGTGCGGTCGTCCCGGATTCATCAATTTTCTTGATGCTTTCAACTCTTGGCAGCTTGTTATGGAGCTTAAAAAGGCTTTGGGACTCCCTGCTGTAACTTCATTCAAGCACGTTAGCCCCACTTCTGCTGCAGTTGGCGTTAAGTTGCCCGAAAAGCTTAAGAAGGCTTGCTTTGTTGATGATATTGAGGACTTAGACGATTCTTTGTTGGCTTGCGCTTACGCAAGAGCAAGAGGAACAGACCGTATGTGCTCGTTTGGTGACTGGGTTGCTCTTTCTGATGTTTGCGACGTTACAACTGCAAAATTAATCAAGCGTGAGGTTTCAGACGGTGTTATCGCACCCGGTTATGAGCCTGAAGCCCTTGAGATACTTAAATCTAAGAGAAACGGCAATTACAACATCGTTAAGATTTCTCCTGACTATGTGCCTGCTGCAATTGAAACCAAACAGGTTTTCGGTATTACATTTGAGCAGGGAAGAAACAATTTTGAAATCAATCGTGAATTGCTTTCAAACATTGTAACAGCTAATAAGGAACTTCCTGAAAGCGCAATTAGAGATTTAATTGTTGCTTTAATCACTCTTAAATACACTCAGTCCAACTCGGTTTGCTACGCTGTTGACGGTCAGGCAATCGGTGTTGGAGCAGGTCAGCAGTCCAGAATCCACTGCACACGTCTTGCAGGCACTAAGGCTGATACTTGGTTCTTGCGTCAGGCAGATAAGGTGCTGGAGCTTCCTTTCAAGGAAGACATCGGACGTCCTGAGCGTGACAATGTTATTGATGGATATATCAATCAGAACGAGGAAGATGTTTGCGCAGACGGCAACTGGCAGAAATACTTTACACGTCAGCCTGAGCCATTTACCAGAGAAGAGCAGAAAGCATATCTTGAAACAATTGACGGCGTTGCTCTCGGCTCTGACGCATTTTTCCCGTTCAGCGATAATATTGAAAGAGCTTATCGCAGCGGCGTAAAGTACATCGCTGAGCCTGGCGGCTCAATCCGTGATGATGCTGTTATTGAATGCTGTGACAAATATAATATGGCTATGGCATTCACAGGAATGAGACTTTTCCATCACTAAGTCACTAAGGAGATTTACCATATGAAAATAATGGTAGTTGGTAGCGGCGGCAGAGAACACGCTATCATAAAAAAATTAAAAGAGAACACTTCAATCAGCGAAATTTTTGCTTTGCCGGGTAATGGCGGAATTGCTAATGATGCAACCTGTGTTGATATTAGTGCGACCGACCTTGATGGTGTTGTGAATTTTGCTGTTGAAAACAAAATAGAATATGCAGTTGTTGCACCTGATGACCCGCTCGTACTCGGTTTGGTTGACTTGCTTGAGGAAAAGGGCATACCCTGTTTTGGGCCAAGAAAGAACGCGGCTATAATTGAGGGAAGCAAGGTTTTCTCTAAGAATTTGATGAAGAAATATTCAATCCCTACCGCTTCTTACGAAACCTTTGATAATGTTGATGCGGCGCTCGAATACCTTAAAACTGCGCCTATTCCAACAGTTATCAAGGCTGACGGTCTTGCGCTTGGTAAGGGCGTTATAATCGCTCAGACAAGGCAAGAAGCTATGGATGCAGTTGTTTCCATTATGCAGGATAAGCAGTTTGGCAAAAGCGGAGATAACATTGTTATTGAGGAGTTCTTAACCGGACCTGAGGTATCCGTTTTGTCGTTTACAGACGGTAATGTTGTTGTTCCTATGATTTCATCTATGGACCACAAGCGTGCAGGAGATAACGATACTGGGCTTAATACAGGCGGTATGGGAACAATTGCGCCTAACCCGTATTACAGCAAGGATATTGCTGAGGAATGTATGAAAACCATATTCCTGCCCACAATTCAGGCTATGAAGGCAGAGGGACGTACATTCAAGGGTTGCTTGTATTTTGGACTTATGCTCACCGAAAACGGACCAAAGGTTATTGAGTACAACTGCCGTTTCGGCGACCCTGAAACACAGGTTGTTTTGCCTTTGCTTGAAAGCGATTTGTTTACTGTAATGCAATCTGTTACGAATGAAACATTGGCAGAAACTGAGGTTAAATTCAGCGAAAACAGCGCTGCTTGCGTGATTATGGCGTCTGAGGGGTATCCTGTTTCATATGAAAAAGGTTATGAAATTAACATTCCTGTTGAAGCTTTGTCTAATGTATACGTTGCAGGCGCAAAGCTTGATAATGGAAAGCTTGTTACGTCAGGCGGACGTGTTCTTGGCGTAACTGCAGTTGAAAAAGAACTTAAAACTGCAATTCATTGCGCATATAATTTGGTTGATTCAATTAAGTTTGACAATGCGTTTTTCAGAAGTGATATCGGTAACAAAGCATTAAAAGCTCTGGAGGATTAATAATGGTTTATAGGATATATGTAGAAAAGAAAAAGAATCTTGCCGCAGAAGCAAAGACTCTTCTTAACGATGCTAATGCTTTGCTGGGTATCAAGAGCTTGAAAGACGTAAGAGTTATCAATCGTTATGACGCAGAGAACATTTCTGAGGAGTTGTTTGATTATGCTGTAAACACTGTATTCTCAGAGCCACAGCTTGATATTGCAACCTCTGAAATCGATACCGATGGCGCTATTGTATTTGCTGTGGAATTCTTGCCCGGTCAGTTTGACCAACGTGCTGATTCTGCTGCTCAGTGTATTCAGATTATCTCTCAGGGTGAGCGTCCGTTGATTCGCTCAGCAAAGGTTTATGCTCTTTATGGCGACCTGTCTGAGTCTGATATTACTGAGATTAAAAAGTACGTTATTAACCCCGTTGAAGCCAGAGAGGCTGCACTTGATAAGCCTGAAACTTTAAAGGTTAATTATGAGATACCCACCAGTGTTAAGACTTTAGACGGCTTCCTTAACCTTGATAGAGAGGCTTTGGAGAAGTTTGTTGCGGATTACGGTCTTGCAATGGATACTGATGATATTAAGTTCTGTCAGGATTATTTTAAATCAGAGAAAAGAGACCCAACTATCACTGAAATCAGAATGATAGATACATATTGGTCTGACCATTGCCGTCACACCACGTTTTTGACTGTTATTGATGACGTTAAATTCGAGGATAATCTGCTTCAGGACGCTTACAATGAATACTTGGCTGTAAGGAATGAACTTGGCAGAACAAAGCCGATTTGCCTTATGGATATTGCTACTATCGCTGTTAAGTATCTTAAAAAGCACGGAAAGCTTGATAATCTTGATGAGTCTGAAGAAATCAATGCTTGCACAGTTAAGATTGAGATTGAGGTAGATGGCGTTAAAGAGCCTTGGTTGCTCTTATTTAAAAATGAAACTCATAATCATCCCACTGACATTGAGCCCTTTGGTGGCGCTGCTACCTGTATCGGTGGCGCTATAAGGGACCCGCTTTCAGGTCGTTCATATGTTTACGGCGCTATGCGTGTAACCGGTGCTGCAGACCCGACAGTGCCTGTAAGCGAAACCATAGCCGGCAAATTGCCGCAGAGAAAAATTGTAACAACTGCTGCTGCTGGATATTCATCATACGGCAACCAAATTGGTCTTGCAACAGGTGTTGTTGACGAGATTTATCATCCCGGTTATGCTGCAAAGCGAATGGAGATAGGTGCAGTTATTGCTGCTGCTCCCGCTGAAAATGTACGCAGAGAGGTGCCGTCACCCGATGATGTTGTTATTCTCTTGGGCGGCAGCACAGGTCGCGACGGAATAGGTGGCGCTACAGGCTCATCTAAGGCTCACAACGCTCATTCTGTTGAAACCTGCGGTGCAGAGGTACAAAAGGGTAATGCTCCTGAGGAGCGCAAGCTTCAGCGTTTGTTCCGCAACAAAACCGCTTGCAGAATGATTAAGCGCTGCAACGACTTTGGCGCAGGCGGTGTTTCAGTTGCTATCGGAGAGCTTGCTGACGGTCTTGAGATTGACCTTAATGCAGTTCCTAAAAAGTATGAGGGACTTGACGGCACTGAGCTTGCTATTTCCGAGTCACAGGAGCGTATGGCAGTTGTTGTTGAGCGTGAAAATGTTGACGCTTTCTTAAAACTTGCCAACGATGAAAATCTTCAGGCTTGTGTGGTTGCTGTTATAAAAGAAGAGCCCAGACTTGTTATGAAGTGGAACGGCAATAAGATTGTTGATATCAGCAGAGAATTTTTGAACTCTAACGGCGCTGATAAGCACGTTGTAGTTGCACCCGCAAGTCCTGAGTCGATTGATAAGCAAGTTAGCGGTACTTTCACCGAAAACTTCAAAAAAATGGCGAGTGACCTTAACATATGCTCTAAGCGCGGACTTGCTGAACGCTTTGACTCCACAATCGGTGCAGGTACTGTTCTTATGCCGTTTGGCGGAGAACGTCAGCTTACTCCGATTCAAGCTATGGTGCAGAAAATTTCTGTAGAAAAGAAGCACACAGACGATTGCTCGCTTATGGCTTGGGGTTATAACCCATTCATTACTGAAAAGAGCCCCTATCACGGAGCATATTTGGCTGTTGTTGAATCTGTTTGCAAGCTTATTGCAACAGGTGCTGAGTTTAAGGATGTTTACCTTACTTTCCAAGAGTATTTTGAAAGACTTGGAAGCGACGCTAAGCGTTGGGGTAAGCCGTTAGCAGCTTTGCTTGGTGCGTTTAAAGCACAGATTGAGCTTGGTATCGGCTCGATTGGCGGTAAGGACTCAATGAGTGGCTCGTTCGAGGATTTAGACGTTCCGCCTACGCTTGTTTCCTTTGCTGTTACAACTGAAAAGACTAATGATATTGTTTCAAACGAGTTTAAATCAGCAGGCAACAAGGTAATACTATTAAAGGCTGAACTTGATGATAATAAGCTTCCCAAAACCGAATCTTTACTCAAGTTGTTTGATAAGGTTACAGAGCTTATGCGCTCAGGAAAGGCGGTTTCTTGCTATACTCCGGGAATTGGCGGTATAGCTGAAGCTGTAATGAAGATGGCATTCGGTAACGGATTTGGATTTAAGTTTAACGATTGCTTGGCAGTTGATGATATTTTTGGTTACAACTATGCTTCTTTTGTTCTTGAAGTAACAGATAATTGTAACGACGGTGAAGTTATCGGTGTAGTAACTGATGACGGCGCATTTACTCTTGGCGATGAATCAATCAGCGCTGAGGACGTATTGAAGCTCTATGAGGATAAGCTTGAGGGCGTTTACAGCTGCAATATTCCTGATACTAATTCGGCTGTTGAGAACTTCTCTTATGAGGCCAAATCTTATCCTACTGTGAATATCAAGGTTGCAAAGCCAAAGGTTCTCATTCCTGCGTTTCCGGGTACAAACTGTGAATATGATAGTGCTAAGGTTATGCGTGATGCAGGTGCCGAGCCTGAGATTATAGTTATAAATAACCTTACATCTTCAAGTATTCAGGCATCTGTTGAAGCTTTTGCAAGCAAAATTAAGGATGCTCAGATGATATTCATACCCGGCGGATTTTCCGGTGGTGATGAGCCTGACGGAAGCGGTAAGTTTATAACTGCATTCTTCCGCAACGCTGCTATTAAAGAGGGTGTAACAGACCTTCTTGATAACCGTGACGGACTTATGTGCGGTATTTGCAACGGCTTCCAGGCATTGATTAAGCTTGGACTTGTTCCATACGGAAAAATCATCGATACCGATGAATCTTGCCCAACCTTAACATTCAACACTATTGCTCGACATCAATCACGTATTGTACGCACCAGAATAGCATCTAACAAGTCGCCTTGGCTTTCACTGATGAATGTTGGCGATGTTGTTAATGTTCCGATTTCACACGGTGAGGGACGTTTCCTTGCTGATGAAGTGCTTATCAAAAAGCTTGCTGAAAACGGTCAGATTGCTACACAGTATGTTGATTTTGACTCAAACGCAACTTCAGATGTTCGTTTTAATCCCAACAACTCTATGTATGCTATTGAGGGTATAACTTCACCCGACGGCAGAGTTTTCGGTAAGATGGGTCACAGCGAAAGAATCGGCAGTGGTCTTTACAAGAATGTTCCGGCTAACTATGATATTCGTATGTTTGCAGCTGCTGTTAAGTATTTCAAATAAGTGATGGAGGGCATTATGAATTTTTTTGAAGAACTGAAAAACTTTGATGCTGATGTTGCCGCTGCTTGCGAGAAGGAACTGCTTCGTCAGCGCCAAAACATTGAGCTTATCGCAAGCGAGAATATTGTTTCTAAAGCAGTTTTACTCGCTGCTGGCGGAGTTCTTACTAACAAATACGCTGAGGGCTATCCCGGAAAGAGATATTACGGCGGCTGTCAGTGTGTTGATATCGTCGAGGAGATTGCCAGAAACAGAGCTAAGGAGCTTTTCGGCGCTGAACACGCTAATGTTCAGCCTCACTCAGGCGCATCTGCTAACTTGGCTGTATTCTTTGCGCTTCTTAATCCGGGCGATACTGTTATGGGTATGAATCTTCAACAAGGCGGACATTTGTCGCATGGCTCTCCTGTGAATATTTCAGGTAAATATTTCAATGTTGTTCCTTATGGTGTAAACAAGGAAACTGAAATGATTGACTATGACGATATGCTCAGAATTGCTAAAGAATGTAAGCCTAAAATGATTGTTGTTGGTGCAAGCGCATATTCACGAGTTATTGACTTTAAGCGTTGCCGTGAAATTGCTGATGAGGTTGGAGCATATCTGATGGTAGATATGGCTCATATCGCAGGCTTGATTGCTGCGGGCGTGCATCCGTCACCTGTGCCGTATGCAGACGTGGTTACAACAACCACACATAAGACCTTGCGCGGTCCAAGAGGCGGTTTGATTCTTTGCAAAGAACAATACGCTAAGCAGATTGATAAGGCTATTTTTCCGGGCGTTCAGGGCGGTCCGCTGATGCACATCATTGCGGCTAAGGCTGTTGCGCTTGGCGAGGCTATGACTGATGAGTTCAAAGCATACGGAAAGCAGATTGTAAGTAATGCTGCTGTACTTTGCGAAGAACTCAAAAACAGGGGAGTGGATATTGTTTCAGGCGGAACTGATAACCACCTGATGCTCCTTAATCTCCTAAATAAAAACATTACCGGTAAAGAGCTTGAAGCAAGACTCGATGAAGTTCATATTACCGCTAATAAAAACACTATTCCTAATGACCCTGCAAGCCCATTTGTTACAAGTGGACTCAGAATCGGTACACCGGCAGTAACAACCAGAGGCTTCAAGGAGCCTGAAATGAAGTTGATAGCAGGATATATCAGCGATATTATTGATGATTTTGATGCTAACAAGGCTCGTGTGTCAGATGAAGTACAGGAATTATGCTCAAAATTTCCTATTTATTAAGGAGGATTTAAAAAATGGCGTATTTAAGCGATATTGAAATTGCACAGCAGTGCAAAATGAAACCCATCACAGAAATAGCAAAGGCAGCTCATCTTGATGATAAATACATCGAGCAGTACGGTAAGTATAAGGCAAAAGTTGATTTGTCGTTGCTTAACGAATCTGACCGTAAAGACGGTAAGTTAATTCTTGTAACTGCCATCACTCCTACACCTGCCGGTGAGGGCAAAACCACAACCACTATTGGTTTGGCAGACGGACTCAAGAGAATCGGCAAAGACGTAACTGTTGCGCTTCGTGAGCCTTCTCTTGGACCTGTTTTTGGTGTTAAGGGTGGAGCTGCAGGCGGCGGATACGCACAGGTTGTTCCTATGGAGGATATCAACCTTCACTTCACAGGCGACTTCCACGCTATCGGTGCTGCAAACAATTTGCTTGCTGCTATGCTTGACAACCACATTCATCAGGGTAACGCTCTTGGCATTGACGTAAGAAGAATCACATGGAAGCGTTGCGTTGATATGAATGACAGACAGCTCCGTTTCCTTGTTGACGGTATGGGCGGCAAGGCTAACGGTGTTCCTCGTGAAGACGGTTTCGATATAACTGTTGCCAGTGAAATAATGGCTGTTTTCTGTCTTGCAAATTCTATTAATGACCTTAAAGACAGACTTTCACGCATCATAGTTGGTTATACTTATGACGATAAGCCTGTTACTGCAGGTGACTTAAACGCAGTCGGCGCTATGACAGCATTGCTTAAGGATGCATTCAAGCCTAATCTTGTTCAGACTCTCGAGGGTACTCCTGCTTTTGTTCACGGCGGTCCTTTCGCAAATATTGCGCACGGATGCAACTCTGTAATGGCTACAAAGCTTGCGCTTAAAATGGGCGATTATACTGTTACTGAGGCTGGGTTTGGCGCAGACCTTGGCGCTGAGAAGTTCCTTGATATCAAGTGCCGTATGGCTGGTCTTACACCTGATGCTGTTGTAGTTGTTGCAACTGTTCGCGCACTTAAGATGCATGGTGGTCTTGATAAGAAACAGCTTGGAACAGAGGACATTGTGGCTCTTGAAAAGGGCATACCTAACTTGCTTCGCCACGTATCTAATATTAAAAATGTTTACAAGCTGCCTTGTGTTGTAGCTGTAAATCGTTTCCCGACTGACACTGATGCTGAGATTGATTTCATCATTGCTAAGTGCAAAGAACTCGGCGTTAACACAGTTCTTTCGACAGTTTGGGCTGATGGCGGCAAAGGCGGTGAGGAGCTTGCTCGCGAAGTTGTTCGTCTTTGCGACGAAGAGCAGGGCGATTTCACATTCTCATATGAGCTTGACAGCACAATTGAGGAGAAAATCGAGTCGGTTGTTAAGAAGGTTTACGGCGGAAATGGCATCACAGTTATGCCTAACGCTAAGAAGCAGATTGAACAGCTTACAGCGCTTGGTTTTGACAAGGTTCCTGTTTGCATTGCAAAAACACAGTACAGTTTCTCTGATGACCCGACAAAGCTTGGCGCACCTGAGAACTTCAATGTCACTGTAAAGAATGTAAAGATTTCTGCAGGCGCAGGATTTATAGTTGTTTTAACTGGCGATATTCTCACAATGCCGGGACTGCCTAAGGTTCCCGCTGCTGAGAAGATTGACGTTGATGAAAACGGAGTAATTTCAGGCTTGTTCTAAAGTAGTATACAGATATTAAATCGCCCCGAAACATCGCTGTTTCGGGGCGTTTTATTGATAATATAACTAATTAATTATTCTTACTCAGTAACCTTGTTATCGTTTTTAGAAAGGATAATATTAAGGATTATACCAAGAATAAGAGCAGTTGCAATAGAAGTAATAGTTATGCTTCCAAAGTTCAAGGTAAGTCCGCCGATACCTGAAATGAGGATAGCAGAAACAACAAACAGATTTCTCTCTTTGTTGAGGTCAACCTCTTTAATCATCTTCAATCCGCTAACAGCAATAAAGCCATACAAAGCCATACATACGCCGCCCATTACACAGGAGGGGATTGAGTTAAGGAATGCAATAACAGGTGTTACAAAGGAAATAACGATTGCAAGGATAGCTGTTACAAAAATTGTAATAACAGATGCGTTTCTTGTAATTGCAACGCAAGCAACAGATTCGCCATAGGTCGTATTCGGGCAACCGCCGAAGATTGAGCCAACCATTGAGCCGACACCGTCACCGAGAAGTGTTCTGTGAAGACCGGGCTCAGTAAGGAGGTCTCTTTCAATGATGGAAGAGATGTTCTTGTGGTCTGCAACGTGTTCAGCAAATACAACAAATGCAACAGGAATATAAGCAGCAGCAATAGTTCCGATATATGAGAGTGAGATTTCATTAAAAGCGCCGAACGCTTTAACAAATGTGAAATCAGGAACACTAAAGAATGTGCCGATGCTTACTCCATTAGCAGCAATTGATGTGATAGGAGTGAAGTCAACTATCTTAAGGGCTGCAATGTCAGCGATATAGCCGATAGCGGTGAATGTTGCTGCAAGAGCATATCCAACAAGAATACCGATAATAAAGGGGATAAGTCTTGCCATATTCTTACCATAGGTAGCGCAAAGTGATACAACAATAAGTGTTACAACACCGCAGAGCAGAGCAATCAATGTTGAGCCGCCCTCAACGTTAGACTTAGCAAGGTCTCCAACTGCGTTACCGGCAAGAGAAAGTCCGATAATAGCAACTGTTGGTCCTATTACTACAGCGGGCATAAGCTTGTTAATCCAGTTTACACCTACAAATTTAACCAAGATTGCTATTACAACATAAACAAGGCCTGCGAGAATTGCACCGATTATAAGTCCAAGATAGCCAACACAAACACTTGCTGCACCAGCAAAAGCAGCTGCCATTGAACCTAAAAACGCAAACGACGAGCCTAAGAATACAGGACTCTTACCCTTTGTAAAGAGCAGATAAACAATAGAGCCTAATCCTGCACCAAACAAAGCTGCAGCGATGCTCATTGCATCGTCACCCTCAAGACCGGCGCCGCCGTTAATAATAATCGGCACAGCAATCGTTGCCGCCATAATTGCAAGCAACTGCTGTACTGCGAAGACCAAGACCTGTATAAACTTAGGCTTGTCTTCAACGTGGTAAATCATTTTCATTTTGGACCCTCCGTTAATTTATTTATTATTGGCACTTAGACTATGCCAAAAAATACAAATTAAGAAACGCAAAATATAAAATAAATTACTTTATAATGCCTCTTGCAACTAAATCATCATCAGAAATGCCTGTATTCAGTTTGTTTTTTGATGCAAGCTTCGATTTAGCAACTTTCAGCGTTGAGTCAATTTGTGACAGCTTTTTAGCAAATTCAGTCACAGACTGCTTCAAGCTTTTTTGAAGTTTGCCAAGTTCGTCTCGGGTGGTGTTTATTTGGTCTATTGTAAAGGATGCGCTCTTATCAGCAGAAGAGAGCATATCCTTTGCGTTTTTATCAGCCTGATTTACAATTTTTATTGCGTCAGCCTTTGCCTCAACATAAACTTCTCCAATTTGAGAATGAAGCAGTTGATTTCTTTCAACCTCTGCCATCAGGCTGTCCGCCATATTTTTAAGCTCAATAAGCGAAGCTTCACACTCAGCAACCTTCTCGTTTAGCTCATTATTGATTTTAACAGCATCTTCATACTTGGTTTTGTAATCGCTAAGTTCAGCGTTTAACCTTGAGGTTTCTTCAAAATTTTCCTTTTGAATTGCTTCAACATATTCAAGAACAGAAGCCTTGTTAAAGCCAAACATAGACTTTTTAAACTTACCGTTAGTAGACATAGCAGCCTCCACGAATTTTTATGTAATAATTATATCAACATTTGTCGATTATTGCAATAATAATTTACTGTTCTATAAATTAAATTTCACGCATACTCTGTAAAAGAGAGGAGGGACAAGATGTCAACTCTTGATAATGTAATGTATGCTCTGTCAGACAGGCTTCGTGATGCGATAAATTTATTAGATGATAATACTAAAAACAGTATTCAGGAGATACGCTTAAGAGCTGGTAAAGAGCTATCTTTAACTATAAATAATAGGAACATAGAAATTTCAAAAAAATCTAAAGAAAATCTTATTGTCACCAAAGACGATATAAATGAAACTCTTATAAATATGTGTGACCACGCAGTATATTCGTATGAGCATCAGCTAAATCTTGGTTATGTAACGCTGAAAAACGGTCACAGGGCTGGGGTTTGCGGCAGCTTTTATGATGGTGACAGACGAGCTATCAAGGACGTATCCAGTATAAATATAAGGGTTGCACACGAGGTTACATCATCAAGCAATGTGATAACGGATATTTTAGGCGTGTTACCATACAATTCATTAATTATCGGCACTCCAGGTAGCGGTAAGACTACTTTGCTGCGAGATTTAATCAGATTTTATTCATATCACGGCTATAGAATAGGAGTTGCAGACGAGCGAGGCGAGTTGACTGCAATGCATAACGGTCTATCTGCGTTTGACTTAGGCAATAACTGCGATTGTATAGCATATACTGAAAAGAGCGTAGCGGTAAATATTCTGATAAAGTATTTCTCTCCGCAGATAATAGCGTTTGACGAAATTTCAGATAACGCAGAGGAGTTGGACAAGTGCTTGGAATGTGGAGTCAAGTTTATTTCAACAATTCATTCTGGTAGTATGACTGATTGCCTCTCAAGGCTTAAAAAGTTAGGAGTAAACAAGGATATGTTTGAGTGCTTCGTTTTATTAAATAAAAACTCGGTCGGACAGGTTGATTACATATATTACAGAGAAAAAATATGAAGATAATCGGCTTGATTTTTATTTCTATAATTCCGATATTGATTGCCTTAAATTACCGTAACAGGTTAAAAGAAAAACGCGACACTTTAGTTGAACTTGTATCCTTACTTAAGTCAGTAAAGCAAGCTGTAAGGCATACAAGAAGCCCTATTAACGAAATACTTGATAAGATAAATAATCCGTTAATTGTAGGAGATAACACTAACGCAAAAGAAAACTTATATACAAATTTGCTTTCACATAAATCAGAGCTTGAGATTGTTAAAAACTGCTTCAACAAAATTGAGGGATTAGACATATTAAGTGCTGATGAAGAGCTTGATTTATGTATAGAACAGCTTACGGAGTCTGAAAGCGAGGCAATTAAAGCATATAAAGAAAAGTCAGATTTCTATGTTAAGCTGGGCGCTCTTGGCTCGGCATTTGTTTTAATAATCTTAATTTAGGGTGATATGTATGGAAGTGGACTTGATATTTAAAATTGCCGCAATAGGTATTATTGTAGCCGTGTTTAACCAGCTTTTGATACGCTCAGGTCGTGAGGACCAGGCTATGATGACAACGATAGCCGGATTGATTGTGGTGCTGATGATGATTGTTTATGAAATAAGTGATTTATTTTCAACGGTAAAATCCCTGTTTGACCTATGAACATAATTACAATTTCAGCAGTCTGCATTATAGCGGCAGTTGCGGTTAACTTATTCAAGCAGTTCAATAATGAATACTCTATATTCATAAGTATAATCTGCACCTGTATTGTTGCGGCTGTGGCGCTAAAAGCGATACTTCCCGTAATCAATGAAATTGAGTCAAGCGTAAATACTGAGGTTGGCAGATATATTTCACCGCTGTTAAAAGGGCTTGGAATTTCATACATAGGCTCTATGGCAGCATCGATTTGTGTAGATAGTGGAGCTAAGGCTGTTGCTGAGAAGATTGATATGGCTGCAAAGGTTTCTATAACTCTGCTTTACGCACCGATTATGCTTGAGCTGCTTAATGCGGCAGTTGATATGATAAACAAATGAAAAGACTATTCATAATTATTTTACTTATAATATCAGCCTTGATTTTTCCTGTAACTGCATCAGCAACACAGCAAGCGGAGATATTTGATGAATTCGGCGTTAATGACTTAAGGGATAACCTGAGCGAAGAAGTTATAACTGTATATGAAGAGCTTGAAATTGAGCCATATTCATCCATTGATACAACTAAAATTAACGTGTATGAGTTACTAAAAGCTATGCTTCAAAGAACATTCTCTGATTATACAGAGCCATTTTATGTTTTGGGCTTAGTTACAGTTATAACGCTTGTTTGCA
Source organism: Acutalibacteraceae bacterium (assembly GCA_045579085.1). Taxonomy (GTDB): domain Bacteria; phylum Bacillota; class Clostridia; order Oscillospirales; family Acutalibacteraceae; genus RGIG2206. The sequence continues at coordinate 15,072 of JAZNLO010000021.1, forward strand.
TTATTTTTTCAACTGTGATACCTGTCAATAACAAATGGCATAATGAGTCGTTTGATATTATCGTTTCTGTTATTACTTCTGTGATAATAATTTTGCCGCTGAGCGATATTGTTATTGAAGCTAAAAACTCGCTTGACTCTATGAGTGTACTTATCAACGCATTTTTACCTGTTTTTACAGCTCTAACTGCTGCGTCAGGGTATTCAGCAGTTGCAGGTACATACTCGGTAATTATGATGGGGTTTTCAAGTGTTTTTAGTGTTGTTAATGCTAAGCTTTTGATGCCGATGTCAAACATCTTAATTGCTGTATCGGTGTGCACAGCGTATACTAAACCTCTTTCACAGCTTACAAACAGCGTTAAAAAGGCAATTGTGTGGTTTATAACAATCAGCTCGACTGTTTTTGCAGGTATACTGAGTCTGCAAACAAAGCTAAGCAGCGTAGCTGACAGCTTAACGATGCGTACAGCAAAAACAATGCTGAGCACAATGATTCCGATTGTAGGACAAACACTCGGTGACTCTGTCAGTCTGCTTGTTGGCAACTTAAATTTAGCAAAGACTACTGTTGGTATGTTCACAATTTTTTCGGTAATTATTATGGTTCTGCCTGTTACTATAAAACTTTTATTGTGGAAGCTTGTAATTATTCTCTCAAAATCAATGCTTGGTATATCTCAAAACAAGTCTGCCCCTGAGGTGTTAGAAGCAGTGGGCAGTGTGATAACTGTTATAACAAGTGTAATTATGTTTTCAACAATGATGGTGGTATTAGCTGTGTTTACAGTTTTATCAGTTGGTGGTTTATCGTGATTAAATCAATTGCAGAATATGCTGAGATAATATGCATTGTTTGTGTTATCGGATATATTATCAGGCTTTTACTACCCGATAACAGCATCTCAAATACTGTTAAGACGTTTATAGGTCTAACCTTAGCGTCAATTGTTATATCAATGGTTGTTGCTTTATCACACGCTGATTTTGCGTTTGACTTAGAAAACAACGAATATACAGCCAGTTATGATGATTACATTACAAATAAGATTATTGAGGAGTCAACAGTATCGGTTAAAGAAAAGGTGTCAAAAGTTTTGGGTCAATTTGGAATAAAAGGTGGACAAATAAGCATAGATTTCAATAAGGAAGACGTTTTATCAACCGATATGATACATATCTCAGTTGGAATACCTAAATCAAACGCTAATTTTAAAAAGCAGGTTAAGGATTTGCTAAACGAAAAATTCGATGTTTTCTGTGATGTTTATATTATCCCGGAGGAATAGAATGAATAAGATTAAAGAATTTATAAGCAAGAAAAACAACAATCTCATTTTTATTTTAGCTATAGTTGGTATTGCTCTGGTTTTCATCTCAAGTATAGACTTTGATTTTAGCAACAAGAGAAAGTCGAGAGATGTTGACTATGAATCAGAGCTTGAAAAAAAGGTTGAATCGGTAGTATGCAAAATAACGGGTGAGAGAAAAGTTGAAGTGTTTATTACGCTTGAGAGCAGTGAAGAAATTGTATATGCAGATAAAATAAAAAGCTCAAATAACGTAACAGAGGATTCTCAGGGCGATGATAAAACAAAGCTGAACGAGAAACAGGATAAAGAGCAAAACTATATTATTATTGAGGATTCTCAAGGCGGTCAGCAAGCTCTTGTAGTTACAACACTGTCGCCAACGGTAAGGGGAGTGGTTGTTGTATCAAATTACGCTGATAACGAAGCGGTATGCGAGAGTATTGTTAACGCTGTTACAACAGCATTAAATATATCAAATAAAAAAGTTTGTGTTGTGGGAGGAAATAACATATGAAAACACCTGGTAAAATTAAAATAGCAAAGCAACCGATTATATTATCCGTGCTTGTGCTTATATTGGCTGGCGCAATATTTGTCAACTGGAAATACGCGGGCACTAACGGCGGTTTATCCACAGGCTCAACTTCATCTATTAAAACAGGTCAGGCTGAGTTTGTAGCAACTGGAGAAGTTGAGCTTGACACCGACTATTTCAAGAACGCGCGTACTGATAGAGAGCAAACCTATGATGAATTGATTGACGAGCTTGAAGATATTGAAGAAAATGCAAAAGCATCAGAAGAAGATAAGTCAAATGCTTATGCTTTGCACGTAAAGCTTGTTGAGAGAATGGAACGAGAGAATAATATTGAAACGCTTATTAAGGCAAAAGGATTTAAGGAATGTGTTGCTGTAATAAACGATTCAAGCGTAAACATAGTTGTGTACGCTAAAGAGCTTGCAGAATCTGAAATTATGCAGATACAGGATATTGTTACAAGCGAATGTGATATAAGTCTTGACAATATTAAGATAATAAATATAAAATAGAGTTGTTATCTTTAAAACAATGTGATATAATACAAAAGCAAGGGAGTTGATAATATGAACGTTAATAAAAATTTTGAGCAAAATGTTGTCCTTTCAGACGAGGTTGTTGCAAAGATTGTTTATGTTGCCGCAAAAGATGTTGACGGAGTTTGCGACCTTGTTGATTCTCCTGATATTAAGAATATATTAAAGCCTTCCGCAACTAAGTCTGTTAAGGTTAAGACTGTTGACGGAGCTATGATTATTGACCTTTATATTAAGCTGAATATGGGAGTTAAAATCACTTCTGTATGCGACAAGGTTCAGGTTGCAGTCAAAAAGGCAGTTCAGAACATGACAAACACGCCTGTTACGCAGGTTAATGTTCACGTTGCAGACATTGAGATATCCGAAGACGCACAATAATTCAATAAATTGTATAATTATTCAGTCCGCTTTTGCTTTATGCATCGGCGGACTTTATTTATTTGTTGCAATTTGCGTTAAAATGGTATATGATATATTCGAGTTGATATGTATAAAGGAGCTTTGATAATGCTAAACAGAACTGCTGCCAGAGAACTGGCTTTTGAACTGATATTTGAAAAGAATTTCAGGGAGGAATCTATCACTGAGATTATTGCGAATGCTATTGAAGCGAGAGAGATTGTTGATGATGATTTTGCAAAAAACACTGCAATAAATGTGTTTGAAAACATTGATGAAATTGATAGCCTGATTTCTGCAAATCTTCAGGGTTGGACGATTAACAGAATCTCGAAGGTTGCTCTTGCAGTTTTGCGTCTTTCGGTTTATGAAATCAAGTTTTCTGATGAGGTACCTGTAAGCGTTTCAATAAACGAGGCTGTTGAGCTCGCTAAAAAGTTTGGCGGTGACGAGGACTCTGCATACGTCAACGGCGTGCTCGGCACAATAGCTCGTATGGGTGACGAGTAATATGATACTCGGTTTTGACACCAGTAATTACACAACCTCAGTGGCTTTGTTTGACACTAAACTTAAAAAGGTGACAAACCTTAAGAAGTTGCTGCCGGTTAAACAGGGTGAGCTTGGCTTAAGACAAAGCGATGCCGTATTTCACCACGTTCAACAGCTTCACGAGTTGATTGCTGAGCTTGACGTTGATATTAACAGTATTAAGGCGATTGGCGTTTCCGTAAGACCTCGAAACGTTGAGGGGAGCTATATGCCGTGCTTTTTAGTTGGGCATTCGTTTGCAAAGTCGCTTTCATCAATGTTGAAAGTTCCGCTGTTTACTTTTTCTCACCAGGAGGGGCATATCGGTGCTGCTTTGTTTTCTGCTGATAAGCTCGATTTAATAGAGCATGATTTTATCGCTTTTCATTTTTCCGGCGGCACGAGCGAGGCTCTTTACTGCAAAAAAGGCGATGAGTTTATGTTTGACGCTCAGCTGATTTCCGCAAGCCTTGACCTTAAAGCAGGTCAGGCTATAGACAGGGTTGGCGTTGCGTTGGGATTAAGTTTTCCGGCGGGTGCTGAGCTTGATAAGCTTGCGGCACAAAGCAAAAAGTCGTATAAAATCAAGCCTTCTTTTGTAGGCGAAAATCCGTCATTTTCAGGGCTTGAAAACAAGTGCAAAAAAATGATTGCAGATGGTGAAAGCAACTGCGATATAGCTAAATTTGCTATTGAATATATCTATTCTGTTGTTGAACGTATGACACAGATTTGTGTTGAACGTTTCGGGGAATTACCGCTTATATATTCTGGCGGAGTTATGAGTAATTCGTATATTTCTGCTAAGATAAAAGCACAATTCAACGCTTTTTTTGCTCAGCCATCTTATTCTTCTGATAACGCTGCAGGTATTGCAGTTTTAACTGCTTATAGGAGTGGTCTGATTGACTGATTCTTTGATTGTTTCTGTATCACAGCTTAATAATTATGTTAAAGCAATTATTGAAACCGATGGTATGCTCAGGAATGTGTTTGTTGTCGGTGAGATATCAAATTTCGTTAACCACTATAAATCCGGTCATTTTTATCTTTCGCTTAAGGATGAAAAAGCCGTAATCAAGGCGGTTATGTTTAAAACCTACGCTCAAAAGCTCAAATTTGAGCCTGTAAACGGCATGAAAGTTATTTGCAGAGGCAGAGTATCGGTTTTTGACAGGGACGGAGTTTACCAGCTTTACATTGAAGATATGCAGCCTGAGGGGTTAGGCGCTCTTAAGATTGCATTTGACCAATTAAACGAAAAGCTCAGAAAAGAAGGCTTATTCGACGAGCTATATAAAAAACCGCTTCCAAAATATCCTAATCGTATTGCTGTAATAACCTCACCGACAGGTGCAGCTGTGCAGGATATTATGAATGTTGTTGAGCGCAGAATGCCGTTGGCTGAGATTGTAATGTGTCCTGTTTTGGTTCAGGGAAGTTCGGCAGCCGCACAGCTTAAAAAAGCTGTTGATAAGGTGAATGAGCTTGACTGCGCTGATGTAATCATTATTGGTAGAGGCGGCGGCTCTATGGAGGATTTGTGGCCGTTTAATGACGAGGCACTTGCAAGGTCTATATTTGCTTCGCATATACCGGTTGTATCGGCAGTAGGTCACGAAACCGATTTCACAATCTGCGATTTTGTTTCGGATATGCGTGCACCGACTCCGTCAGCCGCAGCAGAACTCGTAGTTTCATCGAAGGATTCGCTTTTGAGATATCTTGGTGGATTGAACTCGTCTGTCACTTCGGCTATGTCATATAAGCTGAGCGTTTTAGACGAAAAGCTGAGTTCAATTTCTAAGAAAAGTGTTTTAAAATCGCCCGAAGCTTATATTGACGCTATGAGCGAGGGATTGGATAAATTATCAAATGATTGCAATCGCGTATGTCTGAATGTGTTAAATCAATATGAAGCAACACTTTCGGTTATATCTGCAAAGCTTGATGCGTTCAGCCCGTTAAAAACGCTATCAAGAGGCTATTCTATTGTTACTAAGGCTGATAAATTAGTAAAATCTGTAAACGATATTAATGCTAATGATTCTGTCAAGTTAAGATTTAGTGATGGCGTTGCCGATTGCACAATCAATCAAGTTTTTCCGAAGGAGAATATTTAATATGACATATGGTGAGATGATTTCACGTCTTGAGGTTATCGTTAGTAAGCTTGAAAAAGGCGATGTAGAGCTTGAAGAATCCTTGAGCCTTTTTGACGAGGCTTCTACGCTTATAAATAAATGCAACTTGATGCTTAAGAATGCGCGTTTAAAGGTGACTGAGCTTAGCAACGTTGTTCAGGGTGAAGATAATGAATAATGTTTTACAGAGATATAATGAATTAATTAACGTAAAGCTCGATGAACTGTTACCGAAATCAAGCGAGAATTACTCAAAAGTAATCGACGCTATGAGATATAGCTTGCTTGCAGGCGGAAAACGCATAAGACCTGCGCTTGTGCTTGAGTTTTGCAGACTGTGCGGTGGTGACGTATCAAAAGCTGTAAACTTTGCTTGCGCTATTGAAATGATTCACACTTATTCGCTTATACACGATGATTTACCGTGTATGGATGATGACGATTATCGCAGAGGCGAGCCGTCGTGCCACAAGGTTTTTGGATATGATATCGCATTGCTTGCGGGTGATGCACTGCAGTCATTGGCATTTGAGATTATAGCAAAGTCTGAGTTACCATCAGACAGAGTTGCAAGAGCAGTTTTGTCGCTGTCAAAACGCTGTGGTGTTGACGGAATGATAGGCGGTCAAGTGCTTGATTTAGCTAACGAAAACGCTAAAAACGACGTTGATATTGAGCTTGTTAAGCAAACGTATCTGCTTAAAACCTCTGCTTTGATTAAAACTGCTTGCGAGCTTGGCTGTATTGCTGCGGGTAAGTATGAATTGCTCGATAATGCAGAAATTTTTGCAGATAATCTCGGCTTGGCGTTTCAAATAAGAGATGACGTGTTGGACGTTATCGGCGACAGTGAAACGCTTGGCAAAGCAGTCGGCAGTGATGATAAAAACTGCAAAAGCACGTTTGTTTCAGCCTATGGAATCGACCGCTCAAACGATATGGTTAAGAATTATTCGGAAACCGCAAAGCAAGCGTTAGACTGCTTTGGCGAAGCTGCTGATGATTTAAGAGAACTTGTTGATTTACTTGTCAACAGAATAAATTGATTTGGAAGTGTTATTTTGAATTTAGGTACATTGTTACATAACTATGTATTAAACTGTGCCGCGCTCTCGTGGTTTTTGGCTCAGTTTATAAAAACTGTTTTAGTTTTGCTTACTACTGGCAAACTCAAGCTTGAGAGAATGTTTGGCTCGGGCGGTATGCCGTCTGCGCATTCGGCTTGTGTTTGTGCATTAGCTATTTCAACATGCAGAAAGGTTGGCTTTTCGTCAGTTGAATTCGCAATAACCTTTGTATTGGCTTGCGTTGTTATGTATGATGCGCTTAATGTAAGGCGTCAGGCAGGGGAGCACGCAAAGGCTATAAATATAGTTGTTGACCATATTAACGATAACGACAATGATGACAACACGGACGATAGTGCACTTGCCAGAATTAAAGAGCTTAAGGAATCGCTTGGTCACAAGCCGATGGAAGTTCTCGCAGGTGCTCTGCTCGGCATAATTATTTCGATGATTTTACCGCTATAAAAAGGTTTTGATTTAATGTATTTAGAAAATATAAAATGCCCAAACGATGTTAAAAAACTTAATACATCGCAACTAAATGTGCTTTGTAACGAAATTAGGCAGCATCTTATTGAAACCGTATCTAAAAACGGCGGTCATCTTGCGTCTAACTTGGGTATTGTTGAACTTACTGTTGGCTTGCACTATGTTTTCAATTCACCAAATGATTCAATCGTGTTTGACGTTGGACATCAGAGCTATGTGCATAAAATGCTGACGGGAAGACTTGATAATTTTAAAACAATAAGAAAAGAGGGCGGCTTGTCTGGATTTATGAATCCACAAGAGAGCGAGCACGACCCTGTGATTACTGGCCATAGCAGCAACTCGATTTCTGTTGCTTGCGGAATTGCTGATGCAAATATTTTGCTTAAAAATAACAACTATTCTATTGCCGTTGTTGGTGACGGTGCGCTAACAGGCGGTATGACTTTTGAGGCACTTAACAGCTCAGGTCAAGGTAAGGACAAGCTTATTGTAATTTTGAACGACAATAAAATGTCTATATCACGCAACGTGGGCTCGCTATCAAAGCATCTGCTTCGTATTAGAATAGGCGAGAGATATATCAGATTAAAGGGAAAAATCCGCACTGGATTTAATAAAATCCCCTTAATCGGTAAGCCAATTGAGAACTTTATCGGCAGCGTTAAAACCGCTTTAAAGGGCGCCTTGCTTAAGAGCAACTACTTTGAAAGTCTTGGTTATTATTATCTTGGACCAATAGACGGGAACAATGTTGAAGACGTAATTATGGCGCTCAATTCTGCGAAAAGTATTACAAGACCTGTATTGATACACGCTTGCACTGTTAAGGGTAAAGGCTTTGCGTTTGCGGAAAAGAGTCCAACCTCATATCACGGCGTATCAAGCTTCAACTCTGATTTGGGCTTTGAAGCTACGGATAATTCTTTTTCGTCTGAGATGGGTAAGGAACTCGTTAATATCGCAAATACTAACAACAAGGTTTGTGCTGTTACTGCCGCTATGACTGAGGGTACTGGACTATTGCCGTTTAAAAAGGCTTATAAGGACAGGTTTTATGACGTTGGTATCGCAGAGGAGCACGCAATTACATTCTGCTGCGGACTTGCCTCTAAAGGACTCAGACCTGTTTTTGCTGTGTATTCCTCGTTCTTACAGAGAGGATATGACCAACTTATACACGACGCCGCGATTACGTCACAAAACCTTACTCTGTGTGTTGACAGGGCAGGCATCGTGGGTGAAGACGGTGTAACACATCAAGGTTTGTTTGACGTTGCGTTCTTAAATACTATTCCTAACGTTAAGGTATATTCTCCCACATACTTTTATGAGCTTAGGGTTATGCTTGGCAATGCTGTCGAGGAAGACGGCATTTCTGTTGTAAGATATCCCAGAGGTAAGGAGTCTGCTCAGCCTGATGGTTACAGCTATAATTGTGAAGATTATGCTGTTTTTGGTAGTTCAGACAGCATTGTTGTCACTTACGGCAGACTCTTCACAAATGTTTATAATGCTGCTCAGAGAGCAAATACTGCTTGCTGTAAAATTAATGTTGTTAAGCCTTTGCCGAACGGACTTATTGAAGAATTGATGAAATATAAGAACGTATTTGTGATTGAAGAGGGAATAAAGTCAGGCGGATTAGGCGAGCATATTGGATTTAAGCTGATGGAATCAGGTTATAACGGCAAATTTAGCTTGCGTGCTGTTAATGACGAGTTTGTTGCACATATGTCAACAGAGTCAGCGTTTAAAAAGCTTGGATTTGATGAAGATTCTATAGTGGATTATTTGAAGGAGCCGAATAATTGAGTAGTAAGATTAGATTAGACTCAGCGGTATTTGAGGGTGGATATACCGATAGCCGTGAAAAAGCAAAAGCTATTATTATGGCGGGCGACGTGTATGTTAATAACCAGAAGGCTTTAAAGCCCGGTATGATGATAACAGATGACGATAAGCTTGAAGTCAGAACAAACTCGCTGAAATATGTAAGCAGAGGCGGATTAAAGCTTGAAAAGGCTATCAATAATTTTAACATTAAGCTTGACAACTGCATCTGCGCTGATATCGGCGCATCAACAGGCGGATTCACTGATTGTATGCTTCAAAACGGCGCTACAAAGATATACGCAATCGACGTTGGATACGGTCAGCTTGCCTGGAAGCTACGCTGTGATGAAAGAGTTATAAATCTTGAACGTACTAATTTCCGATATGTAACTAACGAACAGGTGCCTGATTTGCTCGACTTTGCATCTGTTGACGTTTCCTTTATCTCGCTAAAACTAATTTTGCCTGTTATGCGTAATTTAATGAAAACAGGCTCTAAGGCAGTGTGCTTGATTAAGCCTCAGTTTGAGGCGGGCAAAGAAAACGTAGGTAAGCACGGAGTTGTACATAGTTTAGACGTGCACAAGACCGTTGTAAATGATATTACCGACTTTATGCTGAATAATGGTTTTTCTCTGTTAAATGTTGACTTTTCACCAATTAAAGGCCCTCAGGGTAATATAGAGTATTTGGCGTTTATTGAAAAGTCAGATGAGCCCGTCAGGACTATAGATATTGATATTGACAAAATCGTAGAAAATTCTCACGAATGCTTGAAATGATAGGGTGATTGATTTGCTGTTTGGTATTGTAGTAAATTTGCAAAAAGTGAATAGCGCTATCGCTTTGAAAGGCGTTATTGAGCAGCTTAAAAAGCACAAGGTTTCATATCTTATTGACTCGGCTGCAGGCGCTCATTTTGGATATGAAGATAATCTTATATCTAATGAAGAGCTGTATAAAGCTTCTGATATTATTATTGCAATCGGCGGTGACGGCACAATTATACACACTGCTAAGCAGGCCGCGCTCTATAACAAGCCAATTATCGGCATTAACTCTGGCAGAGTAGGGTATATAGCAAGTTTGGAACTCGGCGAACTTGATTTGCTCGAAAATGTTATTTCGGGCGACTATACCATAGAAAACCGAATGATGCTTGAGGCATATGTTTCAAGCGAGCCCGAAAAGAAATACTACTGTCTTAACGATGTTGTTATCAATAAGGCTACGTCGTCGAAGATACTTGATATGACTGTACTTAACAGTGACGACAAAATCATCAGTTTCAGGTCGGATGGCGCAGTTATAGCCACACCCACTGGCTCAACCGCTTATGCAATGTCTGCAGGAGGTCCTGTCACAGACCCTGCGGTTGATTGTATTATACTTGTTCCGATTTGTGCTATGTCGATGTATTCAAGAGGCTTTGTTCTCCCGTCTGACAGCGATATAAACTTAGAAATTTCTTATTCAGACGGAGTTAGTGCAGTAGTCAAGTTTGATGGCAATAACAGCTTGATTTTAAAGCCTGATGAAACAGTAAATGTTAAGCGCGCAAATAAGCTTTGTGCAAAGCTTATTAGAATAAAGAACGAATCTTTTTATCATACCTTAAAAAACAAAATGAAAGATTTTTAGGAGAATAAACAATGAAATCATCTGCAAGACGCGAAATGATAATTGACCTCATTTCTAAGAATTCGGTTGAAACTCAAGAGGACTTGCTTGAGCTTTTAAGAGCAAACGGAGTTGAAACAACTCAAGCAACTGTATCAAGGGATATTAAAAAGCTCAACCTTATTAAAACTATTGATTCAACAGGAAAATATCGGTATACTACGTCAGGATTCGACCAGAGTGATACACTAAAGGCAAGCTCTTTTATCAAGTCATCGGTATTATCTGTTGATTTTGCGCTTAATAATGTTGTGTTAAAATGCAACTCAGGAATGGCTCAAGCAGCTTGTGCCACAATCGATATGCTGCAGCACAATTTGATTCTTGGTACCATTGCGGGTGATGATACAGTTTTAATTATCACACGTTCTACCGAATCTTCACAGGAGCTTTGTCACTTCCTTAACGACTTAATCAGGAGTTGAAATATTTAATGCTTACATCTCTTCACATTGAGAATATAGCGGTTATTGAGAAAACGGATATTGAATTCAACTCAGGTTTTAACGTACTTACAGGTGAAACAGGAGTTGGAAAATCAATAGTTATAGACGCAATCAACGCTGTGTTAGGCGAGAGGACACCTCGTGACCTGATACGGTCTGATACTGATTATGCGTTTGTTTCTGCTGTGTTTGATAATCTTGATGAAGAGAGAATTAATGCGTTAAATGAAATCGGATTCAGTGTTGATGACGGCAGTCTTTTAATTAGCAGAAAACTTACTCTTGACGGTAAAAATCACATATTTATAAACGGCTCGCCTGCAAATGTAACTGTTTTAAAAGACGTGGCTAAGCGTCTGGTAAACATACACGGTCAACACGATAATCAGTCTCTTCTAAATCCCTCATCTCATATAAAGTTTATAGACGCTATTGCAGATAATTCGGACATAAAAACTGAGTATAACACTGCTTATGATAGGTATAAAGAGCTGCTGAACAAGTTAACTTCTCTTCAAAGCGAAAACGCACGTTCTGATGAAAGAATTGATTTGTTAAGATATCAGATAAGCGAGATTGAGGCTGCTGAAATCGAGGTTGGCGAGCGTGACAGTCTTATAAAGCAACGTGATTTTATCAGAAATCGTGAAACTATTGTTAAGGCTCTCTATGCTGCGCAGAGCATTATAAACGGCGGACAGACAGGTTCGGATATTCCTAATATGCTGTTTGATGCGGCTAATCAGTTGTCTGCCTGTGAGGAGTATTTTAAGTCTGCAGCATCGCTCGCTGAAAAAGTGAACGGTTTTGGGTACGAGCTGCAAGAGATATCGGACGAAATTTCTGCGCTGTATGACAAGCTTGAGTTTGACCCACTTTTAGCTGATGATATTGAATCAAGGCTTGACTATTTATACAGGCTTTCGAGCAAATACGGCAAAACTGAAGAAGATATGCTTAACTACCTTGCAAACGCTAAGGAAGAGCTTAGCTTGATTGAGAATTATGACAGGAATCTTGAGCAGTTATCTAAGCAAGTGGATTCTGCTTTTGTTGAGGCAAATAAGCTTGCAACTAAGCTGTCATTAACCAGAAAAAAAGCGTCCGAACACTTTGTCAAGCGTGTAACTGAAGAGCTTGAGTTTCTTAATATGCCTAAAGTGGTGTTCGTCTGCGATATTAAAGAAACCGAACTTTTAAGAAACGGCACTGATAAAATTGAGTTTAATATTTCTGTCAATCCCGGTGAACCCGCAAAGCCTATCAGTAAGGTTGCTTCGGGTGGTGAATTGTCAAGAATTATGCTCGCAATCAAGAGCGCGCTTGCTGATAAGAATGACGTGCCAACCCTGATTTTTGATGAAATTGACACAGGTATCAGTGGTAACGCAGCGCAAAAGGTTGGGATTAAGCTTAAAAATATCGCTAAGAGTGAGCAAGTTATATGCGTAACGCATTTACCACAAATAGCATCATTAGCGGATAATCATTTCAAAATCAATAAACGCACAGAAAACAATCGCACGTTTACTGATGTCGAACTGCTAAGTTATGGAGAAAGGGTAGACGAGATTGCACGAATGATGTCGGGCGATATTGTAAGCTCAAGCATACTTGCATCGGCAAAAGAAATGATTGACTATGGTAAAAACTTGTAATATAATCGTTTTGTATTTTTGTAACGGAGGATAAATATGTCTGTCTTTGATGAATTAAAAGCAAGAGGTATGATTGCTCAGTGCACAGATGAAGAAAAAGTGCGTGAGCTTCTTGAAAACGAAAAGGTTACTTTTTATATTGGATTTGACCCCACCGCAGATAGCTTGCACGTAGGTCATTTTGTCGCAATGATGGTTATGGGACATATGCAAAAAGCAGGTCATAAGCCTATTGCGCTTTTTGGCGGCGGTACAGGTATGATTGGCGACCCGTCAGGCAAGTCGGATATGAGAAAAATGCTTACTAAGGAAGATATAAACCACAACATAGAATGCTTCCAGAAACAAATGTCTAAGTTTATAGATTTTTCTGATGGAAATGCAATTATGGTTAATAATGCCGATTGGCTTGATAACCTTAATTACATAAGCTTTTTGCGTGAGGTTGGCGTTCATTTCTCTGTAAACAGAATGCTCGCTTTCGAGTGCTATAAACAAAGACTTGAGCGCGGTTTGTCGTTCTTTGAGCTTAACTATATGCTGATGCAGAGCTACGACTTCCTTATGCTCAACCGCAAATACGGCTGTATTATGCAGCTCGGCGGAGATGACCAGTGGAGCAATATTATCGGCGGTATCGAGTTGAACAGACGTTGTGACGGTAAGGAAGTGTTTGGTCTTACTGTTAAGCTGCTTCAGACAAGCGACGGTAAGAAAATGGGTAAAACCGAAAAAGGCGCTGTATGGCTCAATCCTGAGAAAACATCTCCGTATGACTTCTATCAGTATTGGAGAAATATCGGTGATGCTGATGTTATCAATACAATGAAAATGCTCACCTTTATGCCGCTTGATGAAATAGCTAAGTACGAAAAAATGGAAGGCAGCGATATAAACGTTGCTAAAGAACGCCTTGCGTTTGAGGTTACAAAGCTTATTCACTCAGAGGAAGAAGCGATTAAGGCTCAAGAGGCTGCAAGAGCGCTGTTTGGCTCTGGTACTAATATTGACGATATGCCCTCAACTCAGCTTGACGCTGTAGGCAAAACCGTAATTGACGTGCTTGTTGAATCGAAGCTTGTTCCGTCTAAGTCTGAGGCAAGAAGATTGATTCAGCAGGGTGGGGTAGCAGTTGATGATGAAAAGGTAACTGATGTTAACGCTGCATTAACAGCTGACAACTTTGACAAGGGCTACGTTATAATTAAAAAGGGTAAAAAGGTATATCATAAAATTACACTGTAATGTAATTTAAAACAGTAAAACAGCAGTACGTAACAATGTGCGTGCTGCTGTTTTTGTGTATTTTGATATATTTATTATAAAGCAAATAAGGAACAATTTAGTAACAAGAAAGTCGATAATCGCAACATTTTGGGTTTACATAAAACAGTTAACATAATTCTTTGGCATTTACATAATATTTTTTATGTAAAGTTTGTTAATTCCTCTAAAGATTTTAAATATGGTCAAATTAGCGTTGATATAATGTTTTTGTTATAATATAATATAGTAGCGTTCGCAGTTTTGATATAAACATTTTATGTGAACTAATTTTATTTTCGTGCTTGGTTTTATGTTTACAATATTCTAAGCTTGTTTACATTTGCATATCAATAAATGAGGTGAGTGCAAATGAACAGTATTAGATTTATTAAGATTAAATTGTTTTTTAAAAACAATAAAATTTTAGCATTTTTGTTTTTGTTGAGCTTCATATTTACTGCAGCCGGCGTTTTATCAACTTCCTATTCAAACGAACTTTACTCTGTATTCAGCATTGAGCAGACAGGATTCGTTAAGATGTGGCTGAATATATTCTTCATTTTCGCAGCATTTTTGTTGTTCAATCTGATTTCATCATTCTTTATGTTTGGAATTGTCACATCTATAATTGGAGTATGCGTTACGTTCTTGGGAATCGGTGCATCGGCTTATGCAACAGTTTCTATGTTTGGATATAACGGCTTACTTGCGAACTTTTTATTAATTTTAGTTATTTCTGTTTTTCTTGCTCTTTATTTAATTTTTTCTGCCAAATCAATGCAAATGACTTTATTTATGGCTCAAAAGCTTTCTGACAGAGGCGGTATCAATACATATTCAACTGAAGTTAAAAGATATTTAGCTCTGTTTGCAGTAATGATTGGCGTATCGCTGATTGCATCTGCGCTCATTGCAGGAGCAATTTTACTATGTACAGAGGTTTTAAATCTAATCTAAGAGAGGCAAAATCATGAAGGACTTTCAAAACGAATTTGAATATTACCTTTCAGACTCAAAAGGCGTTTCAAGCAACACCTTTGAGTCTTATATGCGTGATTTAAATAAGTTTGTTAAATATCTCGATATAGTAAGCATAAACTCTGTTTTAGACGTTGATAACGATACAATCAAGGATTACTTGAATTACTGCGAAAAGTCCGGCAAGTCCAATTCAACAATAACCAGAATCACCGCTTCATTAAGATGCTATTATAAGTTCTTGATAGCTAAGGGATATGTTTCAAGCAATCCTACTGCAAATATAAAGACAAAGGCTTCTGAGAAAAAGCTTCCTGAAATATTAACAAGCAAGGAAATTGATATGTTGCTTGCACAAGCAGACCCAACAGAGCAAAAAGGCTGCAGGGATAAAGCTATGCTTGAACTCTTATATGCTACAGGAATAAGAGTATCAGAGCTTATTAACCTTAATGTTGACGACATTAACTTTGAGGTTGGAATTATTCGCTGCTCAAACAATAAAGGCGAGCGTATTATCCCTGTTTATAACACTGCTTTGCTTGCTGTACAAACCTATGTTAAGAAAGTAAGATACCTAACAGTTATCGACGAGGATGAAAAGTCGTTGTTCGTTAATATGAACGGACAGCGTATGTCACGTCAAGGTTTCTGGAAGATTATAAAGTATTATTCTAAGCAAGCAGGAATCAAAAAGGATATTACACCTCATACATTGCGCCATTCGTTTGCAGCTCATGTGCTTGAAAACGGCGCGCAGTTGAAGGATATCAAGGAGATGCTCGGCCATTCAGATATCTCGTCAACGCAGATATATGCTCAGCTTATGAAAAGCCAATTCTCAAGCGTGTATAATAAGTATCATCCTAAGGCTCGCTAATTAACAGACGAAAGGAAGTCAACAACTTGGCCTCATTTTTTGGTAAATTTATTGATTATAGACGTAACGGTCCGGGAGTTAAAAAAAGCGGGCAAAAAGTATACACTTTTTCTGAATTTTGGAGAATATATAAAGAGAAGTTTTTTAAGCTTTTAGCTATAAACCTTATGTATTTTGCTTGTCTTGTGTTGGTAGCACTTATTTGTTATTTTCCAATAAATAAAGTTTTAAGCAAGGAAAACCATTTTTCCAACAAGCTAAAATCATATAATTTAAGTGCTGGATATGTCACGCTAATTAATAATTACTATAAAACTTATAATATTAGTGACGATTTAATAAATGAATCTATACCGCATTTTGAAGCTGCACTTAACAAGATTAAAGAAGTAAACCCATCAATCCTCACTAACGGATATGAGGAACTTGATATAACTGCATATTCAGACGAGGATAAAGAGATTATTTTCTCGGAATTTAAAGTGGCGTTCAATAAGCTTGGCTTTAAGTTGGATAACAATAATGAGCAATCGACCGCAGGATTATCTGTATATACTCTTTCCGACTCAAACGGAACACAAACAGCGCAGATATCTTTGTCTGACAAAAATCTGCAGATAGAAAACTATTTTTCAGGCGTATTTTTTGACCTGATTAAAATACTTGTTTGTCTTATCCCTCTGATTCTTTTAAGCCCAATAAACCTTGCTTTCACACGTATTACAAGGGATTACGTCCAAGAAGCTCCGTCATTTATGTTTCACGATATATGGGATACTATAAAGAAAAACTGGTGGCAGAGTGGGGTAATAGGCCTATTCCAGTATTTCGGTGCGTCAGTGCTTGTATTGGGACTTAATTGGTACTACAGCTATTTTAATTCAGGTATGTTCTTTAAGATTGGTTTCTTTATCTGTTTGTTCATGGTATATGTATATTTATCAATGAACTTCTATTTAGGACTGATGCAGGTCACCCTTGATATGAATCTGCGCAAGATTTTCAAAAACGCATTCTATTTCTCTGTAATATGTTTGTGGAAGAACTTGCTCACAATACTCGTTATAGCCTTACTGCTCTTTGTATTCTTTATACTTCTAATAGTTGGTATGGCTCAATCGCTTGTTATGTCGCTCACATTTACAGCGATTATGATTTTCCTGTTCGGATTCATTTTCTATTTTGTAACGTTTATGACTTACCCTTCTGTTAGAAAATTCGTTATCGACCCATATTATGCTGAAATCAAAGCGAAGGCTCAAGAGAAGTCTGAGGCAGAAGATGATACAGGTGCTGATAACGAGTGTGATGAACAATCTGAGCCTGAGTATGTATATCATAACGGCAGAATGGTTCACCGTTCTGTACTTGAGCAAGAGAATTTATTTAAAGACGAAAATTTTGATGAATAGATAATCTGTTTCGGAGGCCAATGTGAAAAGATTATTTCATTATCTCAAAAAATTTAAATATCAATCCATATTAGGACCATTATTCAAGCTGTTTGAAACAGTCTTGGAATTATTGGTTCCGTTTGTGGTAGCAAAAATAATCGACGTCGGCATTCATAATGCTGATGTCGATTATGTTGTTAAATATAGTTTATTGCTGTGCTTGATGGCTGCCGTTGGACTGGC
The DNA here is from genome assembly GCA_045579085.1 of Acutalibacteraceae bacterium. Taxonomy (GTDB): domain Bacteria; phylum Bacillota; class Clostridia; order Oscillospirales; family Acutalibacteraceae; genus RGIG2206. The sequence continues at coordinate 32,472 of JAZNLO010000021.1, forward strand.
GTTTTCGCTCACGGCCCAGTTTTTTGCTGCTAAAGCATCGGTCGGTTGCTCTGAGTCAATTAGGTGTGACTTATTCAAAAAGATAAATACATTGTCGTATTCCCAAATTGATAAGCTCGGCACGTCAACGCTTATTACCAGAATAACAAGCGATGTAAATCTCGTTCAGACAGGCATAAATCTTGTGTTGAGATTGATGCTCAGGTCACCATTTGTTGTTTTCGGTGCAATGTTTATGGCTTTCTTGATTGATTCATCAAAAGCAATCATATTTTTAGGCGTAATAATTGTTTTGTTTCTTGTTGTTGGTCAAATTTCAGCTTTTACAATTCCAATGTATAAAAAAGCTCAAATTAAAGTTGATAGCATTTTGCGTGAAACAAAAGAGAGTCTTTCTGGTGCAAAGGTTATAAGAGCTTTTGGCATTGAAGAGGTTGCTGAAAACGAATTTAAAGCTGAAAACAACAGTTTAAATTTATTACAGCAATGCTCAGGCGCAGTTTCATCTTTAATGAACCCATTAACTTACTTCCTTGTTAATCTTGGAATAATATGTTTAATTTATTCCGGCTCAATTGATATTGACTCCGGTTTTCTTAGTCAGGGTGCTCTTGTTGCACTTTATAACTATATGACTCAGATTCTTGTTGAGCTTATTAAGTTTGCAAATCTTATTATCACCTGTAATAAGTCAGTTGCAAGCCTGTCAAGAATCAATACTATTCTTGATATTGAAGATGCAAAATTATGCGGTAATAACATACTTAAAAGTGTTGATGAAATAACGTTGAGCGATGTTTCATTCCATTATGATGGTGTTGAAAAGAACGCACTGGATAATGTTTGTTTTAACGCTAAAAAGGGCGAATTTATAGGTGTTATCGGTGGCACAGGTTCAGGCAAAACCACGCTTGTCAATCTTATAACAGGCGCTTATAACGTAACTCAGGGCAACCTTTTGATTAACGGCAAGCCTATAACAGATTACAGCTTAACAAGCTTGACCGATAGCATAGGTTTAGTGCCTCAAAAAGCAGTACTGTTCACAGGTACAATCAGGGATAATATCCTTTGGGGAAATACAAATGCTACAGACGATGACATCCTTACAGCATTAAATCACGCTCAGGCAGACAATATAATTTCATCCAAAGCTGATGGTTTAAATGCTTTTGTTGAGCAAAACGGAGTTAACTTTTCGGGTGGACAGCGCCAAAGGCTTACAATTGCAAGAGCGCTTGTTAAAAAGCCGCAAATACTCATTCTTGATGACAGTGGTTCTGCGCTCGATTATGCTACAGACTCGAAGCTTAGAAAAGCCATAAGGGAAAACTATAACGATAGTATAGTGTTTATAGTTTCGCAGAGAACTTCGTCTATAATGGATTGCGATAAAATAATTGTTCTCGATGATGGCGTTGTTAGCGGTATCGGCACTCACTCAGAGCTCTTAAACAGCAACGAAGAATATCGTGAGATATACAACTCGCAGTATAGAGGGGAGGGGGCCTAATATGAAAAACAACAAGCAACCTTCCGTGTATAAAAAAATCGCAAGCAGAATATTAAAATATAAATTCTCATTTATTGTATCGCTGATTTTAACAGTTATTTCTGTAATCGGCACTCTTTTAGTGCCTGTTTATATCGGCAATGCAATTGATTGCGCCGTATCACAGGGTAACGTTGACTTTGAACTGCTTATGCACAATATTGTTATAGTTACGATTATCACAGGAGTAATTATAGTAACTCAATATTTCACAAGTATCATAAACAATAAAATTGCTTATAACGTAGTAAAAGATTTACGTAATGACTGCATATCAAAAATCCAAAAACTTTCAATGCGTTATATTGACTCTAACGAGCATGGTGACATAATCAGCCGTGTTATAAACGATGCTGAGCAGTTCTCGGACGGCTTAATCTTAGGCTTTAGCCAGTTATTTTCAGGTGTTTTGACTATTCTTGGAACACTTGTATTTATGTTAAAATTAAACATATATATCGCGCTTGTGGTTATAGTTTTAACACCGCTTTCATTGTTTGTTTCAAAATTTATTGCGAGCCGCACATACAATTTTTTTAAAAATCAGTCCGAATCAAGAGCGAAGCAAACTTCCTTCGTTAATGAGATGGTAGGAAACATTAAGGTTGTTAAGGCGTTCTCAAAAGAAAACGATAATATTAATGATTTTGACTCCTTAAACAAACAGCTTTCTAGCGACTCTCTTAAGGCTATTTTTTACTCTTCGTTAACAAATCCTTGCACACGATTCATTAACAGTCTGGTTTATGCCGGTGTTGCTCTGTTTGGTGCGATTGTTTCAATTAAAACCGGTGGTGCATTCAGTATTGGAATTTTGTCTTGCTTTTTGAGCTATGCTAATCAGTACACACGCCCGTTTAACGAAATATCGGGCGTTGTAACAGAGCTGCAAAACGCAATTGTTTGCGCAGAACGTGTTACCGGCTTTATTGACGAGGATAATATGTACGCTGAAGCAGATGATGCAATAGAAATTGACATGCTCAGCGGTGATTTCGAGTTTAAGAATGTGTCATTCTCCTATACAAAGGAAAGACCTCTTATTGAAAACTTTAATCTTAATGTTAAAAGCGGTCAGAAGATTGCAATCGTTGGTCCGACAGGTTGCGGTAAAACTACGCTTATAAACCTGTTGATGCGATTCTATGATGTTGATTCAGGAACTATTATTGCGGATGAAACTGATATCAGTAAGATAACGAAGAAATCATTTAGAAAATGTATCGGTATGGTGCTTCAGGACACCTGGATAAAGCATGGCACTGTTATCGAAAACATTACTCTCGGCAATCCTGATTATACAAGAGAACAGGTTATCAAGGCGGCTAAAGCTACTCACGCGCATTCATTTATTAAAAGATTGCCAAACGGTTACGACACCGTTCTTGATGAAAACGACTCACTTTCACAGGGGCAAAGACAGCTTTTATGCATTGCAAGAGTTTTCCTTAATATGCCACCTGTGTTGATATTGGATGAAGCAACATCGTCAATTGACACAATGACTGAAATGCGCATACAAAGAGCGTTTAACAAGCTCACAAAGGGTAAAACAACCTTTGTTGTTGCTCACAGGCTCTCAACAATTGAGGAATCAGATTTAATTCTCGTAATGAATGATGGTAACATTGTTGAGCAGGGAAATCATAAGCAATTACTGGCTAAGAAAGGCTTTTACTATGACCTTTATAACAGTCAGTTTGCAAAATAGGGCAGTATAAATATGAGAATTAGAAGAAAAAAGAATATTGACAGTCGATTATCGCAGTGCGCTGACAAACTCCTGATTTACAACAGCAACAATCTGGATTTCAGCAGTCTTAGCGACAGCAATATATTGGACTATAAACAAATTTTCAAGAACGACAACCCTGTTGAGCTCGAAATAGGCTGCGGAAAAGGCTCCTTTATCACTCAGAAAGCGATGCTAAATCCGGACATTAACTATATTGCTGTTGAGAAAAATGAAAATGTTTTGGTGCAAGCGTGCGAAATGGCAATAGAGCAAAGCCTTAATAACGTCTATTTTATCTTAGTCAGTGCTGAGTATTTGCTTAGGATAATACCTGTTCATTCTATCAATAGAATTTATTTGAATTTTTCTTGTCCTTTCCCTAAGAAAAAGTATGAATGTCACAGATTAACCCATTCAAGATTCTTAGACATTTATACTAAACTGCTCACATCTGATGGGGAAGTAGTACAAAAGACAGATAACAGCGCTTTGTTTGAGTTTTCAATTGAGCAGTTTTCAAAGTGCGGTTTCGAGCTATATAATATTAGTCTAAATTTGCATAAATTAAATGAGTCGAATGAAATTCAAACAGAGTATGAGAAAAAATTTGCTGCTCTCGGAATGCCTATCTACAGATTGAAAGCTAAGATTAAGTAGATATATTATCATCGCATTTTTTTTATCAAATTATAAATTGTATAAAATTTTTAATTTATCTGATTTTAAATGTTAATAAATTGTAAATTGTCAAGTATTTTGCACAATAAGCTAACAAAATACTTGAAATTTATGTGCTATTTTGTTAAAATCAAGTAAAGAAACAATGTTTCACTATATATTTTGGAGGGAGAAATTGAAAATGAAGAAAATTTTATCTTCTGCTCTGCTTTTGGCATTAGTGCTTGCACTTGCTCTTTCTGCTGCCGGATGTAGAAAAACAGGTAACAAAGGCGATACTAGCAAGTCAGGTAATGCTATTGGAAATCTTGCTGATAATCCTTTTGGTATTGCTGACGCTGATGCTGATTTTATCGAGGTTATGAACAATTCCGGTGAAGTTAGCTGTTACACTTATTCACAGGAGCTCAGCGACTACGATAAAGAGTTCTGTGAGTTTTTTGCAAAGTACTATGGCGGTAAAATGAACTATAAGTATATCGCTTATGCTGATAACCAGACTCAGTATCTTATCGACCATGCTGCCGGTGAAGCACCGTCATACATAGGAATTGACTATCGTAAGTGGCCTAAGGTTGGTAACAGACAGATAGTTTATTCAATGGATGAACTTAAAGATATGAACATCGTAGGTCTTGACCATCCTGAGTTGGTTAAGTATGATAAGATTGCTTCTAACTACACTATCGATGGTAAGAGATACGCATTCAGTGTTTCGTATGCAACTCCGGTTATGATTGCTGTAAACCTTGACCTTTTTGACCAGTATTCTGTTAAGGCTCCTACTGAGTACTTTAAAGAAGGTACATGGGGATATGATACATTCGTAGAATGCTGCAAGAATATTTCTCGTACCACTTCAGACGGTACTAAGATTTATGGCTATAATGGCTGGAACTTCTTCTGGTTCCTCACCGCTAACGATGATGAACTTATCGTTTGGGATAAGGAATGGAAGCTTCAATCCAACATTTCTAACACTCGTGTAAAGAGCACACTTGGCAATATCAAGTCACTTTATGACAATGGTTATTATGGCGGTGCTGAAAAGGATTTTGTTGGTGGTAAGATTGCTATGAGTGCTGCAACTGCTGACAATCTTAAGAACAGCCTTAAAGACGCTACTTTCAAGTGGGATATAGTTCCTTTCCCGTATGGTAATGACAACTCATCAGGACAGGTTCCTGGAGAAGTTACCGTTATCGGTATTGTAAACCAAAAAGGAAACAATGTTCAGGGTGTTGTTAACTACAACATTGCACGTCGTGTTTTCGATAATAACAGGTTTGGCGTAACTGATTCCGGTACTTATATCGGTGGATACAAAGATGTATTTAGCGAAAATCAGATTAAGCTTATCCAAAGCTATGTTAACCAGATTGGTGAAGACCTGTTCCTCGGTGTTGGTAACCTTAAAACCACTGCAAACCAGATTACAAATGAACTTAAAGGCGGTAATATGACTGTTCAAGAAATTGTTCAGACTTATGAGCCTGTTATCAAGGGTCAGTGTGTAGCTGAAATGGAAAATACAGCTGAGTAATTCATTACCCAATTATAAAAGGCTCAGAACAACATTGTTCTGAGCCTTTTATGGTAAGTAATAATAGATAAGGAGAAACTATGAAGGTTAATAAAATATTCAGTATGTTAATGATAGTTGTTCTCTCTCTTTTGATTGTTACATCAACAGGATGCGCTAACAACAATAATCAAAACAGTAATTCAAAGACAGCATCAACTATTATAAAAAATCCTTACGGGCTTGAGAATGCTTCTGAGGAGCTTGTTGAAGCTCTTACCAATTCAGGAGAAATTACAACCTACACCTATAGTCAAGAGTTAACTGATGATACCAAAAAATTCTTGGAATATTACAAAAAATACTATGGTGGTACTGTTAAATATAAGTATATCGCTTATGCAGACAACCAGACTCAATATCTTATAGACTATGCTGCAGGTGAAATGCCAGATTTAGTGATGATTGACTATCGTAAGTGGCCAAAAGTTGGCAACAGACAGATAGCTTACAATATGGACGAACTTAAAAAGCTTGGCGTTTTAGGTCTTGACCACCCCGAATTAAAGAAATATGAAAATCTGGCAGACAACTATACCTTAAAAGGCAAAACCTATGCATACAGTGTTTCCTATGGTTCACCGGTTATGATGGGTATAAATTTAGAGCTGTTTGATAAATATTCTGTTAAATCTCCTGTTGAGTATTATAAGGAAGGTAACTGGAACACCGATACCTTTGCAGAATGTATCAAAAATATCTCCAGAACCACTGCTGACGGCACAAAAATCTATGGCGTTAGTGCGTGGAATTTGGGATGGTTTGTAACTGCTGATGATAATAGTCTTGTTTCATGGGATAAGGATTGGAAGCTTAAATCTAACCTTAAGAATTCAGGGGTAATGGCAACATTGCAAAATATTAAAGATTGGCATACTAACGGATATTTTGGTGGAGATACTAAGGCTTTTGCTAATGGCACACTGGCTATCTTTACAGCTACCGCAGATAATCTTGACGATGCTCTAAAACCTGTTACTTTTAAATGGGATATCGTTCCGTTCCCTTATGGAGTAAACAATACATCCGGTATGCTACCCGGTGAGATAACAGGTAGCGGTGTTGCTACAAGCACTAAGAATCCTCAGGGTGTTGTAAACTACGGTATCGCATCAAGCGTGTTCAATAGTCAGTATTACGGTATTGAGTTAGGTTCTGTATACTGTGAATCTTACAAGATATACAATGAAAAGCAAATGAATCTTATTAACACTCATGTTGATAAGATTTCTGAGGACTTAATGTATGGAGTTGGAAGTCTTAACAAAACTCCAGTTTGGCACTTCTGGAATGATATTATGAGTCCCAGCGTTACAGTTAAGCAGGCTATAGATACTCATAGCCCTGTATTTGAGGGACAGTGCGCTGCAGAAATGTCAGAAGCAAAGAAATAATTTTAATAACAATAAAAAGCATACAGGTTATTTATTTAACTTGTATGCTTTTGTTATATTTTGTTATTTATTGCGTATTGAATTTATTTATTTTATGTTATATAATTAAATAAATAAAAAGAGATGGGAAGTATTAATATGTTTAAAAAGTCTTTGTCCATTGTTTCTCTATTAACTTGTTTAACTATAGTTCTCTGTTCCTGCGGCAGTGACAAGGGCGGAGATATATATTTTGATGATGAAACGAGCTCTGTTGTTTCATCCCAGTCAGATAAATTCATCAACAATCTCACTGGCGAATATGAGTTTGAAGAAGCATCTAAGAGCGACTTAAGACCTGTTGCTGTTATGATAAATAATATTAATATTGCGCAAAAGGTTCAAACAGGACTATCAGATGCGTCGATAATATATGAAACATTGGCTGAAGGCGGCATTACACGTATGCTCGCAGTATATAAAGATTTGTCTAATACTGAGAGAATCGGCTCACTCCGCTCTGCCAGATACAGCTTTGTTGACCTTGCTTGCGGCCATGATGCTTTATATGTAAACGTTGGTTATGACCCTACATATTGCAAGCCACATATGGACGAGCTTAATCTTGATAACTTTGATATGATAAAGGGCTACTCGTCTAAATATAATTTCAGAGTTAAGAATGGTCTTGCTACAGAGCATACATTGTTCACCACAGGCGAGTTACTGACTGAAGGCTTTAAAAACAATAACAGACGCACAACTGCAAAGGAAGCCTATAATAAAAACTGGCAGAACTTTGTTGAAGGTGCCAAGCTTAATGGCCAACCCGCAGAAAATGTATCTGTATTCTTCTCTGCAAGCTATATAACTAATTTTGCTTATGACGTTGATACAGGCATGTACTTCAAGTCAAACCGTTCCACCCCGAGCGTTGATAACATCACAAACGAGCAATATAGCTATAAAAATATTTTAGTGTTGTTTACAAATATAAGCACTTTCCCTGATAACTACAGAGTTTATGAAGAACTCAAGGGTGGAGATGGCTACTACATCAGTAATGGCGAATACAAAAAAATCAAGTGGACTAAAGGCTCTGCTAAGGATGCTTTGAAAATCACAAATGTTGATGGTTCAAAGGTTGATTATGTACCAGGAAATTCATATGTTTGCATTACAGATGTAGACAACAAGTATAAAACCACTATTTCATAGTTTGCTTAAATCTTGCCGCAAAATATTGATTTAATTTAAGCTGTTAAGTTGACAATATTTTGCGGCATATTTTTTTGCAAAAGAGGTGTAATTATTTGGAAAACAATATTAGTAACAATATCTCTAAATCCGAAATAGACGTATTAACCGATAATAGATATAATATTTTTGTTTATGATGAAATTGCTTCTACTAATGATGCATTAAAGCAGCTTGCAGTTGGTGGAGCTAAAGATAATACTGTTATAATCGCAAACAAGCAGACAAAGGGGAAGGGGAGGCTTGGTAGAAGTTTCTTTTCACCCGATGATACAGGGCTTTACTTTTCAATATTATTAAGAAAAGATTTTAGCCCAGAAAAAGCGATGATGCTTACTCCGACAGCTGCAGTTTGCGTTGCGAAAGCGATTGAAAAACACGTTTCGCAGCCTGTTAAAATCAAATGGGTTAATGATATCTATATTGATAACAAAAAGGTTTGCGGCATTTTATCAGAAAGCTCATTTAGTTTTGATAATACAAAAACCGATTTCAATATCATCGGAATCGGGATAAATGTTAGTAAACCGAAACAAGATTTCCCTGAAGAAATCAGAACAAAAGCAGGAGTTTTATTTAATAATGAAAAAACACCTGAAAATATAAAGAACAGATTAATTGCTGACATTCTTAACGAGTTTTCACTGTTGATTGATAGTTTTGATAATGAATATATATACAAAAACTATGTAAAAAGGTCTTGGTTAGATAATAAATCAGTTATCGCAGACACTGGAGGCGAAACTTTTGAGGGCGTTGTTGTAGGCATAGACAAATCAATGCAGCTTTTAGTAAGAAAGTCTGATGGAAATATTGTTGCAATGAATTCAGGCGAGGTAAATATAAAAATATTATGAAAATTAGAACACTTGTAATATGCTCGCTTCTAACAGCATTTTTAGCTGTATCATCTATTATATTAATACCATTTGGAGCTGTGCCTGTTACTATGTCCTTATTGGCTTTGTTTATAATAGGCGGTTTGGTTAAGCCTCAACACGCGATTCTGATTTCGCTGATTTACATAGGATTAGGTATTTGTGGTTTACCTGTATTCGCTGGGTTTATTGGCGGAGTTGGCGCGATAGCTGCGCCTACAGGCGGCTTTATATTGAGCTATCCTGTAACAATATTAGTGCAGTCTGTTATCTGTAATTATTCAAAAAAGCAGAGATTTGCAACTATATTATTATCAGAATTAGTTGCGTTAATAATCTGCTATTTTGTTGGCACTATGTGGTTCTCGTATGTTACACAAACCGGCCTTATTCAATCTGTTATGGTTTGTGTGATTCCTTTTATTGTTTTCGATTTATTAAAAGCTGTTGTGTCAGTTGCCGTAATAAAACAGGTTAAAAAGCATATTCATATATATTGAAAATATTGCTTGAAAAAAATTGAAAATAATGGTATATTACTCTTGTGCTTTTAAATTCATATTTTTTTATTTAACGGAGGATTAAAAATGGGATTAGGGGATACTAAAAAACTTATAAATTCAAGTGAAATAGACGATAAGCTGTCTGTTTTATATAAAGATATTGATGCTGCCAAAGCCAGATATTCAGAAGCTTGTGACGAGTTTGAAAAGATATTTGGAGAGGGAAGAGAAGTTGAACTTTTCAGCGCACCCGGCAGAACTGAGGTTGGCGGAAACCACACAGACCATCAGCTTGGTTGCGTACTTGCCGGCAGTGTAAATCTTGACGTTATTGCGGTTGCATCTAAGAATGACGATAACATCGTCAGAATTAAGTCAGCAGGCTTCGATATGGACACTATCGACTTGAACTCTTTAGAGCCCCAAGACAACGAAAAAGAGCACGCTGCAGCGCTTATTAGAGGCGTTTGCGCCAGAATGAAAGAATTAGGCTATAAAATTGGCGGCTTTGATGCTTACACTACTTCAAATGTTCTTAAGGGAAGCGGACTTTCCTCATCAGCTGCATTTGAGGTTTTGATTGGCAATATTATTTCTTATATGTTTAATGACGGTATAATTGACGCTATCACCATTGCTCAGGTTTCACAGTACGCAGAGAACATATTCTTCGGCAAACCTTGCGGTCTTATGGACCAAATGGCAAGCTCTGTTGGCGGTTTCACAGCTATTGACTTTGCTGATAAAGCTAATCCTATCGTTGAAAAGGTTGATTTCAACCTCTCTGCAAGCAATTTCAGCCTGTGCATAGTCAACACAGGTGGCAATCACGCTGACCTTACCATTGAGTACGCTGCTGTTACTGAGGAAATGAAGAAGGTTTCTGATTTCTTTGGTGAAACAGTTCTTCGTAACGTTGATGCTAATAAGTTCTTTTCTAAAATTCCTGAGCTCAGACTTATGTTTGGCGACAGAGCTGTACTTAGAGCTATGCACTTCTTTGAAGAAAATGAGCGCGCTCAGCTTGAGAAAAACGCTCTCAAGAATGGCGATTTTAATGAGTTCTTGCGTTTGGTTAATGAATCAGGTAGGTCTTCATTTATGAAGCTGCAAAACGTGTATTCTTCGCTCAATGTTGCTGAACAAGGCTTGTCATTAGCGCTTGCTATTACTGAGCACGTTATTGGCGACAAAGGCGCTTTCAGAGTTCATGGCGGAGGATTTGGCGGCACAATTCAGGCTTTTGTTCCCAACGAACTGCTTGATGAATATAAGAGCACCATTGAATCTGTGTTTGGCGAAGGCAACTGTTATGTGCTTAATATCCGTCCTGTTGGCGGCACAAAGATTTGCTAACTAATCATAATATAATATTAAAAAGACCGACATTTAAAATGTCGGTCTTTTTTTTATAAAATTATCAGTTCTTTAGGGCTTTTTGTTATATTATTGCAGCCATTATCTGTAACAATTATCATATCTTCAATTCTAACACCGAATTTGTTTGGAATATAAATTCCGGGCTCAACTGTTAACACCATGCCAGTCTTTAAAGCAGTATTATCTCGAGTGTTAAAGGCAGGGGATTCGTGTATATCAATTCCTACGCTGTGACCAAGTCCGTGACCGAAACAATCCTTATATCCCTTTTCAGCAATATAATTTCTTGCAAGCGAGTCAACATCTTTGCATATAGCTTTAGGTATAATGCTGTCAATTGCTAATTTTTGCGCTTCGAGCACCGTGTTATATACAAATCTCTGCTCGTCAGTAACACTGCTTATTGCCACAGTTCTGGTCATATCAGACCTGTATCCGTTAATTACAGCGCCGAAATCCATCGTAATGAAATCGCCACTCGCAATGCGCCTGTCAGTAGGCACACCGTGAGGGTTTGACGAGTTTTCACCCGATACAACGATAAAATCAAAAGCGACACCCTCGCTACCAAGCTTACGAATGTGATACTCCATATCGAGCATTATTTCACGCTCTGTGCGACCAATTGCAATTCTGCTTAAAATATAGTCAAATGTTTCGTCCGTTATCTTTTGAGCCTCGATAATATTGCTAATTTCGGCTTTATCCTTAACAGAACGCATATCGTTAATAAGCAAGTCAAACTTATCGTCATTAGCGAGCTGAGTGTTTAGTGAATTACTTAAAAAATTAAATCTTGATAGCGTAATTTGAGTAGCTTCAACAAACAACTTTTCCGTTAAATTTACTTTAATCAGCTCGTTTAGTTCAGCAATTAAATTAACGGATAACGCAACCTCTGCAGAGGTAACAGCACTTATTGCTCTATTATAATATCTTGAGTCTATTAGTAACACAGACTTTGTTTTCGTAATAAACAATGCACCTGCAGAAGACTTAAATTCAGTAAGATAATAACGATTAGAATCTGAGACAATAATTAACGCCTCATTAATATCTAAATTTTGCTGAATGGTTTTAATTCTATCACTAATCATCAGAGTTTTCCTTTGGTTTTGATTTAGATTTAACAGTTGATAAAGGGTTAGCCTCAACTGCACTCTTTATCTGAGAATTTGATAGGTGAGTGTAAATTTGAGTTGTTCCTAAGTCAGAGTGCCCTAAAATATCCTTGAGAACCCTTATATCAACGTTACCGTGCTGATACATTAACGTTGCCGCAGTATGCCTAAGTTTATGCACAGAATAGCCCTGACCGCTTAAGCCGATTTTTTCTAGATTTACATAAACAATATGCTGAACTGTCTTTCTGCTGATACGTTTTTTAAGTCTGCTCAAGAACAAGGCTTTCTTATGTTCACCAACAACGCCATCAACAGGACGCACTTTCAGATAGTTGCTTATAGCATCAAGGCAAGCGTTGTTCAGGTATACGATACGTTCTTTATTACCTTTACCAAGCACTCTCATTGAATTATCAGTTCTTATATCAGAAACGTTCAGTCCACACAGCTCAGACAGTCGCAATCCACAGTTTAAAAACAACGTGATGATACAATAATCTCGCTCTTTATAGTCGCCAGAGACACTGTTTAACAGCTCAAGACTCTGTTCTAATGTAAGGTATTTAGGCAGAGATTTCTGGCTTTTTGGTGAATCCAATTGGTCAATGGGATTAGTTTCCAAAATTTGACATTTTACGGTGAGGTACCTAAAGAATGACCTTAGGGAAGAAGATTTACGAGCACGAGTTTTGCTGTTGTTATTCCTGTCATTCTTGCAAAACACTAAAAACTGATAAACTTCAGTTAAGGATATGCTTTTTAAAAAGTCTGCATCAACATCATTGATAGCAATCATATTAAAGTCACAATCCGAATCAACTAATCCACGTGATTGTTTAATGTATCTGAAGAATGTTTTTAAATCGGAAACATATTCATCAATAGTATGCTTAGAACGACCTTTAACAGTTTCAATATATGTAACATAATTTCTAACTATTTCAGGAAGTAACAGAAACTCGCTATGATTCATAAAAACCCACCTTAATTGGCTAAAAAGCCATTATTAGCCTTATTCTTTAAATTCAATCTCCCCTCAATTATACAAAATACTCA
>JAZNLO010000022.1:0-3463 GCA_045579085.1 Acutalibacteraceae bacterium
ATATGAGATTATCGCAAGAGCGTCCTCGTTGCCTGCAGTGTGCGGCAGAGTGTGTCCGCAAGAGAGACAGTGCGAGTCGAAGTGCGTGCGCGGTAAAAACGGCGAGCCTGTGGCAATCGGCAGATTGGAGCGCTTTGTTGCCGACTGGCACAATGCGCATAGCGATGCTTTGCCTAAGGCGGCTGAGTCGAATGGTCATAAAGTGGCTGTGGTGGGCTCAGGCCCGTCGGGACTTGCCTGTGCGGGCGACCTTGCACGTATGGGATACGAGGTAACGGTGTTTGAGGCGTTGCATACTGCGGGCGGAGTGCTTGCCTACGGCATACCTGAGTTCCGTCTGCCAAAGGCGATTGTTCAAAAGGAAGTTGACACTTTAAAGGCACTTGGAGTTAAGATTGAGCTTAATACTGTTATCGGTAAGTCGATATCCGTTGACGAGCTGTCTGAAGATGGATTCGAGGCTGTTTTTATCGGCACAGGCGCAGGTCTGCCTCGATTTATGAACATACCGGGAGAAAATCTCAAAGGTGTTTACTCGGCTAACGAGTACTTGACCAGAATCAATTTGATGAAAGCGTATCTTGACGGCTCAACCACACCGATAATGCGTGCGAGGAGAGTTGCGGTTGTCGGCGGTGGCAATGTAGCTATGGATGCCGCAAGAAGCGCAAAGCGTCTTGGTGCTGAGAAAGTGTATATCATTTACCGCCGCAGCGAACAGGAGCTGCCCGGTCGTCAAGAGGAAATCGAGCACGCAAAAGAAGAGGGCATCGAGTTCAAACTGCTCACAAACCCCGTCGCTATACTTGGCGACGATGCAGGCTTTGTAAGGGCAATCAGATGCACTCAGATGGAGCTTGGCGAGCCTGATGAATCAGGACGCAGACGTCCTGTTGTGAAGCCTGACAGCGAGTTTGAAATCGAGCTTGAGGGCGTGATTATGGCGATAGGCACTTCGCCTAATCCGCTTATCAAGAGCACTACGCAAGGCCTTGATACGCAGAAATGGGGCGGGATTGTTGCTGACGAAAACGGCAAAACGTCGAAGACTGGTGTTTACTCGGGCGGCGATGCTGTAACCGGCTCAGCAACTGTTATACTTGCGATGGGCGCAGGCAAAAAAGCAGCATCAGCAATAGACGAATACATACGCAATAAGTAAAGGAAAATAGAAACAAGGAGTTAAAGGCTTGCGTTTAACTCCTTGTTTTGTTATTATAAAGATGGAAGCTTTGAAAGCTTTAATTAGATTAGCAGGGGGAGATTTTGTGAAAAGAGTATTTGCTTTTGTATTTGCGGCATTATTCATTGTTTGTTGTTTTGCATCGTGCGGTAAAGAATCCGTAAATAAAGGCGACTCAACGATGGGTTATATAAGTGATGAACAGTTTTCCACTTCGGTTGATGATACTGTCAGCGCTGAGAGAAAACTGGTTAAAACTGCAGAGCTTAGCGTAGAGACTAAAAAGTACGATGATTTTATTAAGCTTATTAACAAAAAAACCACCGAGATGGGAGGATATATTGAGTCCTCTAGCACAAGCGGCTCGTCTGAGAATTTGTATGGACGTAACGCAACAATAACTGCACGTATCCCTGCTGAAAAGCTCGATGAGTTTGTGTCTTTGGTTGGAGATGCCGCAACTGTAGTTTACAATAACACCAACGTTGAGGATATAACGTCTGAATATATTGATGTTGAGAGCCGCATTGCTGCTCTTGAGGCGGAACAGGCGGCTCTTATGGAAATGATAAAGAAAGCGTCTGACGTTAATCAGCTTTTAGATATACAGGCTCGTTTAAGCGAGGTTAACGGAAACTTGGAGTCGTATAAGGCGCAGCTAAAAGTGTTCAGCGAGCAGGTTGCTATGAGCACTGTTACCATGAATATTGACGAGGTGGACAGAGAATCTGCTGCAGAAAAGCGAGGTTTCTGGAGCGAGGTTGGCTCTCGTCTTTCGGATAATGTTTATAACATTGGACAGGGATTGCGGGCAATCGCGATATGGTTTATAAGCTCGCTGCCATATTTTGCAATTGTTGCAGTACTTGTTGTTGTGGTAATAGTTGTTATACGTATTGCTAAAAAGTCATCAAAGAAGAAAAATAAGTAAAGCAAAATAAGAAGCTAATGTAAACAAAGCCCGCAGCTTATGCTGTGGGCTTTGTTTGTGTAATAGGAAGAAAACTAATTTTTATCCTTAGGTTTAGATATAAGTGCAGCCAGATAAGCAAAGGCAAGCGCAGCGGTGATGCCGCCTGCGGCAGCGGTTAGACCGCCTGTGAGCGCTCCGAGCAAGCCTTTTTCCTTTATTGCTTCCCTTACGCCCTGTGCGAGCATATGACCAAAGCCCGTCAGCGGCACTGTTGCGCCGCAGCCTGCCCACTCGGCAAGCGGACCGTATATTCCGATTGCGCTGAGTATTACTCCAGCCACAACGTATCCCACCAGAATGCGAGCGGGTGTGAGCTTAGTCCGGTCGATAAGCTGTTGACCGATAAGGCAAATGGCACCGCCCACAAGAAAAGCTTTTATATATTCTTCAATCACATAATCCACCTCTTTATAAATTGTTTTCCCGAAAACAGCAGCGCTATTCATAATTCTTGCAACAACTTCTAAAACGTGATATTATAATTTAGCAAGGCGGTGCTTATATGGAAAAAATTGCAATTATAGGTGAGTACAGCAGTCGGCTTACCGATTTGATAAAAGATAAGCTTAATGAATATGGGGCGGAGGTTGAAATCAGCCATCCGTCTGATAATTATGATTTAGAAAGCTATGGAGCCGTGTTTTACATAACCGATTTAAGCTCACAAGCAGATACTAAAACGCTCTCTGCTTGGATTGGACATTCTCATCTGAGAATTGTTAACGTGGAAGATGATACACGTCTAATAAAAGAGGTGCTGAGCTTTTTAGGTTTGCCGAAGCCGCTTGAAATCGAGCGCAAATTCCTTATAAAAATGCCTGACTTGAATGCTCTCGATGAAAACGAGCTGTGCGCAGCGGCAGAAATATCGCAGACTTATATCTGCACGCCCGACTTGGTAAGAGCGAGAATAAGAAAGCGTACGTTTAACGGCAAAACGGTTTACATAAAAACAATTAAACAGCGCATCTCTCCTGTTTCAAGAATTGAAATCGAAACAAAAATCACTCAAGAGGAGTACAACACCTTGCTGCAGTATGCGGACAAATCGCGAAACACAATAAACAAGGTGCGCCGTTATATTGTATATGGCGGCAAATATTTTGAACTTGACGTGTACTCGTTCTGGGCAAATCAGGCAACGCTTGAAATCGAGCTTTTGAGCGAGGATGAAGACTTTGAGTTGCCGCCGTTTATCGAGGTTATAAGAGATGTTACAGCCGATGAGTCGTATTCAAACTCAGCGCTTGCAAAACAGATACCAAAGGAATAAAAAAAGGAGCCGACAGCGTTCGCTGTCCGCTCCT
>JAZNLO010000023.1:0-2823 GCA_045579085.1 Acutalibacteraceae bacterium
GGTTGACGAGGTATATCCGAATTCCGATATGCTTTTGCGCGCTTATATAAGCGACTCCTATAACTATAAGGTTTTGATTGAGGATTACGAAAACCGCGACACCTCAAAGCCTTACTTTGTATTCAATGTTACAATGCAGAATCACGGAGCCTACAACAAGAGTGCGAGCAACTTTAACGAAAACATTTATGCTACAAATGTTTCAAGGGAATACCCCCTTGCAAGACAATATCTTTCACTTGTTAAATACAGCGACGATGCTTTCCGCGATTTAATTGAATATTTCAGCAAGGTTGAAGAGCCTGTTGTTATTTGTATGTTCGGCGACCATCAGCCAAGCATTGAACCCGAATTTATTGAAGAGCTTCTTGGAAAAAGCATTAACAGTCTGACTGCTGAAGAAACACAAAAACGCTACATGACACCGTTTTTTATATGGGCAAACTATGACATTGAAGAACAGGAAATCGAGCGTATGAGTGCAAACTATCTTTCTTCGTTTGTGCTAAAAACGGCCGGTGTAGAGCTTTCTGAATATAACAAATATCTGTTAAAGCTTTATGAAACACTTCCCGTTATTGATAATGCGGGCTACTTTGATAAGGACGGCAACCACTATTCTTGGACTCAAAGTTCACCTTATACTGCTTTGCTCAACAATTATCAATATGTTCAGTACAATAATATGTTTGACAACAGTAATAAAAAAGAGGATATTTTCTTCTTTGGAAAATAAAAAAGACGCACATATGTGCGTCTTTTTTGGTGCGGGTAGCAGGACTTGAACCTGTACCGAGTTGCCCCGACTAGAACCTGAATCTAGCGCGTCTGCCGATTCCGCCATACCCGCAAATATAAAAATAATCAGCAAGGTATATTATATTCTTATCAGTAATATCTGTCAAGAGTTTTTTGCTATACCACTTGTAAAAGAGCTTGGGCTGCGTTATCATATAGAAAGCTTCAGGGAAAGCAGGTGACAGAGGTTGAATAAAATAGGTATATATGTCCATGTACCGTATTGCATTAAGAAATGTGGCTACTGTGATTTTTACTCAGTTTGCGATATGAGCAGCGCCAACGCATACACCGACCGAGTCTGCGAGCTTGTTAAATCAAACAACAGGGCTGCGGACACGCTCTACTTCGGGGGAGGCACTCCGTCACTGCTCGGCGCCGACCGCATTTGCAGAATCATCGACGCTGCCTCGCACACGCTTGACAGCAACGCCGAGATAACCTTAGAGGTCAATCCTGGCGATAATCTCTTGTCACTCTTGCCGCAAGTAAAACAAGCGGGCGTCAATAGACTGTCTATCGGTATGCAGTCGCACGACGACGAGGTTCTCTCAAAGCTCACCCGCCGACATACCGCCGCAGACGTAGACAGAGCCATTGAGGTTGCGTTTAAGTCAGGCATAGAGAACGTGTCGCTCGACGTAATGCTGGGCGTGGAAGCACAGACCGAACATAGCTTGCGCAAAACGTTGGAGTTTTGTATCTCATCGGGCGCAAATCACGTGTCAGCTTATATGCTAAAGGTTGAGCCAGGCACACCTTTTTCTGAAACCGAGCTCAATTTGCCTGACGAGGAAACTACTATTAATATGTATAGGCTCACTTCAGATGTGCTGACGGGCGCAGGCTTCGAGCATTACGAAATCAGCAACTTTGCAAAGGCGGGCAGCAGGAGCCGTCATAATATGAAGTATTGGAATTGCGACGAGTATCTCGGCATAGGCCCCGCCGCACATTCATATATGGATGGTAAGCGCTTTTATAATGTATGCGACCTGCAAGCGTTTCTGTCAGGGACTACTCCTGTTGATGACGGCGAGGGCGGCACGCTTGATGAGTATATAATGTTAAGATTAAGACTGTCGGACGGAGTGAGCTTTAGCGAGCTTGCAAAAAGGTACTCTAATGAGTCGGATAGGATAAATCAGATTATAGAAAGAGCAAAGCAGTATATAGGTATGAGCTTAACATATGTGGATGATGAGCATATGCGCCTTACAGAAGATGGATTTTTATTATCAAATATGATTATTTCTCAGATTCTTGCGTAGAATATATAATGTATGCTTATAAAATCACACCTGTAATTATCATATTGTGTCGAAACTTTTTACATTTTAGAGCATTTATTTGGTTATTATAACATAAATAAAAAAATCTAAAAAAAAAGAAAAAAATGTGTTGACAAAGGGGTAGGGGTGTGGTAATATAATCAGGCGCCCAACGAACAGGGGAGCAAAAAAGGACCTTGAAAATTAAACAACGAAAAGAAACGGACCCAAATTTTTTTGAGTAACTTTTCTTACTAAACAGTGAGTAAAAAGGACATTTAAGCTAACAGCAGTTAGCGTTTAATTGAGCGAACAAGAGCTCTAAAAGAGATTTTTAGCCGAGAGGCTGAAGATATAATTTTTTAGAGAGTTTGATCCTGGCTCAGGACGAACGCTGGCGGCGTGCCTAACACATGCAAGTCGAACGGAGTGTTACGCTGAATTTGAGATTAGCTTGCTAAAGGAGAATTCTTGTGACACTTAGTGGCGGACGGGTGAGTAACGCGTGAGCAACCTGCCCTTCAGAGGGGGACAACAGTTGGAAACGACTGCTAATACCGCATGATGTGCAGAGCCGACATCGGCTTTGTACCAAAGGAGAAATCCGCTGAAGGATGGGCTCGCGTCCGATTAGATAGTTGGCGGGGTAACGGCCCACCAAGTCGACGATCGGTAGCCGGACTGAGAGGTTGATCGGCCACATTGGGACTGAGACACGGCCCAGACTCCTACGGGAGGCAGCAGTGGGGGATAT
>JAZNLO010000024.1:0-59508 GCA_045579085.1 Acutalibacteraceae bacterium
ACATATATGAGTAAATACGCAGATTTTGTTGAAGATTTTGAAAAGTGGGAAAACGAAGAAATGAATGCGTCTGAAACCGCTTACTATATTGATGTTCAAGCAAGAGTAAGCAAAAAACTTCTTGAAGTAGCTCAATAATCAAGTATAAAACTCCTTTGTTGACAGATAATAGAAATATCGCTACAAAAGTTCCCAAAGTGAATCAAAATCAAAAAAGGAACTTTAGGTATTCAATTATCTAAACAAAGGAGAATTTATATATGAAAGCAACAGGTATTGTTAGACGCATAGACGACCTTGGTCGTGTGGTTATCCCGAAAGAGATTCGCCGCACGATGCGGATTCGCGAGGGCGACCCGTTGGAGATATACACAGACGCAAACGGCGAGGTTATATTCAAAAAATACTCACCGATAGGGGAGATTTCCGTATTTGCATCGCAGTACGCCGACGTGCTTGTCAAGGCAACAGGCATACCGGT
The DNA here is from genome assembly GCA_045579085.1 of Acutalibacteraceae bacterium. Lineage (GTDB taxonomy): Bacteria > Bacillota > Clostridia > Oscillospirales > Acutalibacteraceae > RGIG2206. The sequence continues at coordinate 482 of JAZNLO010000024.1, forward strand.
CATCATCTGCGACAGAGACCACTGCATTGCGGCAGCAGGCGTATCGAAAAAAGAGGTACTCGAACGCAGAGTTTCGTCCTCGCTCGAGGAAATCAACGACACACGCCGCATCTATTATCGCAAGTCGGGCGACGACAAAAAAGTCAAGCCGCTCGAGGGCGTAGACTTCACAGCAGCGGTGGTTGCGCCCATTATAGCGTCGGGCGACATCTGCGGCGCATTCGTGTTTGTGCAACAGGACGCTGGCTATTTCCCCGACGAGTCCGATGTAAGACTGGCGCAGATAGCGGCTGGTTTTCTGGGCAAGCAGATGGAAGAATAAAAATAATGCTTGCATTATTGGACAGCGTATGATACAATATGCAAGAAAGATGTTTTAAGCAAAGAGTAGGGCGACCTGCTCTTTTAATTTTGTATGGAGGCTGCAGATGGCTAAGAACAACAAACCAAACACGCAAGACACTGTACGTCAGCTTGCCGAGCCTATCGCATCAGAGCTTGGGTTAAGACTGTGGGACGTCAGATTTGTCAAAGAGGGAAGCGAGCATTATCTCCGCATAACCATTGACAAGGATGACGGTATCCTCATTGAAGATTGCGAGAAAATGTCGCGCGCAATCGACCCTGTTTTAGACGAGGTTGACCCTATCAGCGTGCCATATTTCCTGGAGGTTTCATCTCCCGGACTGGGCAGACTGTTGACAAGGCCGGAGCATTTTGAGCAGATGATAGGTCAGCAGATAAGGGTGCGCACGATACGTCCCATCGACAACGAGAGGGAATTCGTCGGCACGCTTGTTGCGTATGACGGCTCTGTAACTATAGAGGCAGACGGCGAGAGTCGCCTGTTTGTGAAGTCGGACATAGCTAATGTCAAGCTTAACGACGACGCAGACCTTTTTTAACAAAGAAATAATAACAGAAGGGATAGATTAACAAAATGAACACTAATGAATTTTTCGAAGCTTTAAGCATAATGGAGCGTGAAAAGGGCGTTGAATGCGAGTATCTCGCAGAGAAGATTTCAAACGCAATCGTTGTAGCAATCAAGAAGGATTACGGTGGACGTGACGTGGTTTTCTGCGATATCGACTGCAAAAACCGCACCTTTAACGCATACATTCGCAAGAATGTTGTAGAAGATGTTGAAGACATTTACGCCGAGATAACTCTTGCAGATGCTCTCAGTATTGACAAGAGAGCTGAGGTTGGCGGATTTGTTGACATTCCGCTTGACACAATGCAGGTTGGCAGAATCGCAGCTCAGACCTCAAAGCACGTTATCCGTCAGGGCATAAGAGATGCCGAGCGTGACAGGGCACGTGCAGAGTTCCAGAACAAGAATCAGGAGCTTGTATCTGCAAAGGTGCTCAGGGTAGACCCTGAAAGCGGCAACGCAGTAGTAGAGATTGCAGGCTCTGAGGCAACCTTGCCCCGCAGCGAGATGATACCGAACGAGGTTATCGAAGAGGGCGACACTATCCGCATCTTCATAGTTGACGTTATCGACACTGAAAAAGGCCCTCGTGTTAAGCTTAGCCGAGTTCATTCAGGCTTTGTCAGACGTATGTTTGAGCAGGAGGTTCCTGAGGTTTTTGACGGCACCATTGAGATAAAGGCTATCAGCCGTGAGGCAGGCAGCCGCACTAAAATGGCAGTATACAGCAAGGATGAAAACGTTGATGCTGTTGGCTCTTGCATTGGACAGAGGGGCGCACGTATCAATAGAATCCTTGAAGAGTTGGGTAACGAGAAAATAGACATAATCAAATACAGCGACTCTCCGGAAGAATTCATCAAAGAGGCGCTTTCGCCTGCAAAGGTAATCACCGTTGAGGTTGACCCCGACGGCGCAAAATCCTGCAAGGCAACTGTCCCCGATGGTCAGCTTTCGCTCGCTATCGGCAACAAGGGACAAAACGCCCGTCTTGCAGCAAGACTTACAGGCTGGAAGATAGACATCCGTCCCGAGAGCGGATTTTACGGAGAATAATTTAAACATAAGAGGTGTATTGAATTGAAGGAACGCAAGATACCGATGCGTATGTGTAACGGTTGCTCGGAAATGAAGCCGAAGATAGAATTGATGCGCATAGTCAGAGCAAACGATAACACGATTTCGCTTGATATGACGGGCAAATTAAACGGCAGAGGCGCGTATATATGCAAGTCGGCAGAATGCCTGAAAAAAGCGCGCAAGTCAAAGAGAATAGACCGCACCTTCAATGTAACCATACCCGACGAAATATACGATTCTATTGAAAGAGAGTTTGCAAACAATGGATAAAAAGATGCTCAACTTTTTGGGCATAGCCGTAAGAGCAGGGAAAGTTCAGGCAGGCTTTAACCGTTGCAGCACCGCGATAAAATCAGGTAAAGCGAAGCTGGTTATAGTGTGCTGTGATATATCGGAAAAAACCGTTAAGGAAATAAGATTTCTTTGCGATAAATATCACACAAAAATGATAGAGGTTGACTGTCAAATTGCAGAGCTTACCGCCGCTATCGGAACGAAGGCGGGTATATGCGCTGTGTGTGATTTAGGTTTTGCAAACAACTTGGAGGCTCTTTCAAAATGCAATGAAAGGATTGATTAACCTATGATGGTAAAATACAGAGTGCACGAGGTTGCTAAGGATTTTGACATACCAAGCAAAACTGTTGTTACTATCCTTAAGGAGCATTTCGACACTGAAAAGAAGGCTCAGACTGCGTTGGAGGAAAACGAGCTCGACGTAATCTTCGACGCCGTTACTCAGCAGCATCAGGTAGAAAGCTTTGATGCTTACTTTGCTGCGGGCGAAAAGGCGCGTCAGGCACGCAAGGAGCAGGCTGAAAAGGAAAAGGCAGACCGTGAGGCAGAGCAGGCAAGAATTGCTGCAGAGTTTCTTGCTGCCGCAAAGGCTGCTGCAAAGGCTGAGAAAGCTGAAAAGGCAGCTGCTGAAGCACCTAAGGCGGAAAAATCAGAAAAGACAGAAGACGCTGCTAAAAAGGCTGAGGAGAAGAAGCCTCAGGCTGAAAGCAAGTCGGCAGAGGCTGAAGTTCAGGTTAAGATGCCGCCTAAGAAGGAAAAAGGCGTATCTGAAAAGCCAAACAGAGGCCCTGTTGAAATACATCGTGTTGACACTCGTGTATCAAACATTGAGCTTGACAGATATAACGAAAAATACGAGTCTATTGCATCGGATAAGGGCGTAAACACAGCCACCAGCAGTAACTCACGTCAGCAGATAAAGCGCCGTCCTCAGCAGCAGAATTTCAAGAAGGGACCAAAGCGCAAGTCCACTGAGGAGGAAAAGATGCGCAAGCTTCAGCTTGAGCGCATAAAGAAAACTCCGATTAAGATTACCGTTGGCGAAACCATCACAGTAGGCGACCTTGCCGCAAAGATGAAGAAGACCGCCGCAGAGGTAATCAAGGAGCTTATGAAGCTCGGCGTTATGGCTGCAGTTACACAGGAAATTGACTTCGACACCGCTGAAATCGTTGCAACTGAGATGGGCGCAAAGGTTGAAAAAGAGGTTGTTGTAACAATTGAGGAGCGCATAATGGACGACACTGAGGACAACGATGAGAACCTCGTTGCCCGTGACCCTGTTGTAGTTGTTATGGGTCACGTTGACCATGGTAAAACCTCACTTCTTGACGCAATACGCAACAAGAACGTTGTTGACACTGAGGCGGGCGGAATCACACAGCATATCGGTGCTTACAGAGTAAGCATCGACGGACGTGACATCACCTTCCTCGACACACCCGGTCACGAAGCGTTTACAGCTATGCGTCTTAGAGGCGCAATGGCAACCGATATTGCGATATTGGTTGTTGCAGCGGACGACGGAATTATGCCCCAGACTATTGAGGCTATAAACCACGCAAAAGCCGCTAAGGTAGAGATAATAATCGCCATCAACAAGATGGATAAGCCGGGAGCAAACCCCGACCGCATTATGCAGCAGCTTACTGAGCACGGACTTGTTCCTGAGGCTTGGGGCGGTGACATTATGTGCGTTCCGATTTCGGCAAAAACCCATATGGGTATCGATGACTTGTTGGAGAACGTGCTGCTTATTTCAGACGTGCTTGAGCTTAAGGCTAACCCGAATCGCCGCGCAGGCGGAACGGTTATCGAGGCTAAGCTCGATAAGGGTCGCGGTCCTGTTGCAACCTTGCTTGTACAAAAGGGAACACTCCACGTTGGCGATATCATAGTTGCAGGCACATCGGTTGGACGTGTTCGTGCTATGACAAACGAAAACGGACGCAGAGTTCAAGAGGCGGGCCCGTCTGTTCCTGTTGAGATTACAGGTCTTGACGAGGTACCCGTAGGCGGTGACGCATTCGATGCCGTAAGTGATGAGCGTCTGGCGCGTGAGCTTGTTGAACAGCGTAAGCATCAGGCTAAGGAAGAGGTATGGGGAGCCGCTCAGAAGGTAACGCTCGATAACCTCTTTACCCAGATGCAGACAAATGAGTTCAAGGAGCTTTCGGTTATTGTTAAGGCAGACGTACAGGGCTCGGTTGAGGCAGTTCGTCAGTCACTTGAGAAGCTCAGTAACGAGGAAGTAAAGGTACACGTTGTACACGGCGGTGTTGGAGCTATCAACGAGTCTGACGTTATGCTCGCAAACACTTCCAACGCTATAATCGTCGGCTTCAACGTAAGACCTGACCAGACCGCTAAGGCAAACGCAGAGCGTGACGGTGTTGATTTAAGACTTTACAGAGTTATTTACGATTGCATCGAGGAAATAGAGGCGGCAATCAAGGGTATGCTTGCACCTAAGTTCCGTGAGGTTGAGCTTGGCAGAGCAGAAGTTCGTCAGGTTTACAAGATTTCAAACGTAGGCGCAATTGCAGGCTGCTATATCACAGACGGTAAGGTTACCAGAACAAGTCAAATCAGACTTGTGCGTGACGGCATAGTTATATGCGAGGATAAGATTGATTCGCTCCGTCGCTTCAAGGATGACGTAAAAGAAGTTGCTCAGGGCTACGAGTGCGGAATCGGACTTGAAAAGTTCAACGACATCAAGGAAGGCGACATTTTCGAGTCATTCATAATCGAAGAATACAGAGAGGACTGACGTTAATTGGCCGGTTATAAAATAGACCGTCTTTGCTCAGACGTAAAGTTTGAATTATCGGATATTTTCCGCTCGTTAAAGGACCCTCGCATAACAAAGCATATGATAACTATAGTTCGTGTTGAGCTTACAAACGACCTTTCATACGCAAAGGTGTATGTTGATGCCGTTGAGGGCATTGATGCCGCAAAGGAAGCGGTAAAAGGTCTTGTAAGCGCGGCGGGCTATATCAGACGTGAGCTGGGGTCAAGAGTTAAAATGCGCAAGGTGCCGGAGTTAAAGTTTATAGCTGATGATTCTATCGCTCACAGTGCGCATATTGCGAAAATGCTTGATGATATGAAATCTCAGGAAGAGGAAATCAACTAATGACAGACGTTAAAACTGTATGCGACTATCTTCTGAATAACGATAACTTTATAATATTGATGCACGCATCTCCCGATGGCGACGCTATCGGCTCGGGATATGGGCTCTGCCGCGCGCTTACAAAGCTCGGCAAAAAAGTCAAGTGCGCCTGTTCTGATAAAATCGGACAGCGTTACAGCTATATGACTGAGGGCTTTGGCGAGGGTGATTTTGAGCCTGAGCACGTTATTGCGGTTGATTTGGCGGATACAAAGCTGCTCGACGGCTTGGAGCCTGAGTATGCGCACAGGATAGAGCTATGTATTGACCATCATATCTCAAATAAGCTTGAATGCCCGCTTAAGCTGCTCAGAGCAGAAGCATCTGCAGCGTGCGAGATTATCTATGACGTTATAGAGGGACTCGGCTGTGAGATTGATGTCGGATTAGCAAATTGCCTTTACACAGGCATTGCAACCGATACAGGCTGCTTTAAATTTACAAACACCACTGCAAATACCCATATCGTTGCCGCAAAGCTTATAGAAAAGGGCGCGGATTATGGTACAATCAACAGAATTATGTTTGATACAAAGTCGAGGGCACGCATCGAGGTTGAGAAGATAGCGCTTGAGAGCATACAGTATTACCTTGATAACAGGTGCGCGGTTTTGACCGTTACTAAACAGATGCAGGATATGACAACTCCCGATGAGCTTGAGGGCATCACTGCCCTTACAAAACAGATTGAGGGCGTTGAAATCGGAGTCACCTTGCGTTATAAGGGCGAAAACCGATATAAGATTTCGGTGCGTACGATAGAGCCGATTGATGCGTCGAGCATTTGTGCAAGACTTGGCGGCGGCGGTCACATAAGGGCTGCCGGATGTGAGGTCAATCTGCCTGTTGACGAGGCTAAGAAGGTAATTCTTGAGTCGGTCAAGAAAGAGCTGGGTATCTGATATGCAAGGATTATTGCTGGTTGATAAGCCTGAGGGTATGACCTCGTTTGCGGCTGTTGCGCAGATGAAACGTTGTTTTAACGAAAAACGCGCGGGTCATACAGGCACATTAGACCCGATGGCAACAGGCGTTTTGCCTGTCTTGCTTGGCAGAGCCACTCGCTTGTCGTCGATGATGCTTGAATCGGACAAGCGCTATGAGGCAGAGCTCGTTTTAGGAATCACAACCGATACTTTGGATATTACAGGTAATGTTTTAACAAAAGTTTCGCACAGCGTAACAATTGAGGAGTTTGAAAAAACACTTGAGAAGTTTCGCGGAGAAATCACTCAAACGCCACCAATGTACTCAGCCTTGAAAAAGGACGGCGTAAGGCTTTACGACCTTGCTCGACAGGGCATTGAGGTTGAACGGGAAGCGCGTAAGGTAACTATCAAAAAGCTTGACTTTTTGGGCGTGACTGATGACGGCAGATTTAAGATTGACGTGCTGTGCTCAAAGGGCACCTATATCAGAACGTTGGCGGACGATATCGGCAAACAGCTCGGTTGCGGAGCCACTTTAGGCTCGCTTAGGAGAACCTTTGCGGGCGGCTTTGACATAAGCGACTGTACGCCTTTGGAGTCGGTTAAGGAGTCACCGCAAATTTACCTTATGAGTGCGGATAGATGCGTTATGCATCTGCCGAGCGTCACTGTAACCGATAATCAGCGCAATAGATTTTTGCACGGCGGCGAGTTGTTTTTGAGTAGGCTTACGTTTTCAAGACAAACGGAAAAAGGCGAGAGCGTAAGGGTGTACGGAGCCGACGGGGCGTTTCTTGGGATTGGCGTTTTAGACGAAACGCAGATGAGAGTTCAATGTGTTATATATGAAGGTGAATTTTAATGATTGATAACGGTATAGCTATCAATATGGCAGACGGTTGCACAGTTGCGCTTGGTACCTTTGATGGCGTGCATTTAGGTCACCAAAAGGTAATCGAAAGCGCGCTTGAGCTTGGCTTGCCTGTTGTAATCGTAACCTTCAAGCAAAATCCGCAGACTGTTATTAAAAAAACAGAAAAGCTGCAAATCTACTCACAGACCATAGCTGACGAAATATTTAAGAGCTTGGGAGCAGATGCGGTTGTTAGGCTTGATTTTGCAGAGGTTATGAACTATTCGCCTGATGAGTATTTTGATTTTATTAAGAATAAAATCGGAGCAAAAAATATAGTCTTCGGCTTTAATTTCAGATACGGCAAGGGCGCAAAAGGGGACAGCAAAACCGCTCTCGACTATTGCACTCGCAACTCGCTCGGCTTAAAAGTGTGCGACGAGGTCTGTGTTGACGGCGAGACGGTTTCGTCAACAAGAATAAGAAACGCTATTGCAAGCGGCGATATGGAGTTGGCAGAGAAGCTGCTTGGCAGAAAATATATGTATGATTTTCCTGTATGTCACGGCGAAAAGAGAGGCCGCACAATCGATATTCCCACCGCCAATCAACCGTTTGAGGGCAGCTTTTTACTGCCGCGATTTGGGGTGTATGCATCGTTGGTTTGCGTTGATAACAAGCGGTATTACGGCATTACCAATATCGGTAAGCGACCCACATTTCCGCTTGAAAATGCAATCAGCGAAACGTATATCGACGGTTTTGCAGGTGACTTATACGGCAAACGGGTAAAGGTTGAATTAGTCAAGTTTATAAGAGATGAAATTAAATTTGACTCGCTTGAGAGCCTTAAAAATCAAATAGAAACCGATTTAGAAACAGCAAAACGGCTGAGTATTGATTGATACTCAGCCGTTTTTTATTGTTAATATTGCAGTTTAGAACTTGTAGTTCTCGCCGTAAATGCCGCAGAAAGCGCCGTCTGCCTTCAATTCTGCACAGTCAACGTGTGCGATGAGCCACTTGTTTTTAGCAAACATCAGCTCGTCTTCAGACTTGCCGTTAAGCTCTGTGTTGGTGCCTTTAAGCAAACCAACAACGCAACCGAAGCCGCTGTCTTTAGTTTGAATCGGGCAGTAGTGCAGGGTGGTTGCATACATTTCGATGGCCTCACCCTTGAGCAGCTTGAACGCCTCAACCTTTGATGAATCGTAGCGGTTGCCTTCTTCAACGTCTTGCTGAGCGCCGAGTATGAGAACGATGTCCTCAACGGCAATGTTTATCTCGGAGCACTTGTGCCATTCAAGAGCATTCATCTGATTGTTGTAACCCCAGCAGTAGCCGAGCTGAGTGGGCATTTGACCGAAGCACTCATTTTCAATAACCTCTTTGATAGCAAGACCTTCAAACTCAGGCTGTGAAGCGTGGTAAATGGTGTTTGATTCGGGCATTGTGATTTTCTCTGCCACCTCAACAATTTCCTTAGTGTCAAGGTTTAGCACCTTGCCGTACTTAGCAAATTCTTTATCTGTTACTCTGTAAATTTTCATATCAACTTTCCTTTTCTTTAAAATTTAAAGCTTACTTTTTTATAGAGTATGTGTTGTTGTTGTAGTCAACGGTTACGGTGCTGCCGTCTGAATACTCAACTTCATATACGCCGTCTGCGATTTTTCTGTGGTCTTCCATAAACTCATACTGCAGATAAGCGGTATCCTTAAGAATTTTATCAAGCTCTTTTGCAGCGTTAACGTTGCGCTCACGCTTGCTTTCATCAACGATAAAGTCAACGTCACCAATCCAGTCCTTACCGTCATCAACGAAGCGTGAATAGTAGTAGATAACAGGACGACCGCCGTTTTCAACTATTCTTACAAGAGCGTTTTTGTCGGTGCTCAAGGGAGCGTTGATTGTTGACGGGAACGGATTGCTCAGAACAAGTCCATGATATGCGATTTGCCAGAACGGTACCATCTCATCAAAGCAGTCGGGCAGTTTGTAGTCTCTGCCGAACGTAGTATAGAGCGAGAAATCGCAGCCCTGAAGAGCGTAGTCGAATCCGCCTTCGCTTCCGACGGCGCCGAAAAGATTTCGTGCATAGTCAAGAACCTCAGCCCAGTATTTTGATGCCTCTCTGCTGTTTACTTTGTGCTTTTCGTTGTAGCAGGTGTGAGGCAGTACGGTGGTTATAACGTCTATGTAGTGGCTGCCGTTAAAGCCGAGCTCTTTTACGGGAGGCAGCGTTTTCTTTGTAAGTTCGATTGCGCATTTCGGGCAAATTTTGTAGGCGCGACCGCCGCTCCAGTACTCAGCGAGTATAGACGGCTTGCCGTCAACGCCGATAGCCATATCATCCCAGTCAAAGTTATTTGCGATAGTGTAGGCATCGGTGCTGTTTGTGTGGCAGGAGAGAACATATCCAAGCTCTTTTGCAACTTTCGCAACTTCTCTTAAGCCTTCCTCGCCACCGAATTTCTCTTCAACGGGAAGAATCTGCGGCCATCTGCCGTCGTGACCGCTGATGTTCCAGCCAACAAGCTGAAACTCAACCTTGTCGATACCGGCAGCCTTGTAGTCACGCATAATGTTGATAACGTCCTTGAACGTGCAGGCTACGTGCATTTCGGGCTCAGTATCGGGAGTCTGCTCGAGCACAGTGCAAGGAACGGGCTTCCAGCCCATACGGATACGAACAAGGATGGACTCAGCCACATATTTGAGATTGTCTGTAAGCCTGTCCTTGATTGTGGTAAAGCCACCCACCTCAAGCTGACGGCGACGGTATGCCCTTGCCATACCGCTGTAGGTTGCATCCTTGCCGCTGAGGTGATGCAGTTCTATTTTGAGGTCTTCATACAAATCTTTCTCAGGAACATATCTGAAAGCCAGTGAATATTTTGAATCTTTCAGGTATACAGTTGCTCTGGACTCTGAGGGCAAGCCTGCAGAAACAGCCAGAACGCAGTCATCTTCAGTTTTGTAGCCCATAATAGGCAGGTGCGCCTCAGTGCTTAAAAACTCGAAGTCTTCTCTTTCCTTAAAATAGCCGATAGCGTCAAACTGAAGTTTGCCGCCTGTTGCAGGGAAGAGATAAAAGCCGTCGGTACCCATCGGGATTGGCTCATCATTAAGGAAGACGGTAACGCACTCAACATCTTTGTAATCGACTGAGTTCTCAAGAGTATAGGTGCAGACGTTTTCCTTTGTTTCAAGGCTCATTTCAACCTCTGTAACCTGACCATTTTTAAATTCAATACTGCATTTCATAATTTTCACCTCAAAATATCTTGCTTTAGGGCAAAATTTTCCTTCACGTTAATTATACCAAGAACGTAATAAAAGTAAAGCACTATTTTAGAAGAAAAGGCAAAAATTTACGCTAAATATTTATGTTGAAATGTTAAGACAAAGCGGTTATAATCAATCTGTAAATTGTACTTATAAAAACCAAAACATAGAGGGTGGATACTTTGAAAAGAATAATATCATTACTGCTCGCAGTTTGTTTAATAGTGTTGTTGATTGGCTGCAATAGCGGCTCAGCATCATCAATCGATTACAGCAAGGGCAAGCACCATTGCACGATAGAGGTTGCTGATTACGGTACAATAACCCTTGAGCTCGATGCGGACACCGCTCCCATAACAGTTAATAACTTTGCCACTTTGGCTGAGCAGGGTTTCTATGACGGCATCACATTCCATCGTATTATAAGCGGATTTATGGTGCAGGGCGGTGACCCAACAGGAACAGGAAGGGGCGGCTCAAGCAGAGATATTACAGGTGAGTTCGCGGCAAACGGCAAAAAGAATAACATTTCTCACGTAAGAGGCGTTATTTCAATGGCTCGTTCAGAGCTTTATGACAGCGCATCAAGCCAATTTTTCATTGTGCACGAGGATTCACCGCATCTTGACGGCCAGTACGCAGGCTTTGGCCACGTAACTAAGGGTATCGAGGTTGTGGATAAGCTCTGCGAGGACTATGCAATATACGGCGACTCAAACGGAATGCTACCTGCAAATCGTCAGCCGGTAATTAAAAAAATAACAATGCTTGATTAGATAAAACAAAAAACTCCTCTCACCTGAAAGGCGAGGGGAGTTTTTTTACACCAGTGGCAAAAGCATCGGTTAGCTTTCCCGCCACAACGGGAAAAAGCTATACCTTAGCGCTTGCTCAATTCTTTTTTTGCCGGCGCTTAAATGTCTCGACACAGTAGACTTGTTAACACCCATAATTTCAGCCGCCTGTGTAACAGAAACGCCGTCAAAGAAGCATAACTTGACTGCTGCACGTTGACGTGAGGTCAGCTCACGCTCAGTAACTTGCTTTATTGCAGATAACATAGCGCTTCTTTTGTCGAGAGTTGGATCGATTTTCGGCGGTGAAGACAGCCATTTCATCTGACGTGTAAAGCTGTCAAGCTTAGACGTTTGAATATTCATAGCTGCTACACTCCTTGTAGTAGTTAATCAGGTAAATCCCCGTGCGATGACTATCCAACGCCATAGAATAGAGTAATGCAATTCGTTTGGACAGGTCACACATCCTTCTTCCTTTTACCGTGTGCATTTGAGCGTTGAGCTCCCGAATGCGTCCCCTTATGACCTTTTCCTGTTGAAGATACTGTTCGCCAAGCTGTGCTAATGTCATTTTTAAACCTCCTTGATTTTGCCGCTGATTATATGCTCATAACGTCTACGGGGATGAACGTTATGTGAATAATATTCACATAATCGAGCGAATTTATGACATCTTCGGCTCGGCCTCCACACGCCTTGCTTCCGATGTCACCTTTATTGTACAGCAAGGGGGTGTACTATTAATGGGTAAGATATTGTGATATAGCAAGTCGCGGTTGCAAAACAGCGGCAAAAGTGATAAAATCAGATTAAGCTTTTAAAAGGAGGGTTGAACAAATGCAAAACAGTAAAAACAGGCTTTCTTCAGCGTTTTGCAACTTTGGCTGCTATGCGTTTTTTGTTGCGATAGCGGCTGCCTTGTTCCTCCTCTTAGACCAAACGCTGCTTGTTGATAAATACTCGGGCTACGATATCAGCAGACTGGTTGTTACGTTTACCTTGCTTAGCTGTGCGGCGGTCGGCGGCTATCTTTATGAAAAAAAGAAGCTGAGCGCCGAAACGGCAGTAGCGCTTATTTTCATAGCAAGCTTTGTCATTAAGGTTATGTATTCGCTTAAAAACAGCTATAACTGGTATCAGCACGATGTTGAATCGCTCGATACCGCAGGGCATTTAAGCTATATTTACCGCTTTGTAACGGGACAAGGTCTGCCCGATAGCAACGAGTGGCAGTTTTATCATCCGCCCTTGCATCATTATATTTCTGCGCTTAGCGTAAAGCTATCGCTTTCACTTGGATTCAGCTTGGATAGAGCGTTTGAAAACATTCAGCTTCTGACAGCGGTATATTCACAAATCTGTTGTGTTTTAGCATATAAGCTTTTTAAGGAGCTTGGCGCAAAAGGAGCAAGCCTTGTAGGTGCAACTGCGCTTGTTGCGTTTCACCCTACGATGATTATCCTTTCGGGCAGCATTAACAACGACGTGCTGACCTTGATGCTTATGATGCTGTCAGTGCTGCTGCTTGTCAGATGGTGCAATAACCCTAAGTGGAGCACAACCTTGCTGTTGGCACTCAGCACAGGGCTCGCTGTTATGACAAAGTTTTCAGCCGTTTTAATAGCGGCAACAGTGGGCGTTGTTGTGCTGATTTATCAGATAGTGAAAAAGCGGAGCGGTTGGGGAGAGTTTGCGGCTAAAGCTGTTGCGTTTACAGGTATTGTTTTTCCGCTTGGAATGTGGTATCAGATAAGGTCTGCGGTTAAGTTTTCGCAGCCTATCGGCTATGTTGCGCCGCTTAGCACCGATAGTGCGCTCTATTGCGGCGACGTAAGCCTTGCAAGACGCTTGCTGCCTGATTTTACGCAGCTTGACCACCTGTTTTGCCATCCGTTCGGTGATTGGAATCTGCCGATATATACGCTTAAATGCTCGGTGTTCGGCGAATACGATTGGGGCAATCACTATCTGGCAGGACTGTTGCTTGCGTTAAACATTGTAGTGATAGTGTTGTCGGGGATAGCGGCGGTAAGACTGTTTTTGATAAGGGATAAAAAGTTCTTTAACGCAAAGCTTGTGTTGGGCATAACCTGGCTGTTGCAGGTGGCATTTTTTGTGTATTTTAATATCTCGTCGCCGTTTGGTTGCACGATGGATTTCAGATACATTGTGCCCACCTTGTTCTGTGGAGCGGGAGCGCTGTCTATGCTTGGGGTTATTAATAAAAGGCACGGAATCTGCGGCGCTTTAAACAAAGCAAGCTTATATGCTTGTTGTGCGTTTGTGCTTGTATCTGTTCTGTTTTATATGTGATGAGAGGTGGACCTTTGGAACAAATTTCCAAAGTTCCACTTTTTTGACAATATATTGTGTCTAAAATTAAAAAATATACGAGTAAATGTTTACATTTTGTAGATAAGTGTGTTATACTTATAATAAATAATTATGTTTAGTTTCAGAGGAGCTTATGAACAGAGATTATAAACAGATAGATGATAATATCGTTGCAGGACGAAATGCAGTAAACGAGCTTCTCCGCTCGGGCAGAGAGATAGACCGCATCGTTATCGAAAAGGGTAAACGTGAGTCCAGTTTGTCTGTGATTATTGCAAAAGCGAGCGAGCGCGGTATACCGATTAAAGAGGTTGCGCGAGAAAAGCTCAATGCTATGTGTCCGCAAACCAATCATCAGGGAGTAGCGGCTGTTGCGTCAGAGGTTGAGTACTGCTCGGTAACTGATATACTTGATTTCGCAAAGCAAAAGGGCGAGGACCCGTTTATAGTGATTTGTGATGAGATTGAGGACCCGCACAATTTAGGTGCAATAATCCGCACAGCAGAATGTTGCGGAGTGCACGGGGTTATAATTCCGAAACGTCGCAGCTGCGGCATCAACTTTGCTGTTAGCAAGGCGGCTTGCGGTGCGCTTGAATATATGAAAATTGCGAGGGTTACAAACTTAGCAGCCACTATAGATGAGCTAAAGCAAAACGGAGTATGGATATATGCCGCCGATATGGGAGGCGTCGATTGTCAGAAGCAGGATTTCTCAGGCCCCGCCGTACTTGTTGTTGGCTCGGAGGGCAAGGGAGTAGGCAGACTTATAAAGGATAAATGCGATGTAATAGTAAGCCTTAAAATGTGCGGCAACATAACATCGCTTAACGCATCGGTTGCGGCAGGAGTGCTGATGTACCGAATGTTATACAGCAGAAGCAAATAAAATCAATTTCGGGAGTGTTCGATTTGAAAAAGAAAACTCAGCAAAATGACCAGTTAAGCTTTGATTTTGATAAACCTATCAGCTCGGATAACGGCGCAAACCAGAAAAACGGCGGCTTTATGTCTGAGATAAAGGATGCTGACAGTTATCGTTGGGGCCGTTCTGAACCTAAGAAAACGCCAAACATTCTTACGGCGGCTGAGGTTATGGGCACTAAAAGACAAGCTGCTCAGACTAAACAGAGAGCTACAACTGAGCCTGTTAAGCAGAAAACGGCACCAACAGCAGAGCAAAAGCCCGTAATGGAGGATACAGCTGATGTGCCTGCCGCTCAGGTGCAAGAGCCGAGCATTTCATTTGCTGCAAAAATGATAATGCAGCGAATGAAGGAAATGGAAAACGAGCGTTCTGCCACTCAACAAAGCAAGCCACCCGTTAAAGCGGTAAACAGCGTTGTTGAGCCTGAAAAGGCAGATAGAGAAATCAAGGCTATAGTGCCTGAGTTTTCGGGCGTAGAAGTTAAGCCTGTGCCTGAGGCAAAGCCTGCTGACTTGGCTCAAACCATCGTAATGCACGTACCCGACAAGGCAACAAAGCCTGTTGACGAGGAGCCTGTTAAGACATACACTCCGCAGGCTGAGAAAACCGCTGAGCCGGTTAAAGACGAAAGCGGTATAGATAGCTTTAGAAAGCAAGTGGTTGACTCGTTTGAGTTTGACAAGGACAAGTTTAATGAGTTCTTGGAAGCGGATATACCTGTTGAAGCGGACGAGGCTGCTCTGGGCGGCACCGCCGTCTTCAGCGCAGGTATGGGCACAGCGACTAAGTCTGATACAGCAGAGTCGGGTGCAACGAGGATGATGGACTTAGACGACTTCGGTGACTTCCAATTTGCAGATGAGCCTGAGTCAAACAAGCCACAAACCATCGATGACTATAATAACGTGGACGACGCAGATGCGCTGATAAGCGATTTTTCAAGCAGAAAAAGACGTCTTCAGGTCAGAAGCATCGTTTCCGCTGTGATTACAGCAGCACTGCTTGCTATTACATTTGGCAATATAATTCCGTTCGGTTTGACCGCTTATTACGCAACAGTTTTAGTCTTGCTCGGCGTGGGCGCGCTTGTTAATGTCAGCCTTTTTTCGTCGATTGCATCACTGTTTAAGGGCAAGTCGGACACCGACTTTGCACCTGCTTTTTCAATGCTCGCAAGCGTTGTGCAGGCATTGGTCTGCGGATTTTTCGTTAGCTCCGAGTCGCTGACTGCAACCTCAATTCTTGCCGCTGCATCAATGCTTTCTGTCACCTTTAACAGCGTCGGAAAGCTGTACATAGTAAAGCGCATTTTGCTCAACTTGGATTTTATTACAAACGAGGAATACAAAACAGCCACTACGTTTATCTCTGCACCCGAGTCAAGCTCAATTGCAGACCCGTCAAGAGTGGGCGAGTCGGTGATATTTGCACGTCGCAAGGCGATTGATATGACCAACTTCATCAGCTACTCACTGTCGGCAGACCCGTATGAATCCGATTGCTTCAAGCTTATGATTGCATCGGTTGCAGCGTCTGTTGTTGCAGTGGTTGTATCAGTGTTCACAGCGGGCAACACAGCCGCTGCGCTGACTGCGTTTGCAACTGTGGCAGCTGTATTTGCGCCGATTACATCGCTCTTGGCTGTGGGCAGAAAGCTGTTTAAAACTTGCAAAGGCCTTGCGCTTAAGGGTACAATGCTCTCGGGCTACAAGGCGGCTGAGGACATCAGCGAGGCAAATGTTGTGGCGGTTAGGGCTGACGAGCTTTTCTGCGATGAAAGCGTGCGCCTTTATAACTTCAAAATGTTCAACGATTGCCCGATTGACGATGCAATCATCATCGCCGCTGCACTTACTAAGGAGGGCAACAGTCCTTTGGCGGGAATGTTTAACGAGATTGTTGCCACAAACGAGGGCAAGCTGCCTGCAGTTGATACAGTGATTTACGAGCATAAGATGGGACTTACAGGCTGGGTTGACAATCGCAAAACCTTGATTGGTAACAGAATGATTCTCGAATCGCACAACATTTCTGTACCGCCGATTTCGGTTGATAAAAAGATAATCAGCAACGGCAGATTTCCTGTATACCTTGCAGTAGACGATAAAATTGCCGCTATCTTTGTTGTGGGATACAGCGCAAATCGTGACGTGCTGCACAGCGTCCGCCGCCTGATAAATACTGGTGTAACTCTGTTGGTTGACACATCAGACCCCAACATTACCGACAAGCTTGTTGCTGAAAAATACGGCATACCTGAGGATACGGTTGTGGTAATGTCGGCAGACTCTGCTCGCCGCCTGAGAGAACAGACTCAGCCCGTAGAGAAGGAAGCCGCAAGAATGATTACGCAAACGTTCAAAGGCTTTGTTGACGGATACACTTCAGCATATAATTTCCGCCAGTATGCAAGTCTTGTTTCGCTGATTACCGTGATTTTAGTTTGTCTTGGAGCGGCTTTGGCAATCGTGATGCCCGCTTTGGGAATGGGCGAGTTTATAAATGTAACGTCGGTAATTGCGTTGTATGCACTAAATTATTTGTTTACTTTCATAACAGGTCTCTTTAATAAATAAAGAAAATTTTACAAAATATGCCAAAAAAGGTTGACATTACCTACAATATAAAGTATAATTTAGTAAAACTTGTAAAAATATGGTTAAAGAGAGGGAAATAAGAATGAAAGCAACAGGAATTGTCAGACAGATTGATAGTCTTGGTAGAATAGTAATTCCGAAAGAACTCCGCCGTGTAATGAAGATAACCGACGAGAAGGATTCAATGGAAATATTCACTGAGGGCGATACAATAATCCTCAAGAAGTATGAGCCTTGTTGTATGTTTTGCAACGAAGCTGATGATTTGGTTGAGTTTAAAGGCCACTCAATATGTAAGTCTTGCCTGAACGAGCTTAATAAAGCCGCAGAATAAAGGCTGATATAGAGGGTAAAAAACCGCAGTCAACAATATGTTGACTGCGGCTTTTTTCTGCTTTTTATTGTTGATTAAAATTTTCTGCAGAAGAAAATGCAATTGGGGAAAATGCACTTGACAAGATACGACAAATAAGATATGCTAATAAGGTAAAATTTAATAGTTAGTTAAGAGAAGTTGACAGGAAATTAGACATAAGAATTATAGTAGATTCTTGTCTTTCCCACGGGGTAACACTCTCAGGTTCCGCATTTGCGGAGAGGACTGTCAGCGGATAACTAATCTGGAGAAGCTCTGTTAAATCAGAGTGCCGAAGGTGCAAGGCGGTAAACGCTCAATCTCTCAGGCGAAAGGACAGATTTTAATTTTTCTGTACAGCACAAGGCTGTGTTGTAATTGCCTTTTTATGAGAGTATTGCGTCTTTGGCGTGATACTCTTTTTTTGTATTTTATTTTAGGAGGAAGATATATGTCAGAATTTTTGCAGAGTGTGGCATCCGTTAATGACGAGATAAACACATTCGTGTGGACAACATTGGGCTTGGTGCTATTGCTTGGAACAGGTGTGCTCACCACAGTGTTGACGAAGTTTTTCCAGGTGACTCATATTGGTCTTTGGTTAAAAAACACTCTTGGTAGTATGTTTAAGAAGGATGTTATAGGTCACAGTAAGGACAAGGCATCCATTTCACCGTTCCAGGCGCTTTGCACTGCGCTTGCAGCAACAATCGGCGTAGGTAACATTGCAGGTGTTGCCGCAGCTATTACTGTTGGTGGCGCAGGAGCGGTATTCTGGATGTGGGTTGCGGCATTTTTCGGAATGATGACCAACTATTCAGAAAACGTGCTTGGTATGTACTATCGCCGTAAGAATCCAGACGGCGAGTGGTCAGGCGGCGCAATGTATTATCTTAGCGAGGGTCTTGGCTCATTTAAGAATTGCAAATGGGTAGGCAAGGGTCTTGCAATTCTGTTCTCTTGCTTTACACTGCTTGCATCATTTGGTATAGGCAGTATGGGACAGGTTAATAAGATAGTTGTAAATATTGAGTCAGCATTTCCTATCAAGGCTCTCACCGATATTGAGCTGTTTGAGGGAGTATCCGCTTATTCTGTAACAATCGGCTTTGCGCTTGTTATTATAGCCTCTTTGATAATACTTGGCGGACTTAAGAGAATAGCATCCTTTGCAGAAAAAATCGTACCGTTTATGGTTGTTCTTTTCGTAGCAGGAAGCCTTATCATAATAGCTATAAATTACCAGAACATTCTGCCTGCATTCAAGGCAATATTTACAACTGCATTCAAGCCGCTTGCAGTTGTCGGCGGCGCAACGGGCGCAGCAATCAAGACAGTTATTGTTCAGGGCTGCAAGAGAGGCGTTTTCTCAAACGAGGCAGGACTTGGTTCATCAGTTATGGTTCACTCCAACTCTAACATAAAAGAGCCTGTTAAGCAGGGTATGTGGGGTATATTTGAGGTGTTCGCAGATACAATGGTTGTTTGCACGATGACCGCTTTGGTTGTACTCACATCAGGCGTATATAACCTCGAAACCGGACTTCTGGCAAAGGGACTCAGCGACGCAACTTTGGTTGGCTCAGCGTTCAACACAGTATTCAGCTTTGGCAATATTGGTGAGAAGTTTATAGCTGTTGCAATTCTGCTGTTTGCGTTTACAACAGTTCTCGGCTGGTCGCATTACGGCACAAAGGCGTGGGAGTATCTGTTCGGAACAAAGTCCAGCAAGGTATATAAGGTTATACATATTTGCACGATTATGCTCGGCGCAATCCTTACCTCATCTCTGGCTTGGGATATTTCAGATACCTTTAACGGACTTATGCTCATACCCAACCTTATCGGTGTTGTTGCCCTTTCGGGACTCGTAATGAAGATTACCAAAAACTACATCGACCGTAAAATTAAGAATAAGAATGTTAAGCCTATGCTCTCTGTTTTCGAAGATTTAAATGATGCTCATGCAGCAGAAATATACGCAGAGGAAACTCAAGAGAAAGAAACCGTAGAGGCATAACAAAGCAAATTAAACAGCCCTGAGCGTAACCGCTCAGGGCTGTTTTAATGCTTTTATAAAGTTAAATTGTTTCGATTTTAATCAGGTTTGTGTTGCCTGATTTTCCGTTTGTGATACCGCCTGTAATTATAACGCTGTCTCCTTGCTGTAGGTTGAAAACACGCTCAGCAGTCATTCTTGCATTGTAGAAAAGCACGTCAGTTGAATCGAACGATTCGCTCATAACAGGAGTGACACCCCAAGACAAAGCAAGCTTATACCACACCTTTTTAGTAGTGGTCATACCGATAATGTCGATGGGGCAGCGGAAACGGGATACCATTCTTGCGGTGAGTCCCGAACGCGAGCAAGCGATTATAGCCTTAGCGCCGATGTCTATTGCCATACCGCAGCTTGCGTGAGAGATGGCATCGGGTTTGTTTTTGATTTCAAACTGAGCTCTGGTGAATCTGCCCTTGTAGTTGATGTTTTTCTCAGTTTCAACCGTAATCTGAGCCATCGTAGCAACGGTCTGCACAGGATATTTGCCCGCTGCGCTCTCACCCGACAGCATAACAGCGCTTGAGCCGTCATAAACGGCGTTGGCTACGTCAGAGATTTCGGCACGGGTGGGGCGGGGATTATGAATCATAGATTCGAGCATTTCTGTGGCGGTGATAACTCGTTTACCGAGCATACGGCACTTTGTAATCAGCATTTTCTGGATAGCAGGCACCTCAATAAACGGAATCTCAACGCCCAAGTCGCCTCTGGCTATCATTATTCCGTCACACTCGGAGCAAATCTCCTCAATATTTTCAACGCCGGCCCTGTTTTCAATTTTTGCGATTATGTCAATGTCCTCGCCACCGTTTTCGTGAACAAACTTCTTTATATCAATCAGGTCTTGCTTAACAGAAACAAAGGAGCAAGCGATGAAGTCCACTCCGTTTTGGATTCCTATTAGGAGGTCGTGCTTATCTTGCTCGCTGAGGTAAACCTGATGCATAACTTTATTTGGGAAGCTCATACTTTTTTTATTGACAAGCTCGCCGCCTGTAATAACAGTGCAAACCGCATCTGTGTCGGTGAGAGCGGTAACCTTAAACGAAACCAGCCCGTTGTTGACAAGTATCACATCGCCAACAGTTAAATCGTCAATTAGGTGCTTGTAGCTGACACTTACTCTTGTGTTATCACCGAGAATATCATCGGTTGTGAACGTAAACGTGTCACCGTCGTTAAGGAAAATTTTGTTGTTTACAAAATTGCCGATTCTGTACTCAGGACCCTTTGTATCTAACATTATGGCAATAGGCATATTTAGTTTTTCTCTTACCTTTTTAACCAGATTTATCATATTAATATGGTCCTCGTCAGAGCCGTGCGAAAAGTTAAGGCGAGCAACATTCATGCCAGCCTTGCACATTTCTGTCAAGGTTTCCTCGTTGTTGCACGCAGGACCCATAGTGCAGATTATTTTTGTTTTTCTCATAAATAAACACCGCCAATTCTTATCTTATATTTTACCAAATTAGCCTTGTCAATACAACAACAATCTTTATATTTTAATTAAATATCCATAAAAAAAGAGCCTGTCAAGCGACAGGCTCAAGGGCTTTTAATGTGTGTTTTGCTTATCTGGCAATAAGCTGCTCTAAATTTCCAATCAGCATAGAGCTTCTGGTAGCCGAAATGTTGTTAACAAATATAATGTCTTGCACAGCGTTGTCAGCCACCAACTGCTTCAGGCTTCCTTGATAATAGCGGTAATCCACAACATAAATATTCTGGTAATGGGGAACAAGCAACGGAACAAAGGCGTTGCCGAAAGATTCCTTAACCACCACGCATGAGGAGCCATCAGTAACCTCGTTGTTGACTATGGTTGTGAACGGATTATCGCCCGCAATAAAGGCTGAGGCATACTTGTTGCTTGCGTTATAGTTGGATACGTTCTGGATAATGGGATAGTCACTATACAGCAGCGAGCCGTCTTTTCTGTAAACGTTCATGTGAGCATCTTTATATGCCTTTATGGTCATAACGTCGTCAGGATTTTTCTCCATTTTTGCGTTCTTGTTTGTACCCGCATAGAATGAGCCGAGAAAGCCCTCGTAATTGACGATTTCGCTGTTGCCGAGCAAGAACGGAGCAACGCCTTTGACCTCAGCAAATCTCTCATACGCATAGTAGGCGCCCAACTGAGTCCAGTGGTGGTCTGTGCGGAAGAAGATATACTGATTGCGGTGACTAAGCAGTGAGTCATAAATATCAACGCACTTTACCTTATCACCCATTGAGCCGTAGAGGTAATCTATAGCTTTTCTTTGGTCAGAGCTTTTAACGGTACTCTTGAGGTTGTCCGGCAGGGTAATTGAAATGCTTGTCGGCACAACCATATCATAAACAGTTGCCTCACTAAAAATGTTTGAGGCAGCGTTTATGGCAGCGCTGTACCTATCTGCAAGCTTGGTGTTAAAATTGTAATATTCATAAGCTGTATCGCCAACAAGCAGTATGCCGCCTAAGGTTTCGGCAGCGTCTTCAGGCTCTTTCAAGTCGGGAATATCCCAACTGGAAGTGGCAGATGATGAGGTTGAGTCGCTTGTTTCGTCTTTGTCTGCGGGCTTTTTCGGTATGTCGGGGATATCGTCGCCCTCGTCAACATTGCCGTGAATCTGGGTTGTATTAACTCCGTAGAACGACTGAATAGAGGTGTAGGCAGAGATAAGCTGTTCTCTGAACGGGAACGTATCTGAAAACCAAGTGTCAATATCTCTAAAGTAAGAGCCGCTTATGAGCGCGTCAGCACTGTATTCCGGGAATTTAGCCAATTCTCGCTTTTCATTTTCTGAAACAGTCGGACGCAAAAACAGCAGAAAAGATATCACAAGCCCCGCAATCATAGCAAGAATAAACAGCACAGATTTAACGGCGTCAACTAAAAGGAAAACTTTTTTGTTATTATTCATAGCAACGCCTCCTAAAACCTGAAGTAAATGAACGGATTGTAGCTATCTCCTACAAGCGCCATAGTAGATAATAACAGCAGCGCCAGCGGAATCAGCACTTCAACAGTGCCGTAGCTTATAGCAATCGTCTTAGACTTTTCACTCTTTGCGGTAAGGAACGTGCCGATTGTCTTTGCAAGGGGAGTGCAGGCAATAATAGCAACAGTGATAAAGAAGATGTTGTTAAACCACATAGTAGTTGCTTCAAAATCAAACATCGGGTTGCCGTTAGCGCAGAACATACCCTTAACAACAGTCCACATAAGAGTGAGGTCGGTGAATCTAAAAATTATCCAGCTGAACAAAACAACAATCAAAAGGTAGATATGACCGAGCACACGCACTTTATCAAACACCTTTTTAAGACCGATGTTTTCAATCACAAGGAATATAAAGAAGTATAAGCCCCATAATACGAAGTTCCAGTTTGCGCCGTGCCAAAGACCTGTAAGGAACCAGACAACGAGCATATTAAGCAGCTTTCTTGCCAGACCTTTGCGGTTGCCGCCTAAGGGGATATAAACATAGTCGCGGAAGAAACTGCTTAAGGAGATATGCCATCTGCGCCAGAACTCAGTCACGCTGTGCGCAACATAGGGGTAGTTGAAGTTTTCTTTGTAGTGGAAACCAATCATAAGGCCCATACCGATTGCCATATCGGAGTAGGCTGAGAAATCGAGATAAATCTGCAGCATATACATAAGCACGCCAAGCCAGAGCATGCTTGCGGATTTTGACGATAGCATTTCGATGTTTTCTGCCAATAGGGAAGAGTTGGATGCTACTACATCGCTGAGCAAGACAGTGTCAGCAATTTTTGCGCAAACGTTTGCAAGCAGTGCTTTTTTGGAAAGACCTATTACAAAGCGCGTAACACCTCTGCTGAATTCACGTGAGGTAACGTGACGATTGGTGATTTCCCTTGAAACATCGCTGTATCGCACAATCGGACCTGCGATGCACTGATGAAACAGGCTGACATATAAAAACAGGTGCCAGAACGAGTGCTGAGCCTCAACCTCACCCTTATAAACGTCAATAACATAAGATAAAACCTGAAATGTGTAAAAGGAGATACCGATAGGTAAGGCGATGTTTGTAACGAAGTCGGGCAAGTTGAATATTGCGCTGATGTTCGCCACCAAGAAGTTGGTGTACTTGAATACGCACAAAAGCCCAAGACTTACAACACAAGCGCAAACGAGCCAGAACTTAGCCAGTTTTCTGCTTTTGGCTTTTTCAATAAACAGGGAGAAAACCCAGTTAGAGAAAACCATGCCGAAAAGGAGTATAAGATATTTAGGGTCACCCCAGCAATAGAAGCAGATTGAAAACGCTATCATAACAGCATTTTTAACCTTGATGCTTCGGGCAAGGGAATAGACTATTAAATTAAGCGTTAAAAAAACGAAAACGAATAACAGATTTGAGAAAACCATAATATACTCCCTGAATTTCAGACTCCAGTTTCCGACAAAATCAGACACTCATTAAATACTAACACAATATTTTATGTAAATCAAGACGGATAACAATGTTGTAACAAAAATTATTGTAATGATTTTTGTTATCATAGTATAAATGAGAAAAAATCCGCCCACTATCGTGAACGGATTTTCTTTTTGGAGCGTGTTGACAAAAAAGATGCCACTTACTTTTTGTTGCAAACGGTAAGAAAATAAGAATTTTCAACCAATTCGTCTTTCTTCATAAGAAATAATTGCCCATCAATTTCCATAACAAGAATATCTGCAATCACTTGTGCTTTTTTGATTTCGCCCAATCTCACTTTTATTTGTCGAATTGCGTCATCTGAGGAAATCCAAACAATCAAGAAATCGTCATATAAGGTATAATCATACAATGTTTTTGTGTACTTGTCTTTGCTTTTTGCATAAAGTTTTTTGTAAGCTGAAATCCCCTTAATATGTCCAACCACGCTAATAAATAATACGCCTACTCCAAATCCGAGAAATGCTCTATCCGAAAAAATGCCGATAATTATGAGAAGTAATCCAGCAATAATAGAACCTAACATTCGTTTTTTCATTAGCCCTATATATTTTTTCTCAACAGGTACTATTGCGCTCGGATCAAATTGAAATGTATAATGTTCTTTTGGGGTAGTTTCAATATTTTCAAATATGTTGTTTTTGAGTTGTAACATATTGCATTTCTCCCTTTTATAAGTTTATGTGATATTATTATATCACATTTTCTAATATTTTTCAATACCTGTCGTCAAAACGATGCGATAAAGGCGAGGGGGAAGGTTTTAATGAAATCGCGCGAGGCGCGATGAAATCCTCACTCCGTTCGGATGAAATCTTCGGCGTGCCGCCTCAAATGAAATTAAATCCGTCCGCCTATCCCGACGAAGTCGGATTTCATCACGAAGTGATTTCACCCCACGATAGTGGGATTTATCCCGTCCGTAAGGACGGATTTAGTTGAAAAAAAGCACACCTGCAGAGCAGATGTGCTTTTTTCTGGAGGTGCCACCCAGATTTGAACTGGGGAATAAAGGTTTTGCAGACCTTTGCCTTACCACTTGGCCATGGCACCATATCTTAACGCTAACATAGTATATTCCATTCCCACAATTTTGTCAACCCTAAATTAATAAAAGTTTTGAAAATACTATTGCCTATAGCGAATAAGTGTTGTATAATCCCATTATATGAAAAGGTGGTGTAAATATGGGCCTTAAATTTACAAAAATGCACGGAATAGGCAACGATTATATATATTTCAATTGTTTCAACCAGCAAATAGAAGACCCTGAGAAGCTTGCTGAAAAAATCAGTGACAGACGTTTCGGCGTCGGCGGTGATGGAATCGTTATGATAATGAAGTCCAACGTGGCTGATTTTCGTATGCGTATGTTCAATCTCGACGGAAGCGAGGGCAAAATGTGCGGAAACGCTACACGTTGCATAGGAAAATATGTGTACGAGAGAGGGCTTACCGATAAAACAGAGTTCACACTTGAAACGCTCAGCGGAATCAAGACGCTCAGGCTCAAGGTGGCAGACGGCGTTGTTGAGAGCATATCGGTTGATATGGGCAAGGCTGAGCTTGCAGCAGCAAACATTCCTGTTTTATCCGATACCGAAAAGGTTATAGGCAAGCTTTGCAAGGTTGGTGGCGGTTTTCATAAGATAACCTGTGTTTCAATGGGCAATCCGCATTGCGTTATGTTCACAGAGGATATCGACTCCTTAGACTTAGAAAAAATCGGACCCAACTTTGAGTTTGACCCAATGTTTCCTGAGAGGGTAAACACAGAGTTCGTTGAGGTTATAGATAAAAAGACGCTTAAAATGCGCGTTTGGGAGCGCGGCAGCGGTGAAACGTGGGCATGCGGCACGGGAGCCTGTGCAGTGTGCGTAGCAGCAGTTGAAAACGGCATCTCACCCATAGGGGAGGATATTACCATAAAGCTGCGTGGCGGCGACCTTGTGATTAAGTATATGCCCGACGGCACAGTTAATATGACCGGTCCGGCGACCTTTGTTTACGACGGCGAGCTTATTTAAGGAGGAAACTATGCTGAAAATCAATTCAAATTATTTAAACGTAGGAGAGTCTTACCTTTTTTCAACTATAGCAAAGAAGGTTAACGAGTTTAGTGCAAACAATCCTGACCGCAAAATCATCCGTATGGGAATAGGCGACGTTACACGTCCACTTTGCGACGAGGTAATCAAGGGATTGCAGCAGGGCGTTGCAGATATGGCTGATGCGTCCACCTTCAAGGGTTATGGCCCTGAACAAGGCTACGGCTTCTTGCACAAGGCAGTCAAGGATTACTATGCCAAGAGGAACGTAGAGCTTGACGAAACCGAAATCTTCATCAGCGATGGCGCAAAGAGCGATATCGGAAATATTCTTGATATTTTCTCTGTTGATAACACAGTAATGGTGCCGGACCCTGTATATCCGGTGTATGTTGACACTAATATAATGGCAGGCAGAAAGATTACCTATATAAACGCAACAAAGGAAAACAACTTTTTGCCGCTGCCTGACAGCTCAATGCACGCAGACATAATATATATCTGCTCACCAAACAACCCGACGGGTGCGGTTTACACTAAAGAGCAGCTCAAGGTTTGGGTAGACTTTGCGCTTGATAACAAGGCTGTTATCCTTTTTGACGCTGCATACGAGGCATTTGTTGTAGACGAGTCGCTTCCTCGCAGTATATATGAGATTGAGGGCGCAAGAAAGTGTGCAATTGAGATATGCTCACTTTCAAAGACTGCAGGCTTTACAGGCACACGCTGCGGATATACGATTGTGCCTCACGACTTGGTTGTTGACTCTGTTGAACTTAATAAATTCTGGCTCCGCCGTCAGACAACCAAGTTTAATGGCGTGCCTTACCTTATTCAAAAGGGAGCGGCTGCTGTATTCAGCGAAGAGGGACAAAAGCAGGTTAAACAGGTGCTTGATTATTACCGCACAAACGCACAGATTATGACTCAGGCGTTTGACGAGATGGGTATCTGGTACACAGGCGGCAAAAACTCGCCTTATGTGTGGATGAAGTGCCCTGAAAATATGGGCTCTTGGGAGTTCTTTGATTTGTTGCTTAATAAGGTTGGCGTTGTGGGCACACCGGGCGCGGGCTTCGGCAACAACGGCGAAGGCTTCTTCCGTCTGACCGCTTTCGGAAACCACGAAAACACAGCAGAAGCTATGGAGCTTATCAAGTCACTTAAACTGTAAAACAAAACCGCTCTGCGTAAGGATAAGCGCAGAGCGGTAAATTTTTTCATAAGGGTAGAAAATTGTTGATTTTAGAGGAAATGTATTGTATCATAAGAAAGATATAAATGTGTAAGGGAGGTGGCTTGCTGTGATAAAGGTTTATGAAGAAAATGCGGTTGAGATAGTGTCTGCGCCTGAGGGCTTTGTAATCGTATCTCAAGAGGAGAATCTGGAGGACAAGGCGGTTGTTTCGTTCAAGTTTTACTCACTGCGCACGCATAAGCTTATAAATGTAACGAGGGACGTTTATCTGCGTGCAAAGTTCGGCGAGAATTACCAGAAAATCCACGATGTTTTAGATGATTACGTTAATTACAGCGTTGCCACTTTGAACGACGGCAGAACAGTATGTGTTTATCCCGATTCAAAGGCTGTTATGTTTTCTGAAACGGGCGAAACGGTATGGAGCGGCGAGTTTAAGTATAAAGACCACACGCCGACGGGCATCACCTTTGACGGTAGAAATATCTGGGTGGCGTTTGGAATGGCTGATACGATATTAAGGTATAATATGACCTCGATGCGATGGGACCTTCGCATCGGCAGTATGAATGACCAGGCTTTTTCGGGTCCTGAGGGGCTGTTGAGTATCGGTTCAAATCTGATTGTATGCAACAGTGCAAGCAAATGCATTGAGGGTGTAGATATAGATAAATATTCGATTGAGCAGTTATATACTTTTGACGAGCCTGTGTATCAGGTAATCAAATCAGAACAAGATACGGTGGTATTGCTTGAATCAGGTGTATATATTCTTTAAAACGAGCAGTCGCCAAAACGGCGGCTGTTTTGCGTTTGTGGTGCATTTTTAGTACAATTAATATGTTATATTTAGGTAAAACAGGGGGGTGAACAGAGTGCTTAATCTAATACTGGGAACAGCGGGCAGCGGTAAAACGTATTATATCAGGCATAAGATTGCAGAGCTTGTAGAGAAAGGCGAAACCAACATTGCGCTGCTTGTGCCTGAGCAAAACAACTTTGAGAGCGAGCGCGCAATGCTCAAGCTACTCGGCAGCGTGTCAACCGACGTGGTTGAGGTTACAAGCTTTTCAAGACTCGCAGAGTGTGTTGAGCAGTTAGGCAAAGTCGGCTCGGGATTCAAGGCGGATGACGGTGTCAAAATGCTGATGATGTGCAGAGCTGTGCGTAAGGTGAAAAGCTTTTTAGAGGTGTATTCACGTAGCTGTGAGAGCTCGGAATTTTGCGGCTCTGTTCTTGAGCTTGTAAATGAGCTTAAGCGCTCGCGTATATCGGTTGATGATTTAACAGGCGCATCGGAGTTTTCTCAGGGCGCTTTAAAGAGCAAGGCGCATGACCTTTCGCTCATAATCGGCACTTATGAAGCGCTCTTGTCAGAACGCTTCAGCGACCCGCTTGACGACCTTACCAGACTGTGCGAGTCGCTCGAAAGTGTAGACTATTTCAGCGGCAGAAGCGTGTTTATCGATGCCTTTAAGGGCTTCACAGAGCAGCAGTTTGCCGTGCTTGAGCATATCATTCGCACCGCAAAGGACGTTTATATTACGTTTTGCGCAGATTCCATTGATGACTATGAGCATTCAATGGGGCTGTTTTCAAACGTAAAGCGCACGATTTCTGCAGTTATAGACTGCGCAAAGCGTAACTCGGTTGCGGTTGCGCCGTGCGTTGTGCTTGAGGAAAGCCACAGGTTTGCAGGCACGCAGATTGAGGACGTTGACCGAGTGCTCAGAGGGCTCGACGTTGACGGCAACGATAAGGATTCGTGCGTTACTGTTTGCAGTTGTACCAATATGTACGATGAGGCGGATTACGTTGCAAGAACTATACGCCGCTTAGTGAGAACGAAAGGCTACCTTTATAGAGATTTTGCGGTTATAGCCAGAGATATAGAGAGCTATCACCGCTTGCTTACAAATGCGTTTGAGAGATATTCCATACCCTGCTTTAGTGACAGGCGTGTGGAGGCAGACTCTCTTGCGCTGATGAGATTTGTGCTGAATGCGCTTATGTGTGCGGCAGAAAACTATCAAACTGAGTTTATGATACCGTATGTTAAGAGCGTGCTGTCACCGCTTAGCATTGAGCAAGCGTGCGAGCTTGAAAACTACGTTCTTATGTGGAATAAGAGGGGTCGTGACTGGGAGCAACAGTGGAAAGAAAACCCCAACGGACTCAATGCAGATTTTGACCAAAAGCAGTTAGAGCGGTTAGAAGAGATGCGTTGCAAGGTGGTTGAGCCGCTTGTTAAGCTGTCTAAGGCGCTCGAGTCAGGCAACGTAAAGCATATCTGTGGCGAGATTTACAAAATGCTTATCTCCATTAAGGCGGATAAGGCGTTGATAAACTATGCCAAAACGCTGGAGTTTGACGGCGACGGCTATTTTGCATCAATAAACCGTCAAAGCTGGGATACTCTCATCGAGTGCCTTGATAACACAGTAAGAGCGTTTGGTGAAGAAAGCTGCGGCAAGGCTGAGTTTATCAGCCTGTTTAATATGCTGATTTCCACTTGTGACATATCAGCCATACCCGACAGGCTTGACGAGGTAATTATAGGCTCGGCAGACCGCATAAGAATTGGCGGCCAGAGGATAGTGTTTGTGATAGGCGCAAACTATGCAATGTTTCCAAGCGCCGCAAGACAGGGCGGCTTGCTCAGCCTGAGTGACCGCCGCAAGCTCAAAGACGGCGGACTCAAAATGCCTGATTATGCAAGAGAAACCGCAATAGATGAGCGGTTTATCGCATATACCTCGCTTTGCAGCCCGTCAGAGAGGCTGATAATAACATATCATATGTCGTCGCTTTTAGGCGAAACGGTTACTAAGAGTGAGTTTGTAAACCTGCTTTGTGATAAAATAAGCGGTATAGAATGTGTGCGCTCAAGTGATACAGAGCTTGACCGCTTAGAAGGCGTGCTGCCCGCTGTGGAGCTTGTTTCGTCTCACGAGCATCACGTTATGGCAAAGAGCCTCAGCGAAGCGTTGCACGCACGTGGACTTTCGGAGCAGGCGCTTGTTGATTCGATTATGAGCAAGCCCTCAGAAGCGGCACTTGAGAGTGACACCGCTATGAGCCTGTTTGGTAAAGACATAAAAATGTCCGCATCAAAGGTTGAAACCTATAGTAAATGCCCGTTTTCGTATTTTTGCGAATTTGGACTTAAGGCAAAGCCGTCAAAATCGGCTGAGCTTGACGTGCTGCAAAAGGGCACCTTGATTCACTATGTGCTTGAAAAAGCCGTATCAGGTCACGGCGACGGACTTAGTTCGCTTACGAAAGAGCAGCGCAGAGAGGAAATTACTCAGCTTTTGAGGGAGTATTCGGATTCAACGTTTGGCGGTTATGACCAGCTTGATAAGGAGTTTTTGTTCCTTGTTGAGAGAATCGCAATCATCCTTGATAACGTGCTTGAGAGAATAGGTGACGAGCTGGCTCAAAGTGAGTTTTCACCTGACAAGTTTGAGTTGAGAATCGGAGATGAGCTTGAGGCGGTAAAAATAAAAATCAAGGACGGCTCAGTCGTGCTCAGGGGCGCAGTTGACAGGGTTGACATCTATAAGGTAGACGGCAAAACTTATGTCAGAGTTGTTGATTATAAGTCGGGCTCAAAGCAGTTTGATATGTCGGATATTTTCTGCGGAATAAATATGCAGATGCTGCTCTACCTTTTTGCTATAATCGACAGCGACCTTTATGAAAACCCCGAGTGCGCAGGCGTGCTGTATATGCCGTCAAAGCGCTCTGTCAAGGAAGCGGACAGAAACCTCTCTAACGATAAGATAAAGCTTGAGCAGGATAACGCGCTCTCAATGAAAGGGTTGCTTATCAACGATTCGTCGGTGCTCAACGCAATGGATAACAGCTCAGAGGGTAGGTATATACCGTATTATCCGAAGTCAAATCGCAAGCAGTCGTGGATTGCAAGCAAGGAAGATTTTGACAACATAAAGCGCAAGGTTTTCGGTATAATTGAGGCTATGGGCAACGCAATTCACGCGGGTGAAATAGTGGTTGACCCTGTGGATACAGCTAACGGCTCTGCGTGCAAATATTGCGACTACGCAGCTGTGTGCAGACACAACAGCGAGCTTAACCGTAAAGCCGAGAAGTATACGCTTGCTCAGGCACTTGAAAAATTGGCAGAGGAGGCGGAGTAGATGGCGTTTAAACCAACACAGCAACAGGCAAAAGCGCTGGAAAGTCGAGGCAGTGTTTTGGTATCTGCTGCGGCAGGCTCGGGAAAGACAGCAGTTTTGTCAAACCGCGTGCTCGGCAGAATAACAGACAGAACATCGCCGATTGATATAAGCGATATGCTCATTGTAACCTTTACCAATGCGGCAGCAGCCGAAATGCGTGAACGTATATCCTCAAATCTCACCGCTTACCTTGCAGAGAACCCCGATAACATCAGGGTTATGCAGCAAAAAGCAGACCTTAACATTGCAGAAATAGGCACCATTGACTCTTTCTGCATCAACTTGGTGCGCGATAATTTTGAATCAGCCAATATAAATGCCGACTTCAAAATCGCCACAAAGGAGCAGCTTTCTGTTATGGAAAACAGAGCGCTCAACGAGGCGTTTTCAGATATGCTTGCGCAGTCGCCGGAGGAGTTCAAAATTTTGGTTGCGGCGCTCGGCGCAGAATACGGGTTTGATACCGCAAAAAAAGCGGTGCGAAAAATCCATAGTTACGCAAAAACTCTGCCGTTTCCTGAAACTTGGCTTGAGAATATGCAGCGACTCTATTCAGTAGAAAATGTTGACTCATCCGAGTGGGGCAAGCTCTTGCTAAAGACTGCGTTTGATACTGCGGATTACAACTGGAATATGCTTATCACGGTTTGCGATACTATATCTCTCGACGAGGTGCTCGGCAGTAAATATCTGCCTGCTATAGCTGCCTTGCGTGAGCTGTATGCAAGACTTAGGAAAGCGGCGGCTAAGGGAGAATACTCGGCTGTAAGAAACGAAATAGTTATGTATTCGCAGCCCTCGCTCTCTCCTGTAAGAAATGCGGATGTTAACTTAAAAGAATACGCAAAGCACGCCTTTGATGAGGCGAAAAGCGCCTTGCAAACGCTCGAAAAGCAGTTCTCGGCAACACAAGAGCAGTGCGCAGAGGACATAGCTAAGTTAAAAGGCTTGGTTAAAACGCTCTGCGAAACCGTAACGCTGTTTGAATCAAGGCTGTATGCGCTTAAAACCAAGCGCAACCTCTACGGCTTTGACGATATTGAAAGAGCGGCTTTGCGCCTTTTGTGTGATAACAATAACGGCACACCTGAACCTAAAGATACCGAGCTTTGCACTCGCTTTAAAGAGGTGCTTGTAGACGAATATCAGGATACAAACGATTTGCAGAACGCAATCTTTTACGCCTTGTCGGACAGGGGTAAAAACTTGTTTTTGGTTGGCGATGTCAAGCAGAGCATTTATAGATTCAGGAGAGCAAACCCCGTCAACTTTATAAATAAAAAGGAAACATATCCTGAGTATGACGGCACAGTATATCCGTCTAAAATCTCTCTTAGCGGAAACTTCAGAAGCCGCAAGGGAATATGCGATTTTGTTAATTTCGTGTTCTCGCTTTTAATGTCGAAGGAAGCGGCAGAGATGGACTATCTGCCTGAGGACAGGCTTGAGGCAAAGGGCACATTCCCCGATTCAGACGAGCCTGCCGCCGAGCTGCATATAATAGATGGCGATGTATCTGACGAGGCAAATTTCGTTGCCGATTATATTCGAAACGCTGTTGACAGCGGAATGCAGGTGACGGGCGAAAACGGTCAACTGCGTCGTGTGCGTTACAGCGACTTCATAATAATGATGCGCTCATACAATTCTGTGGACACAGTTATGTCTTCGCTTAAGGCGCGCTTGGTGCCTGCGTGGACCGAGTCTGATTCTGCCTTTTTCTCAAAAGAGGAGATAGTTATTGCGCTGTCGTTACTGCGTGCAATAGATAATCCGCTAAAGGATATCCCGTTGCTTGCAACTGCGATGTCGCCCCTGTTCAGATTCACAGCTGAGGAGATGGCTCAGCTCAGGCTTTGCGACAAAACGGGCACGCTTTATTCAGCCTTGTTAAAATATGCAAAAACAAACGACAAAGCGGCGACATTCCTTAAAAAGCTCAGCCGTTACAGAAACTGGGCAAATACATTCCCCGCCGATAAGCTTATAAGCAAGGTGTTCGACGATATAGGGCTTTCAGCCGTTGTGCGTGCTATGGAAGACGGCGCATCGCGTCGAGCAAATCTGTTGGTGCTTACTCAGTATGCGGCAGAATATGAGTCCACAGGCTTTAAGGGGCTTACCGCGTTTTTGCGGTTTATGGACTCGGTTGAGGCAAACGGCTCAGACTTGCGCAGCGCATCTATAGTTAGCACTGATGACGTGGTAAGAATAATGAGCATACATAAGTCTAAGGGACTGCAAGCGCCTGTGTGCATACTGTTTGATACAAGTCGGGCGTTCAGCACTTTAGATGAGAGGGACTTTATAGCGGTGGACGAACAGCTCGGCATCGGCATACGAATTTGTGATGATGAGCGTTCGATTAAGTACGATACGCTTCCAAGAGCGGCTATATCTATAAAGGAGTCGGCTTGCAATGTGGCTGAGGAGATGCGTCTTTTGTATGTTGCTCTGACAAGGGCACAGGATAAGCTTGTCATCACCTGCGCGGATAAAAAGTATGCGAAGAATGTTTTAAACGCCGCCGCAAAGCTTCGCTCTGACTGGGCATCGAACGCCGATAGCTTGGATTCATACGCAGTCAGAACCTGCAGAAGCTATGCGCAGTGGCTTTATATGACTTGCTTGCTGAACAAATCGGCTAAGCCGCTTTTAGAGCTTGCGGGCGAGGGGCTTAACTGCTCGTCGACTGAGGCTGAGATAAAAGTTGAAATTCATGAGCCGATGGTTGAACCTGACGAGGCAACACAGGCTGAGATTGAGTATGTTGATATGGATATGTCCGAGTATCTTGACTTTGAATACGTAAACCGCCGACTGCTTAATATAGAGTCAAAGTATTCGGTTTCAAGCTTGGCAAAGAGTGTGTATGACGGACAGTTTTTGTGCACTGCACGTCCTGCGTTTATCACAAACGAAACACTTACCCCTGCCCAAAAGGGCACCGCAACGCACCGCTTTATGTGCTATGCAGACTATGAGAGTGCAAGTATCAGCGTTGCCGATGAGGTAGAGCGGCTTGTAAGCGAAGGCAAGCTAAGCGTTGAGCAAGGCGCCGCAATTGATACTGGGGCTGTAACGGCATTTTTTGAGAGTGATATTTATCAGCGCATTAAGGCGGCTGACAGAGTGCTCAGGGAAAGCAGATTTATATATGAGATGTCTGCCTCTGAGATTGAGCCTGAATGTGAAAGTGATGAAAAAATTGTTGTTCAGGGCGTTGCAGACTGTGTAATATTCGAGGGCGATTCAATAACAATCCTCGATTTCAAGACCGACAGAAATTGCACAGAGCAGCAGTTGATTGAAAAATACACAAAGCAGCTTGAGGTTTATGCACAGGCGTTTTCGTCAAATTATAAGATGCACAGTAAGCCGTCATATTTGTATTCATTCTCGTTGAAAAAGGCAATAGAATTGGGATAAAAAAAGTAAAAAGAAAAAAATATAAAAAAACACTTGCAATTAGTTGAATGATGTGATATCATTTTTTCGTTAAAGAAATCCCAATGAATAAGAAAGAGGTGACATACGTGAAAGAGGGAATCCATCCTAAGTACGAAACAACTGTTGTTAGATGTGCTTGCGGAGCTGAGTTTGAAACTCGCTCAACAAAGGAGAATATCCGTTTGGATATTTGCTCAAACTGCCATCCTTTCTTTACCGGTAAACAGAAACTGGTCGATACCGGTGGACGTGTTGACAGATTTAAGAAGCGCTTTAATATGCAGGATAAGTAATCCTATTATAGTTGTTTTAGATTCCGCAATCGTATTTTCGGTTGCGGAATTGTTTATATTATCTGAATTGAGGGGTGACGTACGGTGAACAAGTATATAACGGTGTCCAAGCAGGGCGAGGCTGAATATATCGAGCGTCGTTCAAAGTTCATAGCAGCGGCATATCCTGTAAAAACAGAGCAAGAGGCAATAGATATAATTGCTCACCGCAGGTCAAAGTATTGGGACGCAACCCACAACGTGTATGCATATTCGTTGAGGGAGGGCAGCGTAAAGCGTTATTCCGACGATGCTGAGCCGCAGGGCACCGCTGGCATCCCCACCTTAGACGTGATAAACAAGTCGGGCGTGACGGACGTGCTGATAGTGACAACGCGCTATTTCGGCGGAATCTTGTTGGGTGGAGGCGGCCTTGTGCGCGCCTATTCGCATTCAGCAAGGATTGCGCTTGACGCCGCAGGCCTTGTTACAATGTGCCCCGTTACAGACTGCTATGTAACTGCTGATTACTCAGATTACGGCAAGATTGACAGTCTGCTCAGTGAGCACGGCGTAATAGATAAATCGGCTGAGTTTACCGATGTTGTTACGGTGCGTTTTTCTGTTGAAACCGAGAATCTTATGAAGCTTAAGGCGGATGTAATCGATGCCTCAGGCGGCAGAATACAGGTGGTTGAGGGAAACGAAAGATTTGCGCCTGTAAAGATTTAAAAAGAGGGTAAATCAGTTTTTTGTCGAATAATATGATTAGAAGTGTATATAAAAGGCGGTGACGTTATGGATATCAACAAGGAAACACCCAGAGAATATACTCAGCGAATGGAGCATATTCTGCTCAGTGACAAGGCGGCGTTCAGCGATTGCTCACAGGGCAGGGACGCAGCCGAGCCGGAGTGTGACTTGCGTACTTGTTATCAGCGTGACAGGGACAGGGTTGTACATTCAAGGTCGTTTCGCCGTCTTAAACATAAAACTCAGGTATTTTTATCTCCGGAGGGAGACCATTACCGCACTCGCTTGACGCACACGATTGAAGTGGCGCAGATAGCCAGAACTATTGCCAGAGCGCTCAGGCTCAACGAGGACTTAACTGAAGCAATCGCAATGGCGCACGACTTAGGTCACACACCCTTCGGTCACGCAGGCGAGAGAGCGCTTGATAAGCTGTTTGACGGCGGCTTCAGGCATTACGAGCAGAGCGTGAGAGTGGTTGAAAAGCTTGAAAAGCAAGGACAAGGCCTAAATCTTACAAAAGAGGTGCGAAACGGCATCTTGTGCCACACTAAAGGCGACTGGGCAGACACCCTTGAGGGAAGAATCGTCAGGCTGAGCGACCGCATAGCCTATATAAATCACGACATAGACGATGCTGTAAGAGCAGGAATACTTACTGAAAATGATATCCCTATTGAAATAAGACAAACGCTTGGATTTACAAAATCTCAGCGCATAAATACACTTGTAATGAGCGCAATAAAAGCCAGTGAGGACGATATTGTGCTGGAGCCGCACGTTGACGAAAAATATGTGCAGCTTCACAGCTTCCTTTTTGACAGTGTTTACACAAACCCTGTTGCCAAGAAAGAGGAGAATAAGGTTGGCGATATGATAGGCTGGCTTTTTGAA
Organism: Acutalibacteraceae bacterium; assembly: GCA_045579085.1. Taxonomy (GTDB): domain Bacteria; phylum Bacillota; class Clostridia; order Oscillospirales; family Acutalibacteraceae; genus RGIG2206. Next base: position 37,403 of record JAZNLO010000024.1, read on the forward strand.
TATTGCGTTAAGAACCCTGACAGGATATCAAAAGAGTATGCGTTTATAATGGAAAACGAGGGCGTTGAACGCGCCGCAGTAGACCATATAGCTGGAATGACAGACAGATACGCGGCAAAAGTGTTTGAAGACTTTTTCATTCCACATTCTTGGAAATACTAATGAAAAAACTGCCAATAATATAAGGGAGGTGACTGTGTGAAGCTTAGCGATGTGTTTATAAACGAGGTAAAAGTAAGAAACGATATAGAGTCTGTGGTGTCAAATTACGTTACTCTTAAACGTGCAGGCGGCAACCTCGTCGGCTTGTGCCCGTTTCATAACGAAAAGACGGGCTCGTTCACCGTTTATCCCAAAAACGGCTCGTTTTATTGCTACGGCTGCGCAGTCGGCGGCGACGTTATAACCTTTTGTATGAGGATGGAAAACGTCGATTATATGGAGGCGGTAAGGCTGCTTGCAGACAGAAGCGGTCTGCAGATGCCCGAAGAGGGATATGACGACTCGCTGCAACGGCTGAGAATGAGTGTGTATGAGGTAAACAGAGAAGCGGCGAGGTATTTTCACGCTCAGCTTATGTCTGAAAACGGCAAGGCGGGGCTTAACTATCTCACTCAGCGCGGGCTGACGCCTAACATAATCCGTCGCTTTGGACTGGGCTTTGCGCCTGATTCGTGGGACGGGCTGTATAAGCACCTTAAATCAAAGGGCTTCAGCGACGACCTGATGGTTCAGGCAAACCTCATAACCCCACGCAAAAACTCAAAAGGATATTTTGACAGATTCAGACGCAGGGTGATGTACCCGATTATAGATTTGCGTTCAAACGTGGTCGCCTTTGGCGGACGTATTCTGCCTGATGACGATTCACCCGCAAAGTATATCAACACCTCTGACACACCTGTTTATAACAAAAGCCGCAATGTGTATGCGATGAATATTGCGAAAAACTCAAAGGCAGAGAGCATCATCCTGTGCGAAGGCTATATGGATGTTATCGCTATGCATCAGGCGGGATTTGACAATGCGGTGGCGGCTTGCGGAACAGCGTTTACAGATGAACAGGCACGCTTGCTGTCTCGCTATGCAAATGAAATTATCGTCACAATGGATGCGGACACCGCAGGTCAGAAGTCAACAAACAGAACGATAGGCATATTGAGCAAAACAGGCGTAAATGTCAGAGTGCTCAGGCTTCCTGAGGCTAAAGACCCTGACGAATACATCAAAAAGTTTGGTGCCGAGCGATTCAAGATGCTTCTTGAGAGTGCAGGCAACGATATCGAGTACAGGCTAAACGAGGCAAAGGTTAAGTTTGACGTTGATACTGATTCGGGCAAGCTTGGATACTTGCGCGAGGCAGCGCAGATACTTGCCTCAGTCAATGACGAGATTGCACGCTCGCTGTATGCAGGTAAGCTTTCACAGGAATATGCGATACCGCTTGATAGCCTCAAAAGAGAAATAGATATTCTTTATAAACGCCGCAAAAAAGGTGAGGACAAGAAAGCGTTAAACAAGATTATCGAAAGACCCGTGTCACAAGACAGGATAAATCCTGAGCGAACAGCTAACTTAAGAGCGGCTGTGGCAGAGGAAACTGTTTTGAATATATTTATGTTACATCCGTCACTGCTCTATGAGTTTGACATAGGTGAGGACGATTTTGTAACAGAGTTTAACCGTCGCATATATATCAGAATCAAGGAAATAGTAGACAATGCCATGATTCCTGATATAACGCTTTTCAGCGGCAGCTTCACTCCTGATGAAATGGGACGAATAGTTGAGATTTCAAACAAAAGCATCAGCGGAGATGTTGCCAAAGCGGAGCTTGAGGGCTGCATACGTAAGCTGAGGGTGGAGAAAAACCGCTTGACAGCAACGGGTGTATCCGAGATGGACGAAACTCAATGGGCACAAAAATTAAAGGAATTCAGTGAAACCAAGAGGGGAGATAAAAAATAATGAGTTCAATTGATTTTGACAAGGAGCAAATGGGCATAGATAACGACGACTTTGATATTGAAAAGACAGCCAGTCAGTTTATGTCATCAAACGAAATCGACAAGGACGATACAATTCTTGAAATAGATATCGACCTTAACGCAGAGGAGCCAACTGCTGAGGAACTTGAAATGGAAGAGGCAGAGGCGGAGGACCTTGACGAAGCGATGAATTTTGACGCCGTTTCGCTTGATGACCCTGTTAAGCTGTATCTTAAGGAGATAGGCAGGGTGCCGTTGCTTTCAGCAGAAGAGGAAAGGGACTTGGCGGAAAAGGTATTAAACGGCGACGAGAAAGCAAAGAAGCGTCTTACAGAGGCAAACTTGCGCTTGGTTGTAAGCATTGCAAAGCGTTATGTGGGCAGAGGAATGCACTTTTTAGACCTTATTCAAGAGGGAAACGTTGGACTTATCAAGGCTGTTGAAAAGTTCGACCACACCAAAGGCTTCAAGTTCTCAACCTATGCAACCTGGTGGATACGTCAGGCAATAACCAGAGCGATTGCCGACCAGGCAAGAACTATTAGAATCCCCGTTCATATGGTTGAAACAATAAACAGACTCAAGAGAGCGCAGAGTCAACTCTTGCACGAAAACGGCAGTGAGCCCAGTGAAGAGCAGATAGCAGAAGTAATGGAGCTTCCTGTTGAAAGAGTGCGCGAGATTATGCGTGTTGCACAGGAAACTGTTTCGATGGAAACACCGATAGGCCCTGAGGAAGACAGTCGCCTGATGGACTTTATTCGCGACGAAGATGCTCTTGCGCCCGACGAGGCAGCGCTCAAGACAATAACCAATGAGGACATAGACAATGTTTTGAAAACATTGACACCCCGTGAGGAAGCAGTTATCAGACTTCGCTTCGGCCTTGAGGACGGCAGATGCCACACTCTTGAACAGGTTGGCGAGCAGTTCCAGGTAACACGTGAGCGTATACGTCAGATAGAGGCAAAGGCGCTCAGGAAGCTGCGTCACCCTGTAAGGAGCAGCAAGTTCAGAGATAAATAAGCAGTAACAAAACCCCTCCTTCGTGCATATAATGTACGGGAGGGGTTTTATGAGCTGCAGAGTACAGGATTTAAAGCATAAAGAGGTAATATGCATATCCGACGGATGTGCGTTAGGCTGCATATGTGATGTTGAGATAGACATAAAAGAGGCAAAGGTGATAAGTCTTGTTATATACGGGCGTCCCAAATGTTTCGGATTGCTTGGCAGGGAGGACGATATAGTAATATCCTGTCAGGACATAGAGGTAATCGGGGAGGACACCATACTTGTTAAATCGGCGCCTACGTGGCCACGACGTAAAAAAGGCGTTTTTTCGGGCTTTTTCGGTTCAAACTAAATTTTGTAAAAAAGTACTTGCAATGTTGAAATTTGCGTGATATAATGTTTCGGTATCATACTACGCACACTGTGCCACTTGGCTGACGGTGCCGCAAGGCTTCAGTCGGGGTTTGACGCACGGTGGAGGTAAAAAACCAAAGGAGGAAAACAAATGTCAGTAGTATCTATGAAACAGCTTCTTGAGGCAGGCGTTCACTTCGGTCACCAGACCAGAAGATGGAATCCTAAGATGGCAGAGTATATCTTTGCAGAGCGCAACGGTATCTATATCATCGACCTTCAGAAGACAGTAAAAAACCTTGAGGTTGCATACAACTTCGTTCGTGACCTCGCAGTTGAGGGAGAGACAATTCTCTTCGTCGGCACAAAGAAGCAGGCTCAGGATTCCGTTATGGAAGAGGCAGTTCGTTGCGAGATGCCTTATGTAAACGCCAGATGGCTCGGCGGAATGATGACCAACTTCAACACCATTCAGCTTCGTATCCGCCGTCTTAACCAGCTTCGCAAGATGGAAGAAAACGGCACTTTCGACCTTCTTCCCAAGAAGGAAGTTATCAAGCTCAAGCTTGAGATTGAGAAGCTCGAGAAGTATCTTGGCGGTATCCAGGATATGAAGAGCCTTCCCGCAGCACTTTTCATTGTTGACCCGCGCAAAGAGCGCATCGCAGTATCTGAGGCAAAGAAGCTCAACATTCCGATTGTTGCTATTGTTGATACAAACTGCGACCCCGATGAGATTGACTATGTAATCCCGGGCAACGACGATGCAATCCGTGCTGTTAAGCTTATCGCTGCAACGATTGCTAATGCAGTGCTTGAGGGCAAGCAGGGCGAGCAGGGTTCTGCTGCAGTTGAGGTTGAGGAAACAACTGAGGAAGCTGCAGAGTAAGAAAAACGACTCAATGCCCGCTGAAATCTGCGGGCATTAACTTTATATATCGGAGGTAAAAGATATGAATTTCACAGCTAAAGACGTACAGGCTCTTCGTGAGAAGACCGGTTGCGGAATGATGGATTGCAAAAAGGCACTCGTGGAGTGCGACGGTGACGTTAACAAAGCCGTAGACTTTTTGCGTGAAAAGGGCCTTGCATCACAGGCAAAGAAGGCAAGCCGTGTTGCCGCAGAGGGACAGGTTGTAGCAGTAGCTTCTGATGCTGCAGGCGTACTTCTTGAGGTAAACTCAGAAACAGACTTCGTTGCAGGCGGCGACGGATTTAAGGCTCTCTGCCTTGATATCGCAAACGTTGCTCTTAACGAGAATCCTGCTGACGTAGACGCTCTCCTCGCTTGCGCTAAAGACGGCAAGACAGTTGAGCAGATGGTTCAGGATTACTTCCTCGTTGTTCGTGAGAACATGAAGGTTCGCCGTTTTGCAAGACTTGACGGTGTTGTATCAAGCTATGTTCATGCAGGTGGTAAAATTGCTGTTCTTGCAAAGTTTGACACAAGCGCTGATATCGCTGCTAATGACGAGTTCAAGGTTATGGCTAAGGATGTTTGCATGCAGATTGCAGCAGTAAATCCCGGCTATCTTGACGAGGCAGCTGTTCCGGCTGAGGTTCTCGAGCATGAGAAGAGCATCCTCATCGCACAGATGAAGGAGGACCCGAAGATGGCAAACAAGCCTGACGCAGTTCTTGAGAAGATTGTTGCAGGTAAGGTTGGCAAGTTCTACAAAGAAAACTGCTTGCTTGAGCAGGAGTTCGTTAAGGACAGCAGCATGAACGTTAAGCAGTATGTTGAGAGCGTAGCTAAGAAGCTTGGCTCAGACATCAAGGTTGTTGAGTATGTTCGCTATGAAAAGGGCGAGGGTATTCAGAAGAGAGAAGACGATTTCGCAGCTGAAGTTGCCAATATGGTAAAATAAGAAACATTTCAAATCACCGAAGTGAAAGCTTCGGTGATTTTTTTAATTTATTTTAGTTATTTATGTCAACTTCTACTTTACAAGTTAGGTGGAATATTGTAAAATAATAATAATATTTTAGGAGGTGTTACCGTGTCAGCAAAGTATAAACGTATACTCCTTAAGGTAAGCGGCGAGGTTATGGCCGGTGAAAAGGGCGTTGGAATTGATTTTGACACTGTTTTAACTATTTGTGAAAGCATAAAAAAGGTTGTAGGCTTGGGCGCTGAGGTTGCTATAGTTGTTGGCGGCGGAAACTTCTGGCGAGGCCGTACAAGCGGCAAGATGGACCGCACTCGTGCAGACCATATGGGTATGCTTGCAACTGTAATAAACGCGCTGGCATTGAGCGATGCGCTTGAGCAGCTCGGCGTAGAGGTAAGAGTGCAGACAGCGATTGCAATGCATGAGGTGGCTGAGCCCTATATCCGTAATAAAGCGGTAAGGCATCTTGAGAAAGGCAGAGTTGTGGTGTTTGGCTGCGGAACGGGCAATCCGTTTTGTTCAACCGATTCTGCTGCAGCGCTCAGAGCATGTGAGATAGATGCAGACGTTATATTTAAAGCAACGAATGTTGACGGTGTGTATGACAGTGACCCGAAAACTAATAAAGATGCTGTTAAGTTTGATGAAATCAGTCTTGCAGAGGTAGTAGAGAAGCGCTTGCACGTAATGGATACAACGGCAGCGGCTATGTGCCTTGAAAATGATATACCGATTTTGGTGTTCAACCTTAATGACCCTGATAATATTGTCAGAGCCGTTGAGGGCGAGAATATCGGAACAATAGTGAAATAACTGATATAGGAGCGAATATATATGAAAGAGTTACTTAATTTTGCTGAAGAAAAGATGACAAAGTCTGTAGCCAATCTTGAGAGAGAGTTTGCATCAATAAGAGCAGGCAGAGCCTCGCCCTCAATTCTTGATAAGATTCAGGTTGATTATTATGGAGTGCTCACACCGATTAACCAGATGGCAGCAGTGTCTATTGTAGAGGCACGCTCGCTTGTTATTCAGCCTTGGGATGCTTCAACAGTTAAGGCTATCGAAAAGGCAATACTCACCTCTGATATCGGAATCAATCCTCAGAATGACGGACGTTCGCTCAGACTTAACTTCCCGCCGCTTACAGAGGAGCGCCGTAAGGAAATCGTAAAAGACGTACGCAAGCTTGCAGAAGAAGGCAAAGTAGCAGTTCGTTCAATCCGCCGTGATGCGATAGATAAGCTTAAGGCGATGAAGAAAAACTCTGAGATTACAGAGGATGACGTTAAAAAAGGCGAGGGCGACATTCAAAAGCTTACTGATAAATATATCAAAAATATAGATGACGCTACTGCAGCTAAGGAAAAGGAAATACTTGAGCTTTAATTATCACGGGACTGTAACTCAGATTATGTTGCAGTCCCATTTTTAAGAGGATAAGAAATGAATCTATTCAAAAAGAGAAACATTGTGATTGATGAGGCTAAATTGCCGCAGCATATCCCAATAATCATGGATGGCAACGGCAGATGGGCAAAGAAGAGGGGACTGCCGCGTTCAGCGGGTCACTCGGCGGGCGCATCAACCTTTAAAAGCGTTGCGAGATACTGCAATAAAATCGGCATAAAGTATCTTACTGTCTACGCATTTTCCACAGAAAACTGGAAACGCTCCAAAGAAGAAGTGGACGGAATAATGAATCTGCTTAGAGAGTATCTTATAGACAGTAAGAACTTCAAAGATGAGAATATGAAGCTGAATTTCATCGGCGATTTAGAGCGGCTTGACAGCGATATTATCGAGCTTATTGAGGAAACTCAGCTCGGCTCAAAGGATGCAACAGGTCTGCAGGTTAACATCGCGCTCAACTACGGCGGCAGAGATGAGCTTGTGCACGCTGTAAAGAGCATCGTAGAGAGCGTGCAGTCGGGTGAAATCAAGAGCGATGATATTAACGAAGCTCTGGTGTCCGAGCGGCTTTACACCGCAGGTATGCCTGACCCTGACTTAGTAATAAGACCGAGCGGCGAATACAGGCTGTCCAACTATCTCATCTGGCAGACGGCATACGCGGAGTTTGTGTTTATGGATGTGCTCTGGCCTGACTTTAGCGATAAAGACTTAGACAAGGCGATACAGGCATACTCATGCCGTGACCGTCGGTTTGGCTCTGCGAAATAAGGGGGATAAAACAATGGCAAAAAGACTTATAACAGCTGCTGTTTCGATTGTGGCTGTGTTGCTGATACTGGCTTTTGTCAAAACGCCTGTTGCGAGCATAGCAGTAGCTTTGCTCAGCGTTGTTTCAGCGTATGAGCTTTTCAATATTTCATCGAATAAGTCAAACAGGATTTTGTTTGTTGCATCATCTCTTTATATGGCGGCAGTGCCGTTTGCGGTGAGAGGATACATACCCGTTGACGTAATGCTGCTGACGGTTGTATATATGTTTGTGTTTGCATTAAGCGTTATGTACAAGTTCAAGGAATTAAACCTTGAGCGTCAGTTCTTGTGCGTGGGTATGATTTTGTTTGTGTCATACGGATTTTCAACCATAATAAGAACGTTAGACTCAGAATCAGGACTTTATTATTTCTTCGTTGCTGCGTTTTGCGCACTTATAACAGACACAGGCGCATATTTTGCAGGCACGCTTTTCGGCAAACATAAGCTGTGCCCTGTGCTCAGCCCAAAGAAGACGGTGGAGGGCGCAGTTGGCGGACTTGTTGTCTGCGTAATCGTGGTAACGATATTTACGGGAATCTATGCAGGCTACGCCGATGGCATCTCAAGCGTTGATTATCTGGCGCTTGTGATTGGCACGATTGTTGCATCAGTTGGCGGAATGCTGGGTGACTTGTTTGCATCAGCAGTTAAGCGCTATTTTGGCGTCAAGGACTACGGCAACTTCTTTCCGGGTCACGGCGGAGTGCTTGACAGGGTAGATAGCCTTATGTTCTCATTCCCGATAATTTATAACTTTATTCAGTATTTTCCCTTTGTTAAATAAGAGGTGACAAACCTGTGAAAAGGATATCCATACTCGGCTCAACAGGCTCAATAGGCACACAAACGCTATATGTTGCAAAAAAATGCGGTTTTAAAGTGGTAGCGATTACGGCTAACAGCAGCATAGATTTGCTTGAAGAGCAGCTTCGTGAGTTCAAGCCGAAATATGTTGCAATCGTTGATGAAACAGCGGCAAAGGAATTCAAGCTCCGCACAAAAGACGTTGATTACACCCTGCTGACAGGGGTTGACGGCGTGTGCGAATGTGCTCAACTTGATGAGGTTGATACCGTATTAAACGCGGTTGTCGGCATAGCAGGCTTAAGACCAACGCTTGCGGCTATAAATGCTAAAAAGACGGTTGCCCTTGCGAATAAGGAAAGCTTGGTAACGGGCGGAGAATTGGTGACTGAGGCGGCAAGGAGAAATAACGTTAAAATTCTGCCTGTGGATAGTGAGCATTCTGCAATATTCCAGTGCTTGAATGCGGCACCGCCCAGTAAAAAAATAAATAAACTCTTGCTCACCGCATCAGGCGGCCCATTCTTTGGCAAAACTAAAGATGAGCTTGCGGGTGTAACAGTTGAGCAAGCTCTCAAGCACCCTAACTGGAGTATGGGCGCAAAAATAACAATAGACAGCGCCACTATGATGAATAAGGGGCTTGAGGTTATAGAGGCAGTGCACTTGTTTGATGTTTCGCCTGCTGATATTGAGGTTGTTGTTCATAGAGAGAGTCTGCTTCATTCGGCAGTTGAGTTTAGCGACGGCTCAATAATTGCGCAGATTGGCGTGCACGATATGAGAGTGCCTATTCAGTATGCACTAACGTATCCCGATAGAGAGTCGGCGCCGTGCGAGAGGCTCAGTCTGACTCAGGCGGCTAATATGACGTTTGCCGCACCCGATTATGACACGTTTAAGTGCCTGTCAGTGTGCATTGATGCAATTAAAGCGGGTGGACTTAAGCCTGTAGCGGCAAACGGAGCAAACGAACAGGCGGTCGCGCTGTTTTTAGACCGCAAGATTGACTTTTTGCGCATAGCTCAGCTTGTCAGTGCGGCAACTGATGCACAGGAAGTTGGAATTGTAAAAGACGTTGAAGATATCTTTGCGGCTGATAAAGCGGCAAGAGAGTTCGTTTTAAGCAATATATAAAGAAGGGAACTGGTTGATATACTAACGTTTCTGTCAAATATTTGGGGCAATGTGTGGCCGTATCTGGTTGCGTTGCTTGTGCTGTTTTCAGTTATAATAATTCATGAGTTCGGTCATTTTCTGCTCGCTAAATTAAACTCAATAAAAGTAAACGAATTTGCTGTTGGCTTCGGCCCTAAGCTTATTTCAAAGAAAATAGGCGAAACCGTATATTCGTGGCGATTGGTGCCCTTTGGCGGCTTTTGCGATATGGAGGGCGAGGATGAGGACAGTATCGACCCGAGAGCGTTCGGTAATCGCCCTGCGTGGAGAAGACTGCTCGTAGTGGTTGCGGGCGCACTGTTTAATCTGATATTGGGCTTTGTTATAGCGGTTGCGATTGTTGCGCCTCAGGAAAGCTTTGCCACCACTACTGTTGCGCAGTTTGAAGAGGATGCTTCCAGTGCAAAGCACGGCTTAAAGGTTAAGGATAAGATTCTGCGTGCAAACGGCAGAAAGGTGTTCACAACCTATGACCTAAGCTATATCTTCAGCAGTGACGAGGATGGCGTAATTGATTTCGTCGTAGAACGTGACGGTGAAAAGGTAGAGCTTGATAACGTTAAGTTTGCGCTTGAGGAATACGAGGACTCAAACAGATATATAAAGCTCGACTTCTTTGTCTACGGCGAGGAACGCACTTTTTTCTCGGTTGTAAAAAACTCGTTTAACACAGTTTTGTCTTACGGCAGAGTAGTGTATATGTCACTCTTTGATATGTTGAGCGGACGTTATGGGCTTAACGATATGAGCGGCCCTGTTGGCATAACTGTAGCAATCGGCACAGCGGCAAAGCAGTCGATGATGAGCTTGCTTAATCTTGCGTGCCTGATAACAGTAAACTTAGGAATATTCAATCTCTTACCTCTGCCCGCGTTGGACGGCGGCAGAATAGTCTTTTTAATTGTTGAAATGCTTAGAGGAAAACCTGTTCCTGCAAAGTATGAGGGCTGGGTTCACACTGCGGGATTTATAGCGTTATTAGCGCTTATAGCAGTGATTTCCTTTAACGATATACTCAAATTTTTTACCTGATAGGGTGATATGCTTTGGCAAACAGAAGAATATCTAAACAGGTCACAGTTGGCAATATAAAAATAGGCGGTGACGCTCAGGTCAGCGTGCAGTCTATGCTCAGCGCCCCGTCGTACGACGTGGAGGCAAATATTGCTCAGGCAAAAAGCCTTGAGTCCGCAGGGTGCGATATAATCAGGGTTGCCATACCCGATATGGATGCCGTAAGGCTTGTTAATGCGCTTAAATCCAATGTGAAAACGCCGATAGTGGCTGATATACACTTCGACTATAAGCTTGCGCTTGAGTGCGCCTCAGTGGGCGTGGATAAAATCAGAATCAATCCTGGTAATATCGGTGACGACAGCCGTGTCAAAGCGGTTGCCGATGCCTGCAAGCTACATAATATCCCGATACGCATCGGTGTAAATTCAGGCTCGCTTGAAAAGGGCATACTCGCAAAGCACGGGGGCCCTGTTGCAGAGGCTTTGGTTGAGAGTGCGCTTTATCACGCATCCTTGCTTGAAAAGTTCGATTTTGACGATATAGTAATATCCATTAAAGCGTCGGATTCAACAAGAACCTTTGATGCGTATAAGCTGATAGCAGAAAAGTGCAACTATCCCTTGCATTTAGGAGTAACAGAGGCGGGCACGCTCAGAAACGGCATAATTAAGTCTGCGTGCGCAGTTGGCGGACTTCTGCTCTCGGGAATCGGCGATACAATACGTGTATCCCTGACAGACGACCCGATAGAAGAGGTCAAGGCGGGTATAGATATTTTGAAGGCTGTAGGGCTTAGAAAGCAGGGGATAACCATAGTTTCGTGCCCCACTTGCGGAAGAACAAGAATTAATGCAGTTGAGATTGTAAAAGAAGTTGAGCGCCGACTTGCTGATTGCGATAAGGAGCTAAAGGTTGCGATAATGGGCTGCGTTGTAAACGGACCCGGTGAAGCAAAAGAAGCGGATATCGGTATAGCTGGTGGAGAGCACTGCGGAGTGCTGATTAAAAAGGGCGAAATCATCAGAAAGGTCAGCGAAGAGCGGCTTATAGATGAGCTTATTGAAGAGATAGAGAGGATGTAACAGCTTGAAAAGGATGCCTTTTTCAGAAGTTTTCAGGGGGATAATAGACTATTCCTCTCTTGGAAACGACATCGAAAAAGTTATAGTAACATCTGTTGAAATAAACAAGGCTGATAGGCGGTTGACTATCGGTCTTGAGTTTAATTGCGTTGTTGACCACGCTTGGTACGAGAGCGTTTTTGCGCTGCTTAAGAGCGGCTTGCGGCTTAACAGTGTTGCCAAAAATGTGACTTTTGGAACAGCGTTTTTTGATGAAAAAGCTGTGCTTTTTGCGCTGGATGAGCTTGCTATGGGTAACGCCGTGCTAAAGGGCGTTTTTAATAAATGCGAGGTTGCAATAAAAAACAACGAGGTTAACATAAAACTTGCAAACGGCGGAATCAGCACGCTCGATGGCGTTGATACAAAGCTTGAAAAATTGATATACAAGCTGTTCTCACAACAGGTTAAGGTGGTCTTTACAGGCGAATTGGAGGCAAAAGAAGTGGTTGTGCCGCCCGAAGTGCTTGAGGCAGCGCAGAAGAAGGCTGAGAAGGTTGTGCGCACCGCACCGCCTGAAGATGGATTGCCCGTTTATCTTGATTCGGCAAGACTGCTTTGGTCACGCTTTGGCAGTGGAAAAATCAAGGGCTCACCGATAACGATTGACAAGCTCACACCCGATTTGGGCAACTGCGTGATTTGGGGCGAGGTTTTCAAAATTGACACAAATCCCACTCGTGCAGGGGACAAGCTCAGAGTAAATATTTATCTAACCGATTACACCAACTCAACTCAGGCTAAAATGTATCTGCCTGTGGGCGAATCAGGATGGCTTAGTTCGGTGAAAGTTGGCTCTTGCCTTTTGCTCAAGGGCGCACTGGAAAACGATAAATACGAAAACGATTACGTTTTTAACCCCACAATGATTTCATCTATTGATAAGTATGTTGAAACCGATAAGGCAGAGCAAAAACGTGTTGAGCTGCATTTGCACTCAAAGATGTCGCAGATGGACGGCTTGGCAGACGCAGCTTCACTTATAAAGCGAGCTCACGAATGGGGGCATAAGGCGGTTGCTATAACAGACCACGGTGTTGTGCAGGCGTTCCCTGAGGTTATGAAAACCGTTGCGGGCATACGCAAAAAAGACCCTGATTTCAAGGCGATTTACGGCGTTGAGGCATATTATGTAAACGACTTGGTTCCGTCAGTTTTCGGTGAGTGTAACGAAACGTTTGACGGCGAATTTATAGTGTTCGACTTTGAAACAACGGGCTTTAGCCCTGTAAATGACAGGATAACAGAAATCGGTGCAGTATTGGTAAGAAACGGGGAAGTGGTAGACACATTTTCCTCGCTTGTTAACCCGCATATGCCGATACCTCAGAGAGTGGTTGAGGTAACGGGAATAACTGACGATATGGTTAAGGATGCGCCCGACGAGTCCGAGATAATGCCGAAGTTCTTTGAGTTTATCGGTAACAGATTGCTCGTTGCGCATAATGCGCAGTTTGATATGTCATTTGCCAGAGCGAGCGCAATGCGTCTGGGAGTATTGCTCACAAACCCGTATTGTGACACAGTGCCGATGTCGAGGGCGCTGCTGCCTGAGCTCACAAATCACAAGCTCGATACTGTTGCAAAGGCACTGCAGCTTGAGGACTTTAATCACCACAGAGCAGTTGACGATGCAACAATACTCGCAAAAATCTTTGTCAAGCTGCTGTTCAAGCTAAAAACCGAGCCTGAGCATCAGTGCGACAACATAGCAGACATTAACTCGTCGCTTGCAGGAAATGACCCCAAAAAGCTGAAAGCGCATCATATGATAATTCTTGCCCGTAATCATGTTGGGTTGAAGAATTTGTATAAGCTTGTATCGAAATCTCACCTTGAGTATTTCCATCGCCGTCCGAGAATACCGAGAAGCGTTTTGCAGCAGCACCGCGACGGACTGATTATAGGCAGCGCTTGCGAACAGGGTGAGCTTTATCAGGCTGTGCTTGCAAATCGTGCTTGGGGCGAACTGCTTGATATTGCATCGTTCTATGATTTCCTTGAGATTCAGCCCGACGGCAATAACGAGTTTATGCTTAGAAACGGCATGGTAAAGAGCGTTGAAGAGCTGCATAGCATAAACAAAACCATAATCAAGCTTGCAGAGAAACTGCATAAGCCAGTTGTTGCAACGGGTGACGTACACTTCTTGAACAAGACGGATGCCAAATTCCGCGCAATTTTGATGGCGGGTCAGGGCTTCGAGGATGCAGACCAACAGGCACCGCTTTATTTTAAAACAACAGAGGAAATGCTGTCTGACTTTGCGTATTTAGGCAAGAATAAGGCGTTTGAAGTGGTAGTAACAAACCCGAACAAAATAGCTGATTTGGTTGAGTTTTATAAACCTATTCCTGACGGTAACTTCCCACCGTCAATTCCCGGCTCGGACGAAATGATTCAAGAGCAAACATATGAAAAGGCTCACGAAATATATGGCGAAAATTTGCCGGAGATAATTGAAAAACGTCTTGATAAGGAGCTTGGCTCAATTATTAAAAACGGATTCTCGATAATGTATGTAACGGCGCAAAAACTGGTGGCAGACTCTGTTGAACACGGTTATCTTGTTGGCTCCAGAGGCTCGGTCGGCTCGTCCTTTGTTGCAACAATGTTGGGCATTTCAGAGGTTAATCCGCTTGAGCCGCACTACGTTTGCCCAAATTGTAAGCACAGCGAGTTTATCATTGACGGCTCATATGACTCAGGCTTCGACCTGCCTGAGAAAGCGTGCCCTAACTGTAACACCGATATGCTTCGTGATGGTCACAACATCCCGTTTGAAACCTTTCTTGGCTTTGACGGAGATAAAACTCCTGATATAGACCTTAACTTCTCGGGAGAATATCAGTCTTATGCCCATAAGTTTACTGAAACCTTGTTTGGCTCGCAAAACGTTTTCAAAGCCGGAACGATAGCCACTGTTGCGGATAAAACCGCGTACGGTTATGTTAGAAAATACGCTGATGAACGTTCACTGGTGCTAAACAAAGCGGAGATAGAACGCTTGACTATCGGCTGTACGGGCGTAAAGCGCACAACGGGTCAGCATCCCGGAGGAATGGTTGTTGTGCCCAGAGAGTTTGATGTTTACGATTTTTGTCCCGTTCAGCATCCCGCCGACGACGTTAATTCCGATACAAAAACAACTCACTTCGATTTCCATTCTATTCACGATACTATACTTAAGCTCGATATACTCGGGCACGACGTTCCTACGATATATAAGTATTTAGAGCAGTTTACAGGTGTGCCGGTAATGAGCGTACCGATGAGCGACCCCGACGTAATGAGCCTGTTCACGTCAACGGAGGCTCTGGGCGTAACTCCCGATGATATCGACTCGCAGACGGGAACCTTCTCTCTGCCTGAGGTTGGCACAGGCTTTGTAAGAGGAATGTTGCTTGAAACAAAGCCTACCAAGTTCTCCGATTTGTTGCAGATAGCAGGTTTGTCACACGGAACAGACGTTTGGCTCGGTAATGCTCAAGAGCTGATAAAAGATAATGTCTGCACTATTTCTGAGGTTATCGGTACCCGAGACAGCATAATGACATATCTTATGCAAAAAGGAGTGCCGCCGAAGCTTGCGTTTAACATAATGGAAAAAGTGCGTAAGGGTATGATTGCGGGCGGAAAAATCCCTGCTGAGCAGTGGGAGGATATGAAGGCTGTTATGCGAGAGCACAATGTGCCTGAATGGTATATAGGAAGCTGCGCAAAGATAAAGTATATGTTCCCGAAGGCGCACGCTGCTGCGTATATGATATCCACCTTGCGACTCGGCTGGTATAAGGTGCATAGACCTGTTGAGTATTATGCCGCTTATTTCAGCGTTCGCAGCGAGGACCTTGAAGCGAAAACGTTGCAAGGCGGCAGAGCGGCTGTCAGGGCGCTAATGCATGAGATTGAGGCAAAGGGCAAGGAAGCCACCGCAAAGGATAACTCTAAATATGCCTCGTTGCAGATAGTAAACGAAATGCTGGCAAGAGGAATCGAGTTCTTGCCTGTTGACTTGTATAAGTCTGATGCACATTTGTTTTTGATTGAGGATGGCAAGATAAGATTGCCGTTTTCGAGCATAAGCGGCGTTGGCGAAAACGCTGCAGAGCAGATTGCAGAGGCTGCAAAGCGAGAAGGCGGATATATGTCTAAGGACGAGCTTATTATGCTTGGCGGCTTGGGTAAATCAATTGTTTCTGCGCTTACAGACTTGCACGCGCTCGATTTTTTACCTGATTCAAACCAGATATCATTTTTCTAAAATTAACAACCTACGCATAAATTAGCGTAGGTTGTTAATTTTTGTTGAAAATTGTAGAAATATTAACAAAAAAAGGGGCTTGTTTTTGGACGGATTTTATTGACAAATTATTAAAATATGATATAATTTTCTTAATGTGAGTTACTATGTCGATTTGCTTTATAAACTCGCAAATAGTACATATTTTTAGGAGAATATAATGGCTGATATCACAACACTCGATACCGATATAGCGGTTAAGGCTGCGGACGAATCGGTTGGCACTGTTATACTCCCGTTTGAGAGAACAGGAGAGTATTATGTTGAATCGTTAGGGGAAGTTCATACCAAGCCAATGTATGCATTTTTCAAACGTGCGTTTGACATTGTTTGCTCGGGCTTGGCGCTTCTTGTATTGCTGCTTCCTATGGCGGTTATAGCGTTAATAATCAAGCTCACTTCAAAGGGACCGGTGTTCTATCGTCAAGAGAGACTCGGACTTAACGGAAAGAAGTTTGATGTGGTCAAATTCCGCTCAATGAAGGTTGACGCGGAGGCGGGTGGAGCCCAGTGGTCTGCAGGCGATGATGACCCGAGAATCACTCCGTTCGGCTCGTTCTTACGTAAGAGCAGACTTGATGAACTGCCTCAGTTGTGGTGCATTTTCGTAGGCGATATGTCAATAGTAGGTCCAAGACCGGAGCGCGAGATGTTTTACAACGAGTTTGAGAAATATATTCATGGCTTTCACGAGCGCCTGAAGGTAGTACCGGGATTAACAGGACTGGCGCAGGTCAACGGCGGATATGACTTAAAGCCTGAGGAAAAAGTTGTGCTTGACGTAGAGTACATAAAAACCCGCTCATTCTGGCTTGATATAAAGATAATATTCAAAACCGTTGCCGTAGTCTTCACCCACGACGGCGCAAAATAAGCGAAGGTAATTGAATGAACAGCAGTAAGATTTATACAAACTTATTCTGGCGCTTAATAGAGAGATTTGGCGCGCAGGGCGTAACATTTATAGTTTCAATAGTTTTAGCTCGGTTGCTGGACCCTGAAGTATACGGAACAGTTGCTTTAGTTACGGTAATAACAACTATTATGCAGGTGTTTGTTGACAGCGGCTTGGGAAATGCGTTGATTCAGAAAAAAGAAGCGGACGATGTTGATTTTTCTTCTGTTTTCTATTTCAACATAACAATGTGTACAATTCTTTACTTGGTTATGTTCTTCTCTGCGCCGTTGATAGCAAACTTCTATGAGATACCTGAACTTGTCCCGATTGTAAGAGTTATAAGTTTAACCTTGATAATATCCGGACTTAAAAATGTTCAACAGGCTTATGTATCTCGTAATTTGTTGTTTAAACGTTTTTTCTTTTCCACTTTGGGGGGAACACTCGTTTCGGCAGTAGTTGGAATATATCTTGCATATAACGGATATGGCGTGTGGGCGTTGGTTTTCCAAAGCTTGTCAAACACTGCAATGGGCACCCTTATTTTATGGTTTACTGTTAAATGGAGACCGAGACTTGTTTTTTCATTCAGCAGATTAAAAGCGCTTTTTTCTTTCGGTTGGAAATTGCTTGTTTCAAGCTTGCTTGATACAGTTTACAACGATATACGTCAGCTTATTATAGGGAAATTATACTCTGCTGAAGATTTGGCATTTTATAATAAGGGTAAACAGTTCCCGCAATTGTTAGTAACAAATATTAACGCGTCTATTGATAGCGTTTTGTTGCCGGTCATGTCCAGTCAACAGGATAGTAAGGAAACCGTTCGGGCTATGACGCGCAGAGCAATAAAGACCAGTGTGTATGTTATGGCTCCGATTATGGTAGGCTTGGCTGTATGTGCAAAGCCGTTTGTAATCTTGGTATTAACGGAAAAATGGCTCAATTGTGTTCCGTTTATGATGATATATTGCATCACATATATGTTTTATCCTTTACATACTGCAAATCTAAACGCAATAAAGGCTATGGGTCGAAGCGATTTATTTTTAAAGCTTGAAATTATTAAGAAAACAATAGGAGTTCTTCTTCTTTTAATATCTATAAACTTTGGCGTTATGGCAATCGCTTATAGTTTGCTTGTGAGTTGTCTAACTAGTCAAATTATCAACTCCTGGCCTAATAAGAAACTGCTTGATTATAGTTATTTAGAACAGCTTAAGGATATATTGCCGTCAATAGCTTTAGCTGTTGTAATGGGAGCTGTTGTATTTTTTGTACAGTATTTAAAGATTAATGAGTTTTGGATATTAGTTATACAGGTTGTTTTGGGCGCAATGATATATATCGGCGGCTCATATTTGTTTAAATTAGAATCGTTTAAATATATCTTATCGTCGTTGAAGTCATTTAAGTCAAAGGCTAAATGAATTTAATTTAGTTAAAAGAGGAGATAACAATGGCTATTAATGTAACCAGGTCTTCAATGCCTGATTATGAGGAGTATTGTGAAGAAATCAAAGACCTTTGGGATTCACATTGGCTTACTAATATGGGAGTTAAGCATAGGCAGTTGCAGTCTGAATTAGAAAAATATCTGGACGTAGCTCATGTAACTCTATATACAAATGGACATCTTGCATTAGAGAATGTGTTAGCGGCTTTTAATTTTTCAAAGTCAAGTGAAGTAATAACTACACCCTTTACTTTTGCCTCCACAACACATGCTATTGTACGAAACGGGCTGGTACCGGTCTTTTGTGATATAAACGATACAGATTATACTATTGACACTACAAAGATTGAGGGTTTAATTACCGATAAAACTGTGGCAATAGTACCTGTGCACGTTTATGGTAACATATGCAACGTTGAAGAGATTAAACGTATTGCAGACAAGCATAATCTTAAGGTTATATATGATGCAGCTCATGCCTTTGGAGTTAAATACAAAGGAGAGAGCGCGGCGCGTTTTGGCGATGCGTCTATGTACAGCTTTCATGCAACAAAGGTGTTTAACACTATTGAGGGTGGAGCTGTCAGCTTTTCGGATGATTCTTTAGTTCAGGTTCTTAATGACCTTAAAAATTTTGGCATAAGAGGCGCTGAAGAGTGTGCGTATATTGGTTCAAACGCAAAGATGAACGAGTTCCAAAGTGCGATGGGCTTATGCAATTTGCGTCATATAGAAAGAGAAATCCAAAAGAGAAAAGCGGTTGTAGAACGCTATAAACAGAGATTGTCATCGGTTGACGGGATAAAGCTTTGTCAAAAGCAAGATGACGTTGAGCCAAATTATGCGTATTTTCCGGTTTTGTTCGATGGATATAAGTATAGTAGGGATGATGTGCATAAATTGCTTGGCGAACACGGAATAGTTGCCAGAAAGTATTTCTATCCGTTAACAAATTGTTTCACTTGTTATAAGGATTATGAGTTTTTTGGTGGTAGAGGCACACCGAATGCGCTATATGTGGCTGAGCGCATATTGACTTTACCGTTGTATGCGGACTTAGATTTGAATGATGTTGACCGCATTTGTGACTTAATTTTATCTTAAGGTTGAGCCTTAATTTTATTGTAAATTTACACGCCGTAGTCTTCACCCACGACGGCGCAAAATAATTAATTAAATCTGCAAGGAGGATTAAGCATGGGGGATAAAAATGCGTGTGTAAGCATCATAACAGCGGCTTATAACGCTGAAAAAACAATAGAAACCTGTATTAAGTCTGTCCTTGCACAAAGTTATACTAATTGGGAAATGTTGGTAATCAACGATTGTTCTAAGGATAGAACAGCACAGATAGTTCGTGATTTTATGAAAACGGATGACCGTATCCGTTTGATTGAAAACGAAACTAATTTAGGCGTTTCATTCAGCAGAAAGATTGGAATGGAGAATGCTTGTGGTGAGTGGATAGCAGTGCTTGACAGTGATGATGCCTGGACGTCGGACAAACTTGAGAAGCAGATATCGCTTGCAAACAGCACCGGTGCAGAGCTTGTATTTACAGGTTCTGCCTTTATGGACGATGACGGTGAAAAGCTCGGTTGGCAACTGCATGTACCGAATGTGCTGACTTACCGTGAACTGCTTAAACAAAACCTTGTGTCCAATTCGTCTGTGCTTGTAAAAAAAGAACTATATCAAAAGCACTATGCGGTTGGCGATAATATGCATGAGGATTTTGCAATTTGGCTTGCAATTACAAAGCAGGGGAAAAAAGCGTATGGTATTGATGAGCCGCTTTTGATATATCGTCTGGCAAGAGATTCAAAGTCCAGCAATAAAATTAAAGCTGCACAAATGAACTGGAAGACATATCGTTATGTTGGATTAAATCCGATAAGCGCCGCTTACTATATGTGTTGGTACGTGGCAAAGAGCTTGCTCAAGTATAGGCATTTAAAATAGAGTTATATTTTTAATCTTATAAACAAATGACAACGAAAGAGGAAAAATGATGAAAGTTTGCTTTATAAACCCTCCGTTCAAAGCTGAATATGGAAAATTTTCGCGTGAATCGCGTAGCCCGTCTATCGGTCATAGTGGAGTTTTGTACTATCCGCTGTGGCTGATTTATGCTGCATGTGTTGCTGAAAAGAACGGGTTTGAAGTTGTTTTTATAGATGCTCCGTCGAAGCAGATGAATAAAGAGCAGACCTTAGAGCGTGTTCGCAAAGAAGCGGCAGACGCAAAACTGTTTGTGTTTGATACGAGCACCCCGTCAATATACAGTGACGTCGATTTTGCTGCAACCATAAAGGATATGTATCCCGATGCGTTTACAATGCTTGTAGGCACGCATCCGTCAGCCACAGCAGAGGAAACAATGGGCATCAGCAACAAGGTAGACGGACTCGCAAGACAGGAATACGATTACATAGTCAGAGACACCGCCATTGCGCTTAGAGATGGTGCAGACCTGTCATCTGTTAACGGACTTACATGGCGAAACGGCGAACAGATTGTTCACAATCCGAGTGCTGAACATATAACTGATTTAGATGAGATACCCTATGCTGCAGAATTTATCAAACGTCACTTAACGGTTACGGATTATGTTTTCCCTGCAGCAGCATTCCCGTCCATACAGATTTTCACAGGAAGAGGCTGCCCTGCACAGTGCAATTTCTGCGTGTATCCGCAAACTCTTCACGGACATAAGTATAGACTTCGTTCACCTGAAAACGTTATCGGTGAAATCGAGTACATTATCAAGAACTTCCCTGAGGTAAAGGAAATCGTATTCGAGGATGACACGTTTACAATCAACAAAAAGCGTGTAACTGAGATTTGCAATCTTATGCTTGAACGTAAGATTAAGATTCGCTGGTTGTGTAACGCACGTGTTAATCTTGATTATGAAACAATGTGCCTGATGAAGAGAGCGGGATGTCACCTTATAATTCCCGGTATTGAGAGCGTTAATCAGCAGATACTCAATAATATCCGCAAGGGCACAACTGTTGAGCAGATTGAGAAATACATAAAAAATGCCAGAAAAGCAGGGCTTATGATTCATGCTTGCTATATGGTTGGCAATCAGGGGGAAACCCGTGAAACTATGGAGGCTACACTAAAAGCAGCAATGAGGTTCAAGACTGACACAGCTCAGTTTTTCCCACTTATTCCTTATCCGGGAACAGGTGCTTATGAGTGGGCAAAGAGCAACGGTTACATAAACGGAAAATATGATGAGTACATTCACGAAGATGGCACTCTGAATTGTATAATAAATACGCCTGATTTGAGCGCACAGGAGCTCGTTGATTTCTGCCAGATGGCACGCAAGAAATATTATTTGCGTCCTTGGTATATTGCTCATCGCGTATGGCGTGGTTTAAGTGATAAGGAAGACTTTAAACGTTCGCTTAAGGCGTTCAAAAAGTTGAAGGAGACACTGTTTAGATGAGTTTAACAAAGGCTGCAGAGAAAAAATGCAAGCTGCACATCATCAGCACAGCTAACGGACAAGTCAATGAAGGTATGCGCAATGTGGCAACTCATATTGCCAAGGCTTTTGAGAAAGACCATGAGGTACATTACTCAGGGCTGAGAGATATCGCTTCAATTATAAAAAACAGCAAAGCGTGTGACACAACATTGGTTTTTGCACGTGCCAACAAGCTTGTATATTGGCTTGTGCGTATAGTGGAATTGTTCTGCAAAAACGTGTGGATAATTTGTGTTCAAAAGCCGAACTCCGAGTATGTAAAACTAACACAGAAGTGTCCTTTAAAAGCAAATTATCTGACGCTTGTTGAAAAGGACTTGTCGGAAGTATCTATTCGTTCAGGATA
>JAZNLO010000025.1:0-29156 GCA_045579085.1 Acutalibacteraceae bacterium
CAACTGCTGAAGCAACGGCTCAGCGAAACGGAAACCGCACTGAACAATCTACTCAAGGCAATAGAAGAAGGAATTATTACTTCAACAACGAAACAGAGAATGCTCGAATTGGAGCAAACAAGAGATGAGATAAATTTGAAGCTCATCAAGGAAGAAATGAAAAAGCCCAAAATGACAAAAGAGGGCTTAGTACTATGGTTGAAGCAAATTCAAGCCATGCGTTTAGAAACGAAGGAACACAAACAAAGACTGATTGACATTTTTGTAAACGCCGTATATCTCTACGACGACAAATTGGTCATAACATTTAATTATAAGGAAGCAAACAAAACCGTGACTCTAAAAGAGGTAAACGGTTCGATTATAGAATGCTCAGGTGCACCAAAACTCCAAATTTAACCTTTGGGTTGAGTTTGGAGTTTTTTGTAATTATGGCAGGACTTGAACCTTATGAAGGCACGCACCGTAAAGTAAAACAGTTCGGGGAACTGTTTTTTAGGTGTGTGGTGTGAAGACGGGTACCGAATGCGGAGCATTGGGTCGGCGAACACGAAAGATTTGCAAAGCAAAGCTTTGTCCTGCTACCCGCACCAGTCGAGAGCCTCGACACGCAATTCGCGTAGTTGAGGTTCTTCTTTTTTATAGTTCCTACCTCGCGTTTAAGGTTGGTTATGAACACTTCCACCAAAACTCCAAATTTAACCTTTGGGTTGAGTTTGGAGTTTTTTATGTTCTGCCGTATGCATATTAAATGGGTTTATTCCGCTTTGTATTAACTTTTATTGGCTATATCCGTTAAAAATTGAAAAATTCTTTAAAAATATGTGAATCTATTTTGACATTTGCAAATATTTGGTGTACAATGTTATTTATTATTTTATATTTAAGGTATATTCGAGGTTTTTCAATGATTATTGACTACATAATTCTATTTGCGTATGCAATTTCATTAGTTGCAATCGCAATTTATACTAAAAACCGTTCCGGCTCAGTAAACGATTTTCTGCTTGCAGGCAAAAAAGGGCTTAACGGTTGGATGACCGCCTTCTCATATGGCACAACATACTTCTCGGCCGTTATCTTTATAGGATACGCGGGGCAATTCGGCAGAGCCTTTGGCTTGGCATCCGTTTGGATTGGTATTGGCAATGCTATCATCGGTACACTGTTAGCCTGGTTGGTGCTTGCAAAGCGCACCAAAAATATGACTCGCCGTCTAAACGCAAAAACTATGCCCGACTTCTTTGCCAAGCGCTTTGATGATTACAGGCTCAAGACTGTAACCGCAATCGTCATTTTCTTCTTCTTGATTCCATACTCCGCTTCTGTTTACAACGGCATCAGCGCTTTGTTTGAAATTGTTTTCGGTATCCCCGGTTGGATTGTTATGATTCTGCTTGCCGTGCTTACCGCGCTTTACCTTTTCTTTGGCGGATATTTTGCTTCTGCCCTTTCAGATTTCATACAAGGAATCATAATGCTCATCGGCGTGATTTGCATGGTTTGCTTCTTTATGAATCACGAGAATATAAATTGGAACATTACCGAATTAGTGCAAAACCCCAATTTAACTTGGTTTACCTTTGAGGCTGACAGTAGCGAAGGTTTATATGGAACAACCGTTTCCCTTATTTCCTTAACGCTTCTTACTTCACTTGGCGTATGGGCACTTCCTCAGACTATACATAAGTATTACGCCATCAGGGATAAAAAAGCGATTACGCAAGGTGTTGTTGTCAGCATGCTGTTTGCATTAATCATCGGCTTTACCGCTTATTTCACGGGTGCGCTCAGCTTTTTCTTCCCCCAAGTGCAAGGCGTTTCAGATGCGTTAACCATTCCTACGATGCTGAAAATCGCAATGCCTATCGGTGTAACAGGTGTAATTGCCACGCTGATTCTTTCCGCAAGTATGTCTACGTTGTCATCAGTATCTTTGGCAAGCGCTTCTGTTATTGCTGTTGACCTCTATAAAGGCGCTATTAAAAAGAACGCAAGCGACAAAAATGTTACCATTATTATGCGTGTGCTTTGCTTGGCGTTTATAATGTTATCGGTTGTTCTTGCTATTTTAAACGAAAAATATTCTATCACCGCTATTACATATTTAATGGGATTAAGTTGGGGTACTCTGGCAGGCTGCTTTATCGGTCCTTTCGTTTTAGGACTGCTTTGGAAAGGCGTAACTAAGTCTGCTGCTTGGTCTTCCATCATCACGTCACTTGTGTTAACGGTTGCACTCATCATCGTGTTCGGATATGATAAAAATGGCTGGAACACGTCTTTTGCTATAGCAATTAAAGACGGCGTTGCAACCTCTCCCCTTATTGGTGTGATTTGTATGTTCGCTTCGCTGTTAATCACCGTAATAGTAAGTCTTATTACAAAAAAGCCAAGCGATTCAGTTCTTTACGAAGCGTTTGAGAAAAGCGTTGAAGGAGAAATCAAATAAATCAGATTCAGTTTTCTGTTTAGGAGTTAAAGACAATGATTTGGTCAAAAGAAGAAACACTTTCAAGAAAAGAAATTGAAAAATTGCAGCTTGAGCGTTTGCAAGAAACTGTCAACAGAGTATATGCAAAGGTTCCCGCTTACGCAAAGAAAATGGATGAGGCTAACGTAAAGCCTGAGGATATCAAATCTCTCTCGGACCTTTCGAAGCTTCCGTTTGTTACCAAACAGGATATGAGAGATACCTATCCGTTTGGTTTGTTTGCTGTGGATAAAGACGACCTTGTCAGAATACACGCCTCAAGCGGTACCACAGGTAAGCCAACCGTTGTTGGTTATACGCAAGAGGACCTCAAAACGTGGACTGAGTGCGTTTCCCGTATAGCTTGTATGGGCGGCGCAAGCTCACACGATATTGCTCAAATCTGCTTCGGTTATGGAATGTTCACAGGTGCATTAGGCTTGCATTACGGTTTAGAAAACATAGGTGCTGTTATCGTGCCGTCATCTACGGGCAACTCCCAAAAGCAGATTATGTATATGCAGGATTTTGAAACGTCCTTGCTTGTAGCAACACCGTCATACGCTTTGCGTTTAGCAGAGGTTGCAAGAGAAATGGGCGTTGACCCTAAAAAAGACCTTAAGGTGAAAATCGCTCTGGTTGGAAGCGAGCTTTTAACCGATGCTATGCGTGAAGAAATGCACAAGTATTGGGGCGAGGACTTGCTCATCACCTCCAACTACGGTATGAGCGAGCTGATGGGCCCAGGTGTTTCGGGCGAATGCACCGAGCACTGCGGTATGCACATTAACGAGGACTACTTTATCCCCGAAATCATTGACCCGAAAACAGGCGAAGTTTTGCCTGCTGGAGAACAGGGTGAGCTTGTTATCACTTGCATAAAAAAAGATGCTCTCCCCCTCATCAGATACAGAACAAAGGATATCACAAGGCTTTTCTATGAGCCGTGCAAATGCGGAAGAACATTCTGCCGTATGGAAAATCTCTCAGGCAGAAGCGATGATATGTTGAAGATTCGCGGTGTTAACGTATTCCCGAGTCAGATTGAAGAAGTAATACTCAGCGTTGAGGAGTTGGGCCCTCACTATGAGATTGTTTTAGAACGCGAAGGTTATCTGGATAAGCTGACAATCAGGACAGAGTTGGCGCACAGCACTGACTCGTTCTTTGAACTTGAAAGAATCACAGCAGAAGTTAAAAACAAATTAAAAGTCATACTTGGCTTAGATGCAAAGATTAAACTTGAATCCCCCAACACGTTACAGAGGTTTGAGGGTAAAGCAAAACGAATAAAAGATTTAAGGAGAATGTAAAGTGTCTAACAAAACTATTATGCTTGGAAATGAAGCCATTGCCAGAGGCGCGTTTGAAGCAGGAGTAAAGCTTTCAAGCGCTTATCCCGGAACTCCGAGCACTGAAATCAGCGAATATCTCGCCGCCTATGATGAGGTTTATACTGAATGGGCGCCCAACGAGAAGGTTGCAACAGAAGTTGCTATCGGCGCTTCAATCTCCGGCGTCAGAAGCCTCGCTTGCATGAAGCACGTGGGCTTGAATGTTGCAAGCGACCCCCTCTATACCTTTGCTTATACCGGTGTTAACGGCGGCTCTGTAATCGTTGTTGCAGATGACCCCGGCCTTGCCAGCTCTCAAAATGAGCAGGACACCCGAATGATTGCCCGTGCTGCTCATGTTCCCGTACTTGAGCCGTCTGACAGTCAGGAAGCTAAGGATTTCGTGAAGTTTGGCTATCAGCTCAGTGAGGAAT
Source organism: Acutalibacteraceae bacterium (assembly GCA_045579085.1). GTDB lineage: Bacteria > Bacillota > Clostridia > Oscillospirales > Acutalibacteraceae > RGIG2206. The sequence continues at coordinate 4,242 of JAZNLO010000025.1, forward strand.
ACGATACACCCGTAATTCTCCGCACCACCACCAAATTAGCGCACTCACAGAGTTCGGTTGAGCTTTGTGAACGTGTTGAAGTGGCTGACAAGGAATATTCACGTGAACTCTCAAAATATGTTATGATGCCCGCTTCAGCAATCGGCAGACATTTAGCTGTTGAAGACAGAGAAATCCGCATGGCAAAGGACGCCAAGAATTTCCCTGTAAACAAAATGGAGATTAACGACAAAAAAATAGGATTTATCACTTGCGGTATTGCATATCAATACGTTAAAGAGGTTTGCCCCGACGCAAGTGTATTAAAGCTCGGTCTGGTTAATCCCCTTTCAAAAGAACTGATTACGGAATTTATCGAACAGATAGAAACTGTTTACGTATTTGAAGAATTGGAGCCTGTTATCGAAGAACAGGTGCGTGCTTGGGGCTTCGCAGTAAAGGGCAAAGAGCTCCTTACCAAGCAAGGCGAATACAGCGCAAATATGCTCAGAAAAGTGCTGTTTGGCAAGGATGACTCTTGCTTTGACAAGCAAGATGCTCCCGCTCGTCCCCCGATTCTTTGCCCGGGTTGTCCTCACAGAAGCGTATTTTCAGTTCTCAGCAAGCTGAAGATTCACGCTGCCGGCGATATCGGTTGCTACACCTTAGGCGCTGTTGCTCCGTTAAGCGTTATTGACACAACTATTTGTATGGGCGCAAGTATTTCGTCATTACACGGAATGGAAAAGGGTCGCGGTAAGGACTTTATCAAAAACTGGGTTGCTGTTATTGGTGATTCCACCTTCTTACATACAGGTATAAACTCTTTGATAAATATGGTTTATAACAAGGCAACAGGCACTGTTATGATTCTTGATAACCGCACCACAGGTATGACCGGTCATCAGGAGCATGCTGCAACAGGCAAGACCTTGAAAGGTGAAGATACCTACGCCATTGACCTTGCTGCCCTTTGCCGCTCAGTTGGTGTGCAGAACGTAATTGAGGTAAATTCCTTTGACGTTAAGCGTTTGGAGGAGATTTTAAAAGAAAGCATTAACGGTGATACCCTTACTGTAATAATCGCAAAATCTCCCTGCGTTCTCTTGAAGGGTCAAAAATTCCCCTATATATGCACCGTTGACTCCGACGCTTGCAGAAAATGCGGCGCTTGTATGAAAATCGGTTGCCCTGCTATGACCCATGATGAAAACGGCAAAGTGAAAATTGATGCCACTATGTGTAATGGCTGCGGTCTTTGCCAAAATTATTGTAAATTCAACGCAATTCAAAGGGTGGAAAAATAATTATGATTAAAAATATTATGATTGTTGGTGTTGGCGGTCAAGGCACTCTCTTGACCAGCAGAATCATCGGTAAAGCCGCTATGTCTAACGGTTGCGATGTTAAGATTTCCGAAGTTCACGGAATGGCGCAGCGTGGCGGCAGCGTGGTTACCTTTGTTCGTTTTGGCGACAAGGTAAACGAGCCTGTTGTAGAAGAAGGTCAGGCTGACGTTATTATCGCTTTTGAACGTCTTGAGGCACTTCGTTATGCTCACTTCTTGAAAAAAGACGGTGTGCTCATCGTAAACGACTGCCGCATCGACCCGATGACAGTTGTAATCGGCGCAAAAACATATCCGCAAAACATTCTTGAAACCCTTCAAGAAGACCACCCCATTTATGCCATCGATGCGCAAAAAATTGCGCTTGAGCTCGGTAACAGCAAGGTGCTTAACTCTGTAGTGCTGGGATATGCTGCTAAACATATTGGTTTTGATAAGCAATCCTGGTTGGATACTGTTTCTGCAACAGTGCCTGCAAAAACTATTGAGATAAATCAAAAAGCCTTTATGTGCGGTTATGACAAACAGTAACTAAGGAGCGTTTACTATGATTTGGAATGAAACTAAAGAATGTATGAGCCGTGACGAAATGATGGCTCTGCAAAGCGCAAGATTGGTAAAACTTGTGGACTATATGTATCACAACGTGGAGTTTTATCGCAAAAAAATGCAAGCGGTTGGCTTAATGCCAAATGACATTAAATCTATCGAGGATATTACCAAGCTCCCCTTTACCACCAAAGACGACCTTCGTGACAACTATCCTTTCGGATTGTTTGCCGTTCCAAATTCTCAGATTGTCAGAATCCACGCTTCAAGCGGCACCACAGGCAAGGCTACTGTGGTTGGCTATACCCGTCACGACCTTGACGTGTGGGCTGAGTGCGTAGCAAGATGCATGTCTATGGCGGGCATCACGAAAGATGACGTGATTCAGATTGCTTACGGCTACGGTCTTTTCACAGGCGGTCTCGGTGCACACGACGGCGCTCAAAAAATCGGCGCAACCGTTGTTCCGATGAGCACGGGCAATTCCCAGAAGCTGACCACCATGATGGTGGACTTCGGTGCTACGGCAATCGCTTGCACACCGTCTTATCTGCTTCATATCTCCGAGATTCTCACCGAAGCAAAGCTGCTTGATAAAATCAAGCTTAAGACCGCTATCTGCGGCGCAGAGCCTTGGACAGAAAAGATGCATAAAGAAATCGAGTCCAAGCTGAATATCAAAGCCTTTGACATTTACGGCCTTAGCGAAATAATGGGACCCGGTGTGGCTTGCGACTGCGAATTCCACAAAGGCCTTCACGTGTGCGAGGACCACTTCTACCCCGAAGTGCTTGACACCGCTACTCTTACCCCTGTGGCCGATGGCGAAACAGGCGAGCTTGCATTCACCACACTAACTAAGGAAGGCATCCCGCTTATCCGTTATCGCACTAAGGACCTCACCAGCATCGACCATTCAGTTTGTGAATGCGGCAGAACCAGCGCACGTATCTCTCGCTTCAAAGGACGTGTTGACGATATGCTCATCATTCGCGGCGTTAACGTATTCCCGAGTCAAATCGAGGCGGCATTGGTTAATGTTGAGGAAGTTACACCGCACTACATGATGATTGTTGACCGCGTGAACAATCTTGATACACTCGAAATCCAGGTAGAAGTAGACCAGAAATACTACACTGACGAAATCCGTGTTATCGAAGGACTCACCAAGAAAATTGGTCACGTTATTCAACAAGCTCTTGGCATCAATGCTAAGATTAAAATTGTTGAGCCTCAGTCCTTAGTAAGAAGTCAGGGCAAGGCGGTACACGTAATCGATAATCGCAAATTGTATTCATAATCATTCACAATTTAAGGAGAGAATTACTATGTTTGCTAAACAATTAACCGTTTTTATCGAAAACAGAGCAGGAAGACTTTCTGAGGTTTTAAGCGTTCTGAAAGAAAACAACGTAAACATTTTATCTTTGAGCTTAGCGGATACAACCGAATTTGGCTTGCTTCGTTTGATTGTTGACAATGCCGCAAAGGGAAAAGAAAAGCTCACTGAAAAGGGCTTCTCCTCCTTGCTCTCAGATGTTGCAATCATTGAAATCGAGCATAAGGTTGGCAGCTTACAGGAATTGCTGAAAGCTATTGATGATAACGGCGTCAACATTGAATATATGTACGGCCTTTCAATTGAATCAGACCAGGCATATGTTGTTTTGAAAGCATCAAACATTGAAAAGTTGACTCAAATCCTTGAAACAAACAACATTCGTATGCTTACTTGTCAGGATTTGGCTAATATCTAACTATCTTTACTAAAATAACACCCAATCCAAACACAAGGCAGGTTTATACTATGGGATTCAATCAGAAAATGTATGGGCTTGGAAGCAAACGCTCCATTATCAGAGAAATCTTCGAGTACAGCAAGTCACGTGCTAAAGAAATAGGCGCAGAAAATGTATTCGATTTCAGTCTTGGTAACCCGAGCGTTCCCGCTCCTGATGACGTTAACGATTCAATTCGCACGTTACTTGACACCCAAAACTCAGTAGCCTTGCACGGCTACACCTCCGCTCAGGGAGATTTAGGTGTAAGACAGGCAATCGCAGACAATATTAACGAGCGTTTCGGCGCTTCAATTTCGCCTAACCTGATATATATGACTTGCGGCGCTGCTGCTTCCCTTTCAATCTGCCTGAAAGCAGTTATTGAAGCAGATAAGGCAGATGAGTGCATCGTTTTCGCCCCGTTCTTTACGGAATACACTGTGTTTATTGAAAATGCAGGCGGAAAAGTTGTTATCAGCACTCCCGTTGAGGACACGCTGCAAATAGACATCGCTGATTTTGAGAGCAAAATAACCCCCGCCACAAAGGCTGTTATCATTAACTCGCCAAATAACCCGAGCGGTGTTGTTTATTCTGAGGATACCATTCGTAAGGTTGCTGACGTTTTAAAGAAAAAGTCCAAAGAATACAACAAGGAAATTTACCTCATTGCAGACGAGCCTTATCGTGAACTGGTTTATTCGGATGTCACTGTTCCGTACCTGATGGACTATTACGATAACACGCTTGTATGCTATTCTTACTCAAAATCCCTTTCGCTTCCGGGCGAAAGAATCGGCTACATCGCTGTTTGCCCGAAGGCACAGGATTGCGAAAATCTATATCTCGCCATTTGCGGTGCAGGCAGAGCGTTAGGATATGTTTGCGCTCCCAGTCTGTTCCAGCAAGTTATTGCACGTTGCCTGAACGCTAAGGTGAACGTAGATGCATACAAGGAAAACAGAGACCTGCTTTACAACAATTTGACCGCTTACGGTTACACCTGCGTAAAGCCGGACGGCGCTTTTTATCTCTTTGTAAAAGCCTTAGAGGAAGATGCTTATGCCTTCTATGAAAGAGCAAAAGCACACGAAATCTTAGTTGTCCCCTGTGACGATTTTGGATTAAAGGGATATGTAAGAATCGCTTATTGCACCTCAAAGCAAACTGTACTTGGGGCGTTACCTGCATTCGAGGCTTTGGCAAAAGAGTATTTGTCTTAGATAAAAATTGTATAAAAAAGCTGTGTCAGTTTATTTGCTGACACAGCTTTTTTATTTATCTTTCATTGATTAATTCAAAGCTATAATTTTCTTATTTCATTTGGGAATAACAATAAAAAGGAGATTGAGAAATATGAAAAAAGATAACAGAAAAATTGCGCTTATCGGCACGGGAATGGTGGGTATGAGCTACGCTTACGCTCTTGTTAACCAAGCCCTGTGCGACGAGCTTGTGCTTATTGACATAGACGCTGAGCGCGCCGAAGGCGAGGCTATGGACTTGAATCACGGCTTAGCATTTGCGCCCTCGAGAATCAGAATATATGCCGGAGTATACGGCGACTGCGCCGATGCAGACATTGTTGTAATCTGCGCAGGAGCCAACCAAAAACAAGGACAAACACGTACTGACCTACTGCACCAAAATGCAAGAATAGTAAAAAGCGTTACAAAAAACGTGGTGGACAGCGGCTTTAGCGGCATCTTTTTAGTTGCCTCAAACCCTGTTGACATTATGACGATGGTGGTTAAAAACACATCCAACTTTGATACATCTAAAATTATCGGTAGCGGCACTACTCTCGACACCGCAAGGCTTCGTTTCCTTATAGGCGATTACTTTAACGTTGACCCGAGAAGCGTTCACGCTTTCGTAATGGGTGAGCACGGCGACAGCGAGTTTGTGCCTTGGTCTAAAGCTATGATTTCTGCTGTACCTGTACAGGATATGTGCAAGTTTTCTGCTAAGGGTTGCGCTCTTGACGACCTCAAGGACATTGAAGAAGACGTTAGAAACGCTGCATACGTTATAATCAAAGCCAAGCACGCAACATATTACGGCATCGGTATGTCGCTTGCGAGGGTTACCCGTGCTATCTTTGCAGATGAGTGCAGCGTGCTTACCGTTTCATCGTATTTAGACGGTCAATTCGGCATTAAGGATTTGTTTGTGGGTGTGCCCAGTGTAATAGGTCGTGACGGGGTTAAAGAAATTCTGCCCCTCACTCTAAACGAAGAAGAACTGACAAAATTCAGAAAATCCTGCAAGATTATTGCCGAATTAAATGAAGATGTCAGTTCTGATATTGCTACTGTTTAAGCATTGAATCTACTGCCAGCAGCACGCCCATATGTGCGCTGTGGAAATTGAGTCCGCCTTGCATCCAAGCTGCGTAAGGCTCCCTGAGCGGTGCGTCCGCAGACAGCTCTACAGATGCACCGAGCGTGAACGCGCCCGCCGCCATAATTATATCGCAGTCATAACCCGGCATTGCCCAAGCCTCAGGCACAACAAACGAGTCAACAGGTGCTCCCGTCTGCATTCCCTGACAGAAGCGGATAAGCTTGTCCTTATCCCCTAACACAACTGCCTGAATTATATCCCCTCGTTTCTCGTCAAATGAGGGGGTTACTTCATATCCCAAAAGCGACAAAAGGCTCGAAGCGTAAACAGCCATTTTCATCGCCTCGCCCGTTACGTGCGGCGCATTGAATATACCCATATACAATTCCCTGTTGTGACCTAAGGTTGCTCCAACCTCTGCACCTGCACCCGGAATAGTCAAGCGGTAAGAGCACTGCTCTACAAGGTCTGCTCTGCCGGCTATGTATCCGCCTGTGGGGGCAATTCCGCCGCCCGCATTCTTAATAAGTGAGCCTGCCATCAAATCGGCGCCGTGCTGTGTGGGCTCGGTTTTCTGCGTAAACTCGCCGTAGCAGTTATCCACCATTAAAATGCAGTCTTTATCTATCTTCTTTACAAGCGTGCATATTTTTTCAATATCCTCTACGAGCAATGACGGCCTTAAGCTATAGCCCCTTGAACGCTGAATATACACCATTTTGTACTTATTATTTGATACCTTTTCCTTTATGGCATCCAAGTCTACCCTACCGTCAACAAGCGGTACTTCATCGTAATTTACCCCGAATTCCTTGAGTGAGCCCGAAGATTCGCCGTTGATTCCTAACACGGGCTGCAAGGTGTCATAAGGGCGACCTGTTACGAACAAAACAGTATCAGACGGTCTGAGCACGCCAAACAGCGCAACGGTCAAAGCATGGGTGCCGCTGACAAAGTTGTGGCGCACAAGTGCCGCCTCTGCTCCAACAGCTTCGGCGAAGACGAGGTCGAGCACCTCTCTGCCTCTGTCACCATAGCCGTAGCCGGTTGATATGCCGAGATGCGACTCGCTGACTCCATTGTTGATAAATGCGTGCAGCATCTTAATCTGGTTGTACTCAGTGATGCTGTCAATCTCGTCAAACCTATCTTTTACCCTTTCGAGAGCCTCTTTGTCAAGCTTTTTAAGCTCAGGTGATATATTAAAAAATTCCTGTTCCATTTTCTTCCTCCGTTTTATAGTAATACACTGCATTCTTTTCATCAAAGCCACTGCCCAAATAAAACCTTTTGGCATCTTTCTCGTCGGTTAACGCCCAGACGCAATCCGCCTCGCCAATCGACACCACCGATTCAACAAGGCTTTTACCAATACCGCTTCTGCGCCTATCAGGCGACACGGCTATGCCTGTTATAAGCAGCTGAGCGCCATTTTTGGCGGCACATATGCAACCGTCCTCTGTGCTGATAGCAACTGCGCCGTTATGCCTGAGTCTATGCGACAAGTCGACGTACCAGCTGTCAAAATTCAGGCTTTCATCTAAACACAACAGCAATAAATATGCTTTTTTAAAGTTGAAGCCGCTATAAACGCAATCAGTTTTTTCGAAGTGTTTACAAAACGCACTAAGCTCAGTGCCGTTATCAAGCGCCAATGCCACGTCTGACAGCACACTATTTGCTCCAATTGCGGACAAAAACTCTGAAATTTCGTCTTTGTCTGCACGCTCACCCGTTACAACCGTTGCGTTATCGTCAACAACCGAAATCAGTGCGGTGACATTATCCTCATTATACTGCAGATAAAATCGTGCAAAATTAAAGTCTGCCCCATATGAATTCAGATAGGACATTACTCTTATGTACAGCGGACCGCTGAAATTGGGCGTGTCCGCTGTGCTTATAAGCCTTATCATACCTCACCTGTTGCCATTTGCTCTAACAGCGCTTCGCTTAGCTTACGCACGCTTAGGATATCCTCCTTGCTTGCAACGCAAGACTGCGAGTGAAGATATCTGCACGGGGTTGAAACAGTTATAGCCCGTACTCCTGTCTTTGACAGGTGGATGCTGCCCGAATTGTTGCCGCCGCTTACCGCCTGTTTTACCTGTGCCTTAATGTTATTGGCTTTAGCAACTTTCAGGCTTAGGTCAAACAATTTGCGTTCGTAGAGCGTGGAGTTATCCATAAATGACACTGCCGCTCCCTCGCCAATCTTGCAGACCTGTTTATTTTCAGGCATACCTGCTATGTCGGCAGCGGTCGTGGTCTCAACAGCTATGGCGAAGTCGGGCTCTATATAATGAGAGGTGACTCTGGCGCCTCTGAGCCCGATTTCCTCCTGAACTGAAAAGCTAAACCACGCATCGTATTCTAAATCGGACTTAATCATATCTATCAATATAGCGCAGCCGATTCTGTCATCGAGCGCCTTCGATTTTATAAGTCCGTCACCGAACTCGATATACTGATTGTAAAAGGTGCCGATATCTCCCACCTTAACATAGCTCGCAGCGTCTTGTTTATCCGTTGCGCCGATATCGATGGTAAGCGATGTCTTATCAGGCATCTTTTTACCCTCATCGCCCTTGAGCAAGTGTATCGGTTTTACTTGAACAACACCCGTTGCCCCGTTTATCTTTACTCTTTTTGCAACAATGGATTCAATATTGACTCCGCCCAGCATCTCAAAGCTGAGTGAGCCATCGGAATTTATATTGGTGATTATGAAGCCAACCTCGTCCAAATGGGCATCGAGCATCACCTTTTTAGCCGCTCTTTGCTTTCCCCTCTTGAACGCTATAACGTTGCCCATATTATCAATAAAACATTCCTCGCAAAACGGCTTGATTATTTCCTCAACATATCCTGCAACGCTGTGCTCACCACCTGATGCGCCGCTTATTTCACATACAGAGCGTAATATATCAAACATTATATTATCCCTCCCTGTATAACGTACTCTGCCAACAGGCTTGCTGTGCTTTCAACGTCTTTTATATCAACGACCTCACAGGCTGTATGCATATTTCTCAAGGGTATCGACACAACTGCTGTGGGCACACCATTTTGAGATACCGAAATAACGTCGGCATTTGTGCCCGTAACACCTCCGCTTACCTCCAACTGATAGTTGATGCCGTTTTTCTCGCATATATCAATCAGCTTATCAGAGATGCGTCTATCCAGTATGGGAGAAAGCGCTATCATTGCGCCCTTGCCGAGCTTTCCGCAAGACTTTTCAGGCACGTCAGGTCCATCTCCAAAGCTTACGTCTACAACTATTGCCTCTGATGGCTCAACAGCATAGGTTGACGTTCTGGCACCTCTAAGCCCAAGCTCCTCTTGCGCTGAAAGTGACACTACAAGCGTGGTATCGCTCATCTTCTCTGCAGCCTTGCTTGCTGCGGCTATCACCGCTGCAACGCCTGCGCTGTTATCCAACGACTTGCCTGTAAGCCTTGAGTTTGCCATTTCGGTGCACTCAGTACTCAGACACACCATATCGCCCGCACTGACAAGTTCTTTTAGCCTTTCGTGCTTATATCCGCAATCTAAGACAAGCTCGTCAACCTCAGGTGCTTTGTCGGTTTCCTTTTTCAAATGAGGCGGAAGACTTGCAAACACACCCTTTATCTGAGCTTTGCCGTAAACGGTTACCTCTTGGCCTATCACCGTTCTTGTATCTATGCCGCCGCACTTTTCAACCCTGAGATAATCGCCGTCAATCGCTGTTACGATAAAGCCTATCTCGTCGATATGCGCATCAAGCATTATTTTGCGGTTGCCGTTGCCAATGTAACAAACAAGTCCGCCCATATTGTCACGCTCGACCTTGCCGAGCGATTTGAGCTGCTGCTCTGCTACGTCTAATTTGGCTTTAACGCCGCTGACACCGTCTGCATTCGACAGGCTGCACAGCAAGTTACTTATATCCAAGCTTATTCTCCTATCTTAAAGAGCCGACTTGCATCGGCTCTGTTTTTAAAGTTTATTTACCAATTCCTTGAAATGTCTGCCCCTGATTTCAAAGTTTGCATACTTATCAAAGCTGGCGCAGGCAGGACTTAAGGTTACGATATCTCCTGACTTCGCTTTGCTGTGAGCTACGCTTACAGCCTGTTCCATATCCTCTACGTGTATTATCTCCATTTCTGACGCAGAAAAATCAGGATGCTCTACAATAACCTTCTCAATCTTCTCTGCGGTGGGTCCGCTTAAAATAAGAGTTTTTATCTTTTCTATTGCATGAGGTGCCAGCGGCTCAAACGAAATATGCTTATCATATCCGCCGCCAATCAAAATCACCTTTTTATCAAATGCCGCCAAGCCTGCGATTGTTCTTGTCGGGCTTGTGGCGATTGAATCGTTATAATATTTAACCCCGTCAAGCTCTCTTACAAACTCGATTCGATGCTCAACGCCCTTAAATTCCCTTGCAGTTTTGAGCATATTTTCAGGTGAAACATATCCCCATACAGCAGATATCGCCGCAAGGAAGTTTTCAACGTTATGCTCGCCGATAACCTTTATATCCGAGCGGTGCATAACCTGAGTGCGCCCGTTATTGTGCGACATATAGAGGCAGCCGTCCGCTCCGTAATAGGCGCCGTTATCAACGGGATTCTTATAGCTGAACATTACCGCCTGACCGCGAACTTCCTTTTCAAACGATGCGGTTATATCGTTATCCGCATTCAGCACTGTTCTTGAAAATGCGTTTTGATGAAGCATTATGTTGCGCTTGGCATCAATGTATTCAGCCATTGTCTTATGCACGTCGAGATGGTTGGGCGCAACGTTTGTGATAACGCTGACGTTTGGGCTCTTTCTCATTGATATAAGCTGGAATGAGGATAACTCAACCACTGCGCAATCGTTTGCGTCTATCTCGTCTACTATCGGGAGCAGCGCTCTGCCGATATTTCCGCCAAGATGCACCTTGTAGCCCTCAGTTTCGAGCATTTTTGCAATCAAGGTTGTGGTGGTGGTCTTGCCGTCTGAGCCTGTTACCGCAAACAGCTTGCACGGGCAGAGGTCAAAGAACACTTCCATCTCCGATGTTACAACTATGCCGCGTTTTCTCGCTTCCACAAGCTCGGGCAAAAAGAAGTTCATTCCGGGTGTTCTGAATATTATATCAACGTCGATATTTTTTAAATAGTCGGGCCCGAGCAGCATCTTTACTCCTGCCGACTCAAGCTCTGTTGCAGTATTGCCAAGCTGCTGTTTTGTTCTGCGGTCGCACGCATAGACGTCTGCGCCGAGCTTCTGGAACTTATAAATAAGCGGAAGATTGCTCACTCCGATTCCGCAAAAAGCAACACGCTTGCCTTTAATTTGGTTGTAAAAACGTTCTATTTTATAGTACATATGTACACCTTCCCTACAACAATCTATTATATTCCAAACTTTATTATTGCATTATTAAAAGACAATCATTCAATTACACAATATTTTAGCATACTTTGACCGATTTTGCAACGATTATACGAAAAAAGCACCGCATCAGGCTCAACGTCTGACACGGTGCTTTTATTTAACTTTATTTTACGAACGGTCGTCCACGTAAAGAACTTTTACGCCGTCTTCCTCAGGCTGTGCCTTTTCACCGTCACGGTATGCAAAGAACTTCTCTGCAACCTGCGGGAACAGTGCATAGCTGAGCACGTCCTCCTCAGACTTGCCGATGCCCTTTTCAGCCATCTCGGCTTTGTACTTTTCTAACTCGGGCTCAATTATGTCAGCCGGACGACAAGTGATAACCTCTGCATCGCCTATAGCCTTCTTGCGAACATCCTCATTAACCTTTGCAGGCAGTGCGCCGTACTCTCCTCTAAGAAGAGCCTTTGATTCCTTAGGAACCATCTTGTATCTCTCGCCTGAAATGATGTTCATTACAGCCTGTGTGCCTACTATCTGGCTTGTAGGTGTAACGAGCGGCGGATATCCGAAGTCCTCACGTACTCTCGGCACTTCTGCAAGCACATCGTAATACTTATCGGAAGCGTTTGCCTGTTTAAGCTGTGAAATCAGGTTTGACAGCATTCCGCCCGGTACCTGATAAATCAGGGTTTTGGTGTCAACATTGAGCACCTTCGGGTCAAGCGTGCCCTCCGCCTTCATCTTATCGGCTATATCTCTGAAATGAGCAGCCGCCTCGCTGAGCTGAGTTAAGTCAAGACCTGTGTCACGCTCTGTTGACTGCAAGGTTGCAACCAACGCCTCAGTTGACGGGTTTGCTGTGCCGTTTGCAAACGGTGAAAGCGCGCAGTCAACAATGTCAACGCCAGCCTGACAAGCCATAAGATACGTCATATCGCCTGTGCCTGTGGTGTTGTGAGTGTGGAGATGAATCGGAACCTTTACGTTTTCCTTAAGCTTCTTGACCAGTGAATATGCGTCATACGGCAAAAGCAGGTTTGCCATATCCTTGATGCAGATTACGTCTGCGCCCATACCCTCAAGCGTTTTTGCAAGCTCAACAAAATAATCCTCATTATGAACAGGGCTTACTGTATAGCTTATTGCAGTTTCGCATATTCCGCCGTACTGCTTGCAGCTCTTAACCGCTTGCTCAAGATTTCTCGGGTCGTTAAGCGCATCAAATATACGGATAACGTCTATTCCGTTTTCAATAGATTTCTTTACAAATGCATCTACAACATCGTCTGCATAGTGCTTGTAGCCGAGCAAGTTCTGGCCTCTCAAAAGCATCTGCAGCTTTGTATTGGGCATATGCTTCTTTATTGTGCGCAGACGCTCCCACGGGTCCTCGTTTAAGAATCTCATACAAGCATCGAAGGTTGCGCCGCCCCAACACTCAACTGACCAGTATCCAATCTTGTCCAGTTTTTCGAGCGCAGGGAGCATATCCTCTATACGCATTCTTGTTGCCGCCTGTGACTGATGCGCATCACGAAGTATGGTATCGGTGATATAAAGTTTACTCATTTAGTATATCCTCCCTATCCAAGTATCTGAATAAGAACGCCTGCCGCTATTGCAGAGCCTATAACGCCTGCAACGTTCGGGCCCATAGCGTGCATAAGCAGGAAGTTGCTCGAATCGTACTGCTGACCAACCTTCTGCGATACTCTTGCTGCCATAGGTACGGCAGATACGCCTGCAGAGCCAATCAGCGGATTTATCTTCTTCTTAAGGAAGATGTTCATAAACTTAGCAAACAGCACGCCGCAAGCACTTGCAACGCCGAATGCACATACACCAAGCACAATTATGCCGAGTGTTTCGCCCTTAAGGAAGGTTTCTGCGGTTGCAGTTGCACCTACAGAGATGCCTAAGAATATGGTAACGATGTTCATAAGCTCGTTTTGAGCTGTTTTGCAAAGCCTTTCTGCAACGCCCGACTCTTTCCAGAGATTACCTAACATAAGGCAACCTACCAACGGTGTAGCTGACGGTACAAGCAAGGCAACAAAAACTGTTACTGCTATCGGGAAGAGTATCTTCTCCCTCTGGCTTACGGGACGAAGCTGGTCCATACGAATCTTGCGCTCTTTTTCTGTTGTGAGCAACTTCATTATCGGCGGCTGAATTACAGGAACCAGCGCCATATACGAATATGCCGCAACGGCAATCGGACCAAGCAAATCAGGCGCAAGTTGCGATGTTGTGAATATTGCGGTGGGGCCGTCTGCTCCACCTATAATACCGATTGAGCCCGCCTCTTTTGAAGTAAAGCCCAAGAAAATTGCGCCGATATAAGTGGCAAAAATTCCTACCTGTGCTGCTGCACCCAAAAGCAAGCTCTTAGGGTTAGCAATAAGCGGAGCAAAGTCAGTCATAGCACCGATGCCAATGAAAATCAAGCACGGATAAACGCAAGTCTTAACGCCTATATAAAGCACGTCAAGCAAGCCGCCGTCTGCAAGTATATAGCCATAATCGTGGTAATGAGCTGAACCCTTTTCCATAAACTCTTTCCACATTTCGCCGTGATACATTTCTGCTCCCGGTAAGTTTGTAAGCAGCATACCAAAAGCTATTCCTATAAGAAGCAACGGCTCAAACTGCTTTTTAATAGCAAGCCAAAGCAAAAACAATGCCAACACTATCATTACTAAGGTTTTCCAGTTTTCACCAAGATTTCCGAAGATAGTGTAGAAGCCTGTGCTTTGGGCAAAATCAATCACATTTTGCAACATAAGCTTACCTCTCTATTTTAGCCGATAACGCAAAGCACTGTGCCTGATTCTACAGAAGCGCCCTTTGTAACATTTACGCCTGATACTGTACCGTCACACGGTGCCATAATCTCGTTTTCCATCTTCATAGCCTCAAGCATGAAAAGGACATCGCCCTTCTTAACCTGTGCGCCGTTTGCTACGTTAACAGCAAGAATTGTGCCGGGCATCGGGCAAGCGATGGTCTCGCCGCCTGCTGCTGCAGGTGCTGATACAGGTGCGGGTGCTGCTGCGGGTGCTGCGGGTGCTGCCTTCATTTCAACTTCGCTCACTTCACATTCTTCAACTGTGATTTCATAAACCTGTCCGTTTACGTTTACCTTGTACTTTTTCATAATTAATAACCTCACATTCTCTTAATCGACAAAATTCTTATTGCGGAAATATCTTTTCCGCTGCTTTCCGCAATAGCGGCAGACACTGCAGCCACAAATTCCTGTTTATTAGGAATTTCGACACTTACAGCTTGACTCGGTGCAGCCTGTGCTACTTGGCTTTCAGACTTCTCAGGCTTTGAAAAAGCATTCGTAAGTGCGCTTACTGCATAGCAAAGCAACACCAAACAAAGCAGTCCGAAAAACACAATCAACACACCTAAAATACACACTTGTGCATCAAATGGCATAGACCTTCTTCCTTTCCCTTTTGAATATAAAATTTAATTAAAAAAACCTGTTATTTGGCAACATATAGATATAAAAACCACAATTGCCACCATTATAAACATACTTTACCATATTTCTCCCCGTTTTTCAAGAAGCATTTATGAAAAAATATGAAAAAACAGCGGTGTTTTTTACACATCGCTGTTTTCTGATTTTATATGTTCTAACAACGCTTTGCAGCCTGCAAGAATTTCTGTTTTTGTCTTCTCAAAATCGCGCGAATACCAAGGGTCTGATATCTCTGAGTATCCCAGAGCGGTAAAGCTGAGCAACAGCCTTATTTTGCCATCAGGGTCGCCGCCCGTGATTCTTAATGCGTTTCGCATATTATTGTTATCCATCACCGCTATGTAGTCATACTCGCTATAGTCTTCAGGCGTCATTCTGACCGCTCTTTTATCAGAACAGTCGATGCCCATACCGTTAAGTATTTCACGAACGGGCGGATACACTTGGTTTCCTATCTCCTCTGTTGAGGTCGCAACAGATTTGCACATTACTTTGTGCGACAGGTGCTCGCTGTGCACCAATTCTCTGAACACGTACTCAGCCATCGGACTTCTGCAAATATTCCCGTGACAGACGAATAAAACTTTTATCATATAAATCACCAACCATTTACATTTTAGCATAAACTCATACTTTTTACAACATAAATTAATAACTTTAAAAAATGCGTTGTATTATCGAATAACAACAACCTATTATCGAAAAACGATAAATTTATTATTGACAAACGATAATCAACGTGTTATGATAAAGAAAATAAAAAGGAAAAGGTTGGTATAAAAAATGGTAAATAGTAAAACTTCTGTGAAAATTTCTATTGGCGTGTGTGCCGCTTTATCTGTAATACTTTTTATTTTCGTTATATTTGGCGTTTATATTTTTGAACTGTATATGACCGCTTACAGAGGCTTTTCTGCAACAGGCGAAGCGATTGTGATGCTTAAAAAGACGTTCTGCTTTTGCTTCTACCCTTGCGCCGTCTTTGCAGCAGCAATTTTATATTCACTATTAAAACTTCTTTTCAATATTAAAAACGAAAAGATTTTTATAACACAGAACGTAAAATATTTAAGAACAGTTTCGTGGTGCTGCTTTGCAATTGCCATCATCACCTTTATCGGCGGATTTTTCTATATGCCGTTTATGTTTGTGTTTGCTGCAGGTGGCTTTACAGGTATGCTTTTGCGTGTGCTCAAAAATGTTATGCAATCGGCAGTTGAGCTTCGTGAAGAAAATGACCTCACAATCTAAAGGAGAAAAGCAATGATTGAAGTTAATCTTGATATAATCTTGGCATTCAGGCGTATGACTTCGGCTGAGTTAGCCGAAAGAATCGGTATAACTCAAGCTAATCTTTCCGTACTTAAAACAGGCAAAGCAAAGGCAGTGCGTTTCTCAACCTTAGAAAGTATCTGCAAGGAGCTTGGCTGTCAACCAGGAGATATACTCAAATACGTTCCAGATAAGGAGTAGTGCTTATGTGTGACAACATTAATGAAAACGATGTACTATTTGAAGAAGACGAATTATCTAAAACCAGATTCGATATCAACATCAAAGACATAACTTTTGCAATAATATTCGTTGTGTGCTCTATTATAATGTCGGTGTTTGGTATCTTCGGCGGATTCAGAGCAGGCTTTACTGCGGCAAGTTTAATGATTTTAGGAGCTGTAACGGTTTATTTTAAAAACAAGGAGGTCAAAACAGGCGTATACCCCGTTGTTTGCGGTTTGCTGGCTTTAGGTTTAACGGCTGTATTTTCCATTACCTCTAATTACTCTGTCAGATTTTGGAGCTTTGTTGTATTGGCTCTATTATCGCTAATATGGTTTACTTCGCTTGTAAGCAAAGAACGTGCTAAAGGCGATTTAGGCATAGTCAAAGAAATATTTTCGCCCATCTTCCGTTTAGCTATGCCTAATTTGCCAAACGCCATAGCTTCGCTTGTTTCAGGAGAGAAAAGCAAAACCTTCGGCAAGGTGATTTTGGGTATACTCCTCGCTATCCCCGTTTTGTTTGTAGTTGTCCCCTTACTTATGTCTTCTGACGAAGCTTTTAGCGGAATGGTTTCATTAGCATTTGAAAACCTTGCGCTTTCAATAGTCAAAATTATATTGGGACTTATACTGAGTATATTCTTAATAGCATACTGTATTTCTCTAAAAAAGAAAGAGTTGCCGCAAATAAAAAGCAGCAACTTCAAAGGTTTGGAAAGCGCGCCAACAATATCGTTCTTATCAGTGCTTTCGATTTGTTATTTAAGCTATTTGTTATCTCAGTTGGCGTACTTTTTCAGTGCATTCAGCGGATTCTTACCTGCAAACTATACATTTTCGGTATCTGCTTATGCCAGACGCGGATTTTTTGAGATGTCTGTAATTGCTGCAATCAACTTTATAATCATCTTTGCAGTATTATTGTTATCACGCAAGAAAAACGGAAAAATCAATATAGCATCTCGCGCCCTAAGCACGTTTATCGGTTTATTTACTTTGCTGATTATAGCAACCGCTCTTTCAAAAATGTTTCTTTATATTGGCGAGCTTGGTATGACGGAGTTGAGAATCACAACAAGTGTATTTATGATTTTCTTGGCAGTTGTGTTTATCACTCTTTTGATAAGGCTATATGTTCCGACGGTTAAGGTTATAAAAACAGGCTTTGTTGCAGCCGCTATTTGCCTCATTGTTTTAGGCACGGTTAACGTCAACAGCGTTATTGCCGGATATAATTACTACGCTTACAAAAACAATATATTAGATGATATCGATGTATCAACCATCTATTATATTGGAGACGAGGGCGTGCCCTACTTGGCTAAGCTTGCTGACGACGAAAACAAAACAATTGCCCGTCTTGCTAAGGAAAACCTTTTCTACTGCTTTGAGGATTATTACGAAGCCGAATATAACTACCAACTAAACAAGCTCGAGGTTGGCGAAAAGAAATACAAGGGTATCGGTGAGTTTAGCTTTGCAAGAAGCCGCGCTTACGAAGTCTTAGACGAGATATTGGAAAAGCGCCCACAAATACTCAGTTATAATGGCGATTATTTTGACAGCAGATATTAGACTTTCCCTCCATTCAAACAAAGCAACCGCTTCCATTAAGGAAGCGGTTGCTTTGTTTGAATATAATTTAACTGAATTTCGTATCAAAGTTTATTACGCAAGTACAGGTTGGGTCGCATTCGCTTACCTTGTAATTGATAAGCTCGGCAAGCTCGTCGTGCGTGTGCTTGAACTTAAACGGCACAACTACATCAAAAATCAAATTCGAATTGTTCTCGCCCTTAACCATTCTGAAATCGTGCATCGACAACTCTGCATCTATCTGCTCTATAACGTTTTCGACCATATTCCTATAAACCGCCACGCCCTCGCCTGTGTCTATCGGGTCCATATGCGCTACAAGCATTATACCGAGCGCTTGACCAACTTCCTTTTCGCACAAGTCTATTTGCTCGTGGCATTTAAGAATATCTATATCTGCGGGCACTTCGATATGTATTGATGCAAATATTCGACCAGGTCCATAGTTATGCACTATCACGTCGTGCACGCCGCAAAACATATCATAGCTGAGCACTCTACGAGTTAATTCGTCAACAAATTCTGTGCTGGGCGGCTCGCCGAGCAAGGGATGTATAGTTTCCACAGCAGACATTATTCCGCTGTAAATGATAAATCCCGAAACAACTATACCTGCCGCTGCATCTATGTTGATATTGAAATATTTAAACAACAGGGTTGTTACGAGCACTGCTGAAGTTGAAATCGCATCGTTGAGCGAGTCCTTTGCTGTTGCCATAACTGCGCCGGAAGCCAGTTTGGTTGCCACCTTTTTATTGAACACGTAAAGCCACAGCTTTACAAGTACCGATGCCGACAAAATAGCTATCGTGAGATACGACACGTTTATGTCCTCAGGCGTAATGAGCTTATTTATTGCGCTTGTGAAAAGCTCCACTCCAACCACAACGATAATGCTCGATACTATAAAGCCTGCCATATATTCCATTCTGCCATGACCGTAAGGATGCTCCTTGTCGGCGGGCTTTGATGACAGTTTAAAGCCAAGCATCGTTATTATAGATGAGCCCATATCCGAGAAGTTATTAAACGCATCGGCAATTATTGAGATACTGCCTGAAAGCACGCCCGCCAAAAGCTTGAAAGCAAACAGCAAAACGTTGCACACTATGCCAACGCCACCGCTAAGATTTGCGTACTTGTTACGCCCCTCAGCTGTTGCAATGTCGCCGTTCTTGACAAACACCTTAATGAGAAAATCCGTCATTTTATTCCCCTGCTCTTACATTTTTGAGCCTTTTGCTCCCTTTGTGCCAAAGCCCTGTGCACTCTCCAAAATATTTGACTGGTAAGTAAACATCAGGCTTTTCTTTGTTCTTGCTCTCTTAAACGCCAGTTCAACAAGCTTATCAAGCAACTCAGGATATTTAAGCCCTGTTGCCTCCCAGAGATAGAACGAAAGTGAGCCGGGTATGGTATTGATTTCGTTGATGTATACAGAGTTATCCTCGCAGTCAATCAGGTAGTCAATTCTGACCACTCCGCTTGCGTCGATAAGTTTGAACACCTTACATGATATGTCATGAATTTTTGCTTTCATCTCGTCGGTTATATCGGCGGGAAGTTTACGCTTAAGCGAGGTCATTCCCTTTGAACTGCCCGATGAAAGATATTTTTCCTGGAACGAAAGAATATCGTCCTGAGTGAACGGTTCCTCGCACTCTGATGCTTTGCACTCATCGCTATCGCCGAGCACTGAGCAGTTTATCTCTCTGAGCTTGGTGATTGCCTTTTCAACCAACAGCTTCGGTGCGAATGACGACGCTAAGTCGATTGCGTCTAACAGCTCTTCCCTGTTTTTCGCCTTGCTGATTCCTATGCTTGAGCCAAGATTTGCAGGCTTTACTATTACAGGATAGGTAAATGAGCTCTCAATATTTTCAATTATTGCTTGCTGGCTTTCAACCCAGTCTTTACTGTAAAACGCAATATGCGGTAAAGTGGGCAGTTTTGCCGCTGTGCAAGCGAGCTTGAACAAGTCCTTATCCATTCCGATGGCAGACGAAATTATGTTGCAGTTTGCGTACGGCAGGTCGAGCAGTTCGAGCCAGCCCTGAATTGTGCCGTCCTCGCAGTTTGTGCCGTGCACCACAGGCAAGACAACGTCTATCGGTGAGATGAGCTTGCCTTTTTTGTACTCCTTCTTCATCTCAACCACAGACTGTCTGCCGTCTACCTTAGTGATGATTACGTTTGCATAGTCCTTTGCAAGTGTTGACAAGTCCTTATGCTTGAAAGTGTTTATATCAAGAAAGTCCTGACTGTACAGCATTTCGCCGTTTTTACCGATATAAATCGGCAGAATGTTGTATTTATCCTTGTTGATATTATTCATAGCCTGAACTGCAGAGATAATTGCTACCTCATGTTCAACTGACCTTCCGCCAAAAACAACGGCAAGATTGATTTTCATTTTACCGCACTCCTTACTATCCGGCATAATTGTCGGGCAAATCATTCTCAAATAAAACTACGCACTTGTCATTAACAAGCTGTCTTAACAACGTCATCGCATCCTTAAACGAGGCAACAACGCGTATATTCTCCTCTTTAACCGAGTCTACGCTTTTTGCGCCGTCTACAAGCGGTATGCTGCGTTTCTCGCCTACGAATATCAGCACGTCGCACTTCTCGGCTGCCGCCTTACCAAGCGCACAGTTTGCCTTGTATTCATTGTCACCAAGCTCAACAAGGCCAGGTGTGACGATAATCTTTCTAAATCCGTCAAAGGACGAGATAACGTTTACGGCTTCTATACTGCCAGACGGGTTTGCGTTATACGCATCGTCAATCAAAAGCGAGCCATTGATAAACGGTTTCAGCTCTAATCTGTGACTGACGGCGCTAAGCTTGCTTACCGCATACTTGATATCCCTATGTGATACGCCTAAGTCGAGCGCAAGCGTTGCAGCGCCGCACACGTTTTCAATATTATAAAATCCGAGCAGCTTTGTGTGCAATTCAAGCTCACTGCCATTATATGTCAAGCTGAACTCAGAGCCCTGTCTGCCGCTCTTTTTCAGCGAGATTACTGCATCTGCATTCTCGCTTGCGTATGACACAAAGTTATACCCGTCAGCTGCGTTTTTCTCATACTCGCAGTTGAAGTTAAGGTATACCTTGCCGCCGTTTTTATTAACCGCATCTGCAAGCTCGAACTTGGTTTTCGTTACGTTTTCAATCGTTTTAAATGTTTCAAGATGCTGAGGGCCGACAGATGTGATTATTCCCATATTGGGTTTTACTATATCGCAGATTTCCTTGATATCGCCAATGTTTTTTGCGCCCATCTCTACGATGAAAATATCGTCCTCAGGCTTGAGCGACTCTCTTATCGTTTTTACAACACCCATCGGCGTATTAAAGCTTGCGGGTGTGTAGCAAACGTTATACTTCTGCTCAAGTAAGGCTGCCAGTGCAAACTTTACGCTTGTTTTGCCAAAGCTACCCGTGACTCCGATTATCGTCATCGGCTTATGATTTTTAAGCTTTCTTTTTGCATCGTTAATATAATAGCTTCTCACCAACGCCTCTAACGGCTCATTTACGCATTTTACGCAGACAACCGTAAGCGGTGTCAGGCACGATATCAGCACAACGCCCAGTACAAACCATTCCGATACAAGCACAGTTGCAAGCGAAAAAGCCAAAGCTATAACGCTGTGAGTTACAAGCTGTCTTACCACACGTTGAGTTACAACAAGCGGTTTTATCGCCCTTTTCTGCTTTTTGAGCGAAACAGGCGCAGCAATCAACACATAGCCTATGCAAGCAATGCAAAAAGCAAGGTCGAAAAACGAAAGAATAGCAAAGCCAAGGGTTATTATTATATTTGGCACTACCTTTGCTTTTGCGCCCTTGAGCCATCTGAAATAACGAGAAACAAAATACGAGTTTTGCTGCAGCATATGATAGTCAGACAGCGACGCAAACACTCCGCCTATCGACAAGGCTATAACAGAAATTATGAGATACCAGTTCACTGATTACCGCCTCCCAAAAAACTGTTGAATATTGCGTTCACTTCATACGGGCTGTCTATAAACGAGAAATGTCCGCCGCCTTTTATTACGCATAATCCGCTGTCACGTATCAGCTTTTCCATAACCTTTGCATCGCTTAAGGGTGTATCCTCGTCCTTATCACCCCAGATAAGCAAGGTTGGAGCTGTTATCGAGCTCATATACTCGCAGAGGTCCTCGTTTACAACCTTAACGAGTGTTTCGCGCATCACAGCCGGCGCAGCGTTATAGTCCGCAGAGCCGAAAAACGCTCTTGCTCTATCAAGCAGCTTTGCGCTGTGGTTTCTGATTACAGGCAAAAGCAAAATGTTTTTAACTGTCTTAAAAGCCATAATCTTAATTTTTGCGCGAAGCTTCTTCTTATGCTTTACTCCCGCAGAGTCCATCAAGATTATCTTTTTAGGCTCAACCAAGCCGCTGCCTACCATCTTGATTATGACACGTCCGCCAAATGAATGACCGACTAAAACAACTGACTCAAGCCCAAGCTTTTCTATGAATTTTACCGTGAAATCAACGTAATCGGAAACATCCCACGCTTTTTCGAGCGAGTCACTTTTACCGAAGCCGGGAAAATCAAGCGCGATTACCCTGAATCTATCGCTTATTGAGTTAATGATAAACCTGAACGCATCACAATTAGAGCCCCAGCCGTGCAAAAACAGGACCGGTTCTCCCTCTCCAACATCTATATAATTTATGTTTAATCCGTTTATATTGATTTCCAAATATATCACCTTGTAAATCAAATTAGCATATCAGATATATTATAACAGACACGTTTAAAAAAATAAAGCAAAATCAGAAATTTATCCCATTTTCTTGCAAAAACTTAAGTATATCCTCAGGCACTTGTGCTTTTATACATATGTTTTCTCCGCTTACGGGATGAATGAACTCGGCTTCACAGCAATGCAGGAGATATCTGTCCTCTGCGCGCTGCTGATTGCCGTATAAAAAATCACCCACCAAAGCATAACCGTTACCGCTGAAATGAACGCGAATCTGGTGTGTTCTTCCTGTTTCGAGCCACACTGATGCAACAGAATATGCGCCGCTTGTTGCGATGCGTCTAAAGTGCGTTATTGCGCTTTGTCCGTGCTCGCTCAGGCAACGCTTGAGTTTGCTCGAATCGCTTAATGCAATTGAATCGTTAAACGTGCCGCTCTCGCTCAGCTCGCCCTCACAGATGCAGATATATTTCTTCTTAACGTTTGCGCTCAAAATCGCACAGGCAAGCTTGTTCTTTGCCACCACTACCACTCCCGTAGTGTGCTTGTCGAGCCTGTAAACCGGGCGGTAGACACAGTTTGCGTCTGCACCAACGTGGTGGTAAAACGCATTCGCAAGCGTGCCTGACTGGATTTTCTTTGTGGGGTGGACAACCATATCAGACGGCTTGTTATACACGATTATATCGTCGTCTTCATACAGAATTTCAACGTCAATAGCTTCTGGCGCGCACGAGCTTTCATCGTCTTTCATATTTATCAGCAAAACATCTGCGGTGTGCAAAACCCTGTTTACATACGCTCTTTCACCGTTTAGCAATATCCCGTCGTCAGATTTTTTAAGCGCAGTCAGAACCGACGAGGTGTAGCCTCGCTTTTTGAGATACTGCTTTATCAAAAGCGCATCGTGCTCCTGTTCAATTATATATTTAATAGTCCTTTTCATAGACCGCCTCGCATACATTTTTAATTATAATATCACCAATGAGTAAAGTTATCAACATTTATGAAAAATAATAAGATTTGATTATTGACAAAACACTTTTTTATGGTATAATAATTTCGTTCCTGTCTGGGCCATTAGCTCAGTTGGTTAGAGCAACCGGCTCATAACCGGTTGGTCCGGGGTTCGAGTCCCTGATGGCCCACCAACGCAAAGCGAGCGAGCTTGTCAGTTCGTTCGCTTTGTGAGTTAAAAAAGTTAATACGTTATAGGGGCATAGCTCAGTTGCTAGAGCAGCGGTCTCCAAAACCGCGTGCCGAGGGTTCGAATCCTTCTGCCCCTGCCATATGAAGACACCATTGAAATCTGAACCCCTACGGTTTGGACTCCAATGGTGTTTTGTTTATAAACCCTATATTTAAGCGGCTTTTCGAGGTCGCTTTTTTATTTTTAGATATGAACTGAATTTCAAATAAATTCAAAACCGAAAACAAAAAAATAAAAAACAAACCCTTTCGAACCCCTTAGTCTATATCTTAACAAGCTGAAAGTCCATTGTTTAAAGCATAATCGTGTTCTTTCTGTTCAGGAGTTCTGTATTGTAATTTTCGGTGCGGTCTTTTGGTATTAAAAAAGTCCATATAATCACTAACTGCTAACATAAACTCTGATTCAGAGCGATATTTTGTTCTGTAAAGTTCTTCTCTTTTTAGCGAAGCAAAAAACGATTCCACTACCGAATTATCATAAGGCACATACGGTCTTGAAAAAGAGTGTGTTATTTGAATTGACTTTATATACTCTGCCATACCCCTTGAACAGAAATTAAAACCTCTATCAGTATGATATATTAAAGACGAATTTGGCTTACGGTTTTCGTAAGCCATTTTTAATGTTGAAGTTACTAATTGTGTACTGTTCTTCTTGCCAACTTTATAAGATATGACCTTTCTTGAAAACAGGTCAATTACCACACAAATATAATATGCTTTTTCATTGAATTTGAAATATGTAACATCACTTACCCAAACCTCATTAGGCGCATGTGTGTCGAATTGTTGATTAACGTAGTTCTTATGTTTTTTGCATTCATCTTCATATAGTTTTTTCGCACTTTGTCGAACACTGCCAATGCCCATCTCTCTCATAAGTTTTCTAACCATTTCCGTTGAAACGGCAATACCCTCATTCTTCATAATAGTAGCTATTTTATCAGCTCCAAAAATTTGTCTGTTTTCAT
>JAZNLO010000026.1:0-99821 GCA_045579085.1 Acutalibacteraceae bacterium
TACAACAGATTCATTGGTCCAAGTAGCCGACGGAGAATATGAACCGGGCTGTGAAGCCTTACCTGCGTTGAACATAGCAGTGATTTCTTCTGCTGTATATGCAACATAGCTTGTTGCTTTAACAGACAAAGAAGTATCGCCATATGTAATAGCTACTGTAGGTGCTGTGTTGGTGGTTTCATCCTCAACTGTCTGAACACGAATGTTCATACCGCCAATAGCTATATTAGCATAAGGGATAAGACGATAAGTAGGGTTCTGATAATATGAATATCTGAAGCTGAACGCAAACTCATCGCCAAGAGTTACAGTGTCTTTATTGGTCAGGGTTACAGCTACGCTGTTTCCTCTACCCATAATAGCGTCACCTGTAGCCTCTGTGTTAAAGAAAGCATAATACTTCTGACCAGCATAAGTATAAGATTCTTGTGCAGAGTAGGTCGAATCAGCCCAAGCGAGTGAGCCGAATGACTTTTCGCCTCTGGTGACTGTGCCGAGATTATCGGCAGCGAGAACAGAAACCATACCAACAGAAAGCATGGTAACCATCATCGCGATTGCGCAAAGGATAGATAAAACTTTCTTTGCCATATACATAATCCTCCTTATTCATACGCATTTGACGTATGTTTAATTACTTTTTTAGGGCGCATTTTTGGGCGCACCTTGCCCTTAGGGGCTTTGATACACAATGATTATATCAAACCCGTCAAACTTTTTCCACTGTGAATATAACCATTTTTTAAATATTATTTTATTGGTTTTTAACAAATATAACAAAAACAATGTCGAAAAAGACTGAAAAGCAGTATATTTATATTTTTGACAAAATTTACCTTGCGCTCTTACATTATAATATATATAATATAAAGCCGACACATTCGCAAAAAAAGTGCCCTTTCCCGATTTCTCGGAAAAGGGCGCTTTAAAGCATCGCAAATATTAGTTAACGATAGTCTTCTCAGTTTCAGCATCAAACAGGTGGATGAACTCTGTCTTCATTGCGATTGTAACATCGTCGCCGCCGCGAGTGAGAGTCTTAGGCTCAACGCGTGCGTTGATTGAATAGCCCTCGCAGGTCATATACAGATATGTCTCTGCGCCCATCATCTCTGTAACGTCAACATGAGCCTTTACTGCTGACTCAGGATGCTCTGCAACAAATGCATCGTTATCCGAAATGTGCTCAGGACGGATGCCCATGATTACCTGCTTCGGATTGTCGATTTCGTCATAGATATACGGGTCAAGCTTGCCCTTCTCGCTCTTCTCGGCGGGGAGAAGAATCTTATACTTTACGCCCTTGCGTGTCTTTGTATCCTCAGAACCGAACTCGAAATAGTACTTATCGCCCTCTTTGAGTATTACACCCTCGATGAAGTTCATCTGAGGTGAGCCGATGAAGCCTGCTACGAACTTGTTTGCAGGACGGTCGTACAGCTTGGTAGGTGTATCAACCTGCTGGATGAAGCCGTCTTTCATAACAACGATTCTGTCACCCATTGTCATAGCTTCGGTCTGGTCGTGTGTAACGTAAATAAATGTGGTGCCGATTCTCTTATGAAGCTTTGAAAGCTCTGTACGCATCTGTGCACGAAGCTTAGCGTCAAGGTTTGAGAGAGGCTCGTCAAGAAGGAATACCTTAGGCTCACGAACGATTGCTCGACCAAGCGCTACACGCTGACGCTGACCACCTGACAAAGCCTTCGGCTTACGGTCAAGAAGATGCTCAATGTCAAGAATACGGGCTGCCTCTTCAACACGGCGCTTAATCTCATCCTTCGGAGTCTTGCGCAGCTTAAGGCCAAATGCCATATTCTCAAATACTGTCATATGCGGATAAAGAGCGTAGTTCTGGAAAACCATCGCAATATCTCTATCCTTAGGTGCTACGTCGTTTACGAGTCTGTCACCGATGTAGAGCTCGCCGTCAGAGATTTCCTCAAGACCTGCTATCATACGAAGAGTGGTGGACTTTCCGCAACCTGACGGGCCAACCAGTATGATGAACTCCTTGTCCTGTATTTCAAGGCAGAAGTCCGAAACGGCAATAACGTTGCCTGCGTACTTTTTGTAAATGTGCTGTAAATTTAAGCTTGCCATTTAAATAATAACCTCCCTGTAATAAAAGGCGACTCGCTACACGATGCGCCCATTCAAAACGATACTTTATTATACCAAGTCACGCCGTTTATTACTATTATTTTTGTTCCCAAACTTTTTAAAACTGTTTTATTGATTTTTACTAACCCTTTTCGTCAAATGTGGCACCTTACACAAAAATCGACAGTATATATTGGTTATCAATGTTGATTTGTACTGGTTGCTTTGTTGAATTCTTCGTCTAACCTCATCGACAACGCAGTGTTTCCTACGACGTATTTATCGGCTCCGACCAGCTCATTGCCGTTCATCAGCACTCTCGCATACACGTCTGCGTTTTCGAGGCTCTGATAGCAGTAAATATCCAACTTTTCACCGATATGCTCATCTGTTGTATAACCCTGTGAGTTTAGCACCTTTATGTACTCAGACTGAGCTTTGTCAGGCTGCTCGCTCAAGACTACCTGCTTTGTCCACTCAGGCGTGGTGGATACGTTAAGCCCGTGCTGCTTCAAATA
This sequence comes from Acutalibacteraceae bacterium, assembly GCA_045579085.1. GTDB lineage: Bacteria > Bacillota > Clostridia > Oscillospirales > Acutalibacteraceae > RGIG2206. Next base: position 2,622 of record JAZNLO010000026.1, read on the forward strand.
CTCCGCCCGCTCGAAATTGCTCGACAAAATTACCTCGTCGGGCAGACGGGCTTGCTTTACTGCGTCGGTTATCAATATAACGCACAGCACAGCCGTCACCGCCACAAGCAGCCTCGACGGCGTAAGCTTTATCGAAACATACATTTCTTCACCACCCCATACTTGATTTGTATTCGGGTGCGCTTTGGTTTATTCTTTTGAGTCAAGCGTAAAATATTTTGTCCTGACTGCGTTGTTTCGACAGTTTAAGCCTTATCAACTTGATATCATAGTAGCAAAAGGAGTTTCATATACTTTTATCAGCGGAATTCCGCAAAATTAAATCGTCTGACATTCAAACAGACGAGGAAGGATGAGTAAATTATGACAAAATTTATGCCGGAAGGTCGTAACAGCGAAAAAACGCCGTTTACCGTTACTATGCTCAATGAGGCTATCGAAAAGCAACGTATTCTCGAGGCAAAAGCCGTTATGTGCGACAGTGAGCACAACCTTATCGTAGACCTCGACGGAATCAAGGGTATTATCCCCAGAGAACAGGGTGCTATCGGCATCAGTGAGGGTCACGTGCGCGATATCGCGTTGATATCCAGAGTCAACAAGCCCGTTTGCTTTACGGTTACTAAGGTTACGCAAGAAAACGGACGTCCCGTTGCTATTCTATCTCGCCTTGAGGCACAGAAAAAGTGCCTTGATGAATACATATCTCAGCTAAAAATCGGCGATATCATCAACGCAAGAGTTACGCATCTTGAGAATTTCGGCGTGTTCTGCGACATTGGCTGCGGCATCGTGGCGCTGATGCCGATTGATGCTATAAGCGTATCGCGAATCTCGCACCCGAAAGACAGGTTTTGCTCGGGCGAGGACATCTTTGCCGTTGTGCGCGCAATCGACGAAAACGGACGCATCTCACTGTCGCACCGAGAGCTGCTCGGCAGTTGGCAGCAGAATGCAGACCGCTTTATGCAAGGGCAGACCGTATCGGGCATAATCAGAACAGTAGAGGACTACGGCGTGTTTGTTGAGCTTACTCCCAATTTAGCAGGGCTTGCCGAGCTCAAAAGCGGCGTTGCACCGGGTCAACAGGCAAGCGTTTATATCAAATCTATCATTCCCGAAAAGATGAAAATTAAGCTAATCATAATTGATTCCTTTGATGCCGATTACGAGCCGCCCGAAATTGAATATTACTTTAATTCAAATCATATAGACTCCTGGCGTTACTCTCCCGAAAGCTGTTCAAAGCAAATCGAAACCTGTTTTATCTAAACCCTGATAAAATACCTCTTGAAAATTCCTGTAATTATGTTAGAATTATATCAATAAAGCAACAAACGGAGTCATCCTCCGTATAAAAAGGAGCGGCTAAAATGACCGATGTATCAATTCTTAAGGAACAGCAGCAAGACGTTATCCGTCAGAGAGATGAGTTTATCGAAAACCACAAGGGCGACGATGAATTTGTTGCGTTGATTAAAGATAAAGCTGAGTTAAAGGTTAACCCGATAGTTATCGTGGCGGCTATATCGGCAGTTGTTATGATTGCGGCAACCTACGCATTGAGCGTTTTTGCCCCCGAGAGCAGCCCGATGTATATGTGGGCAAGCGTTGGTGTGCCCACAGCTGTAACGGCTGCCTTTGTAATCTTCTCTTTTGCAAAATCAGAGAAGTACAGCGATATTTATGATTCTATCAGCAGAAGCATTTATGCTAACGAGGTTACTGTTCACGATTTCAACAAAAAGATTGACGAGCTCCAGAAGCTCATAGAAGAGGGCGAGCAGGCTGAGGCTTAAGCTCAAGCACGTGATAAAAAACACCCGATGCTTTTTGCATCGGGTGTTTTTTGTTTATCTTATTTTATTCGTCTATCTTGTTTTCAGACGTTTTATTTACATCTCTTCAGGGATATCCCAGCCGTCAATTGCCGCTCGCTGCATCGCTCCAAGCGTTTTTTGATAGATTGCGCTGTAGCCGCTCTGTTTTTCGAGCCCGTCGATGAGCTCCTTGATTTTTTGACGCTCGGTTGTGTTGTCAACAGGGCAAGAAGACTTTATCACAGGCAATCCCACCTTGCGCGCCGCACGCTCCACGTCCTTTTCAGAGGCAAAAACCATTGGCCGTATCATATGCAAATCCTTACGCGAAAGGTAGCTGACAGGTGAAAAACAACCGATTTTTCCGCCCTGAAGCAGATTCATATAAAAAGTGACAACAGCATCGTCAAGATGATGGCCAAGCGCAATCTTGTTGCAGCCGAGCTCTTTTGCCATATCGTGCAGCATACCTCTGCGCATTTTTGCGCACAGACTGCACGGATTTTCCTCCTTGCGCTGATTGAAAATCACGTCCGCAAGCTGCGTGCGCTTTACAATGTATTCAACCCCAAGCGAACCGCACAGCTCCTCAATAGCGGTGTAGTCGCAGGGCTCAGAGTTAAACATCGGGTCGATTGTGACCGCTTTCAGCTCGTATTTTTTAGGATAAAACCGACGCATCTCGCTTAACGCATACAGCAAAGCAAGCGAATCCTTGCCGCCCGAAACCCCGACAGCTATCGTATCGCCATCTTCAACCATGCGATATTTCTGCATAGCAGCGCGCATATGACTCATCAGCATCTGCATAAGAGCACCTCATCCTTTCAAAACAAGGTTATTATATATTGTAAAGCCCCTTATATCAAGGCTTGAAATCATAAAAATACAAAAATCGTCTTTGAGCATTTTGAAGCATTTTGAAGAAAATCAAAGAAAAACGGAGATTTTGTTTTGCCGATTAAAAAATTGAAAAATATGTGTTGACAGAGGGCTTTTGGTATGTTATCATATCACTCGTTGAAAGAAATATATTTTATTTTGGAGGTAAAAAGTATGTCAACTTATATGCCAAAAGCCGGCGAAATCAGCCGCAAATGGTATGTCATTGACGCTGCCGGCAAGCCGCTTGGCCGTGTTGCTGCTGAAGTTGCAGTTCTTCTTCGCGGTAAGCATAAGCCTGAGTTTGTTCCTCACGTTGACTGCGGTGACCACGTTATTGTTATCAACGCAGCAGACGCTGTTTTAACCGGCGCAAAACTTGACAAGAAGTTCTATTATCGTCACACTGGTTACATCGGCGGTCTTAAGGCCGTTAAGTACCGCACCCTTATGGCTACCCGTCCTGAAAAGGCTATGGAGCTCGCTGTTAAGGGAATGGTTCCCGATACAACCATCGGCCGCAAGGCTTTGACCCGTCTTTCCGTTTTCAAGGGCGCTGAGCATACTCACGCCGCTCAGAAACCGGAAGTTTGGGAATTTTAAGAGAGGGAGGACGCTGTAAATGTTTGAATCAACACCTTATTTCTATGGTACCGGCAGAAGAAAGAGTTCTGTTGCACGTGTTCGTGTTTATGCTAACGGCACCGGTAAAATCACCATTAACGACAGAGATATCGACGATTACTTCGGCCTCGATACTCTTAAGCTCATCGTTCGTCAGCCGCTCGCTCTTACCGGCACTGAAGGTAAGTTCGACATCGTTTGCAAGGTTGCAGGCGGCGGTGTAACAGGTCAGGCAGGCGCTATCCGTCACGGCCTTTCACGTGCTCTTCTCCAGTTTGACGAGGAGCTCCGTGCAGAGCTTAAGAAGGCTGGCTTCCTCACTCGTGACCCGAGAATGAAGGAACGTAAGAAGCCCGGTCTTAAAGGCGCTCGTCGTGCACCCCAGTTCTCAAAGAGATAGTCACTTATCTTACAGAGTATTCAAAAACCCCGAAACCATCAAGGGTTTCGGGGTTTTCTTTTGTAAAAACATAGACATATGCAAAATACTATGATATGATATCAGTAATAAGTCTAAGGAGGGATAATAATGAAAAGGAAAATTTCTATTTTCATAATTGTAATTGGCACTATATTGTTTATAGTAGGACTATTTACACAGATACCAAGTAAAGAACTAACAACATATGAGTTGTTAGCCGATGAATATAGTGTAATTGAAGAATATGTTGGCGGAGATGCTTATAATTATATAATTGGCGCATCTTTGGTAGGCGGTGAGATAGCAGGAGCAAAAACTCAAAAAGCTGTTTTCATTTCAGCAGGATTGTTGATAATTTGCTTTGGCTTATATTCGTTTGCGTTTTCAAAGGAAAATGCAGATAAGGCTGCATTGAAAGAAACCGCAAACGAAATCATATCTAATGCCAGAGTTAATGAAGCAGTCGTTGTAGATAACGAAAAAACAACCAAAGAAGATACTGAAGAAGAAAAAACAATAAACAACGAATAATAAAACAAAGCGATAGTCTTATTGCTTATCTACAAGTCAAGCCCTGTGCATTTGCACAGGGCTTGTTTTTTATCTGTATTCTTTTCTCGCTCTTACCACACAAACGGTATCAGGCGTTGTTTTTCTCCTCGTGGTACTCTTTCTCGGTATTAACTTCCCACACGTTTGACTTGTCTTTCTTGCCCGTGCGGATGTTATCCACCGCCTCAAAAGCGGTAACCATCGAGTGGTCCATATTATTATACCTGTGCTGGCCGTTTCTGCCGATGCAATAAAGATTGCCGAACGAGTCGAGCCAGTTTATGATTTTATCCATTTCGGAATAGGTGTCAAAATACGCGGGATAGGCTTTCTTGACTCGCTCTCGGTGCGCATCGAGCACGCAGTCACTGTCAACCACGCCCATTTTCACAAGCTCGTCAACCGCAAACTTGATTGCGTCCTCATCGCTTAAGTTCCAAAACTCGTCATTTTCCTCGCAGAAATACTCAAGTCCTATCCAGACGGTGTTCTGCGGGTCCTCAACCATATAAGGCGACCAGTTGTTGAATATCTGTATGCGTCCGAGCTTTACCCCAGTGTCCTGAACGTAAATCCAGCAATCAGGAACAATGTCGCCGAGCGTCTTTTTGCCTGTTTTGTTTACAAGGTTAAGCCTTTTAACGAGCAGTCCAACTGTTACGAAGTCGCGGTAAGGCAAGCCTGCCGCCGCACTTTTTACCTCGCTTGGCACATCTGCGCCCGAAAAGCCTGCAACTAGGTCTTTAACAGGCATCGTTGAGATGAAATCGTCCGCCTCAGCAACGCACTGCTGCCCGTTTTCAACATATTCAACGGAGCTTATGCCCTCCTCGTTTGCGTTTATGTTTACAACACGGCAGCCCATCTTTATCGTGCCGCCCATTTTTACCACGTCATCTGCAACGGCTTCCCAGAGCTGACCGGGTCCGAGCTTTGGATATACAAACTGCTCGATAAGCGAGGTTTCCACCTGAGCGTCTTTCTTTGACGGGAAGACCTTGCGGAAAATATCCTTTATTACTGCTGCGATGCTCAGTCCCTTGACGCGCTGTGCGCCCCAGTCGGCTGAAATCTTTGATGGCGGACGTCCCCACAGTTTTTCGGTATAGCCCCTGAAAAACATATTGTAAAGCACTCTGCCGAAGCGGTTTATATAAAAGTTTTCAAGGTTTGTTTCCTCAAGCTTGAAAAACACCGAATACAGATACGAAAAGCCCGCCTTAACGGTTGTGACAAAGCCCATATTCTTGATTGTGTCCCACTTGAGTGTGACGGGATAGTCAAAAAAGTGGTTTTTGTAATATATTCTGCTCACACGCTCGCGTATCAGCATCACCCTGTCCTCTTTTTCGGGGTCAGGGCCGTTTTCAACCAGTTCCTTTTCTCTGCCAAGCAGTATATCGTCAATCGACGGCGCACCCTGTGTGGGCATAACGTTTTGCCACCACTTTGTTACACGCTCGTCCTTTGAGAAGAATCGGTGACCGCCGATATCCATTCGGTTTTTATTATACCGCACAGTCTGCGAGATGCCGCCGATTCGGTCTGATTCCTCGAGAATTGTGACCTCGTACCCCTCGTTGCATTTGAGCAACTCATACGCTGCGGTGAGTCCTGCAGGGCCTGCGCCTATAATGATGATTTTTTTCACTGATTAGACCCCTTTCCGATGAGGCGATAGAAAAGTTTTCTGGCACTGTAATTCCAAATAAGAACTATTGCCGCTGCTATAATTTTGGCAAAAAGTTTGGATAAATATTCACTAACCACCACTTTAAACAGTGCCATAAAGCAGTCAAACAGCCAATTTGTCAGCAACAGACCAACAAGGCTGATAATAAACACTACAATAAATTCAAGAGCAGGATTTTCCTGTCGCTGCTGAAACACCATCAGCTTCGATAGGATATAATTTGCAACCACGCCCACACAAAAGCCCGCAGTAACATACACAAACGATATATCGGTGAACACAGAAACAAAAAGCAACACCGCCGTATCAACTACAAACGATGCGCCTCCCACCAGAAAATATCTGAAAAACTGCAGCGCAGGCGTTGCGTTCTCGGAGAAAAGAAGCGCAACAAGCTTTGAGGAAAGCGTTTGTGCCTGCCTGACCTCTTCGGGTATTATACCTTTAAGCTTCATTTAAGTCCTCACATTATCTCAGAGTCATACACAGCGCGCTCGCCGCCCACGAACTTAGGACGTGTGCGAGCGTATATTACGTTTGCCTGACCAATCTTGTCAACACCTGTTCTGACAGGCACTGCAACCGCCTTAAGATGCATACCTATCAGCGTGCCGCCTATATCCATACCTGCGTCAGCCTGCACAGTCTCAACCGCACACGGACTCTCAAGCGCAGCCCACACGTTTGTTGCAAACGAGCCGCCCGCCTTTTTCTGCGGAACAGCGTTAACCACCGTCAGTCTATGCTCCAAAGCCGCCTGCTTTTCAATTATTATGGCTCTGTTAAGATGCTCGCAGCACTGAGCGGCAAGCCAGATACCTCTCTCCTTTAAAACAGGATATATTCCGTCAAGCACAGCCTTTGCTGCGTCAAGGTCGGAGCCCTGACCTATTGCGGCGCCTGTAATCTCACTCGATGAGCAGCCAACCACAAATATATCGCCCTTTTCAAGCTTTGCCTTGTCAAGCAACTCCAATATTCCTTTTTTGGCAGCCAACGTTATATTTTCCACGTTTAAAACCCCTTGCATACATTTATATATTTATTATACTACCTTTTGTGCGTTTTTCAACAACATTTTAAAATAAAAATGATAACTATTATTAAATTTAGGTATTGAAATTATAAAAATGTTGCTGTATAATAAAACCAAATAAAAAATATTCTGGTTTTGGAGGCAGTAAATATGTCAAAAAAGGGATTGCTTGAATATATAGTAAACAAAAATCACCACGCTTTCAGGCACGAGGTTGATTGGAAGCTTGCTGAGGAATATTCTCAGAAGGGCTTGTCACCAATCGAGCGTATGAGCGACCGCTTTGAGAGAATGATTAACGAGGAAAAGCCTGTTATTCTTCCCGATGAGCAAATCTGCTTTATCCGCACGGTTTCTAACCTGCCCGATGTCTTCACTGAGGCTGAATGGGCTGAAATAAAGAGCAAGCACTATATCCACGAGCTTGGATATATGTCTAACCTCTCGCCCAATTATTACGACACAATTGCTGTTGGCTTGCTCGAAAAACGCAAGACAGCCGACGAGTACGGCGCTCGCGCAATCGACAATATCATCAAGCTTGCAGACAGCTACAAGGCTGAGGCCGAGCGCATCGGCAGAAATGATATAGCTGAGGTGCTCACTCAGGTTCCGCGCTATCCTGCACGTAACTTCCGTGAGGCGCTCCAGTTCTTCCGTATTCTGCATTACTCGCTCTGGCTTGAGGGCAACTATCACAACACCGTTGGCAGATTTGACAGATATATGTATCCTTATCTTAAAAAGGATATCGAGGCGGGCGTTCTCACTCGTGAGTCAGCTCTTGAGCTGCTTGAGGACTTCTTCATCTCGTTTAATAAGGACAGCGATATCTATATCGGCGTTCAGCAGGGCGATAACGGTCAGAGCATGATGCTCGGCGGCATCGACGAGAACGGAGAAGATGTGTTCAACCTCCTGTCTGAGCTTTGCTTGCTCGCAAGCGACAACAACAAGCTTATAGACCCCAAAATCAATCTGCGTGTTGATAAAAACACACCAAAAGAGCGTTACACCCTCGCAAGCCATCTCACAAAGGCAGGTCTTGGCTTCCCGCAGTACTCAAACGACGATGTTGTTATCCCTGCGCTTGAGAGTCTTGGCTACGAGCACAAGGATGCTGTAAACTATACCGTTGCAGCTTGCTGGGAGTTCATCATCCCCTTCGTTGGCGGCGACGTTGCAAACATTGCGGCGCTCTCATATCCGAAGGCGGTTGACACTGTTTTGCACAAGGATTTCCTTGAATGTGACACATTTGAGCAGTTCTTTGACAAGGTTAAGGCTGAGATATCCTCTGCCGCAAACGATATCTGCGATAATATCAAGGATTTGTGGTTTGTGCCCAGTCCGTTTATGAACGTGCTGATGGACTGCGATATCTATAACAGCGGAAAGTACAACAACTTCGGTATTCACGGCTCAGGCATTGCCACCGCTGCCGACTCGCTTGCTGCTATTAAAAAATACGTATACGAAGACAAAACCATCGACCGCCAGACAATGCTCGAAGCGGTTGACAGCGATTTTGCTGAGCACTCAGAACTGTTGCCCTTGCTCCGCTTTGAGTCGCCAAAGGTTGGCAACAATGATGACTATGTTGACTCCATAGCGGTTGACCTGCTTGACTGCTTTGCAGATGCGCTCAAAGGCAAGACAAACTGCAGAGGCGGCGTTTACCGTGCTGGAACAGGTAGCGCTATGTACTATCTGTGGCACGCAAACGAAATCGGTGCATCGCCCGACGGTCGTCGCAAGGGCGAGGCATTCGGCACTAACTTCTCGGTTAGCCTCTTTGCTAAAATCAAGGGTCCGGTATCCGTTATTGCATCTATGTCAAAGCCGCATTTTGAGCACGCAATAAACGGCGGTCCGCTTACGCTTGAGTTCCACCAGAGCCTGTTCGCAAATGAGGACAGCGTTGAAAAGGTGGGAGCGCTTGTAAAGAGCTTTATTGACAGAGGCGGTCATCAGCTTCAGCTCAACACCGTCAATCTTGAGAGAATGCTCGATGCTCAAAAGCACCCCGAAAACCATCGTCAGTTGGTTGTTCGCATCTGGGGCTGGAGTGCTTATTTCGTAGAGCTTGACAAGGAGTATCAGGACCACGTTATAGCACGTCAGGCATACTCTGTGTAAAAGTCAATGACAGGCACGATTTTTGATATAAAAGAGCTCGCCGTTCACGACGGGCCTGGCATACGTGTAACTGCGTTTTTAAAAGGTTGCCCGCTCAGGTGCCTTTGGTGTCACAACCCTGAGGGGTTAAGTGCGCAGCCGCAGTTAATGTATAAAAGTAGCCGTTGCTTAAGCTGCGGCAAGTGCTATGAGCCTTGCTCACACGCAGAATGTGCGCCGTTTGGCAGATGCTTGCACGCTTGCCCTGAGGGCTTGCTCAGCGTTTCGGGCGAAGAAGTTGATTCTGCCTTGCTTGCTGAAAAGTTATACGAGTCAGGCGCAATCTTAGGCGACGCATTCGGTGGCGTTACCTTTTCTGGCGGAGAGCCCTTGATGCAGCACGAGTTTCTGCTTGCAACCATAAGCGAGCTTAAAAAGAAAAATGTTCATATCTGCATTGAAACCAGTGGTTTTGCCGAGCAAAACGTTTTTCTTAAGGTGCTTGATGCTGTTGACTATGTGATTATGGATATAAAGCTTGCCGACAGTGCGCAGCATAAGAAGTATACGGGTGTGGGTAACGAAAAAATCCTTGCCAATTTTAACGCTCTGCGCAAAAGCGGCAAGCCCTTTGAGATACGCACGCCGTTAATCCCGAACATCACTGACACCGATGAAAACCTATCTGCAATAGAGTCAATTGTTGACGGCGCAAATTGGGAAAAGCTTCCTTATAACGCTATGGCAGGCGCAAAGTACAAGATGCTCGGTATGGAGTATCCTTTGGATAAATAATATTTTCACAAAAGCTTAAGAGGGCAGACGGATAAACCGCCTGCCCTCTTTGTGTTTATATCTCGCTTATTTCCATATCAGCCTTTAGGCTTTCAATCTCAAACCAGAACACCACTCCGCCGTTTGTATTGAACACACCGAAGTCCTTTTTGTGCGCTATCATAATCGCGCGAACAATGCTTAGTCCAAGCCCAACTCTGCCTGCCAAACGATTGTGCGCCTTGTCAACACGATGGAAGCTCTGCCAGATATTTTCGAGCTCGTTTTCAGGAATGTTATCGCCAGAATTGAAAACGCACAGCCTTATATTATTCGCATATGGCTCAGTGTAAACGCTGATTTTGCCGTTTTCACTTACGTGGCTGAGCGCATTGTTGATATAGTTTTGCAGCACCTGCTCCATCATCAGTCTATCCGCCACAACGAGCTGCCTGTCTGCAATATCCAAAACAAATTCGCAGCCGCTCGCTGAAATCGCATCAGAGCTTCTGTCGATTGTGTTAACCACAAGCTCTGATAAATCAAAGCATTGCGGATTCAAGTCCACGCCGCTCTCTATCCTCGACAGCTCAAGCAGTGTTAAAACTAGCTTGTTCATTCTGTCGGTTTCGTCCTTGATAATGCCGCAGTATTTATTCTTGGTTTGCTCGTCGTTAACAACGCCGCTTTCGAGCCCCTCAGCATAGCCCTGTATTATCGCTATCGGCGTTTTAAGCTCGTGCGATACGCTTGCAACAAAGCCCTTGCGCATCTCGTCGAGTCGCTTTTGCGCCTGCAAATCACGCTCTAAGATGGCATTTTTCTCTTTGAGTTCGGTGAGAGATGCGCTCAGGCTGTCAGACAGCGTATTAATCGACTGCGCTAACTCACCGATTTCGTCGTCAGAGTAAACCTCCGCCTTTCGACTAAAGTCAAGCTCTGTCATTTTCTGTGCGATATTGTTCATTTCTGTTATCGGCTTTGTGAACCTGAGCGAAATGAAAATATTTAAAACAAGCATCGCAACAAGCCCTACAATCGCCAAAATCGATACAAACTGCACCGCAAGCGCTGTGCTCGACTCGATTATGCTCTGCTTAAGCATTACCTCAACGGTGCGGTTATCATAATCTCGGGTGTAGACTATGTACTCAATTTCGCTTGCGGTCATTTCGTTTGTGAACACGCCGCCGTATCTGTCCGACGAGCTATCAAGCACCTGCATCGGCTCTTTTACGTTGACAAGCATATCAAAGCCGCTGATACCTGTGCGGCGCCTGATGGACTGATGCAAGGTTGAGTACACAACAACGTCGTTTTCGCTAATGTTGATTTGCACGTTGTAATTATCCTCAATCCGCTGAAGACTCTGACTTGCGTTGCTCTTTTTGGTTAAATCAAGCGTTGCGGCTGTGTCTGCGCACGAGCGCAGCACCCTCTTTTCGTGATATGTGAAGTATTGCGCAAACAGGCTTCCGTTTGCCAAAGCAAGTATCACGGTAAACGAAACGCTGATTACCGCCATATTGAAAAATAATCTTCTCCAGATTTTTTTGTTAATTCTTTTTCTCATAACTCAAGCTTATATCCTATTCCGTAAACAGTTTTCAAATGTGCGTTGCCATAGGCACCAAGCTTTGTGCGAAGCCGTGCAACGTGCGAGTCAACTGTTCTGACATCGCCCTCGTAATCATAGTTCCACACCGAGTCAAGCAGCTGGCTTCTGGTGAACACTCTGCCTGAGCCCGATGCTAAGATTTTGAGTATCTCAAACTCCTTTACTGTAAGCTCAAGCTGTTCTCCGTCAAGATATGCGGTATAGGCATCTGCGTCAACAAACAAGCCTTGCTTTGTGTTTGCCGTTTTTGCTGCGCCGCTGCGCTTTAAAAGCGCCTCTATCCTTTTAAGCAAAACCGCTGTTGAAAACGGCTTTGTTACGTAATCGTCTGCGCCCGACTCAAAGCCCATCAGCTCATCGAACTCCTCGCTTCTTGCTGTGAGCATAAGTACCGGCACAGAGGAAAACTCGCGCATTTTACGACACGCTTCCCAGCCGTCCATCTCGGGCATCATCACGTCTAATATTACGGCGGCTGTTGAAGGATTTGCTTTCAAAAGCTCAACGGCAACCGTTCCGTCGTCTGCCTCAAGCACTTCGTAGCCCGCATGTGAAAGCAAGTCTGATATAAGCTCTCTTATGCGCGGCTCGTCATCGGCAACTATAATTTTTACAGCGTTGTCGTTCATATCCCCAACTCCTTTACAACAGTAATTGTGCCATTTCTTTTTGATATATTGTATCACAAATGATGAACGTTTTGTTAAATTTTTAAATTTTACCAAAATTTATTACGCTTTTGTTTTGCTAAACGAATAAGCCAAGAGCACCAAATAAAAACACCACCAAACACTAAAAAGCGAAAGGTGGTGAGCAGAATGAAAAAAATGCTTAGAAATCTAATACTAACACTATTAAACGAGGGCAATACCTCAGAAAGCATTATTGAACTTCTGCTTAAGATATTATAGCAGAATGAAAAGCCGTTGTCAATCGATGGATTTTTTGTTTGCATATTTGATGTTTATTAATGCTTGACAAACGGGTTTGGTTGTGATAAACTGTTAAAGCCGCATATTCTGGGCTATTGTAAGTGGACATTGTCCCGCCCAAGCGTAGCGAGTCTATAATAAGGCAGGTGCCAGTAAAAATGTACGCTATTATCGAAACAGGCGGAAAGCAGTACAAGGTAGAAAACGGTGACGTTATCTACATCGAAAAGCTTGACGCTGCAGAGGAAACCACCGTTACCTTTGATAAGGTTATCGCCCTCGGCGGAGAAGACGGTCTTAAGGCCGGTGCTCCCTATGTCGAAGGTGCTAAGGTAGTTGCTGACGTCCTTAAGCAAGGCAAGGGTAAGAAGATTCGCGTCTTCACCTATCGTCGCAGAAAGGGCTCAAAGCGTTGCCTCGGCCACAGACAGCCCTACACAAAGGTACAGATTAACGCTATCGAGGCGTAATCGTACAATGACCTGTGCTGTATTTAAAAAGTGTTCTAAAACGCTTTGCGGCTTTACCGTAAGCGGCCACACTGATTCATCCGGCGCTGACGAAGCAAAGCTTGTCTGTGCCGCAGTTTCAAGCGCTGTTTATATGGCGGCTAATACCATCACCGATATAATAGGCGACAAGGCTGATATCTCTGTCAGCGATGCAGAGTTCAGGCTTATGCTCAAAAATCCGAGTGAGCGTTCTGTGGCGGTGCTTGAGGGCTTAAAGCTGCATTTAACCGAACTTAAAAAGCAGTACAAACAGTATATTGTTATCAATACGGAGGTGCAACACGATGCTTAAGATTAACATTCAACTTTTTGCTCATAAAAAAGGTATGGGTTCTACCAAAAACGGACGTGACTCTGAGTCTAAGAGACTCGGCGTTAAAAGAGCTGACGGTCAGTTCGTTCTCGCAGGCAACATCCTCGTTCGCCAGCGTGGTACACACATCCATCCCGGTGAGAACGTCGGCAAGGGTTCTGATGATACCCTCTTTGCTATGATAGACGGAAAAGTCAAGTTCGAGCGTCTTGGACGTGACCGCAAGAAGGTTAGCGTCTACGCTGTAGAGCAGTAATCATGTGAAAGCGGCCTCGAGCAAGTTGCTCGGGGCCTTTTTATTCTCATAGCCTTTTATCAAGGCTCTTATCAATTAACAGGGTGATACTATGTTTATAGATACCGCTAATATTTTCGTAAAAGCAGGCGACGGCGGACACGGCGCTGTGTCTTTCCGCCGAGAGAAGTACGTTGCTTCAGGCGGTCCCGACGGCGGTGACGGCGGCAAGGGCGGCGACGTTGTGCTGCTCGTTGACGACAACCTCTCCACGCTCGCTGATTTCCGTTACAAGCGCAAATACGTTGCGCAAAACGGTATGAACGGTTCGGGTGCTCGTTGCTACGGCAAGAGCGCTGAAGACCTTGTCCTCAAGGTGCCAAGAGGCACCCTTGTGCGCGATAAGGAAACGGGCAGAATCATTGCAGATATGTCTGACAGCGAGCCTTTTGTGCTTGCAAAGGGCGGCAAGGGCGGTTGGGGCAACTGCCACTTCGCTACAAGCACACGTCAGACTCCACGCTTTGCTAAAAACGGCGCTCCCGGTGAGGAGCTTGATATAACTCTTGAGCTAAAGCTCCTTGCAGACGTTGGTCTGATTGGTTTCCCCAACGTTGGCAAATCAACGCTTATTTCCGTTGTTTCAATGGCTAAGCCAAAGATTGCAAATTACCACTTCACCACACTTACACCCGTCTTGGGCGTTGTAAGCATGGGAGAGGGTACAAGCTTCGTTATGGCGGATATACCCGGTCTTATCGAGGGCGCAGGTGAGGGCGTAGGGCTTGGTCACCAGTTTTTGCGCCACGTTGACCGTTGCCGTATGCTAATTCACGTTATCGACATTTCAGGCAGTGAGGGTCGTGACCCCATCGAAGATTTCAACGCAATAAACCGTGAGCTTGAGGTGTTTAACCCCGAGCTTGCAACTCGCACTCAGGTTATCGCCGCCAACAAATGCGACCTTGCCAACGAGGAAAAAGTGGCAGAAGTCAGGGCATATTTCGAGCAGAGAGGAATGGCTTTCTTTCCGATTATGGCCGCAATCGCAGAGGGCACAAAACCGCTTATCGACTATGTTGCGGCTGAGCTTGCCAAGCTTGAGCCAATTAAACGCTACGAGCCTGAGCCGTTGCCCGAAGAAAACTTCACCGAGAAGAAAAAACGCGACTTCACGCTCACAGTTGAGGATGGAGTGTATATCATCGAAGCACGTTGGCTGCTCAAAATTATGGAGACAATCGACCCCGACCAGTACGATTCGCTGCAGTATTTCCAGAGAGTGCTTCACTCAAGCGGCATAATAGACGCACTGGTGCAGGCAGGTATTCAAAAGGGCGACACTGTCAGCATCTATGACTTTGAGTTTGACTACATTCCGTAAGGGGACTAAAAATGATTAACGCAAACGAGTATTCGCCGCTCTCGCTCGCCTTTCTGGGCGACGCAGTTTACGGTCTGTTGACACGCAAGTTTATACTTGCAAAGGGTAACCGACCTGTCGGCGAGCTTCACAGGCTATCAACCAAAATCGTATGCGCTCAGACGCAGGCTGCGGGCGCAGCTGCCATATCCGAGCTGTTGACCGAAGACGAAACAGCCGCCTTCAAGCGCGGCCGCAACGCAAAGGTGTCGAACACACCTAAGGGCGCCACCGATGCGCAATACCACGCTGCAACAGGGCTTGAGTCGCTCTTCGGCTGGCTGACTGTAAACGGCTGTGAGGACAGAGCTCAACAGCTTTTTGACGAGATTATAAAGCGTTTGGAAATTGAATAAACATTAAAAAAGCACTTTGCAAAATGCAAAGTGCTTTTATTTTTTTAATTATACAGCTTCTTTGTGCGGCGAACAGGCTCGCAAGTGTAGTTAACACCCAGCTTTTTGAGCACTTGCTCGTCTGTATCACAAAGCATAATTGACGAGTGCAGCTCGGCATTACGCAAGCGACTGATTTGCGCCAACGCTTTCTCCGCCTGCGGATTAACTGCCGCACTGCTCGAGAGGGCTATAAGCATCTCGTTTGAGTTGAGATGCGAGGTTTCCGACTTGAATGTTTCTCTCTTAAGCTTGACAATCGGCTCAATAAACGCCTGTGCCAAAAGCGGAACGTCATCGTCAATTCCTGCCATAATCTTCATTGCGTTAAGCAACGCCGCAGAAACAGAGCCAAGCAGCTGACTTGATTTTCCTGTGACGATTGTACCGTCCTCAAGCTCAAATGCAACTGCGTGAGCATTTGCCTGCTCTGCCTTTTTAAGTGCCGCGCCCACAACCCTGCGGTCGTTCGCCTGCACGCCTGCCTGACGCATTATCGACTCGGCTTTAATCACAGCCTGTTCTCCGACTCTGCCCATAACTCTATCGCATCTTACCTTGAAATAGCGGCGCACAATTTCCTGTTTAGACGCCTCGCAGACAGCCTCGTCGTCGAATATGCAGTTGCCCGCCATATTAACGCCCATATCTGTGGGCGAATTATACGGGCTTTTGCCTAAAATTCGCTCAAGCATTGCCTTAAGCAACGGAAACGCCTCAACGTCACGGTTGTAGTTAACAGTCATCTCCCCGTATGCTTCGAGGTGGAACGGGTCTATCATATTAAGGTCATTTAAGTCTGCGGTTGCCGCCTCATACGCCAAGTTAACAGGGTGCTTAAGCGGCAAATTCCATATCGGAAAAGTTTCAAACTTTGCGTAGCCCGCCGTTACACCGCGCTTGTGCTCGTGGTAAAGCTGCGACAGGCAAGTGGCAAGCTTGCCGCTGCCCGGACCCGGCGCCGTAACAATTACCAACGGCTTTGTTGTTTCGATATATTCATTGCGGCCGTAACCGTCATCGCTTACGATGAGAGGAATGTTGTTCGGATAGCCCACAATCGCATAATGCAGATATACCTTTATGCCCAAGTTTGTGAGCTTCTTCTTAAACACGTCTGCCGCATACTGACCTGCATATCTGGTCATAACAACGCTGCTGACGGTGAGCCCCATACTGCGAAACGCATCAATCAAACGGAGAATGTCAACATCGTAAGTTATGCCTAAGTCGTCACGGATTTTGTTTTTCTCAATATCGCAGGCGTTTATCGCAAATATTACCTCTGCACTCTCACGCAGATTAAGCAGCATCTTTATCTTACTGTCGGGCTCGAAGCCGGGCAACACTCTTGATGCGTGATAATCGTCAAAAAGCTTGCCGCCAAGCTCAAGATACAGCTTGCCGTTAAACTTTTCGATACGCTCTTTAATATGGTGTGACTGCAGCTCTAAATATTTGTCGTTATCAAAACCTGCTTTTTTCATAACACTGTTCTCCGTCTTTATCAGATAATCAATACATTGTCCATTATAAATCAAACTTTTAACTTTTTCAACCAAAAGCTTCTATATTTTTTCCATTTTATAATAAAAAAGCTCAGGCTTTTAAAGCTGAGCTTTTTGAGCTTAATTATTATAACGGTTTATGTTTCTGCCCTTATCGTTTCTTGCATCGGCGGTGCTTCGTCAGCATAACCTGCCGCTACCATTATCAAGAATATGACTGCAACCTGAGGCCACATTATCGTTACGTCAAATATGCCGTGCACAAGCGCACCCGCCGCAGCTGCAAGCGCCATCGCACAACGGCTGCGCTCCTTACGCTTGAAATATCCTCTTATTACAGGCAGGGCTCCCATAATCAGATAGAAGACCAAAAACGCCATACCGATAATGCCAAAGCTCAGTAATCCGTCTATGAGCAAGTTGTGCGCATTGGTTGTAACCTTAACCTGAAAGCCCAAGTCGGCATCAACATAGTCGGGGCTGAATTTCATATATGACAAAATTCCTCTGCCAAACAGCGGCGCCTCTTCAAACATTATCAACGAAAGCTTCCATACTCTCAGTCTAAGCTCAGTTGAATGGCCTGCAGACGAAAATCTCGGCAACAGCGACGGCACCGCCAATATTGCGCCTGCGGCAACAACGCAGAGTGCGCCGAAGCCTGTGAGTATCTTCCACTGACGCTTTAAAATGAAAAGCACAAGCACGCCTACAAACAGCTCCATCATACCCATAAGCGAACCGCATAAAAGCATACCAACTAAATTGGCGGCGATTGTTACTGTATAGAACTTGAAATCGCCCTTTTTGTCCAAAAGCATATTCACCGCAATAAGAATCGCAAAGCAAATCACGCTTGAATAGAGGTTTGGATTACCAAAAAGACTGGCGCATCTAAGCTCGTCATTAGACGGCAAAACTATGCTTCCGTATGACAGCTCAGGCTTTATCACATACACTATCTTTTCAATCACCGCATAAACGGCGGCAACAATGCTCAGCACACAGACCGCGTTGTAAAACTTATGCGCTATCTGTACTGTAACTGCCTTCGAAAGATACAAAAATAGCAAAAATACAAGCACTATTCCAAACCCAGACAGGATTCCGAAAAAGTTTTTATGCACAACAGACGGCACAACCGCCAACGGCAAAAACGGCAACAAAGCAAGTGCCGCCTTATCGCCAAAAACCATCTTTCTTGTGCGCTTATACACAAAAATGAACACCGCTATGCATGCCAAAAGCACAAAAGAGGGAAGCCAAGGAAGAAACGCCGACACTGCAAGCGCCATAATTATAGCTTCGTCAGAAACTCCGTTTGCAAACAGCTTTTTCACTTTTCTTGCCCTCCTTTGCTTCAATTTAATTTGTTATTTTCTTATTTCTCGACAGCTTCGGTCAAACCCGAAACTAATCCTGCAAGACCCTGTATTTCAGAAGGAATGATTATCTTGGTTGCCTGACCGTCGGCAGCAGCGGTAAACGCCTCAAGCGCCTTGAGCTTGATAACGCCGTCTGTGGGAGTGGCGTTATTAATCATTGTAATACCCTCTGCAGTAGCGGTCTGAATCTTGATGATAGCCTCCGCTTCACCCTCTGCTTCCTTTATCTTTGCAGCCTTGATAGCCTCTGCGCGAAGTATTGCAGATTCTTTCTCGGCTTCTGCACGGAGAATAGCAGACGCTTTTTCACCCTCTGCAACAAGAATTGCTGACTTTTTCTCACCCTCAGCCTGAAGAATCTTCTCTCTGCGTTCACGCTCTGCCTTCATCTGCTTCTCCATTGAGTCCTGAATTTCCTTAGGAGGCATAATGTTCTTAAGCTCAACTCGGTTAATCTTGATTCCCCACGCATCAGTTGCTTCGTCAAGCACTGTGGTGATTTTTGAGTTGATAACGTCACGTGAGGTAAGCGTAGCGTCAAGCTCAAGCTCACCGATTATATTACGCAAGGTGGTGGCGGTGAGGTTTTCTATCGCCATCATCGGACGCTCAACGCCGTAAGCGTACAGCTTCGGGTCAACAATGCGGAAGAACACAACTGTGTCAATGTGCATCGTAACGTTATCCATTGTGATAACGGGCTGAGGCGGGAAATCAATTACCGACTCTTTAAGCGAAACCCTGCGCGCGATTCTGTCTATAATAGGCACTTTGAAGTGTATGCCTGTACCCCAAGTTGCGTGATACGCTCCAAGTCGCTCGACAACGCAAGCGGTTGCCTGAGGTATAATTTTGATGCAGCTTATTACTGTGCCAAAAATAATAACCGCAAAAATACCTAATAAAATCAAAATACCTTCCATAACAAAACTCCTTACAAATATTTATTTCTTGGATACAACGAGAGTTGTTCCGTTTACTGACTTTATTTCTACAATTTCTTCAGGCTCAATATCGCCTTCCTCGCTTACAGCGTGCCAATACACACCGCCCACAGATACCTTGCCGTCAATATCCGAAATCTGCGACGCAGCCTTTGCCGTTTTACCAATAAGGCGATTGTTTGAGTCCAAATCATCAGACTTGGGCTTGAGTCTGTTTTTGTAAAACTTATGAAATACAAACAGGCTCACAACCGAAAGTACAGCAAACGTTGCAATCTGTGCAACGAGACTATCCACAAAAACCGCCAAAAGTGCAGTGATAAGTGCGCTTGGCACAAACCATATCGACACCAATGCTGTTGTTGAAAGCTCGAGCACCAAAAAGAATGCTGCAACAACAAGCCATATAACAGACATTTTTATGCACCTCCTATTATTCTGTATTTTATCATATGTTTTAACTCTTCGCAATTTACAATATTGTTACATATTTTTGTAATATTTATTTTTAAATCCCAAAAACAAAAGAGCAGAGTGCTCCCTCGCTCTGCTCTAAGTTTGTCTTATTGCGACTTTTGCTTTACTTTATAGCACAGCGTCATCAAAGTATCGCCTAAATGCACGTTTTCAACCGCCAACTCGGGATACTTTATAGAAAGGTCGCCGTGACTGAAGTTCCAGATGCCCTTTATGCCAAGCTTACTAAGCTGACCCGCAAGCTCATCTGCAGTGTCCTTCGGCACGCAAAGCGCACATATATCAGGCTTCTCGCTGTTGCAAAAATCCTCAAGTCCACTTATGTTGCGAATCGGCATTCCTGCCACCAACTGACCCGAATACGCTTCCTTGCGGTCAAAAATGCCCACAAGAGCGAGCCCCTTATCCTTAAAATTCATATGTGTTGCTATGGCTCTGCCAAGATTGCCCGCTCCGATGATGATACATTTTTTCTTCTCGTTCATACCGAGTATATAGCCTATCTCCTCACGGAGTATAGCAACATTATATCCATAGCCTTGCTGACCAAAACCGCCAAAGCAGTTTAAGTCCTGACGCACTTGACTCGCTGTAAAGCCCATGCGCTCTGCAAGCTCACGTGACGACGTGCGTACAACATTTTTATTTTCCAGTTCGGTCAAAAAGCGGTAGTAGCGAGGCAAACGGCGCACAACCGACATTGAAATTTTGTCGCCCATGATAACTCTCCTTCTTACATTTATATCAAATATTATGCGACAAACCTCAACATTTGTCAACTGCGTAAAACTTCCAGACGGTTTTGAGTTCTTAACCACAGCCTTGACGAAACAGGTGTTATGCTGTATAATTGTATCACACAGTTAATATAATTTTTAAAAGGAGGTATGCTTGTGGGCTGGGCGTTTTCCTCTGACAAGCCGATTTATCTGCAAATCGCAGACCGCATACAAAGCCGCATCATAAGCGGTGAATACGCTGCGGGCGAGCGAATTGCCAGCGTAAGAGAACTGGCTTGTGAAGCAGGCACAAATCCCAACACGGTGCAAAAGGCTCTCATCTGCCTTGAGGGGCAAGGACTTGTTTCCGCAATAAGCACGGCGGGGCGTTTTGTCACAAGCGATGTTGGCGTTATAGCTAAGTCGCGCACAGCTATGTCCAGACAAATTGCAGACAATGCCTTATCGCAGTTTGCTGCGCTGGGTTTAACTGCAAAGGAAGCTGTGGAAATACTAAAAGAAAGGGTTGAGTCAACTAAATGAGCACATTGGTAAATATGGCGGGGTTAACAAAACGCTTTGGGCAACTGACCGCCGTGAACAATCTTAACCTGACCATTCCAAGCGGTAAAATTATAGGCTTGCTTGGTCCTAACGGGAGCGGTAAAACCACTCTCATAAAAATGATTGCAGGCTTGCTGACACCCTCTTCGGGAATGTTACTTGTTGATAATAAACCTGTTGGTCCGCAGACAAAGGCGATTATTTCTTATCTGCCCGACAGGGACTTCCTTGATAAATCTATGACCATAAAGGATACGCTTGACCTCTACTGCGATTTCTATCCCGATTTTGACGTTAACCGTGCAAATGATATGATTAAAAGGCTGAGTCTGGATATCACAAAGCCGTTGCGCACACTCTCTAAAGGCACAAAGGAAAAGGTTGGGCTTTTGCTGACAATGTCACGCAGAGCAAAGCTGTATCTGCTCGACGAGCCGATTGCGGGCGTTGACCCCGCCGCAAGAGAATACATACTCTCCACGATTATCGCAAACTATGACCCCGAAGCTTCCGTTATAATATCAACGCACCTTATCTCTGACGTTGAGAGCGTTTTAGATGACTACATCTTCATCAGAAACGGCAGCGTTTTTATGGCAGGAAGCGTAGACTCCGCAAGAGAGGCTTATTCAAAGTCGCTTGACGGTGTTTTCAGGGAGGTGTTCAGATGTTAGGCCGTCTTATGAAATATGAACTGCGTATGCAGTTGAAAACATTTTTGATTGTTAATATTGGTATTGTTTTGGCAACCGCCGCAAGCTTTGGCATAGATATGTTTGCAAATTTAATAATGCCGCAAGGTGTCGAGGCTGTTGTCCCTGCGCCGATTGAAATAATCGGCTTCGTCGGCTGCGTTTTTGCACTGCTTTTGCTGATTATGGCAACCGGTATTGTTACGGCCTTAGTGCTGCTGTTAGGATACTTGAGATATTACCGCACAATGTATACCTCAACGGGATATATGACCTTGATGCTTCCTGTTTCAGCTTGGAAAATCGTTGTAGCTAAAGGTTTGTCGCTCTTTATTTATTACGTTTCAACCGCTGTAATTGCCATAGCTTCAATCGGTATACAAGTATTCTTCCTTGTAGATGCATTTTCTCCTGACGGTCTTGTGACAATTTTTAATAATTTTATTACCAATCTGCCGTTTGCAATAACCGAATTAATAGACGCAGCAAATGTTTCGTTACCAATTATACTGTCTGAGCTGATAGTGTTCTTCATCATTATGACTATAACAAGCATTTGCGTTGTGTATATGTCTATAACCATCGGCAGCGTTATCGCTAAAAAGAACAAGGGCTTAATTGTTATCTTAATTTACTTTGGCATAAATATGCTTATGTCTTTGATTACGCAAACAGCCTACACCGTGTTCTTGTATTTATCCTTTGCAAACTTTTATATCTTCTTGGGAATGCTTATCCTGTTCTATCTGGGACTCGGCGTTGGCACATTCTTCTTAAACAACTATCTCTTAACCAAAAAGCTTAATCTGGAATAAATTATCGGCACAACAAAAAGAGAGGGACAATCAGCCCCTCTCTTTTTGTTTAAGCTGTTTAAAGTTTTTACAAAAACCTTTTCATGCTTTCAATTGTTCTTTCCTGCTCGGCGATTGCCCTGTTTGCGATATCAACCGCCTTAGGCGAGGCTGACGGGTTTTCGTGTATTGCTTTTAACAATTCGATATTGCCCATTGTGCAGCCCTGTATCATCATTTTTGCGGCGGCTGACGTGTCGCGCTTGCGGTTAAGATGAGCGTTTACCGCTGTTCTCATCATCATTTTCATAGACTGCGGATTGCTGCCCGCTCTGCAGCCGATAGACGCAAGCGAGTTTTTAGCATCGTCACAAACCGAGCTGTATGAGTTTCGGCTTTGCGAAAGCTCGCGTCGCAGTCTTGTGTTGTCAACGTGCCTGAGCACTGCAGATACCGAATCTCTGCCAAACGCCGCAGCCTTTTCAACCTCGCTTAAAAGTTTTACGGTATTGTTTGTCATCAGTTTTCACACCTTCTTATCTTTTTATATTATTATTGCACGAATCAATCCAATTAATTCACCGCCCAAAAACAAGAAAGAGCCGCTCCGCTTTTGCGGATAACGGCTCTTTTGCTCTCGTCAGACTATTTTCTGTCGAAAGATTTGCAGTCGGTGCACTGGTCCATTGTAGGATTTGCTTCGTGTGTGCCGACAAGAATTTTGTCAAGTGTGCAGTAGTTCTCACGGTTGCTGTGATAACGGCACTCATTGACTGTACATTCAATACTTCTGTTGCACTTGTTTTCCATCGTTAATACCTCCGATTTATGAAGTACAACATTATTTTGCGCAACAATTCAAACAGTATTCTTTATTTTAATAGAAATTTTTTACAAATCAAAGCGTTTTGCTAAGCTCCTTAAGGTAACTGCGGAACGCATCGCCGATTTCCCCGTGGTTGAGCGCCACTTCAATCTGTGCCTGCATTATACCGAGCTTATTGCCCATATCGTAGCGTGTGCCTTCAAAATCAACCGCTATCATACCGTCACGCTTAGCAAGCTCTGCCATTGCGTCGGTGAGCTGGATTTCGTTGTTTCTGCCGGGCTTTGTGCTTGCAAGCAGAGAGAAAATCTCCGGTGGCAACACGCAACGTCCCAAAATCGAATAGCAGGACATAATCTGCTCCTCAGTAGGCTTTTCAACCATATCGGAAACAGCGAAAACGCCCTCTTTAATCGGCTTTACGTCAAGCGAGCAATACTTGTGAATCTCACTTCTGTCAACCTCTTTTACCCCAACAACACCCTTGCCGTAAGCCTCATACTGCTCGATAAGCTGGGCGGTCACTGAACGCTGCGAGATTATTACGTCGTCCCCATACAAAACCGCAAACGGCTCATCACCCACAAAAGAGCGTGCCGCCAATATTGCGTGGCCAAGTCCTTTTGGCTGATGCTGACGCACAAAGTGAATGTTTGCAAGCTGCGCAAGCGAGGCAATTTTGTCTGCATCCTCGTTTCTTCCGCTCTTACGCAAGGTGTCCTCCAATTCATAAGAATTGTCAAAATGGTCTTCAATCAAGCCCTTGCCTCGATTGGTTATTACAAGTATATCGGTAATGCCTGCGGCAACCGCTTCCTCAACTATATACTGAATAGCAGGCTTGTCCACAATTGGCAACATTTCTTTCGGCATAGCCTTTGACGCAGGCAAAACCCTTGTTCCGAGTCCGGCTGCAGGAATAACTGCTTTTGTAACTTTCATTTAAACCTCTCCTTACACCATATAAAATGCAACCATATAGGAAAAAGCAACATTCATAATATTAAAAACTATATACGCTAAAAACGGATTTATTCCGCCTGACGCCAAAATTAACTGAAGCTTATTCATTGAAGCATCGCTGCTGTTTATTTTGTCTATCTTCTGCAAAACGTGCGACATATAAATTCCATCGCCCCTTAAGCCGAGAAAAACGTGTATCGCAAGCACACACAATACTCCCGCAAGGCAAAGCAACCACATAACAGGAGTTGCGGTTTCGATTGCGTTTAGCATCGACTCAGTGATAACCTCGTAGTTATCATATATTTCCTGACGAGTCAACTTATAATAAGGGGCGAGCGCATTGTAAATATGCGCCGTCAACGGCACTGTCATAACATATGAAAACAGGGTGAAAAGCATTGTTATAAATGACTGCAGGTGGCATTTTCGATAAGTAAGCCAAGCAAAAGAAAATATAAATGCGCTCCAATTCCAGTCGGTTTTCGACTTTCTTGAGCTAAGCTGTTGAAACTTTGGCATATATCTTCTTGTGTTGATTCTTACAAACGCCGCAACGTCTGTTACACTTCTGCCCTCTATATCGCCCTGTGGGTCAACTCCACCACAGGCATACTCAAACGGTGCAAAATCAGGGGCAAACGGCTGCGAGCCGCTCTCTTGACTGTGCGCCTCAAAAGGCGGAGCCTGTTCGGCGGCGGGCTCCTCCTGCTCGGGTTCTGAGTAATCAATCTCCGCCTCAGGCGTGCCGTGCAACTGAGCACAGGCGCAATGTCCCAACGACTTATAGCAATCTCTATGATGAGCCGCTCCGCACTCGGGGCAATATACTATATCGTCATCTTCAAAAAGTATAGCGTGACAAAACGCGCACTGCTTTTTTATCGCCATAAACTTAAAACCTCTCTTTACTTAAACACATTCTAACTCAAAATCGTCATAATATCAACCTTTACTTTCTAAAGCAATGCACCGCCCTCTAAAAAACAGAGGACGGTGCATAAAAAACTACTGTATAATACGCTTCTTAAGCTCGGTTATTACCTGCTCCTTACGTCTGTTAAGCGCATCAAAATCCATACAGTCAACGTAAATTTTTTCAAGCTCGTCATGAATACTTTTCGCCTGAGTGAGCGTATCCACCGCCGCTGAGACAAGCTCAGCCGCTGCTCTGCGGTTAAATGACAGCCTCTGCCGTTTTTGATGCAGTAAGGACACGTTACAGAAACGGCGAGCGTGTATTATCCTGTCTGTAACTTCCGCTTTGAGCCAACGGTTTCTGGTGGTAAACGCAAGCTTTAGCTCCGGCACAATAATGTGTTCAATCTTGTCATCGGGCGCAAACAGCGACATACACGTTATAATATCATAACCTCTCTCAAGCGCCATCATTCTTACAGAAGACAAAATAAGCCTCGACACAGCGCCGTACTCATCCTCAACAGCAATCACTCTCTCGCATATATTGCCGAGCGTGTCGGTGTAATGCACAAGTCCTTTCGGCGTGATTGCGCTCAAAAACCGCACTGTTTCCTCGCCTGTGCAATGTTTATCCCTCATAAGCCTTGATGCCATCTGAGCGCCGAAAACAGAAGCTTTTGTTGCATCACAGCAATCATACGCGAGCCTGTATGAGTCGCTAAGCAAGGCAGAAACAGCGCCGATATACCGATAAACTCTCTGATACGTGGCAGAGTTCAAATCGGTAAGCCTTACTATCTCCTCTTTGAGCAAAGTAAGCTTTTCGCGGTCGCACTGGTCGGCAACGTTTAATATAACCTCGCAAGCCTCAGGGTACTTAGGGTTGATGATATGCGGCGCTGTGGCATCGCATATGCACGCCTTTATATCGGGGAAGATAACTGCGTCAAGCGAGTCGGGGTCGCTCGGGCACATTATGTATTCACAGCTAAGTCCCAAGCTCTCAAGCTCTGCAGCCACGCCCTTCATCAAAGATGACTTGCCCATTCCTGCGCCGCCCTTTATTAAATAAGCACGCCAATCGGCGCCCGCTTTATATGTTTCGTCAAGATGTGACTGATATCCGCTCTTTGTCATAACACCTGCAAAAAATACAGCTTTATCCGTAAGTTGCATATTACACCGCTTTCCGCCGCTTATATGACGGCTTATATTGCTTTGATACCATATTATTCATCATCGGCACTTTGTGTCACATAGCAAAAATGAGTAAAAAGTTGATTTTTGCCGACATTTTTATATTGTGATTTTGTGTTAGTTGTAGTATAATTCATTATGTATAATTATATGTTGAACGGAGCTAGGGGAATGAAGATACATTATCTTGATAACAGCGCCACTTCGCCTCTGTGCGATGAAGCGAAAAACGCAATTAAATACTGTATCGAAAACCATTTTGGAAACCCCTCCTCGATGCATCTTTTGGGAGCCGAAGCGCTCTCTCGGTTAGACAGCGCTCGGGAAGCTGTGGCTACTGCGCTTGGCTGCTTGCCCAAAGAAGTGTACTTCACCTCGTGCGGCACAGAGGCAAACAACACCGCCATTTTCGGCGCAGCTTACGCCCGCAGACGTGACGGCAACCATCTTGTTACAACAAAAATAGAGCATCCGTCGGTGCTGAAGGCTTTTGAGAGGCTCGAAAAGGAAGGCTTTGAGGTCACCTACATTTCGCCCGACAGCGAGGGCAACGTTTCTGCTGAGAGCATAGCATCGGCAGTGAGAAAAGACACCGTGCTTGTGAGCATAATGGCGGTTAACAACGAAACAGGCGCAATTCTGCCCGTAAGCTCAGTAAAGCCTGCGCTAAGGGCTGTTGGCAGCAGCGCTTACGTGCATAGCGACTGCGTTCAGGCTTTTGGCAAAATCCCCGTCAGACCAGAGCTTTTAGGTGCCGACCTTATCTCCGTAAGCGGACATAAAATACACGCTCCAAAAGGTATCGGCGCGCTCTATGTTTCAAAAAACGTAAGAATTTTGCCGCTCTTGGTTGGCGGCGGTCAGGAAAAGGGCTTGCGCTCGGGCACCGAGTCCACCCTCCTGATAGACGCTTTTGCCGCTGCGGTAAAAGCACTGCCTGACGTAAAACGCTCGCTTGAAGAAATATCCAAGCTGCAAAGCCGTCTTGTATCAGGGCTCAGCACGCTTGACACAGTTGTAATCAACTCACCGAAGGACGCTTTGCCTTACATAGTAAACTTTTCAGTTGAGAAGGTCCGCTCTGAAATTATGATGCACCATCTGGAAGCAAGCGGATGCTACGTTTCAAGCGGAAGCGCCTGCGCAAAAGGCGGTGTAAGCCACGTGCTTGCGGCGCAAGGAATCAGCCGTCAGCGTGCAGACAGCGCAATACGTGTTAGCTTATCACGCTTTACAACTGAGGAAGATATTGATGCGCTCATAAAGGGCGTTGAGCTTGGGGTTAATCTGCTTAAAAAGAGGAAATAGCAATGAAAGAAATTATACTGGTAAAAAACGGCGAGCTCGCATTAAAAGGGCTCAACCGTTCAACTTTTGAAGACGCGCTTATTAAAGCTCTCAGACGTCGCCTGCGTGATTTAGGCAAGGTTGAGATTAAAAAGGCGCAGTCCACAATTTATATAGAACCGCTCGACGATGAGTTTAACTTTGACGAAGCGCTAAACCGAGTATCACACGTTTTCGGCATCGCCGCCTTTTCAAGAGCGGCTGTGTGCAACAAGGATATGAACGATATCCTCACACGTGGCGTTGACTGGCTGAAGGACAAGTTGGCTGACGCTCGCACGTTTAAGGTGGAGTCCAAACGCGCAGACAAAAGGTTCCCTCTGCCGTCACCCGAGATAAGCGCGCAAATGGGCGGTGCGATACTTGCCGCCTGTCCGCACCTCAGGGTTGATGTCAAAAACCCCGACGTAACCGTTGTTGTTGAGGTGCGCGATTTCGGCGCATACATCAGGGCAGGTCAGCTGCAGGGCGCAGGCGGTATGCCTGTTGGCACAGGCGGACGTGCCGCCATCTTGATTTCAGGCGGAATAGACAGTCCTGTTGCTGCGTGGATGATGGCTAAGCGTGGAATCGAGCTTTTTGCTATCCACTTTGCAAGCCCGCCTTACACCGGACCTCTTGCCGAGAAAAAGGTTAAAGACCTGTTAAGACAGGTAGCAAAATACAGCGGCCCGATTATGATGGCTAAGGTGCCGTTTACTAAGACACAGGTTGAAATTCAAGAAAAGTGTCCTGAAGAATATTTCACCCTCATAATGCGAAGATTTATGATGAAGATTTCATCACAAATCGCAGAGAAAAATCGCTGCTCTGCGCTGATAACGGGCGAGAGCGTAGGTCAGGTTGCAAGCCAGACACTCGCCGCGCTTCAGGTAACCGACAAGGCGAGCGATATGCTGGTTATGCGTCCTTTAATTGGAATGGACAAGGAAGAAATCGTGCGCATATCCAGAAAAATTGACACCTTTGACATTTCCATTTTGCCCTATGAGGACTGCTGCACGGTGTTCACACCCCGTCATCCTCGCACCCGTCCTACTGAGACGGCCGTTTTAGAAGCGCAGAGCGCTCTTGACGAGGCTGCACTGATAAAAGAGGCGGTTGAGGGCACCGAATTCGAACTGATAGATTAACACTTGGAGGTAAAGTTATGAATGCTGAAATTATATCTGTTAGCAAACAACTCTACTCTGATATGGCGGAGAAGAACGTCAAAATTCTCACCGACCTTTTTGAGCTTTGCTCAATAAGCGTAAATAACAGCACTGTTATCGGAACAAGTGCTGTTGAACTTAAAAAAGCGCTCAAGCAAGCGGTTGCCAGAAGCGAATACATAGTCGTTTGCGGCGGCGTTGGCACAGACGAAGCAGACACCACGATTAAAACCGTCTGCTCCGCTGTTGGACTTGGCGTTTCACAGGATTCAAACACTGTCAAAAAGCTCAAGGCGGTGTACGGCGAGGAGCTTACCGAGCAGCAGCTTAATGCCGCTTTGGTGCCGTCGGGAGCCACCGTTTTCGACAACGAAGTTTCCGTTACACCCGGTTGCGCTATTTCCGCAGGCGCGCAGAGCATTATCGTTGTGCCCGATGACGCAGAGGCTGTTAAAAAGATGGCTCACGGAGCGTTAAGGCAGTTTATAGTGAGCAAGACAGGCTTTTCAATCCTTGATGATATTGACGAGTCTGACGAGGAGTTGGCTGATGACGGCTTAGTGCCAATCAAGGCAATCACCCCTGTTTTCGAGGACGACATCGTAGCAGAGGACGAACCTGCGCTTGAAGGCGACCCGACCGCTGAAGACTTAAACCTTGCCGCTTTCTTCGACGAGCCCGCTAATGAGGATGTTTTTGAGGCTGACGAGCCCGAAGTTGCCGTCGAAATCGAGTCCGAAGCTGAGCCCGAAACCGAAGCTGAGCCTGAGGTCGCCGACGAGCACCCGTCCTACGAGCCTGAAGCTGATTCAGACATACTCCCCGCAAACGAGGTCGACTGGAACGTTGATGCTATGTTTGCCGCAAACTCAGCGCAAGATGTTGCTCAAACCCTGCTTGGTAACAGCACCGCCGTCAAAGAAGACAAGCCTCAAAACAAATTCGTAAAGCTTTTGCAATACATACTGCCCTGGAAAGGCGACAGGTTGCTCGAGGTTGTAAGAAAGTTTGTATTCATTATCGCAATAGTTGGCTTGGCAGTTTCGGCTGTGTATATCTCTGAATATTTCATCGACAGATTCCATCAGGAGAGCATCAACTCTCAACAACAAGAGATTTACAACCGCACCGAAGCAAATCCTGAAGACAGGTTTGCTGAGCTTAAAAAACAAAACAGTGACGTTATCGGTTGGCTGACTGTGGACAACACAAAAATTGACAACGCTGTTTACCAGACAGACAACAACGATTACTACGTTAACCATAACGCACTTAAAGAGGAAAGCGTTTACGGCGCCCTGTTTGCCGATTACAGAAATCGCATCACCAAAACGGGCAACAACACAAACATCACGATTTACGGGCATCATATGAAAGACGGAACGATGCTCGCAAACATACACAAATATAAATCTCTGGACTTCTACAAGCAAACCCCAACCGTAACCCTTGATACAATCTACGGCACAGGCGGAGTCTATAAAGTCTTTGCGTGCATGATAACAAACGCAGACAGAGCAGACGATAACGGCTATTTCTTCAACTATACCGTTTCTGATTTCAACTCAAACTCAGACTTTATGTCTTGGATTGAACAGATACGCAGACGTTCGCTCTATATCACACCGGTTGACGTTGTTCCAGGCGACCAGATTCTCACTCTCTCAACCTGCACATACGAAATCAAGGACGTTGAGCTTCGCTGTGTGGTTGTTGCACGTAAGGTACGTGAAAACGAGGATGCAAAGGTCAACACCACCGAAACCTCGTATAACAGCAAGATAATTTATCCTGCAATCTGGTATCAGAAAAAGGGCGGTCAGAAGCCTGTTTATGATGACGGTCTTACAACCTGGCTTGCTCAGCCCGACTACGAAACCTTTATCCCCCAAATCGAAACTGAGGACGACACCTCAAGCGGCGATGCCTCATCGCAAGCATCAAGCGAAGCGACAAGCTCCACTTCGAGCGCTGCCACTTCGAGCGCTGCCACCTCAAGCGGTGCCACCTCATCCGGCTCAACAACCACCTCCAACGCCACCTCGTCAGGCTCTACTACAAGCACGACCTCAGGCGGTACCACGTCGGTAACAACACCGTCGGATGCTCCGACAGGCTCTGAGGGCACTGCAAGCACAGGCTCCGAGCCCACAGAAAGCACGACTGCAACATCGTCGCAAGCGGAATCAACCGCACCTACGCCAACCACTTCTGATGCAACCGAATCTAAATCAGAGTAAACCGCTTGCGGCTATTAACTTCACGGAGGGAAAACGTTGATAGAACTTATATATTACGCATCCGCTCGCAACGAGTGGATTGAAAAAAAGCTAACTGAGTGCGCTCAGGTTAATATCTCATCGGGCGAGGACAGAAAAGGCTTCTTAACCGCCCTCGCCGCCGCCATAACCAACTGCAATATTTGCATCACGGTTGGCAATGTTGAGCTGCTCTCGAAAGCATTAGCAAAAGGTCTCGGCCTTGAGCTTTGCGCTGTAAACTGGTCGCAGTTCGGCATCGTCGGCAACCCCGATGCAACCTTGCCTCAAGGCGCTCTGCCGCTTGCAGTTGACGGAAACGCCTGCGGTATGATTCTTGAGAGCGGCTGCCAGTGCATTATCGCCGTTGATGACGACGAGGACGCTGTAAAGCACCTGTTTAACGCATATATTTACCCATATATTACTGCTGTTTCTCAAATGAACGCTGAAGTTGAAGTTGAGGTTGAATCCGAGCCTGAGATTGAAGCGGAGATTACACCTGAGGCTATGCCCGAAATCGTGACTGAAATTGAGCCCGAAATCGAGCCCGAAATCGAGATTGAAACCGAGCCTGAAACAAAGGCTGAACAGCAAAAGCCCCACGTTACTCCCGCCAATACAAGAAGGGGAGTTATTAACCAGAATAATGGTGAATATGATATATTTGCAGATATGTCGGATGAGGATATAGATTTTTCACTCGATGATGACGACGATATCCCCAGACGCAGACTAACTCCGTTTATCTGCATAATTTTAGCTCTGCTCATCATCGCCGCAGGCTGCTACTGGTTTGTTATTCCGTATTTTTCAGGCGGTGCAAAATATTACTCCACTCTGATGGCGGACTACGGCAAGGTTGGCAACACTGAGCTCTTACCCGATGATTTCGCCACCAAGCATCTCACCCGTTTCGGCTCGCTTTATCTCCAAAACAGCGACGTAATCGGTGTGGTAAACGTAAACGGCGTGGGCATAAATCTGCCTATAGTTTCAGCCGCAAACAAGGAAGATGGGTATTACACCAATCACCGATACAACGGCAAGTTCGCTTTTGACGGTACCCCCTATATCCTTGAAAAGTACGACGAGAGCACCTCACTGCCTAATATGGTTGTCTACGGCGGCAAGCTCTTTGCCGACTTAGAAAGGCTCACGCAGCCGTCCGACGCCAAAAACATAAAATCTATTAAAACCGACTCCATTCTCTACGGCGAAGACGAGTGGGATATCTTCAGCGCCTTTACTTGCGATTCTGTTGACAGCGCCTTCACCAACAACTTCTCCTCTCTAAGCGAGGAAAAACGTATCGCAACCGTTAAAAAAGCGCTGAGTATGTCGGCAGTAAACTTCGGCTTTACGGCTGAGGATTTCGACAACGTTGGCTTAGGCACCAACTTTGTCACGCTCATAGGAAAAACTTCGGACAAAAAGCACATAGTTGTAATGGCACGTATTTCGTCTAACTCCGTTATCGATATTATTGAGGACGTTGAGCCGGACGAGGAATCAACCGAAGAAGAGTCAACCGAGTCTGAGAACACAAGCTCAGGCACCGTTTCGCAAAACACAGCATCAGCAAATTAGGAGTGATACCGTGTCAGAAGCAATCCAAAATTTTTTAGACGGCATTTTCTCAAACGAGGCAGTTGTATTTATTCTGTCGCTTCTTCCCGTATCGGAAATCAGAGGCGGAATGATTGCCGCCCGTTTATATGATATGAATCTGCTGCTCGCATTTTTAATAAGCTATATCGGAAATATGCTTCCAATACCCTTCATCTTGCTGTTTCTTAAGCAAGTGTTCAAGGTGATGCGTAAAATTCCGTTCTTGAAAAAGATTGTTGACTGGCTTGACCGCAAGGCAGAAAAAAACAGCAAAAAGCTGCAAAAATACGAGTTTTGGGGACTGTTTGCCTTAGTTGCGATTCCCCTTCCGGGCACAGGCGCTTGGACGGGCGCACTGGTTGCAAATTTCCTTAACATGAGAATGAAGCGTTCCTTCCCTGTAATCGCGTTAGGCGTGGCAGGAGCGGGCCTTATTATGACAATTCTTCTCTACTTGATGCCAAGCCTATTTGGCATATAACTGTATAAACCCTTGCCAAGTGCAAAAAATAAATTTAAGTTAAACTAAGGAGGACTAACAATGTCAAAGTACGCAGGAACTCAAACCGAAAAAAACCTGATGGCTGCCTTTGCCGGCGAGTCAGAGGCAAGAAACAAGTACACCTATTTTGCTTCTAAGGCAAAAAAGGAAGGCTATGAGCAAATAGCCGCTCTCTTCCTCAAAACAGCCGACAATGAGAAAGAGCACGCTAAGCTCTGGTTTAAGGAGCTTGACGGTCTGCACGACACCGCCACAAACCTCGAAGCCGCTGCATCAGGCGAGAACTATGAGTGGACCGACATGTATGCCGGCTTCGCAGAAACCGCTGAAAAAGAAGGCTTCACCGCTCTTGCCGCAAAATTCAGAATGGTAGCTGAAATCGAGAAGCAGCACGAGGAGCGTTATCGCGCATTGCTCAACAATGTTAATATGCAAGAGGTATTTGCAAAGAGCTCCGTTAAGGTTTGGGAGTGCCGCAACTGCGGTCACATTGTTGTTGGCACAGCTGCTCCGCAGGTTTGCCCCGTATGTGCTCATCCGCAGGCTTACTTCGAGCTTAAGGAAGAAAACTATTAAGATTTAGTTTTTATAGTATATAAAAAAGCCGCAGTGGACTCTCCCTCACAGCGGCGTTTTCTATTGTTGTTTTTTATATTTGCGATTTTTCCATTTCCTCAAGCTGCTCGCTAAGCTCTGCCCATTCCTCCATCAACGCTTCCTGCCGTTGATTTAACTGGGCGATTTTTTCGGTAAGCTCCATCGCTTTTTGGTAATCAGCCGATGCTTCAGGCTCTGTTAAGGCTGCGTTGGTGGCTGTTATCTCGGCGTCGACTTCATCAAGCTCTTTTTCCACTGCCGCAATGCGACTTTTCACCTTCCTGAGTGCCGACTGAAACTCCTTTTTCGCCTTATACTGCGCGCCTCCCGCACCCATCTGTTTCTTCTCTACCGTCTTTTCCTCAACTGGCTGACGCTTCTCAAGATAATAGGTATAATTTCCGTTGTAAATCTTAAGTTTACCCGACTCTATTACGA
Organism: Acutalibacteraceae bacterium; assembly: GCA_045579085.1. Taxonomy (GTDB): domain Bacteria; phylum Bacillota; class Clostridia; order Oscillospirales; family Acutalibacteraceae; genus RGIG2206. Next base: position 36,867 of record JAZNLO010000026.1, read on the forward strand.
AAATCCTATCAGCCAACCTATCTATAAATCGGCGGTCGTGTGATACAATCAGCATCGTTCCCGTATAGTCATTAAGTGCATCCTCCAGCGCCTGACGGGAATAGATATCGAGGTGATTTGTAGGCTCGTCCAAAAGCAACAGGTTGTCACCCTCAAGCATCATTTTCAGTATCATCAAGCGTGCTCTCTCGCCGCCCGACATCTCGCTTACCTTTTTAAACACATCGTCTTGCTTGAAAAGAAACACCGCAAGAGCGCCCCTTATCTCGCTTTGTGTTTTAGCGGTGAAATCATCCCACACCTCGTCGAGCGCAGTCTTTTCACCCGAAAGCGTGCTCTGAGTCTGGTCAAAATAGCCCGATTTGACGGCGGCGCCAAACCTGAATCCGTTGCCCTGATTTTTAAGCTGCTTAAGCAGAGTAGTTTTGCCGCATCCGTTTGCGCCCAACAGAAAAATTCGCTCGCCTCTTTTAACGGTGAAGCTGACGTTCTCGTACAGCGTGTTGTCACCGTAGCTGAACGTTACGTTTTCGGCTGTAACAACGTCGCTTCCGCTTGTGAGTGTGGGCTTAAACGAAAAACGCAGTTCTTCTTGCTCACTCTCAGGAGCAACCAGACCTTCCCTCAGCTTATCAACCACCTTTTGCTTTGAATCGGCGGTTTTAATATTCTTTTCCCTGTTCCAGCGGTGCTGTTGCTCAATAACCGCCTCAAGCCGCTCAATCTCTGCGAGCGTGTTTTTATAATGGTGAAGCTCGATTTCACGCTGCTGACTTTTCCATTCCATATATTTTGTATACGAAGCGTTAAAATCATAGATTTTGCCGTTATCTATCTCAAGTGTGCGAGTGGTAACTGAATCGAGGAAATATCTGTCGTGCGAGATAATAACCGCCGCGCCCGAATACGCTTTTAGAAATGCCTCCAGCCACTCAACCGAGTTTATATCCAAATGGTTTGTGGGCTCGTCGAGCAACAAAAGCTCAGCGTCCGACAAAAGCAGCCTCGCCAGAGATATTTTTGATAGCTGACCTCCGCTTAAACTGCTCAGACTAAGCTCCAACTGCTCCTGACTAAAGCCCAATCCAATAAGCGCACTGCGTGCTCTCGACCTATATGTAAGTCCGCCGTTTTGCTCAAACCGCTCACGCAAAATGTGCTGACGCGCTATGATTTCGCTATCGCCTGAAGAAAGCAGGTCTGTGTATTTTTGCAGCTCCTGCTCATCCCTAATCAAGTCCGCAAATACTTCCAGCACCGCGTCCATTGCAGTTTTATCGCTGTCTGCGGATACTATCTGCGCCATATAGCCTATACGCAGACCTTTTTGCCTTGCAAAACCGCCCGTATCAGAGGAAAGCTGACCTGTTATCAGCTTGAACAGGGTTGTTTTGCCCGAGCCGTTTGCGCCGATAAGCCCAACCTTTTCGCCCCGCCTTATTTCAAAATCGGCAGGCGAAAAAAGAGTGCGCTCGCCAAAGCCGAACGATACCCCTTGCGCCGCTAACAAAGCCATTGTTCGTCCTCCTCTCTAAACAGCGATTTATCTGCCTTAGGATAGCATAATTTCACCCAATTTTCAATAGAAATTTACAGTTGACATAACATAAAATGAGTATTATCATAATATAGGTATAAACTATTTGGCAGACAGCGTTTGTGTTTGTTTGCCGTTTTTGAATTTATTTTAAAGGATGTGACAGTATGGAAGCCGGCAGTAGTCAAGGGCCTGCGACGCTCAGCGAATATCGATTATCTATCGGCTTTTATGCCGTAGAATAGCTGTGCTTATCGGGCCTCTTTATTTTATTTAAAGAGGAGGTTTTACCGATGAATTTTGAAATTGAAACCATTGCTTCGCTTATAGAGGCAAAGCAATATTATGAACTGCGTGCTGCGCTCGCAGAGATGAACGCTGCAGACATAGCTGTTATTTTTGAACAGCTGTCTGAACATTACAGAGCGGTTGTTTTCAGACTGCTGTCTAAAGACCAGGCTGCCGAAACCTTCGTTGAGCTTGAATCGGACACGCAGACAGACCTTATCCGTTCATTCAGCGATAACGAGCTTAAGGAAGTTATTGACGAGCTCTATGTTGACGATGCTGTTGATATTATCGAGGAGATGCCCGCAAACGTTGTGCGCCGCATTCTCAATCAAACCGACGACGAAACTCGTCGTGCAATAAACGAAATCTTAAAATACCCTGAAGACAGCGCGGGCAGCCTGATGACTGTTGAGTACGTCAGTCTGCGCTCAGGCTTAACTGTTGCAGACGCCTTTGCCAACATTCGCAGAACGGGCATCGATAAGGAAACTATTTACAACTGCTACGTTGTTGATTCAAACCGCCGCCTCATCGGTGTTGTGACCGCCCGCTCGTTGATGCTTGCCGAGAGCGAGGATATCATTGACGATATTATGGAGCCGAATATCATCTCGGTCACCACAAAAGAGGACAAGGAAGACGTTGCGAAAAAATTTGCAAAATACGACCTGCTTGCCATTCCCGTTGTGGACAGCGAAAACCGCCTTGTCGGTATCGTAACCTTCGACGATGCGATTGACGTTATCGAGGAGGAAGCCACTGAGGATATGGAGAAGATGGCGGCTATCACTCCTACAGACAAGCCCTATCTTAAATCGGGCGTTTTTGAAACGTGGCGCGCCCGTATCCCTTGGCTGCTGCTATTGATGGTTTCCGCCGCTTTTACGGGCGGCATCATTCAGCACTTTGAAACGGCGCTTGCGGCTCAGGTTACGCTTACCGCATTCATTCCGATGCTTATGGACACAGGCGGAAACTCAGGCTCTCAGGCATCTGTTTCCATCATTCGCGGTCTTTCTCTCGGCGACATCCAGATGCGTGACATTCTGCGGATTCTGTGGAAAGAAACCAGAGTGGCTGTTCTCTGCGGTCTGACCTTGGCGAGCGCGAACTTTATAAAAATGATGCTCATTGACAGAGTTGTTAGCGGCGTAACGCCAACGGTCGCTCTGGTTGTGTGCATAACTATGGTGCTGACGGTTGTTTTCGCAAAGGTTGTGGGTTGCTCACTACCCATTGTGGCAAAACGAATCGGCTTTGACCCTGCCGTTATGGCGGCGCCGTTCATCACTACGATTGTTGATGCGCTCTCGCTATTGGTTTACTTCACCACTGCATCAATGCTTTTAAATATATAATGTATGCGCTTATGCGTCTGCCGCTATTTATAAGTGGCAGACGCATTTTTATTTATGTTAGTTCAAAGCACAAAGGTCAGTAAAGGTCAAAAATTATTTTGAAAATATACCCTGAACCCCTTGACAGAGCCAAATTTTAGTGATAAAGTAATAATTGTTAGCACTCACACCGCTTGAGTGCTAATTTTAAACGAAAGGGGTTGGCACTATGGAGCTGAGTCGTCGCAAAGAGGACATTCTTGCAACAATCATCAGGTCTTATATCCGCTCAGGCGAGCCTGTTGGCTCAAAGGCGCTTTGTGAAGAGCTCAGGTCTGTTTCAAGCGCCACCATTCGTAACGAGATGAGTGAGCTTTGCGAGCTGGGATATCTTGACCAGCCGCACACGTCTGCAGGGCGCATTCCCACCGACCGCGCTTTCAGGCTGTATATCGACCGCCTGATGACGCTGCGCTCTCTTACCGAAAAAGAAAAAAATGCGCTCGACACGTTGCTGCCCGACGATAACGATTGCGACGAAAGAAGTCTGCGCTGGGCGCTTAAGGCTCTGGCAGACGCCACGCACTGCGTTGCGCTCTTAACCTCTGAGGCAACTGGTATACTTGTCCACAAAGTTGAGCTGATACCGATGGGGCAGTACGCCGCCTTACTTGTACTTGTTACAACAACAGGCTCTGTTCAAAGTCGAATGCTCAGATTTGCCTCGCCGCTGACAGATGCTCTAATCACACGTTTCATAAACGTTGTTGAAAAGGGGCTAATCGGCACAGAGATATCAGCAGTTCAGCCCGCCATTTTGCAAACGCTTGTTGCAGGCTCGGGCGAATATGCGCTTGAGCTTACGCCGCTTTTGTCTGCGCTGACTGAGCTGATTAGCGAAACGGGCGAGTCCAAATTAGAGCTTGCAGGGCAGTCGAATCTGCTTATGTACGGAGAATTTTCACCCGTCAGAGTGCGAGAAATTCTTGAAATGTTCAGTCGCAACGAGATGCTGTCGCTGCTTGATATGTGGAACCGTGACAGCGGCGTTATTCTGGGAAGTGACACAGCCTACCGCGCGCTTGACACCTCGAGCATAATTGTTTCAAGATACAAAACCGATGCTCGTTCGGGATACATTGGAGTCATAGGTCCGCTCAGGATGGATTATGACATTATGATTCCCAGCATAAATTATCTTGCCGGTGCCCTATGTATGCAACCCGGTAAAAAGGACTTAACGAAAGGATTGACAATATGAGCACGCAAGAAAAGGCGCAGGAAAAAGCAACGGTTGAAGAAACTGTTGAGGAACAGCCCGTAGAAAAGAAAACCAAAAAGGCTGATAAAAAGAGGTCGGCAGAGGTTGAAAAGCTAAGAGAGGAGCTTGACAGCACAAAGGATATGCTTCTTCGCACCGCTGCGGAGTTTGATAACTTCAAACGTCGCACCGAAAAGGAGAAATCCGACCTCACCGAATACGTTAAAGCAAACACAGTTAAGCTGCTGTTGCCTGTGGCGGACAATATCAAGCGCGCCGAGTCAAGCGACAAGAGCTCGCCTGATTATGTCAAAGGATTGGAAATGATAATCAAGCAGCTTTCCGATTCACTGGATAAAATAGGGCTCAAAGAAATCGAGGCTGAGGGCTTACCCTTCAACCCCAACGAGCACGAGGCTGTTATGCACATCGAGGACGAAAACTACGGCGAAAACACCGTTGTCCAAGTGCTGCAGACAGGCTACAAGCTGGGCGATACAGTTATTCGTCCTGCAATGGTTAAGGTTGCAAACTAACGCCGACGCTTTTAGGCGGCATTAAGTTTTAAATACAAAAAGATATATATTAAATTCATTTGGAGGAATTCATTATGGGAAAAATCATCGGTATCGACCTTGGTACCACAAATTCTTGTGTGGCTGTTATTGAGGGCGGCGAGCCCGTTGTTATAGCTAACGCTGAGGGTATGCGCACAACTCCGTCTGTTGTTGCTTTTTCAAAGACAGGCGAGAGAATGGTAGGCCAAATCGCAAAGCGTCAGGCTATCACCAACCCCGACCGCACCATTTCATCTATCAAGCGCGAGATGGGCACCTCTTACAAGGTATCCATCGACGGCAAGGACTACACTCCACAGGAAATTTCCGCTATCATTCTGCAGAAGCTCAAGGCTGATGCAGAGGCTTACCTCGGCGGCGCAGTTACAGAGGCTGTTATCACCGTTCCTGCTTACTTCACCGATGCTCAGCGTCAGGCAACAAAGGACGCAGGTAAAATCGCAGGACTTGACGTAAAGCGTATCATCAACGAGCCTACCGCTGCTGCGTTGGCATACGGCGTTGACAAGGAAACCGACCAGAAGGTTATGGTTTATGACCTCGGCGGCGGCACCTTCGACGTTTCCATCATCGAGATGGGCGACGGCGTGCAAGAGGTACTTGCAACCGCAGGTAACAACCGTCTTGGCGGTGACGACTTCGACCAGAGAGTTATGAAATACATCTGTGATACTTTCAAGGCTGAGAGCGGAATCGACCTCAGCAACGATAAAATGGCTATGCAGCGTGTTAAAGAAGCGGCTGAAAAGGCAAAAATCGACCTCTCAGGTATGACCACCGCCGATATCAACCTCCCGTTCATCACCGCTGATGCAACCGGTCCTAAGCACTTTGAAACAACCATTTCAAGAGCAAAGTTCAATGAGCTCACAAGCGACCTTGTTGATATGACTATGGTGCCTGTTCGTCAGGCTCTGGCAGACTCAGGCCTCAATGCAAGCGAAATTAACAAGGTGCTTATGGTTGGCGGCTCGTCACGTATTCCTGCCGTTCAGGAAGCAGTTAAGAACTTCATCGGCAAAGAGCCGTTCAAGGGCATCAACCCCGACGAGTGCGTTGCTGTTGGCGCTGCAATTCAAGGCGGCGTTCTCGGCGGCGACGTTAAGGGCTTGCTCCTGCTCGACGTAACTCCGCTTTCACTCGGTATCGAAACTATGGGCAACGTTTGCACTAAGGTTATCGAGCGCAATACAACCATACCCACAAAGAAGAGTCAGGTATTCTCAACCGCAGCAGACGGTCAGACCTCTGTTGAGGTGCACGTTCTTCAGGGCGAGCGTGAGTTTGCACGTGACAACAAGACTCTCGGCGTATTCCACCTCGACGGCATTGCTCCCGCTCCTCGTGGAATCCCCCAGATTGAAGTCACCTTCGATATCGATGCTAACGGCATCGTAAACGTTTCAGCAAAAGACCTTGGCACAGGCCGCGAGCAGTCTATTACCATTACCTCCAACACCAATATGAGCAAAGAGGACATTGAAAAGGCTGTTAAAGAGGCTGAGCAGTATGCTGCTGAGGATAAGAAGCGTCGCGAAGAGGTTGACACCATCAATGCAGCCGACCAGCTCGTTTACACCACAGAGAAAATGCTCACTGATATGGGCGACAAGCTCACTGATGATGAGAAAGCGGGCATAAACGATGCTGTTGCAGCGCTCAAGAAAGAGATTGCCGACAAGAACATCGACGGCATCAAGACCGCACAGGAAGAGCTTCAGAAGAAAGTTTACGCTGTATCTGAAAAGGTTTACAAGGCGGCTCAGGAAGCTGCAAATCAACAGGCTGCGCAAGACGCTCAGCCCGACGGCGCAAACGCTGACAACGTATACGACGCTGACTTCAACGACGTTTCGGACAAATAAAATTTAATGATTCAGAGCATCCGCAGAGGTAACTCTGCGGACTCTTAAATGTTAGGCGCAACCGAGGAAGGTGTACCATTTGGCTGACAAAAGAGATTATTATGAGGTGCTTGGCGTTGACAAAAGCGCCTCGAGCGACGAGATAAAAAAGGCTTTCCGTCAAGCCGCAAAAAAATATCATCCCGACATAAATCCGGGCGACAAAAACGCTGAGGCTAAGTTTAAAGAGGTAAACGAGGCATATGAGGTGCTCTCTGACCAGGATAAAAAGGCTCGCTACGACCAGTTCGGCCACGCAGGTGTTGACCCTAACTACTCTGCGGGTGGCGGCGGTTTCGGCGGTGGCTTCGGCGGCTTCGACGTTGACCTCGGCGATATTTTCGGCAACATATTCGGCGGCGGTTTCGGCGGTGGCTTCGGCGGTCAGCGCTCAAACCCCAACGCACCCAGAAGAGGGCGTGACGTTCAGGCAAACGTAACGATTTCGTTTGAAGAAGCGGCAAAGGGCTGCAAAAAGACTATAAAAATTCCCATCGTTGAAACATGCTCGGACTGTGGCGGAAATGGTGCGAAAAAAGGTACTTCGCCGTCATCCTGCCCCGCCTGTAACGGCAGAGGAACGGTTACACAGGTGCAGCGCACCCCGTTCGGACAAATGCAGACTCAACGTGCGTGTGACAGGTGCGGCGGCTCAGGTCGCATAATTGAAAATCCGTGCCCAACCTGTTCAGGCAAGGGCAGAGTGCGTCGCAACAAGGAGATTGAGGTTAATATTCCAGCTGGAATAGACGATGCTCAGGCTATATCTCTAAACGGCTTCGGCGATGCCGGTGCAAACGGCGGTCCTGCGGGAAATCTCATCGTTTCGGTTTCTGTAAGACCGCACCCCATCTTTGAGCGTGACGGTTATGACGTGTTCTGCGAAGTGCCTGTAACGTTCATTCAGGCAGCACTCGGTGCAGAAATTACTGTTCCAACGCTCGACGGTAAGGTGAGCTTCAAAATTCACGAGGGCACTCAGCCCGGTGACGAGTTCAAGCTCAGAGGCAGAGGAATTCAACGTCTGCGCAGCAGCAGTCGCGGCGACCAGTACGTAAAGATTAAGGTGGAAATCCCACGCGACCTGACGGGCGAGCAGAAGAAAAAGCTTAAAGAGCTAAACGAGAGTTTCTCCGATGCAAACTATAAGGAAAGCCGCAGCTTTTTCAAAAAGCTCAAAGACTTATTCACAGACGATTAAGGCTTATGCACAAAAATAACGGGCGTTAGTAAAAACTAACGCCCGTGATTTTTGTGTTTGTGTAATTAAAATTTATTCTTTTATGTCTTCTGCTTTCTTAACAAGCTTAGTGTTAATTTCAATAACATTTTTAACCAGCAAAACACCAAGCATTAGCGCCTCATATGCCAGACGCAACGCTATGGGTCCAAGCAGCATTATAAGCATGCCGTACAAGCCCATCCACTCTCCGTAGGAAACAACAAAGAGCATACAAAATCCAAAAACAATAGCAAACAAAGTGCCGAGCAAGTAGGTGAATTTAAGGATTTTTTCAATCAGCAAGCTTTTAAAGTTGAAAATATCCGCAACCCAGACGAAAAATTTATTCAGTTTTGGGCGCTTGCTTTCGGGTAAAACCATAACCCAAATCAAGATTGCAGCCACAAGGGCTACGAGCACACTGATGACAATAACGAGCGTTGCATCAGGACCTGATGAAGAATAACCGCCACGACCTAACATAATAACCCCTCCTAAATTTTGGTTTGCATTTTTATTATAATATCACCATAGAATTTTGTCAAATTTTGTGTTAGAGCGCTTCGTGCCCTCTCAGGGTTCGAGTCCCTTATTGCATTAAAAAACGAGCCAGCCCGATGGGCTAACTCGTTTTTTGGCGCGCTGGGAGGGACTCGAACCCCCGACCTTTTGGTTCGTAGCCAAACACTCTATCCGGCTGAGCTACCAGCGCAAAATTATCGTGCCATAGTATAATAGCACATACTCTGCGCAAATGCAAGCACTTTTTGCATAATTTTTTATTCAGTCGGTCACAGCGAAAAATTTAAGCTCATTTGCCGCTCTTGCTGTTAAGCTCGTCGAGCGCCGTTTGAAGCACAATATCTTCATTCTCGGTTAACAGCATATAGTTCACTTCACTATCCGCTTGCGGCATCTCAACGTCAGGACTAAGTCCTATGCCGTGAATTTCCTTGCCTGATTTTGTATAAATCTTAGCAACTGTCAGGCGCACGGCGGAGCCGTCACTCAAGCCCACAGTGCTCTGCATAACACCCTTGCCGAACGTTTGAGTGCCCACCAATATTGCCTTGTTGTAATCCCTGAGCGCAGATGCAAAATACTCTGATGCGCTGGCTGTTTCGCCGTTTGTGAGCACTGCCATCGGCAAATCTATCTCTTTTTTATCCGACGATGCAAGGCTCACTCTGTTATTACCGTTATACACCGCATAGCCGATTTCGCCCTTAGGCAACAGCATATCAAGCATATCATTAGCGGCGCCAATCAGTCCGCCCGTATTGTTGCGCAAATCAAACACCAAAGCCGTTGCGCCATGCGCCACCGCATTATTGACCGCTTCCTTAAACTGTGCAACAGTTGCAGTGTTAAACGTTAAAATCTCGATGTACGCCACATCGCCAATCATATGCGAATACACACTTGTGGACACAAACTCGCCCCTTGTAACCGCGAGCTTTTTCTCTTCCTTGCCGCTGAGGACTGTCAACAAAACGTCGGTACCGTCCTCACCCCTGATATTTGCAACGCTTTCAGCATAATTTTCCTTAGTTACAGCCTTGTTTTCAACCGCCGTGATAATGTCGCCCTCTTTGATTCCAGCTTTATCTGCAGGAGAGGCAACCGACACTCTCACAACTCTCATTCCGCCCGACTCCTCGTTGTAAAAAACAGTTATACCGATGCCATAGCTTACACCCTCATTGGCGGAGATTATTTCCTCATACTCGTCTTTGGTGATATACGCTGAATACGGGTCGCCGAGCGCATAGATATATCCGTATGCCGCCATATCGGCAAGAACTTCTTCGTCAAGCTCGCCCGCATCTACATATTCGCGGTTAACCAAGTCGATTACCGCCGCAAGCTTTGCCTGAGTCTTATTTCCCGTCAAGCCCTGATTGAGCGTGTTGGGCACAAACAGCAACGCAGCAACTGCGCCTGCAAGCACAAGCGCAACGCTTCTAATAACAGTGCTTACAATCTGCCCCTTGCGTTTCGTTGGCTTAGCCTGTGCCTCAACAATATTTTCATCTACGCTCTGTTCATCAACCTCTTGTGCCGAGATGTTTTCAAATTCGTTCATTATCTTACCCCTCATCGTAAAAGCAACAGCCGACATATTTAAAATATGTCGGCTGTTAGTATGTTTAAAAGAATGTCATCGGGTCGATAGTACCGCCACTGGTTTTTTGAATTTCAAAATGAAGATGCGGTCCTGTGGAAGCGCCCGTTGAGCCAACATATCCAATAACCGACTGTCCCTTTGTAACCTTCGTGCCAACAGCCAACGGACCCTTTGCCTTCATATGAGCATACAGTGTAACATAACCGTTGCCGTGGTCTATCATTACGCAGTATCCGTAGTCACCATATCTTTTGTTCAATATGATAGTTCCGCTGTCAGCCGCTACAATTTTTGCCCCGTAAATACCGCTCGACGCAATATCAATGCCCTGATGGAACTCTTTGCCGTGAACAGGGCAGATGCGGTTGCCGTATTTTTCGCTGAGCCTGTAATATCCGGGTACAGGCCAAGTAAACTTGCCGCTGCCCGTCACAGATGAGCCGCCGCTGTTTTGCTTGTTCGCTATCGCTGCGGCGAGGTCTTTCTGCATCTGAGCGTAATCTTTTTGCTTTTTCTCAAGGTTATGGATTGTGCTGTTATTTGCAGAAACAATCTTGTTTACCTGATTGTACTGCTGAGTTAATTCAATCTTTTTCTGGTCGATTACTTTTTTTGAATCAGCAAGCTCGCTCTTTCTGAGCTCAATCTCTGCCTGCTGCTTATCCAGCTTTTCAATATAATCGAGCAGCTTTTTAAGCGCATCGCTATCCCTTTTTGATATCGACTCAAGCATCTGCTGCTTTGAGAGATATTCCGCCAATCCGTCGGTGTCCGAAAGAAACTCAAGCCCTGTATACATAGTATTGCCTGTATACATTGCAACCAATCGCTTTTTGAAACTGTTAACGGAATTTCTCACGTCTGCCTGAGTTTGCGTTATAGCACGCTCAAGCGTGTGAATTTCGCTGTTAAGCGCATTAATCTGGCTTTGATAAAGGTCTATTTCCTTCTGAGTAGCATTAATCTGCTTATTAAGCGCAGCCTTTTGCTGCTCATAAGGTGCGTTTGCCTTTTCGAGAGCCGCTATCTCCGCCTTGAGCTGATTGCTCTGCGCCTTTGCGTCCTCAAGCTGATTTTGCAAGTCAGAAAGGCTTTCAGCAGAAACGTTGCTGACGGGTGGGCACGTGAGCGCCACAGCAAGCAACATAACAAAGCATAAAACAAAACTTAACGTGTGTCTAAAAATCTTCATACTGTTCGCCTTTCTTTAAATATTTATTCTGCCGTCAAGTAGCCCTTAGTTAAAATACCTCATCGGGTTTACTTTTGAGCCGTTTTTGATAACCTCAAAATGCAAATGCGGTCCCGTAACGTTACCTGACGAACCAACGTAGCCAATAAGGGTGCCCTTGTTTACATTTGCGCCCACCTTATAAGCGCTGAGCGCCTTCATATGAGCGTAGAGCGTAACAAAGCCGTTGCCGTGGTCTATCATTATACAGTTGCCGTAGCCGCTGTAATATTTACTGAGAATAACCCTGCCGCTGTCAGCCGCAACGATACTCTTGCCGTAAACGCCGCCGCTCTGGCAAACAATGTCGATACCGGTGTGAGAACGTCCCCAACGGGGGCCGAAGCTTGACGAAATCTTATAGCAACCGGGCAGAGGCCAAGTGAACTGACCAGTGCCGACAATAGCGTTGCCCGACGGGGCTTGCGCATTTTTAATTGCCTGCATAATTTCTTTCTGCTCAGCCTGAATGTCGGCAAGCTCTGCGTTTTCCTTATTTATCTCGCTATTATATTTTTTAACAATAGCGTTAACCTCGTTATAAGCCACAGTAAGCTCGGCTCTTTTTTCCTTAAGCTCTTCTTCTGCAACCAAAATCTCTGCATTAGCAGCTTTTAGCTCTTCAATCGCACCGATGATTTCGGTGATGGTTTTTGTATCGTGCTTTGAAACCGATGACAAAAGCTCAGCTTTTGCGAGGAAATCGGCATAGTCCGCAGCCGAAAGTAATACCGCAAGCTCAGTGTTGCCGGTTGTGTACATTACAACCAGACGTTGCTTTAACTGCTGCTTACCTTCCTCAAGCTGCTTTTTGCGAGCCTCTATTGTTTCCTTGCACTCTTTTATATCAGCTTCATAAAGGTCTATCTGTGCCTGAACGTTTGCAATCTGCTTTTCGATTGCAGCCTTTTGTTGCTGATAGGGTGCGTTTTTCTTTTTTAACTCGGCTATCTTCTGTTTGATAGCATTTGCCTCCGCCTTTGCCTGTTCAAGCTCTGTCTGATAATCGGAAATCGACTTTGCTTCGGCAACAGGCGTAAAATCTGACGGCGCAACGCATATAGTGAGCATCAAAATAATGCTCATCATCAGCGCTGTCCACTTCTTAAAGGGCACGGAACTCACTGCCTTCCTTTTTAAGATACTTGGCAATAGTGAAACGGCTGCCCACAAGTCCGATAACAACGCCTATAGCCGTGAAGATTCCAAACATCGCAGGTGCGATGGTACGGAACGGGATAAGCGTAAAGCCAGCCAAAGTTTCTGTAATACTTGTGCCTGCCACAGTATAAACTGCATAGAGAAGCAGCGTGGTAAATACGGCTGCAACTATGCCAAGCACTATACCCTCCACCATAAACGGCGCACGGATAAACGAATCTGTTGCACCCACAGCCTTCATAATGCTTATTTCAAGCTTGCGGCTGTACATAGTGATGCGGATAGTGTTGCAAATGATGACCATCGCAATTATTAGCAGCAACACAATAATCCAGGTGCTTGCAAAATTAACGGTGTCTTTTATGCCAACGATTTTCTCGGCGATATCCTTCTGATGACGGACAATATTTACTCCGTCTACCTTCTCGAGCGCCTTGACGGTTTTTTCAAACTTCGCCAAATCGGTCATATGCACTTCAGATGCATTCGGGAGCGGATTCTCACCCTCGAGGTACTCGTTAAACAGCTCCTGCTGACTGTCGTTAAGGTCCATACTGTCAAGCAAGCCCTCAAGCGCCTCGTCCTTCGGCTTGAATATAGACTCCGAGATGTTGTTCATCTTGGCAATCTTGTTTGATATTGTTTCAGCCTCAGCGTCATCAAGGTCTGTATCATAATAAACCATAACCACGTTCTGCTCCTGCAAAACGCCGAGATACTTATTAACGTTTTCGGTGAGAGCAATCGCAACGCCCATAATCAGCATACACGCCACAAGCACGCCTATCGAAGCAAGCGACATAAGACGGTTTGCCCATACGTTTCTAAAGCCCTCTTTTACAAGATGTTTCCAGGTTCTTGCGTTCATTATTGCTCACCGCCCATCTTGTTGATATCGAAAATATCATCGTCACTCTCGATTTGAACTGCCGCCTGTTCGGACTGCTCTGCCGCAGCGAAGCTGTAACCCGTTCTGTCAACAGACGGGGCTTCGGGCACAGCAACATCAGCAGCATTGTCTGCAACAACCATGCCGTTTTCAATCATAACAACTCTGCGTCCGAAATCCCTGACAAGCTGATGCTCGTGCGTTACCATTACAACTGTGGTGCCGCGACGGTTAATTTCAAACAAGAGGTCCACTATCTCGTAAGACATCTGCGGGTCAACGTTACCCGTAGGCTCGTCTGCGATGATAAGCGAGGGGTTGTTTATAAGCGCACGTGCAAGACCAACACGCTGCTGCTCACCGCCCGAAAGCTCGTTCGGCTTGCATCTTGCCTTTGATGCCAGTCCTACAAGATTCAGCGCATAGGACACTCTCTTTCTTATCTCCTGATTTGACGCTCCAACGATATGCATCGCAAATGCAACGTTTTCAGCAACAGTCATAGTGGGGATAAGGCGGAAGTCCTGAAAGACTATGCCCATTGTACGTCTGAGCTGAGGAATCTGACGTCGCTTAATCTTGCTGAGCTTGTAACCGCTAACGGTTACCTCGCCTGCGCTCATTTTCTCCTCGCGCATAATGAGCTTCATAAACGTGCTCTTTCCTGCGCCTGAGGGGCCAACAACAAAAACGAACTCGCCACGATTAATTTTAAGATTAAAATCCTTTAAAGCGTGCGTGCCGTTTTTGTAATTCTTATAAACGCCGTTAAACTCTATATGTGCACGGCTGTTTGCCGATTGTGTATCAAAGCTTTTATTAGCCATTACTGTTTCCGTCCTTAGTTATGTATAAACGCAAATTTTAATATTTGGTGGGGTTAGACTTAAGATACTTCTTAACCATAAGGGCAATCTTGAACACGATAGCGTGGTCAAACTCACGAAGGTCAAGTCCTGTGAGCTTCTTGATTTTCTCAAGTCTGTAAACCAACGTGTTGCGGTGAACAAAAAGTCTGCGTGAGGTTTCGGAAACATTGAGGTTGTTCTCAAAGAACTTCTGGATTGTAAACAATGTTTCCTGGTCAAGACTATCTATTGAACTATGCTTGAACACTTCGCGCAAGAAGGTCTCGCACAAGGTTGTGGGCAGCTGATAGATAAGTCTTGCTATACCGAGATTGTCATAGCTTACTATAACCTTCTCAGTGTCAAACACCTTGCCAACCTCAAGCGCAACCTGTGCTTCCTTGAATGAACGTGCAAGGTCCTTTATGCCCTCGATAACGCTGCCGATTCCCACAACTGCGTGAGTGTAGAACTCGCCTGCAAGCGTGTCAACTATTGAGCGTGCAAGCTGCTCTAAATCCTTTGTTTCGATTCCCGCGCGGGTTTCCTTAACAACAGCAATATCGGATTCATTTATAGATATAACAAAGTCTTTGTTTTTGTCGGGGAAGAGGTTCTGGATAATGTCATACACCGATACATCGCCCTTACTTGCAGTTCTTACAAGCAGGACAACTCGGTTTGTATCGTTATTGAAATGCAGCTCGCGAGCCTTCAGGTAAATATCTCCCGAAAGAACATTGTCAAGTATTACGTTCTTGATGAAATTGATGCGGTCATACTTCTCGTCATAGAACAGCTTGATGTTTGACAGCGCTATCGCAAGCAAATCTGCATACTTAACTGCCTGCGGGTCTACGCCCTCAACAAAAAGAATGTAGTCATTGAGGCCTGATGTGCCAAAGGCTTTGTATGTATACGAGCCCTTTGTAAACGCCTCTTTACCTATCGGCGCAGTAATGTTATGCACCTCACCGATTCTTCCGAGATTGCTGCACGAAATAACGGTAAAGCTTTCGTCCATAACACCGATTGTGCGGTCAATAGCCTCTCTCATCTGATGAACTATCCCCTGAAATAAACGATTTGACATTCTGACATCTCCTATCAAAACTTTGTTGTATTTTTTATGAAAAATGATAACAAACTGGGCATTATGTAAATCTACAGTATTCATTTTACACAAAGACTCGTCTTTTTTCAAGTGTAAATTATCAAAAAAAGCAAAAAAAGTTACAAAATGATTACAAATTTACGGTTTGTTCATTTAAAAGTTTAAAATTGGAAGAAAAATTACAATATAATGTTGTCTTAATCAGGCAAATTGTGGTATCATAATAATGTATATCCAGATAGTTTGCAGAAAAGGAGAATCTGCTTTTTATGAACACTAACGTTAAGATTTTTACTCTGGCGGATGGGGTCGAGGCTTGCTATATCCCGTCGGATAGATTTAAAACCTCTCGCATCTCAATTTGCGCTTATCTTCCTTTAGAGGCTGACACAGTGCCCGCATATTCCGTGCTGTCATTGCTTTTGTCGGGCGGCTGTGCCGACTATCCGCAAATGCGCCTTTTAAACTCCAGACTGGATACGCTCTACGGCGCGTCCGCATCTGTTGACTGCGTCAAGGCGGGCGATATGCTTCAGCTTTGCGCAAGCATCGTCTTTGTTGACGACTGCTTTTTACCCGAAACTGTCTTTTCAGACTGCGCCGAGCTGCTGTTTAAGCTGATTTTTGAGCCTGCTGTTGACAACGGTGGCTTCCTTGAAGGGAATTTTGAGAGGGATAAGAGAATTCAGCTTGAATATATAGACAGCGAAATCAACGACAAGCGCACCTACGCTCGCAATCGCTGCGTTGAGCTGTTGTGCGAGGGCACGCCGTACGGGCTGTCCACACTGGGCACACGTGAAAGGGTTGAGGCGCTCACACGCAAACAAGTTTTCTATGCGTGGAAAACGATGCTTGAAACCGCTCAGTTCAGAATCTGCGTAACAGCAAACAAAGAGCATCCCGAAATATTTGATATGTTCAAAGCCAAGCTGTCAGGCGTTTCTCGCAAGCCCGCTTGCGCGATTGACGAGAAAATCGAGCGCCACAGCGAGCTTGTGCGCTGCGATGAGCGTTTCCCTGTTGCACAAGGCAAGCTTGTTATGGGCTTTTTGACCGATATCTGCGGCTGCGATAAGGACACCTACAAAATGATGGTTTTTGCCGATATGTTCGGCGGCGGTCCGTACTCATTATTGTTTACAAACGTTAGAGAAAAAATGAGCCTTTGCTATTACTGTGCCGCAAGAGCAGTTCGCCGCAAGGGTATACTGCTCGTTGACAGCGGTGTAGAATTTGAAAATATGGACAAAACCTTTAACGCAGTATTAGAGCAGTTGGAAATGCTTAAAAAAGGCGAGTTTGATGACGAGCTGCTCGCTTCATCAAAGCTTGCTTTAAAAGGAGCGCACAAGGCGGCATACGATTCACAGGCTGTGCTCGACCGCTGGTACTCAGACCGCTTCTTCGATGAAAAGGTGCTCTCACCATTAGAGGTGTGCGAGCTAATAGACAGCGTCACGAGGGAAGATGTAATCGACGCCGCCAACAAAGTACAGCTCGATACCGTTTACCGTCTTCTCGGCAAGGAGGGTGAATAATGAAACAAAAAGTTTTAAAAAGCGCGCGCTTAAAAGAACAATATGTTGTAGCCGAGCATGAATCAGGGCTTAAAGTTTGCATTTGCCCGAAGCCCGAGCTCACCTCAACTTACGCACTGTTTGGCACCAAGTACGGCTCTATCGACACAAAGTTCAGGCTTAAGGGCGAGCCTGACTTCACTGAAGTGCCGGAGGGCATCGCCCACTTCCTTGAGCATAAGCTCTTTGAAAGTGAGGACGGCGATGCGTTCACACGCTTCTCAAAGACTGGCGCTTTCGCTAACGCTTACACTTCATTTGACCGCACCTGCTACCTCTTTTCCTGCACCGAGCGGTTTGACGAAAACCTTGACATTCTATTGGACTTTGTTCGTCACCCCTATTTCACTGAGGAAACCGTTCAAAAAGAGCAAGGCATCATCGGTCAGGAAATCCATATGTATGATGACGACCCTAACTGGAGCGTAATGTTTAATCTGCTTTGCGCACTGTTTAAAAATCATCCTGTGCGTATCGACATCGCAGGCACTGTTGAGTCTATCTCTCATATAAACGCCGAGCTTCTTTACAAATGCTACAACACATTCTACAATCCGTCGAATATGTTTGTGTGCATAGCGGGTCCTGTTGAGCCCGACAATATCCTCGAAAAAATAGAAACCGTTTTCAAAGACGCTAAAGGTAAAAAAATCGAGCGAGGCGGCTTCGACGAGCCGCGTGATATACTCGAAAGCCGCGTGGAGAGGTCGATGGCGGTGGCTCAGCCCTTGTTTAACTTCGGCTATAAAGAAAACTGCGGCGACTCGATGCCGAGCTTACGTGAAAGAATCGAAACAGCCATACTGCTTGAAATATTAGCAGGAAAGTCCAGCCGTCTTTACAACGAAATGCTTGACAACGGTCTGATAAACGATAGTTTTGATGCCCAATATTTCACAGGCTACGGCTATGCCGTTGAGATTTTCGAGGGCGAGAGCAACAACCCCGATGCCGCTGTTTCAGCAATCAAGGCGGAGATTGCCCGTCTGCGTGCTGACGGCATCGACAATGACGAGTTTCTCAGGGCTAAAAATTCCCTTTACGGACGCAACGTTATGCTGTATAATAGCGTAGAGCGGATTGCTTCTGCTTTGGTTGGCACAGCTATGTTCGACGATGGGCTTTTCGATATCGACGAGATATATAACGTCATCACCAGACAAGACCTTGAAAAGAGGCTTAACGAGCAGTTCGACGAGCGCTATAGCGCCTTGAGCATAATAGTGCCCGACAAAAATTAAGCGTTAAACGTAAATCCTAAAACGAAAGAGGTATAATATGGATTTTTTAAATACCGCAATTTTTACTGTTCATCTCTTCGGCGGCATTGATGTAAGCCTGCTTGCAATTATTTTGTTTGTTATTGGCGCTGCCGCCGCAGGAGTTTACTGTTTCACCACTGCAAAAAAGGATATCAGTAAGCGCAAAAGAATACTTATCACTGTTGCAATAGCGGCTGTTGGCTTTATCGCAAGCCTTGCTTGCAGCATCCTCACCGACTCCACTGCCGCTGTCAGCTCGGGAGATAGCATCTTTCTGCTTGGACTGACTATGAGAATCAACAGAGTCGCCCTGACCTTTAATATCGGCAGTGGCTTTGATATCTATTGGTACGGAATTATCATCTCAGTAGGCTTCTTGCTTGCTCTGCTCTACGGCTTTAAAAACGCCGACCGCTTTGGCATAAACAAAGACGCAATGATGGACGTTATCATCGTAGGTCTTTTAGGCGCTATCGTTTGCGCAAGAGCATATTATCTTATCTTTGACGGCGTGCCGCTTACCTCGTTTAGCGAAATCTTTGCAATCCACAACGGAGGCATTGCCATTTACGGCGGTGTTATCGGCGCATTTGTTTGCGGCGGTATCACAGCAAAAATCCGCAAAATAAACGTTCTTAATATGTTCGACCTCGGCGCAATCGGCTTTTTAATCGGTCAGGGTATAGGGCGTTGGGGCAACTTCGTAAACCAAGAGGTTTTCGGACGTGCCACAGGCAGCAACTGGTTCGGTATGACCGGCACCTCCATTATAATTCAGACAAACAGCACCGCTCTTGTTCATCCGCTGTTTTTATATGAGTCGCTGTGGTGCCTGATTGGCTTGATTGTTCTACATAAGCTCAGCAAAAAGCGTGTGTTCTACGGTCAGCTTTTCTTCACCTATCTCGCTTTTTACGGTGCAGGACGTTTCGTGTTTGAGGGCTTAAGAAACAGCACCTTTATTCTTTTGCTCGGCCAGTCGATAAGCATCTCTCAGCTTGTTTCGGTCGGCGCAGTTATCGTAGGCTTGGTTGGGCTGTATGTGCTTAACAAAAATGCAAAGGCCGTTCCCGATACCGAGTATGAAAGCCAGTTTGACGAGCGCTTTGACGACCCCGATTTGCTCGATGCCGCTTATGGTCTGCTCGACTGCGAATGGGACTGTGATGACGGCGAGTTAGAGGCCGCGTACAACGCGAAAATCGAGTTTTTCAACTCGGTTGAAGCAGAAGATAATGCACAGCGTGAAAAAATAAACGAAAAAATCACTGAGCTTTCAAACGCTTATGATTATATAGTAAACTCAAGAAAAGCCGAGTCGGCTGTTGATGCCGAGCTCAGCGCGGAGGAATAAATATGGCAGAAATCATCAGCGGCAAGGCTATAAGCGCCGCAACCAGAGCCGATATCGCAAAACAAGTTGAAGAGCTAAAGACAAAAGGCGTTACACCGGGCTTAGCCGTAATAATTGTTGGCGATGACCCCGCCTCGAGAGTATACGTAAACAATAAAAAGAAGGCTTGCGCCGAGCTTGGAATGTTGTCAGAAGAGTACGCTCTGTCTGCCGACACCGAGATGGACGAGCTTTTAAAGCTGATAGACACGCTTAACGCTCGCAAGGACATTCACGGAATCCTGTGTCAGCTTCCCTTGCCGAAGCACCTTGATGAAAAAAGAGTAATCGACGCTATCAGCCCCGACAAAGATGTTGACGCTTTTCATATAACAAACGTAGGCGGAATAATGCTGGGTGAATACAAGTTTTTACCCTGCACTCCCGCAGGCGTTATGGAGATGCTCAAGCGCAGCAATATCTCAGTTGAGGGCAAGCACTGCGTTGTAATCGGCAGAAGCAACATAGTTGGTAAGCCTATGGCTATGCTGCTTTTGCACGCAAACGCAACTGTTACCGTGTGCCACTCGCGCACTAAAAACCTCGCTGAAATCTGCCGTACGGCTGACCTTATCGTTGCCGCAGTGGGAAAAGCAGACTTTGTCACAGCTGATATGGTCAAAGAAGGCGCCGTTGTAATCGACGTGGGTATGAACCGCCGCGAAGACGGCAAGCTTTGCGGCGACGTTGATTTTGAGGCTGTGGAAAAGGTAGCCTCTGCCATCACTCCCGTACCGGGCGGCGTTGGCCCCATGACGATAACCATGCTGATGCAAAACACTGTTACAGCCGCAAAAAGCACGCTTAACTAATCAGGAATAACCGTTTTAAAGGAGGGAATCTGAATGAAACTTATACGCACTGCAATCTCGCTCTTTCTATGCGCTTGCTTAATGTGCTTTACTGTGTCTGCCGCAAGCTACACCGATGAAAACAAAGGATTCTCTCTGGAAGTACCCGACGAATACATAGTGATAGACGAAAACTCAGTCAAGGAAAACGCGGAGTTTATATCTAAACTTGGTTCGTCAGCGGAAAACTTTAAAAAGGCAATGCAAGAGGGCAACATAGTTCTCTATGCCGCTACTGAGGATAATCAGAAGCAGATTCAGGTTAAGATTTTTGAAAGCGATACCGCCAAAAAAATCGGCGAGCTGTCACGTCTTTCTGAAGATAACTTCTTAACTGCCGCAGAGGAAATCGCAAAGCTTGTTGTGGCAGACGGTGAGCTGCTCAACGCAGAAAGCATTCACAAGGACAACTCTCGTTACTTGCACTACACTGTTCGCGCGACAACAGGGCTTGAGAGCGAATCCGACGAGATTGGCTACTGCTTTGACGAATATCTCACCGTTGCAAACGGCAAGTTTTATGCTTTGATTTATTATAACTCATCGTCAGACTTTTCTAAAGCCGATGCAAACTTAAGCAAATCTGTATTTGGCACGTTCAACGTTGAAAGCGCCGCTAATTCTCAGGGCTTAACCGCATTTGAGTGGGTGCTGAGAATCTTAATCCCCGTTCTCATTGCGGCTGCTATTTTACTCGGCTCGTGGATTGTTTACTCCTTTGTAAACGATATCAGATACAACAGAAAACAGCCCGAATCCATTCCTGACCGCATTAAAATGCGCCGTAAATAAAAGGAGTTTTGAATGTTTTCCAATCTTGATGCTATACTCGATAAATTTTTAACGCTCGGCGTACCGGGTAACGACTGCGTTGTTTATAAAGACGGCGAGTGCATTTATCGTAAACAGAGAGGCTTTTCAGATGCCGAAAATCAAATCAAGATGAACGGCAAAGAGCGTTACAACCTCTATTCAAACTCAAAGTTCATAACCTGTGCTGCGGCAATGCAGTTGGTTGAAAAGAGAATCATCTCGCTTGATGACCCGCTCTATGACTATATGCCCGAGTTCAAAAAGATGCAGGTTAAAAATCCTGACGGCAGTATAGTTGATGCGAAAAACACGATAAAAATATCCGACCTGTTCAAAATGACCGCAGGCTTTTCATATTGGCTTGATGCCCCCTCGTTGATTGAGGCAAGAAAAACCACAAACGGCAAAATGCCCACAGTTGAGGCGATGCGCGCACTCGCAAACGAACCGCTGAAGTTTGAGCCGTCTACCAAATGGGAGTACAGCCTTTGTCACGATGTTTTGGGCGCTGTGATTGAGATAGCCTCTAAAAAAAGGCTGAGCGAATATATCAAAGAAAACATTTTCGACCCGCTCGATATGACTAACTCCACCTACAATCTTCCCAAAGAAAAGCTTGATACTGTCTGCGCGCAGTACAGACGTGACGAAAACGGCGTAAGACAAAACTGCGGTACTCAAATATGCTACTACAAGCTAGGCAGCGAGTATGAAAGCGGCGGAGCGGGCTGCATCTCAACAGTTGATGACTACATAAAGTTTTTAGAGGCAATTCGCAAGGGCGACTCGATTTTGTCTAAAGAATCAGTAAAGCTGATGGCAACAGACGCTCTCGAAAGCATCAATCACTCAGGCTACTGGTTTGCGGATAAATACGGCTACGGACTCGGCATCCGCACTCCGAAAAAAGACGGCAAAAGAATCGACTTCGGTTGGGACGGCGCCGCCAACGCAGCTGGTGCAGTTGTGCTTGAGCATAACATTACTATGTATTATGGTCAGCACTATCTCGGTATGCCCGACGATTACCTGAAACGTGACATTATCGAGTGCGTTTTAAAAGATTTGAAGCTGAAATAAGAAAAGATATATTAAAAAATCCCCAGAAAACTCTGGGGATTTTTTTGCCGTGTGGAAACGGCTATTAAATTTTTAAGGCTCACAGCGGCTTATAAACCAGCGTGTTTCGTCCAGAAACAAATAACGCTGCTGCCCTTTTATACGACAGGTATACCTCAGACCGATTCCACCCTTTTTAAGCGAGGCGGCACGGCATATATCCAGCACCTTATCTATCTCGTATCTGGTGCCATCAGTCCAGTTGATACACAACGGCTCTATCTTGCCGTCGGGATGGAATCGCGCGGTAACGTCAATATATTCCATTAAGATAACATCTCCTAATAAAATCCAACAGGATGAATTACGTGGTCTTGCTTTGGGTCAAAACCCGTCAGCTCTGTGTCGGCAAGCAGACTTGCGGGCTGAATACATTTGTTTCCAAACCTGTCCTTGAGCCTGTCGGACACCTCTTGCAGCTTTTCCATTTTAACTCGGTGCACCTCGTCAACAAAAAAGTTGGTTTGCACGCCTTGCATTATGTCTGTGAGGTCGCTCACCTTGATGCCGATACTGCGCATCGGGCTTCGCCAGTCATAATTTTTCCTGACAAGCTCTATTCCGGTTCTGACGATTTCATCGGTAAGGTCGGTTGGGCGCTCCAAAACGGTCTGCCTTGTAAAGCTCCACAGCTCATTCGTGCGCATACTTACCGTCACACACCGCCCAAGCAGACCTTGCTCGCGCAGTCTACGGCCCACGCTGTCGCCTAAAACATAGAGCACGCGCGCCGCGTCCTGCAAGCAGGTTAAATCTCTCGGCAAAGTGCTCGAATTTCCCACAGACTTAACCATCTGCAGCTTATCGTACCTCGCCACAGGTGACGAGTCCAGTCCGTTGGCAAAAAAACTGAGCATATCTCCATTCTTTCCCAACCGCAAGTTCAACGCTCTGCGGTCTGCCCTCGCAAGCTGTCCGATTGTTGTTATGCCTAAGCCTCTTAGCTTTTCGCCCGTTGCTTTTCCAACACACAGCAAATCAGTCACAGGCAAGGGCCACACGATGTCTTTGAAGTTATCCTTAGTTATGACTGTGATTGCATCAGGCTTGCGGTAATCACTGCCGAGCTTCGCAAACACCTTGTTAAAGCTTACTCCGATGCTCACTGTTATGCCAAGCTCAAACTTTATGCGACGGCTGATTTTCTCTGCGATTGCAACTCCGTCCGCCCCCGTAACATCAAGCCACGCCTCGTCAAGCCCGAACGACTCCACGCAATCGGTGTAGTCGCTGTAAATTTCTCTGGCAAAATGCGAAAACTTCATATAATCCTCAAAAACAGGCGGCACCACAACTAAATCAGGGCACTTGTTGCGAGCCTGCCAAATCGGCTCGCCCGTCTGGACTCCAAAACGTTTCGCACGCTGATTCTTGGCTAAAATTATGCCGTGACGCTGTTCAACGTCGCCGCCAACGGCAACCGCTTTTGACCGAAGTTCAGGATGCTTTAAACACTCAACTGAGGCATAGAACGAATTGCAATCACTATGCAAAACTATTCTCTCCATAAATAATGCCCCTCCAAGCGCCCTTACTCAATACGAACAAATGTTCGGTATTTATAATATAACACCCTTTTCGCCATCTGTCAACAGTAATTTTTTGTATAAAAAAATCAGTTAAAGCAAATTGCTTTAACTGATTTTTATTATTTATTCAAGCTCGCCTTCGTGCTTCTCAGCGTTCTCCATCAGCGCATTAAACGCTTCCTCAACGCCCTCAGGCTTTGACTCTACTTGAGACTCTGCCGTAGTGGGCGGAGTCACTGTTTCAACAACTGTTTCCTCGTCGTCCTCGTCACGAATCTGCTCCTCGTGCTCTGCAACCTGAACGGCTGTGATATACTCGCCATCCTTTACCCTCATAACACGAACGCCCTTTGCGGTGCGTGCAAAAGTGCTTACTGCGCTTGTGGCGATACGGATTATGATACCCTGCGAAGTGATGAGAATTGCATCATCGTCTTCAGTAACAGTCTGGATAGAGGTGACCTTGCCGTATTTCTCAACCTTGTAGTTGGTGATACCCTTGCCGCCTCTGGACTGACAACGGTAATCGCTGAACTCACTGCGACGTCCATAACCTGTTTCGGTTACAGTCATCAGCGTCTTTGTATCGTCAACCACAGCCATACCGACAATCTCGTCATCATCGCTGAGAGCGATTGCCTTAACGCCCCTTGCCGTTCTGCCGAGCGGACGTGCATCGTTTTCGTTGAAGCGGATTGCAACACCGTTGTGAGTTGCAACAACAACGTCATCGTTGCCGTTTGTAAGCTGAACCCAACGCAGCTCGTCGCCCTCGTCAAGCACAACTGCTATTACGCCGCCCTTACGTGACGTGTTGTAATTATTAAGCAGCGAACGCTTTATGATACCCTTCTTAGTTACCATACAGAGATATTTCTCTTCGTCAAACTCCTTTACGTTGAGCATAACGGTGATTTTTTCATCAGGCTGCAACGGCAAAACGTTGATAATATTAAGTCCCTTTGCCGTTCTGGAGCCTTCGGGTATCTCGTACGCTTTCAGGCGGTACACTCTGCCAAAATTACTGAAGAACAAAATATAATCGTGGCTTGAGCATACAAACATATAGTCTGTGATGTCTTCTTCTCTGGTGGACATTCCGTTTACGCCCTTGCCGCCTCTGTGCTGCAAGCGGTAAGTGTCTGACGGCAGGCGCTTAATATAGCCCATCTTTGTCAGCGTTACAACCGACTGCTCAACAGGAATCAAGTCCTCGATATCAACCTCGCCGAGAACGTCGGATATTTCGGTGCGACGCTCGTCAACAAACTTATCACGAAGATTGAGTGACTCGGTTTTAACTATATCAAGGATTCTCTCGTGGCTGGCGAGGATAGCATCGCACTCGCTGATGAATGCGTACTTTTCGTCCAACTCATCAAGAATCTTCTGCTTCTCCATTCCCGCAAGCTTACCAAGCTGCATCTGAACGATTGCTGTTGCCTGAATATCGTCAAGACCGAAGCGCTCGCTAAGAGCCTGCTTGCTTTCGGGGATAGTTGCGCTCTTACGGATAATGTTGATAACCTCATCAATGAAGTCCAGCGCAATTTTCAAGCCCTCAAGGATATGAGCACGCTCTGCCGCTTTTTTGCGGTCGAACGCGGTGCGGCGACGGATTATGTCGCACTGGAAGTCGATGCAGTTTTGCAGCATCTCCTTGAGTGAAAGCACCTGCGGCTTGCCGTTTACGATTGCAAGCAAAATTGCGCCAAACGTGGTCTGCAACGAGGTGTATGAATAAAGTTTGTTAAGCACCACCTGCGGATTTGCATCACGGCGCACCTCAACAATAATGCGGATACCGCCGTCACGCTTAGAAGAATAGTCTACAACATCCTCGATGCCTTCGATTTTCTTCTCGTTTGCAAGGTCATATATATGCTTAACCAAGTCTTTCTTACGAACCTTATACGGAATCTCGGTTATAACAATGCGGAACTTGCCATTTTTAACCTCTTCAATCTCCGCCTTGCCCCTGATTGTTATCTTACCTCTACCCGTTGCGTATGCGGCACGGATACCTGCACGGCCCATAATTATGCCGCCTGTTGGGAAGTCGGGTCCCTTAATATGCTGACAAAGCTCGCTTAAGTCCGCATCGGGATTGTCAATAAGGCAGCACATTCCGTCGATAACCTCGCCGAGATTGTGCGGCGGAATTTCAGTTGCCATACCAACTGCTATACCCGATGAGCCGTTAACAAGAAGCTGCGGGAATCTTACAGGAAGCACCTCAGGCTCTTTCAAGCGGTCGTCGTAGTTGGGCATAAAGTCAACTGTGTCCTTGTCGATATCATCGAGCATATGAACAGACAGTCGATTCATTCTTGTCTCTGTATAACGGTATGCAGCGGCGGGGTAACCGTCGATATTACCGAAGTTTCCGTGCCCGTCTATAAGCGGATAACGCAACGAGAAGTCCTGCGCCATACGCACCATCGCATCGTAAACAGACGCATCACCGTGCGGATGATAACGTCCAAGCACAGCACCAACAGTATCTGCACATTTGCGGTATGCCTTGTCCGGAGAGAGACCGTTTTCATACATTGTGTAAAGAATACGGCGGTGAACGGGTTTTAATCCGTCACGAACATCGGGCAGAGCACGTCCGACAAGAACAGACATCGAATATTGAAGCATACTGCTGCGCACTTCATCGGCAATTTCAACAGGCAGTATGTTAGTCTGTTCGTCTTCAGGCCAAAAAACATTTTCTTGTTTTGCCATTTTTGTTTCTCTCCTTTCTCTTAGATATCAAGGTCAGTCGCATAAACTGCGTTTTCTTCTATAAACTTTCTTCTGGGCTCTACTTCGTCACCCATAAGCATTGTAAAGGTTTGGTCTGCAAGCTCTGCGTCAGCTATGTTTACCTGCAACAGAGTGCGGCGCTCAGGGTCAAGTGTGGTTTCCCAGAGCTGCTCGGGGTTCATTTCACCAAGACCTTTGTAACGCTGTACGTCTGCGTTGCCGCCCAGCTTTTCGATATACATTGTCTTTTCCTCGTCGGTAAACGCATCAAAATGCTGCTTGCCCTTCATAACTCTGTAAAGCGGCGGCTGTGCGAGGTAAATATGGCCTGTTTCTATAAGCTGCGGCATATAGCGGAAGAAAAATGTAAGCAACAACGTGCGGATATGCGAGCCGTCAACATCGGCATCCGCCATAATGACAACCTTGTCATAACGCAGCTTGGTTATATCAAAATTATCCGCTATTCCCGTACCCAGAGCGATTATAACTGGTGTTAGCTTGTCGTTGCCGTAAACCTTGTCCTCACGGGCTTTTTCAACGTTAAGCATCTTACCCCAAAGAGGTAAAATTGCCTGATATGTGCTGTTTCGTCCCTCAACAGCGCTACCGCCTGCAGAATCTCCCTCAACGATGAACAGTTCTGTTTTCGTGGGGTCGTTTGAGATGCAATCGGTAAGCTTTTCGGGCATACGCGACCTGATTGATGCGCTCTTTTTGTTGCGCTCAAGCTCGCGTGCCTTCTGAGCTGCTTCTCTTGCGTTTGAAGCGGCTATGGTTTTGCTTATAACAGTATTTGCAATAGCAGGGTTGTCCTCAAGGAAGTTCATTAACTGCTCGTTGACCATCTTTTTGACCATTGCGCCCATCGAGGTATTACCGAGCTTTGCTTTGGTCTGGCTTTCAAACTGAGCGTCCTTAAGCTTTACGCTGACAACCGCTATCATACCTTCCATAACGTCGTCTGCTTTTAAGTTTGAATCGTTGTCCTTAAGCTTCTTAAATTTACGTGCGTATGAGTTTATAACGCTTGTTATAGACGTGCGGAAGCCTGCTTCGTGGGTACCGCCGTCGATTGTGTGCATATTATTTGCAAAGCTTATGATTTCCGTGTCATATCCGTCGTTAAACAGAACAGCTATTTCTGCTGCACTGTCCTCGTTCGCGGCTGACATATAAATTACGCCGTCGTGAAGCGAGTTTTTCTTTTTCTTTGTAAGAATATACTCGCAATAGCTCTTTATACCGCCTTCATAATGGAAGGTTTCGCTTTTTCCGTCGGGCTCGCGCTTATCTGAAAGAGTGATTTTAATTCCTGCATTAAGGAATGACTGCTCTTGCAGCCTTTTTGCAAGAATATCATAATCGTAAACAGTTGTGTCTGTAAACAGAGTCGGGTCGGGCTTGAAAGTAACAGTAGAGCCTGTTTCAGTGGTGTCGCCCTGAATCTCAAGCTTCGTTTTTGCCTTACCACGCTCATAGCGCTGTTTATAGATATGTGTGCCGTCACGCACTTCAACCTCAAGATATTCACTTAAAGCGTTTACAACAGATGCGCCAACGCCGTGAAGTCCGCCCGCAACCTTATAGCCGCCGTCGCCAAACTTTCCGCCCGCATGCAGAACAGTAAATACAACCTCAACCGCAGGTATTCCCATCTTTGGATGCATACCAACAGGGATACCTCTTCCGTTATCGGCAACTCTTATTACGTTGCCGGGAAGTATATCAACCTCAATATGACTGCAAAAGCCTGCAAGCGCCTCGTCGATAGAGTTGTCCACAATCTCATAAACGAGGTGGTGAAGTCCTCTCTCGCCCGTAGAGCCTATGTACATTCCCGGACGCTTACGAACAGCCTCAAGTCCCTCAAGAACCTGAATTTGCGTTTCGTCGTATTTTTCGGTAACGGTTGAATTTAGAATATTTACGCTGTTTTCATTACTCACAACCATACTCCATTCTGCCTTTGCGGCGTTAATAAATTCTAAATAAAATGTAATATAAACTAATTAAATTCAAACAAGCCGTTTTGCTCTGCTCTTTTAAGCAGTGTAGCTGACGATATCTGAGAAAGATATATAACTTGTCCGCTTTTACGGCTTTCATCTTTTACAACAACAAAGGATTTTGGCAATTCTGTTGTTATGTTGATTACATCGCCCGATTTTTCAGCGTTTGTAAGATAATCTCTTGATGTTTTTGTGACAGTTGTTGTGTCTAAATCAAAAATGCCTATCACGTTTTCCATTAAAACCACTGTGTCACGGCCTAAATGTATATACATCTACCATCACTCTTTCGTCAAAACCCCGTCTTTCATCATAAAACGGGCGCCGTTTTCAAGTCTGCTCGCAGATGAAGCATCACAACAGGTTATAAACACTTGCCAGTCTTTAATGTGATTAAGAATATAATCTTGCCTGAAAATATCAAGCTCACTCATAACGTCATCGAGCAGCGCAACGGGCTGTTCACCGCCTATATCCTTAAGCACAGCGGCCTCCGCAAGCTTTAAAGCAAGCACCGCTGAACGCTGCTGACCTTGTGATGCAAACTGACGTGCCGCCATATCACTAATTAAAATAAGCAGGTCATCCCTGTGCGGTCCTATTGAAGTTGAACCGGCAAATATATCGTTTTTGCGATTTTCGTTTAACGCTTTTAATAAAAA
Source organism: Acutalibacteraceae bacterium (assembly GCA_045579085.1). Classification (GTDB taxonomy): domain Bacteria; phylum Bacillota; class Clostridia; order Oscillospirales; family Acutalibacteraceae; genus RGIG2206. The sequence continues at coordinate 66,343 of JAZNLO010000026.1, forward strand.
AGAAGCGTTTTCACCGTTTTCAACTGTAATATATTCAATGCCAAACTTTTCTTTACCGCCCGAAATGCCGTCATAAATTTCAACTGCATATTTTTTAATTAGCTCTATATATTTTTTTCGATAAGCGATTATCTGACTGCCCTTTTTTGCAATTTCAGCCTCATAAGCATCTAACATATCATAAAGCTGTGTATGAAATTTTGCGTCCTTCAAAACTAAGTTGCGCTGAGTTACAGCTCGCATATATTCCTGATACAGCGGGATATATTTCGGCCACAACTGACATATTGCCATATCTAAAAATCTGCGTCTTTCGGCAGGCCCGTCTTTTATAAAAGAAAGATGAGTGGGTGAAAACACCACCGCTTTAAAGTTTCCCGCCAATTCGCTTATTGTTTTTAGTTTTATGCCGTTTAACTGCGCACTTCTGCCGTTTTTGATGGTAAGCTGAGCCGTTTGCTGTCTGCCATTCGATGTAAAATCAAGTGATAACTTTGCAAAATCAGCTTGTTTTTTAATAAGACTTGCATCCTTTGCGCCACGAAAACTTTTTGCTCCCGAAAACATCCATATTGCCTCAAGCAAATTTGTTTTTCCCTGAGCATTTTCGCCATATATAACATTGATTCCGCTATCGGCAACAAGTTCGCCCGTTTCAAGATTTCTGAAATTTTCGAAGACTATTTTGTCTATCTTCAAATCTCATTCCTCCTCAACAACGCAAACCCTTTCATTTTCAAACTCAACAATATCACCGTTTCGAAGCTTTTTGCCTCTCATAGTACATATTTCGCCGTTTACCTTAACAAGCTCATCAGCAATAACCATTTTTGCCTGTCCGCCTGTACCAATCATTCCCGCAAGCTTCATAAGACTGTCTAATCTTATGAATTCGGTTGTAATTTTAATTTGCTTTTCTATTTCAATCATTCCTTATTGCTTTATTCTTACAGGAAGAACGATAAACAAGAAATGCTCTCCCTCCTTAGGTCTGATAATTACAGGAGAAACAGGACCGCTGAGCGTAATCTCAATTTCATCTGTTTCAGATGCACGCAACGCATCAAGTAAAAATTTACTGCTAAGACCTAAATTAATACCCTCTCCCTCAATTTCTACAGGGATTTCGTCTTGTGCGTTTCCTATTTCGGTTACACAGCTTGCAATAAAAGAATTATTTTCAAATGTGCAAACAATAGGTGTCTTAAGTCTTTCAACTATAACCTGTGAAATACGCTCAACAGAATCAATCATATCTGTTGTGTTTGCAACAACCTTTGTGCAGAAAGAAGCAGGAATAGTGCGTTTATAATCAATAAATTCACCCTCAAGCAAACGCGAAACAACGTCATAACCGTTAACATTGAAAATAATGTGTCTTTGTGAAACGCAAAGCGTAATTTTATCCGCATCGTCAATAAGCTTTAAAACCTCACTCATTGCTTTTGCAGGCACAATAAACGATAATTCCTCATCAGTTGCGATTTTTTCTGTTCTAACAGCAAGACGGAAACCATCAACTGCAATCAGCTTTATTTCTCCGTTTGAAATATCATATTTGATACCGCTTAAAACCGGCTTTGAGCCATTAGGGTCGCCAGTTGAGAAAATAGTCTGTCTTACCATAGACTCAAGCACGTCTGCCTCAATTTCCACTTGCTTGCCTGACTGAACAGACGGAAGTTCGGGAAACTCGTCCGCATTAATTCCAACAAAAGAAAAAACAGCTTTTCCAGAGGTTATCTGACAAAGATTTCTTTCATTTACAATAAGAGTTACTTTTTCTTCAGGCAGTCTGCGTATAATATCACAGAAAATTTTTGCCTCAACAACAATTTTTCCTGCTTCCTCAACATTTGCATCAATATTTGTTACAATTCCAAGCTCAAGGTCATAGCTTGAAAGCTTAAGCGTACCTCCGTTTGCAACAAGAAGTATGCCTGTAAGTGCGGCAAGAGGTGATTTTGCAGAAACTACTCTTGATACGTGATTTGCTGCTTTACTTAAAGCGTCACGGCTGCAGGTAATAATCATAAAATCTAACCTTTCTTATAAAAAATAATATTAAATAAAATAGTAGTAGTATTAGGGGGTGTTAAAATGTTAAAAAACGTAAAAAGTATTGAATATAAGCCAAAAAAGTGGGCATACTAAATGTTAATTTTAAGTAGAAGAAAATTTGAAATTGTTGACAAATTTTGCGTTTTTAACAAGTTGTTGAAATTTTAAAGTTGAATGTTAATAAAAACGTTTAAAATTATTCTGATTGAAGATTTTTAATTATATCTTCAATAGTTTCTTTTTCGTGGGGATTTTGCTTGATAAGAGCTTCAACCTTGTTTATTGCATAGTGAACGGTTGAATGGTCTCTGCCAAAATATGAGCCGATAACGTCAAGCTGCATCTGTGTAACTTCTCTTATTACATACATTGCAATCTGCCTGTATTTTGAAATAGGAGAGGTTTGCTTTTTAGAGGTGATATCCTCAGGATTTGTTGAATATGTTCTTGCAACCTCTGCAATAATTTTATCCACAGTAATAGGCTCTGGCTGGAAATCGTTTCGGATATCTCTTATTACGTTTGTAACTATCGCTTTGTTAATACTGGTTGAGTCAAATTTGACAATAGCGTGCAGCTTTTTGATAACTCCCTCAAGCTGACGTATGTTTTTCTTGATTTGCTCTGCAATGTAATATACAAGGTCATCATCAAGCTTTAGGTTGAGTTGATTTGTTTTTCTGCGGATAATACCAACTCTTGTTTCAAAGTCTGGCGCCTGAATGTCACAGGTAAGACCTGATGAAAGTCTGGACTGAATACGCTCCTCAAGAGTTTTGATATCTCTGATAGGACGGTCACAGGTTACGATTATTTGCTTATTATCCTGATAAAGCACGTTAAAGGTGTTGAAAAACTCTTCCTGAACGGATTCTTTACCTGCAATGAAGTGAATATCGTCAACCAGCAGTACGTCAACCGTGCGGAATTTATCACGGATTTCAGCCATTCTGGTACGGCCTTCGTGGATTCCGTTTATAACCTCGTTAGTGAATTCCTCAGCTCTGATATAAAGGAGCTTTTTCTCAGGATGATTTGTTTTAATATAGTTATATATTGCAAGCGCAAGGTGCGTTTTTCCAACGCCCGAGTTTCCGTATAATACAAGGGGGTTGTATTCTATGCTCGGGAACTTTTCTGCAACTGTTTTTGATGCAACGTAAGCAAAGTGGTTGCTTTCACCCATAACATAGTTGCTGAAGTTATAATTTGTGCTGTTGTCATCAGTTTTTTCCTGAGGCTTTATTTCATCTTCACAAATTATATTTAAAGTGGGTGCAAAACCGATATTTTCTTCAAACGCTTCGTTTATGTATTGAATATAATTTTTAAGGATAACGTTTTTATGAATCTCCGACGGAACAGATACAGTAAATTCAGCGCCATCGAAACTAATAGGCTCAATATTTTCAATCCAGGTGGAGAAAGCAATGTGAAAAACCTTGTCCTGACAATGCTTAGAAATCATGCTCCAGATATCTTTATAGGTCTGCATTTTGATACTCCTTTTAACTGCCGAAATTTATTTTAAAGACGAAATTTGCCAATATATTATTAGTGATTTCATTATAGCATAAAATGTATTATTTAGCAAGGAAAAACCGCAAATTTTCAACATATTTTTGAGTGATTTTTTAAAATTTTTTAAGGCAAAAATAAATATGTTTACAAAATGAAAAAAATGGTGTAAAATACGTGTTGGAAAAGAAAAAACAGAGTAAATTTGCACGCGTTAAGTGCCGTTTGAACGGGGAGTTGTCAGGCGGACGAAAAGCATTTGTTTGCGGTGTGCAAATTGCATCCCGCTGTTAAATAAAAAAGAACGTATAAGCTCTCTTTTTATTTCAGCGCAAAAGGAGAGTTTTTTATGTGTGAAAAAAATTTAAGAAGAAAAACAACGGTTAAGGTGGTTTTAACCGCAATGCTGATTGCATTATATTTTGTGCTTGATAGGTTGCTGGTTTTTTACCCAACGGAAAGCATAAAAATAAGCTTTAACTTTATACCGATTGCCGTTGCAGCAGTGTTTTTAGGTCCGATTTATTCAATGCTTACAGCAGGCTTGGGCGACTTATTAGGAGCACTTTTGATGCCTGTCGGCGTACCAAATCCAATTTTGACTGCATCAGCGTTTTTAAGCGGCTTGGTATTTGGATTTTTTGTTTATTCAAAAAGCGAGTGTAAATTAAGCAAAAAGATTGTTTTGGTTATAGTAGCAAATTTAGTAGTATCGGTGGTATTTAACTTGCTTATAAATACGTTTGCGCTTGCATTTATGTACAGCAGAGAAACGCTGTGGCAATACTTTTTTGCTACGTTAGCACCGCGACTGTTTAAGGAAGTTATAATTTTTATTATCAGAGTTGGCTTCTTTCTTGCTTTAATGTTACCAAACGGGAAATTTAGCGAGTATTTAAAACGCACACTGAATTAAAAGTAAAAAAAGCCCTGCGGTTAGATTACCGCAGGGCTTTTAGTTTAGCTTTATTTCTCGCAGAGCTTGTTAACTATATATTTCAGCTCATCGTCGCTGTAGAACTCGATTGTGACGCTGCCTTTTCCATTTGTGCCGGATACTTTAACCTTGTTGCCAAGCTGCTCGGTTAATGCGAGCTCAGCCTCTTTGTAAAACACAGGCACCTGTCCTTGCTTTTTGGTTGCGGCAGCGCGTTTGCTTGAGAGCTTTTCAATATCGCGCACAGTTGCGCCGTTTACAGCAAGCTGAGCGGCATTTTCACGCTCGGCGATATCCTCAATTGCAAGCAGAGCGCGAGCATGGCCTGAGGTGATTTTGCCGTCTTGGAGAAGCGAGAGTATGTCCTCGCCTAAAGCGAGCAAGCGAAGCGAGTTTGCCACTGCCGAGCGAGATTTTCCAACCGCTTGAGCCACCTGTTCCTGAGTCATATCAAAGGAGTCAAGTAGCTGCTTGTAGCCCAGAGCTTCTTCAACAGGATTTAAGTCTTCACGCTGGAGATTTTCTATCATAGCGATTTCCATGCACTCGATGTCGCTCATCTCGCGTATGATTACGGGTACGGTTTCAAGCCCTGCCAGACGGCTTGCGCGCCAACGGCGTTCACCTGCAACTATCTGGTAGCTGAGATTGGACATCGGACGCACGGTTATCGGTTGCAAGAGCCCGTACTGCCTGATGCTGTCTGCCAATTCTTGCAGAGCCGCCTCGTCAAATTGCTTTCTGGGCTGGTTGCGGTTTGGCTCGATTTCCGTCAATTTAAGCTCGGTTATGTTGTTTTCGTTTACGGCGTTGTCGGAGAAAAGTAGGTCAAGACCACGTCCCAACCCTCTTTTTTTATTGTCAGCCATATAAAAATCTCCTTTATCGTTTATCTATTTCCTGTGCGAGCTCATCGTAAGCCTTCGCACCTTTGTTGCCCTTGTCATAATATTGAATGGGTTGACCGAAACTGGGCGCCTCGCTCAGTCTGACTGTTCGCGGAATAACAGTGCCAAACACTTTTTTCGGGAAATACCGCTTAACTTCTTCAACTACCTGTTGTGTGAGGTTGAGTCTGCCGTCGTACATAGTCAGCAAAACGCCCTCCAGACTGAGAATGGGGTTGTATTTTTGTTTTACGAGTCTGACTGTGGACATAAGCTGAGAAAGCCCCTCGAGCGCATAGTATTCACATTGGATTGGCACAAGAACGGTGTCCGATGCTGTGAGCGCATTGAGCGTAATTAGTCCAAGCGACGGCGGACAGTCGAGCAATATGTAGTCGAACTGGCTGTGAATCAGCGAAATCGCAGTTTTGAGCAGGCTCTCTCTGTGCGCGAGGTCTATCATTTCGATTTCTGCGCCCGCTAAATTCATGCTCGAAGGGAGAACCGTAACGTTTGCAAACTCCGTCTTGATGGCGGCATCGCTGATAGCGGCGCCCTGAGTCAACACGTCGTAGCTTGAAAGACGGGTTTCACGCTTGTTTATACCGAAGCCGCTTGTTGAGTTGCCTTGAGGGTCGATATCTATAAGCAAAACGTTTTTGCCAAGCTTACCGAGCCCTGCGGCAAGGTTGACAGCGGTGGTGGTCTTTCCAACGCCGCCTTTTTGATTAACAATAGAAATAATTTTAGCCATAAAAATCCTCATTTTTAGTGTCTTTATTTAAGTATATCACACGCAAAGCACTTTTTAAAGGATAATTTTAATAAAACGGGCAATGTTTCACGTGAAACATTGCCCGTTTCTCAGCTTATAAACTTTTTCGGTATTATTACAGTGTATTCTATGTAATCCTCAGTTTCGGTTTCTGCAGAACGCGCATCCAGTCCTGAGCGGCGAATTGAGTCCACCGCTTTCGACAGCGTGTTGACAAAAATCCGCACGTCGCCTATAACGGGGATTCGCATTGAGCGTGGGGCAGGCGGAGCTTGTCCGCTCAGCTTATCAAGAAGCTCTGTGACGTAGTCCTCAGATTCAACAACAGTCATCTGCTGAGCTATTATCTCGTTTAGCGCATCGTCACGAGCACGCTCGTCTTCAATGCGCAATAGCGTGCGCGCGTGGCGTTCTGTAAGCTGTGATGCAAGTATGCGGCGGCGTTGCTCCTCGCTAAGACGCAGGAGTCTGAGCTTGTTTGCAACGGTTGATTGCGCCTTTCCGAGCCGTTGCGCAACCTCAAACTGTGTGACACCCCACTCATCAATGAGGCGGCGGATTGCCTCCGCTTCCTCAAAAATATTCAGGTCTTCTCTCTGCATATTCTCAATCAACCCAAGCAGTGCGACTTTGCGGTCGTCCGCCTTGATTTCAATGCAGTCAATGGTGTCTAAGCCCGCAAGACGAGCCGCCCTGAGCCGCCTTTCGCCTGCAACCAGCTCGTAAGAGCTGTCCTCGCGGCGTCTGACTGTGATTGGCTGTAATAGCCCGTTTCTACGTATGCTTTCGCTTAGACCGACAAGCTCCTCCTCCACAAACACCCGTCTGGGTTGGTAGCGGCTGGGGTGAATCACACCTAACGGCAACGAAATCAGCTTTCCAATCTTGCGTTTATGTTGCATCAACAAAAAATATCGCCTCCATACTTGTCCGATTTTAGACAAGTATAAGGCGATTAGAATGAATATTCCATTGTTTTAGGTCGCATTATGCGGCGGATAAAACCTTGCTTTTGATACTTACAGCGGCTTTTTTGCAATTTTTGCCGAGCATCTGGGATATTGAGTCGGAGTTTGCGATGCTTTTTTCACTGTGAGCAGATTTCTCTCGCTCGAATCAGACAACTCAAGAGTTGTGCAGTTTAAGATTTTGCCGCCCATAACCGATATTGCGTTTTTGGCTTCGGTAAGCTCCTCGTCTGTGAGCTTGCCTTTCATCGCAACAAAGCTTCCGCCAATCTTAACAAAGCCAAGACAGTATTCGCTCAACACTCTAAGCTGTGCAACGGCACGCGCGGTGGCAAAGTCAAACTGCTCACGAAGTTCAGGCTTAACGGCGGCTTCCTCTGCGCGAAAATGCACAGCGTTAACCTCAAGCCCAAGCTGAGCGGCAACTTCCTGCAAAAACGCAATGCGCTTGTTTGTTGAATCGAGCAGCGTTACATTCATATCGTTTCTGGCAATTTTTATCGGCATACCGGGAAAACCGGCGCCACTGCCAACATCTATCAGCGAGGCGTTTTCTTGCGGATTTACAGCCTTGAAAAAGGAGAGGCTGTCTGCAAAGTGGCGTGTGACAATCAAATCAGGCTCGGTAATGGCGGTCAGGTTGATTTTTTCGTTCCACTCGACGAGCAGTCGAGCATAAGCATCAAAACGCTCGCACGCAAGGGCATCTAACTCAACGCCAAAAGGCTCACATTCAAACTTAAGCCTGTTTAATGGAATCATACCTGTCCCTCCTCTTTGCTGAGATATATAAGCAAAACGGTGATGTCTGCAGGGTTTACTCCAGAAACGCCCGTTGCCTGACCTATGCTGATTGGCCTGATTTTAGCTAACTTTTCTCTTGCTTCTTCTCGAAGACCTGAAACCTTGCTGTAATCTATGTCTGACGGAATCGGCTTGCGTTCAAGGCGGCGCAACTCGTTTATCTGCGCTTGCTGACGGCGGATATAGCCATCATACTTGATTTCAACCTCAACCTTTTCGATTATGTCTGCGGACAAATCAGGTCTGCCCGAGTCAAACGGCGCAAGGCAACGGTAGTCAAGCTGAGGACGGCGCAAAAGCTCGTCGAGTCGTACGCCTGTTGTTATCGGAGATGTTTCACGTGAAACAAGTAGGCGGTTGAGCTCCTCGCTTGGCGCAAGCACTGTTTTTTCAAGGCGGCTGAGCTCTTTTTTCTTCAGCTCAAGGCGCAAGCAGTATTTTTCCCAAGCGGCATCGTCAACCAGACCAATTTCTTTGCCACGCTCAGTCAAACGCTCGTCAGCGTTGTCTTGTCTTAAAAGCAGACGGTACTCAGAGCGAGAGGTCATCATTCGGTAAGGGTCGGTGCAGCCTTTTGTGACAAGGTCGTCTATCAGCGTGCCGATGTATGACGAAGAACGCTCTAAAACAAACGGGGACAAGCCCTTTGCGCGCCTTGCGGCATTAATGCCGGCAACAAGACCCTGCGCCGCTGCCTCCTCATAGCCTGAGGAGCCGTTGAACTGACCTGCACCAAAGAGCCCTTTGTGTGCTTTAAATTCAAGCGTGGGTGTGAGCGCCGTTGGGTCAACGCAGTCGTACTCAATTGCGTATGCAGGGCGCATAATCTGCGCATTTTCCAAGCCCTCGATGGTGTGATAAAATTCAAGCTGCACTTCCTCAGGTAACGATGACGATGCGCCTTGAATATACATTTCGTCTGTGTCTGCCCCACAGGGCTCGATGAACAGCTGATGTCGAGGCTTGTCGGAAAATCTGACAATTTTATCCTCAAGCGACGGGCAATATCTTGGCCCAACGCCTTCAATCATACCGCTGTAAAGCGGCGAGCGATGAATGTTATCAAGTATGACCTGTTTGGTTTTGTCGTTGGTGTAGGTGATATAGCAAACCTCGCTATTGACGGGCTTGCCGTCGTTTGAAAACGAAACAGGAGTTAAAAGCTCGTCGCCATACTGCACTTCGAGCTTTGAAAAGTCAATGGAGCGGCGGTTAACACGTGCGGGGGTGCCCGTCTTAAATCTTCTTATAGGCATACCCAGTTTTTTTACAGCGTTTGTGAGCTCTGTTGCGGCAAACATTCCGTCGGGACCGCTTTCAAACGAGGTATCGCCAATGAAAATTTTTCCGCCGAGAAATGTGCCCGTTGCAAAAATAACTGATTTTGCAGTGTAAACTGCGCCCAGACGGGTTACTATATCCCAATTTTCACCATTTGAGTAAATATCTGTTATTTCCGCTTGCCTAAGCTCAAGATTTTTCTGAGCCTCCAGCGCCTTTTTCATATAAGCGCTGTACTGTCTACGGTCTATTTGTGCTCTGAGGCTGTGCACAGCAGGGCCCTTGCCTCTGTTAAGCATTCTAAGCTGAAGCATAGTTGCATCGGTTGCCTTGCCCATTTCGCCGCCCAGAGCGTCAATTTCTCTTACAAGATGCCCTTTGGCAGTTCCGCCGATTGACGGGTTGCAAGGGCAGTTACCTACAGCGTCAAGATTGATTGAAAAAATAGCTGTGGTGCAGCCGAGTCTTGCAGCTGCAAGCGCAGCCTCGATACCGGCATGGCCGGCGCCTATTACGGCAACGTCATAATATCCTGCAAAATAACCCACACCGATACCTCCTTAAACAATATATAATGGCGTGGTTGCGCCAAAGTTTGCGTATAAATCAAGATTATTTGCCCACACAGAATCTGCTGAAAACGTCGTCAACAACGCTTTGTGAAACACATTCACCTGTGAGCTCAGCCAAAGCGGCGAGAGCATCGTCAATGCAGACACCGACAGCATCAAGCGTAAAGCCAACCTCGATTGCGTTTACAGCGTCTAAGGCGGCTCGAAGCGAACGTCTTGCGCAGTCTAACTGGCGTTCGTTTGCGATGATTGCGCCTGAGGCATCAAGCTTGTCCAATCCGACGGCTTTTGCTATAACGGACTCAATATCGTCCGCCGAGTCGTGCTTTGCGGAGATTGCAATGCTCTCAATGTCTGTTTTTAAGTCATCGGGCTCAAATTTTGGCTCCAAATCAGCCTTGTTTAATAAAATCACAGCGTTTCGACCTTTGATTTTTTCTAAAATCGCAAAATCGTCACTGTCAAGCGGACGGGAAAGGTCAAAAACAGCGATAATCAACGCCGCAGAAGAAAGATGCTTAAGTGCAAGCTCCACACCGATGGCTTCGACGGGGTCGTCAGTTGAGCGAATGCCTGCGGTGTCTGCCAGACGGAGCATCACGCCGCCCACGTTAACCGTATCTTCAATGGCATCTCTGGTGGTGCCGGGCATATCGGTGACGATGGACATATCTTGCTTTGAAAGCAGATTCATAATCGTTGATTTGCCAACGTTTGGCTTGCCTACAATTACAGTTTTTACGCCGTCTTTGAGGATTTTGCCTTGCTCTGCGGTGGAAATCAGCCTGTCAAGTTGAGATATAGCTTCTGACAGGCGTGTTTTAAGGCTTTCGTTGTCCACAGCGGGCACATCTTCGTCGGGAAAATCAACCCATGCCGCTAAATCGGCGGCGCAATTTACAAATATATCACGAATTTTGCACACCGAGCGGAACATAGCTCCCTCTTTCGCAGAGAGCGCCGCAAGGTGAGACTGCTCGTTTTGCGCACCAATCAAATCCATAACCGCTTCAGCGGAGGTGAGGTCAAGCTTGCCGTTCTCAAAGGCTCTGCGGGTGAACTCGCCCGCCTCAGCCAGACGGGCGCCTGAACCGAGCACTGCTCGCAATACACGGCGCATAATATAAGGGCCGCCATGACAGCTTAGCTCAACAACGTCTTCGCCAGTGTAAGAGTGGGGTGCTTTAAAGCGCAAAGCAACGGCTTCGTCGATTATGCCCGACTCGGTTGCCACGCAGCCGAAAGCAGCGTTATAGCCGTCAAGCTCTGCAATTTTTTTGCCGCTTACAGCCGTAAAAATACTGTCTGCAACTTCACAGGCGGCGCTGCCTGAAATACGCACAACACCGATACCTGCAGGCGCAGTTGCGGTGGCAATAGCCGCGATTGTATCTGCTCTCACTCTTTTCACCTCAATCTTTACATACAAAACAGGGGCTTGTGGTAAAACCAAAAGCCCCTGCAAGTTATTTATCTATACGGCCGAACAGGGGAATTTCACCTGCGTCGCTTATTTTATCACGCTTAGGCGCACTGGGTTCGTTGCTTTTTTTGTAAGAATCTCTGCGAGGTCTGCCTGAGCCTCTGCGACGGTCACCACGTCCGCCTGAGCGGCGCATCGGACGGAAATTCGGGTCCTGAGGAGTGCCGTCTTCGTTTGCAAGACCGATGATTACGCGGCGGTCACGTCCATCACTTACAGACCAAGAGGTAACGCCGTCGATATCCTGAATGGTTGTGTGGATAACTCTGCGCTCGTAAGGATTCATCGGCTCAAGTGACTCGTTGCGGCCTGATTTTACAACCTGTTCTGCAACCTTTTTGGCAAGCTCTGCAAGTGTAACTTCGCGCTTAGCACGATAGTTGTTTGCATCGAGCATAACCTTTGTAAAGCCGCTCTCGCTGTTGTTGTAGCAAAGGCTTACAAGATACTGCAAAGCATCAAGGGTTTCGCCTCTGCGGCCGATAACAACGCCAAGACCCTCGCCTGTAAGGTTGATGCAGAAGCCGCCCTCAACATCGTTAACTTCGAGGGTGTAATCGCCTGCATCCATATATGAAAGAATGTCTTTAACGTAGTTTACGCACTTTTGCTGAGCCTCTTTATTGATAGGCGCAGCGGCTTTTTCAGCCTTTTTAGGAGCTTCTTTTTTAGCGGCGTTCTTCTTAGGAGCCTCTTTCTTTGCTGCTTTAGGAGCCTGTGCGTCCTTTTTCTGAGCCTGAGCCGCCTTCTGCGACTTTGTAGCCTTTACGGGCTTTGGAGCGCTTTTACCGTCGTCAAAGAAAACGCGGACTTTGGCTTTTTTTCCACCGAAAAGACCGAGAACCTTTTTCTCAGGCATATCAATTATATCAATGTCACCAACGTCGTCGCCGATACCGAGCTCGTTACGTGCGACAGCGATAGCCTCTTCTATTGAATCGGCGGTGGCTGTATATTCTCTAAGCATTAAATGACTTCCTTTCAGGGTGACTAAATATCACCGTTTATAGCACTAATCTTTTTCTTTTCAATCTCTCTGCGTGCACGTGCTTCGTTTGCCTCTGTTGTGGCGATGACCCTTGCGGGATTGTAGAGCCACTGCATAACAACCTGTATCAGCATTGAAACAAGGTTTGAGCAAGCCCAATAGAAACCAACAGCACCCGGTACGCTGAACGCAATCCAGAGTGAAACGAAAGGCATCAAAAGCATCATTCCGCCCATAGAGGGAGCTTCAGGATTGTTGAGCTTCTGCATTTTTGTTGAAATGAGTGATGAAAGCATCGCTGTTGCAAAGGAGAGCACAGGAATAAGCCAGACAAGCTGAGCCTGACTGAAATTCCAGGTGAATTCAGGTGTTTCGGTAAGGTTAATACCGAAGAAATCAAAGTTGATATTGCATCTGAGTGCCTCAAACTTTGCATCAATACCAACAAGCTCGTCCATACGGCTGAGCAAGGAGAGCTCGGGCGCTCTGACTTTTGTTGCATCAATACCGAGCGCCTTTACTGCCTGCTCGATAAGGCCGGTATTAGCGTGAGCAAGGTATGTCAGCGGACTGAGGACAGCGTAATAAATTCCAAAGAAAAACGGCAAACGGAGCAAAAGCAGTAAGCATCCTGAGAACGGACTTGAGCCTGATTCTTGATAGAGCTTGCCCATTTCTTCCTGATACTTTACTTTGTCGTCAGCGTATTTTTCCTTGAGTTTTTCAAGCTTATATTTAATTCTTGCCTGTTTAGCGGCAGATTTTTGCTGCTTTATGTTTATTGGGCTGAAGATGATATTTATAAACAGAGTGAATAAAAATATCGCCAGCGCGTAGTTGTTGCCAAAGAGTTCGCAAAAAAAGTTGATAACGTAACCCATATATTTGGCGAGGAAAGAGTTAAGACCGCTCATTAGAATTTCCTCCGTTTTTAAATCTGTCCGGCAAGGGAACGGGGTCATAACCGCCCTTGCACAGTGGATTGCAGCGCAAAATACGTTTAAGCGCCATAAAGCCGCCCTTTAGAGCGCCGTAGGTTTCGATTGCCTCTACGGCATAAGCTGAGCAGGACGGTACAAAGCGGCAGCAGGGCGATTTCATCGGCGAAATGCAAGCCTGATACCAACGTATAAGCTTTAAAACAAGCCTTTTCATAGCGTTAATCCTTATGCTCGGTTAAGATACCGGCAGCAGCCAGATGCGACTGCATAATGCGGCAAATCTCGGTGCTTTTCATAGTGGGAGTGCGGGAGCGGGCAACGAAGACAATGTCTACTGTGGCAGACTTGTCTACAGGTAGGCTGCTGAAAGCAGCACGTATAACCCTGCGTGCTCTGCTGCGAGTGACAGCGTTGCCGATTTTTTTGCCAGTGGTAATGCCGATTCGCACATTGCCGGAGCGCTTTTTCACGATATAAGTGACAAGACCGGGAGCGGAATAACACTTGCCCCTTGAATAAGCGCGGCGAAACTCCCAATTCTGCTTAAGAGTATCGGTCATGTCACACCTCCGAAAATGTGTCATTAAAAACAAAGGCCACAATGGCGCCCACGCCCAACAGGGCAGCATTTCCTTAAAAAGCAAAATTTTTGCGTCACAATGCGTTAAAATCACTCGATACGCATCAGCGTTATCGGGTGATTTTGCCTTTTTTGCCACTAAAAATTTTCATGTTAAGGTGCTTTGCAGTTTCAAAGGAAGTGTAGAAACAAACACTTCCCTATTGGGCCTGGACGCTGGTGGCCTGATTGTTTTTAGTAAGACAGGCGCTTTCTGCCCTTTGCTCTGCGGCGAGCAAGCACCTTTCTGCCGTTAGCATCAGCCATTCTCTTGCGGAAACCGTGTTCCTTTTTGCGATGAAGCTTTTTGGGTTGGTAGGTTCTTAACATTTATACCCCTCCGTTCCTTTGATATCTCTATATCTCGGGTAAAACCGAAAACATATTTATACTGCGCAAGTCAGCGCAGACAGAACTAAAACATAGCCCTGCAAGGATAAATTATATAATATTTCAGGTGGTTATGTCAACAAAAATTTTAACTTTAACAGCACTTTTTCCCAAGCTTTCAACAACGTGCTCTACAAATTGTTGAAAGTTCTGCGCCAACCCCATTTAAACCGCAATATATCGTGGTAAAAATTTTTCAGCGCCGCACCATTTTACAGTCGGAATAGTAATGACTGAGGATTTCAATGAATGTTGCGCCGCATTTTGCCATATAGTTTGCGCCGTATTGACTCATTCCCACTCCGTGCCCGTAGCCTTTCACCTGAAAAGTGAAGGTGTTGTCTGCGTATGATGGCGTAAAACAGGCGCTTCTTAAGCCTAAAAGCGTGCGGACACGCTCGCCTGTAAGCGTCTGAGCGCCGATTTTCACAGCCGTTACAGTTGAGGAATCTGAATAACTAATCTCGCCAAGCCAGCCTGACGGGTCGCCTGTGAGCTGTACGTCGGGTTTCAAAAGCGAGGCAAATTCTTCGGCGGAAAAGGTGCGGTTTGAGAGGTAGTTTGGCGAGAGCAGGTCGCCCACGCTCTCAACGGGCTTAAGATAGCTGATATCCTCGCCCCACATTATTTTGGCGGATTCGGTGCGACCGGCTGAAACAGCGTGATAGGCAGACAGTATCGGATTGCCGCTTGAATCGGTTAGCACGTAGCCCAACGCTGACGAAAGAGCTGCGTCAATGTTTTTGCAGTAGGAGTCGTAGTAAGCGCCCCACTTGGCTTTTGCATCCTTGCGAGAGAGAAACGCTTGGTCTAACGAGGGGTCATCGGTTATGTCGTAGTCCTCTTTTTTGTTCTCGTTTTTGCGAAAAAGCGCAAAGGTATAGGCGGCAACAGTCTGCGCTTTAAGGGCTTCGGGTTCGTATCCGCCGCCGGTTTCAGCGGCTACAACGCCGAAAATATAGTCCTCGCGTGACATTTTAACAATCTTATCTTGTTCGCTTAGATACACTCTAAAGTATTCGCCGTTTTTGCTTGGTTTGACCGATTCTATCACAGCGTTATCGCCGCTTGGCGCAGGCTTGAGCGCCACGCAAGGCAATAGAGAGGCGATTAACAAAAACACGGTTGAGAGTGCGATATATATTTTTTTAACGCTTATTATACCCATTAAAATACACGACCTCCTTGACTTAGACGGGTTGATGATGTAAAATAATAGTTCAATGTATAATATATGTATAGTAAACTTACGACCGATGGTAGAAAGGAGATAAAAATGGATATTTCATATGACGTCTTGTCCAGTTTATGCCACGAGTTTAACGAATATAACTATATTGACCCCAAAAACTTTGAGAAGTACCACGTAAAACGCGGTTTGCGAAACGAAGATGGCACAGGAGTTATGGCAGGTCTTACCCGTGTGTGCAGTGTAAGAGGCTACGTTGTTGACGACGGTGAGCGTATCGCTGTGCCCGGTCAGCTTAATTACAGGGGTATTGATATTGCCGATATAATTGATGGCTGCAACAATGAGGACCGCTTTGGCTACGAGGAGGTTGTGTGGCTGTTGCTTTTCGGCACTCTGCCCGACGAAAATAAGCTTAAGTGGTTCAGGCAGGTGCTCGGCGAAGCCAGAGAGTTGCCTACTTATTTTGCTGAGGATATGATTATAAAAGCGCCGTCAAGAAATGTTATGAACAAGATTGCGCGTTCGGTGCTTGCCTTATATTCTTATGACGAAAATCCTGACGATACCTCAGTGGAGAACGTTTTGCGTCAGTCTATTGAGTTGATTGCCCGCTTGCCTGTTATTATGAGCTATGCATATCAGGTAAAGCGTCGCCATTTTGACGGAAAGAGCATGGTTTTGCATCCTATTAACCCGTCACATTCGTTGGCTGAAACGATTCTCTCCGCCATTCGCCCCGACCGTTCATATACAAAAGAGGAGGCAATTATCCTTGACCGTTGCCTTATGCTTCACGCTGACCACGGCGGCGGAAACAACTCCACCTTTACTGCACGTGTGCTTTCAAGCACTGGCACAGATACATATTCCACGATAGCGGCTGCGGTTGGCTCGTTGAAGGGACCGCGTCACGGCGGCGCCAACATAAAGGTGCTCGAGATGGCTGACGACATTGAAAATAACGTTGCCGATACAAGCAACGATGCTGAGGTTAAAGCGTATCTTGAGAAGATTTTGCGCGGCGAGGCGTTCGACGGACTCAAGCTTATATACGGTATGGGTCACGCTGTATATACAATCAGCGACCCGAGAGCCGTGTTAATCAAGGATATGGCACGTAAAATGTGCACAACCGATAAGCTCAAGAAGCGTTTTGAGCTTTTAGATGCCATTGAAAGACTCACACCTGAGATTTTAGCTGAGAAGAAGGGCATAGAAAAGAAAATCTGCGCTAACGTAGACCTCTATTCAGGGCTGTTGTATACAGCATTAAAAATACCGCCTGAGTTGTTCACTCCGCTGTTTGCGGTATCAAGAATAACAGGCTGGTGCGCTCACAGAATCGAGGAAATCAACACATCTTCACGCATTATGCGTCCTGCATACAAGGCAGTATGGGAAAGACAGCCCTATATTCCGCTTAACAAAAGATAAGGAGATGGCTTTTAAATGAAGCGTTTATCAACATTTGCGCTTTTTTATATAGGAATGGCTGCGCTTCTTGTCGCCCGTACGCTGCAAAGATTTTATATGATTGAAACGGGCACAGGCTTTTTTAAAGATGGCTTTGCTCAGTCGGGTTCGCTGATTACGGCGGTGTCGGTTTTGTTTGCGGTGGTGCTTATGCTTATGATGAGGCTTTCAGTGCCTAATGAGGTTAAGCGCCCTGATAAGTCAAAGACGTTGGCTGTTGGTGCGTTTTGCGCTGCGGCAGGGTTGTTTGTTTCAGCTGTTATGAGCGTGCTGTCGTCAAAGGCTAAGGGCAACACGGTTATTGCGTTGCTCGCTGTTGCGTTTGCGATTGCTATGGTTTTGAACGGTATGTCGCTTAGAAAGGGTGCAGAGCTTCACTCTGCTGTGTCGCTGATTGGAATTGCTTACTGTCTTATTCGGTTGATAATCGGCTTTACAGGCTATCTGTCTGAGGTTACTGTTGCGGATTCCGTATTTGATATATTTACGATGTGTATGCTCTTGCTGTTTTTTACTGCAGATTCAAAGGTTGCTTACAAAATCAAAACAGAGCGGCTACCTGCGTCGTTTTTCGGGGCAGGCTTGGCGGCAAGCCTGTTTTGCGTGCTTGAGGTGGTGCCTGTGGTGATGGCGCTTGTTATGGGCGTGAAGCTGCACGGCGCATCTGCTCCCGATTTTGCGTATGCCGGCTTAGCGTTGTACATTCTCGCAGATGTATATGTAAGCTGGATGTCGTCAGAGCAAAAAGCCGAATCTTAGTTTGATGCAGAACATAATATAAAATTAATACTTACAGATTTGGAGAGAAAGAGTTGGACCAGATACTGTTGTTTTTCAATGAGAACATAGTTGGCATACTTATAATGTTTGTGCTTGGCGTTTTCTTTATCGTAAAGGGCGGTGACTTGTTTGTAGACGCTGCCTCGTGGTTGGCAGAGGTTTCGGGAATCCCGAAGTTCATCATCGGCGCAACCGTTGTCAGCCTTGCTACAACGTTGCCTGAGCTGTTGACTTCGGTGTTCGCAACCATTGACGGACAGCTTGAAATAGCTATTGGTAATGCCGTTGGCTCAGTAACCGCAAACATTGGCTTGATTATGGGCATCTCTCTGCTTTGTATGCCGTCTGAGATTAAGCGCAGACAGTTTGCTCCGCAAGCGTTGATGATGGCTTTTGCGGCGGCAATCTTATGTATCGCGGCGCCGACAGGCTCGGTTGGTGTAGTGGTGAGCGTGATTTTGCTCGCCGTTTTTGCTGTGTTTATGTGGCGAAA
Organism: Acutalibacteraceae bacterium; assembly: GCA_045579085.1. Classification (GTDB taxonomy): domain Bacteria; phylum Bacillota; class Clostridia; order Oscillospirales; family Acutalibacteraceae; genus RGIG2206. The sequence goes on from JAZNLO010000026.1 coordinate 84,505, forward strand.
TGTTTCGAGCGCAATCGCAGACAGAGAAGAAGCAACGGTTGAGTTGGCAGACACTAAGCCCTCAGGCAAGGTGATTTTTGTTAACATTGCAAAGTTTGTTTTGGGCGCAGCTGGAATTGTATTGGGCGCGGATATGCTCGTTGAGTACGGTACGCTGATTGCTGAAATAAGCGGTATCCCTGAGAATATAATTGCGATTACGCTTGTTGCTATAGGCACATCGCTGCCGGAGCTTGTTACCACAATCACCGCTATTGTTAAGAAGCAAGCCTCGCTCTCGGTGGGTAATATAATCGGAGCCAATATATTCGACTTAACGTTGATTTTGCCGATTTGCTCGTTCGTGTCGGGCGGCAAGCTCACTGTTGCACAGCCACAGTACGCGGCTAACTGGACTGAGGTTTTCTCGGCCGGTTTGGATTTCCCTGTTTGCCTCGCTGTTGGACTGATAGCAATTGTGCCACCGATTATCACTAAGAAGTTTTACCGTTGGCAAGGCGTGCTGCTGATATTGGTTTACATTGTTTATATAATTTCCACCTGTATGCTACAGGGAGTGTAAGAGCTAATATAACAAAGGAGAGAAAGTATGTTGTTTAGTATAATTGTTCCTGTATACAACGTTAAACCGTATTTACAGCAGTGCTTAGACAGCATCTTGTCGCAGACATACAAAAATTTTGAAGTGATTGTTGTAGATGATGGTTCAACAGATGGGTCTTCAGATATTTGTGATGAATATTTAGTTGATGAAAGAGTGCGTGTAATTCACAAGCAGAACGGAGGCCTGGTTTCCGCTCGAAAGGCAGGAATTAAGGAAGTGAGCGGTGATTATGTTTGTTTTGTTGACTCTGACGACTATATTGCTTTGGATTTTTTAGAAAATTTTGCAGCAATAATTGAACAGTACTCTCCTGAGATTGTTGCAATAAATTGCACCAAATTCAACGGAGAAGAGCAGAAGGTATATAAGAACAAATGCGATGTTGGCTTATATGACGGTGACCTGCTGAATGAAATCAAATCAAGGCTGATTTATGATAAAGTGACCGGCGGCCTTAATTTGGGTGTAATATTGTATTCGTTGTGGAGCAAATGTTTTAAAGCTGATATCATTTCAAAAGCTTTAAGCACCGCCAGAGAGGATATCGTTTTGGGCGAGGATATGATGGTGTCGATGCCTTTGATTTATAATGCTGAGTCACTTTATGTAAGTGATTATTGTGGTTATTATTATCGAAACAACGCGACCTCAATTGTAAACACCCACAGAAAAGGCAATTTTATTAAAACACGCCAATTGGTTTCTTTGTTAGAGGAGAAAATGCCCACACATAAAGAGCAGTTGAATTATTATATGATTAATATAATGAATGTTTATATTCTTTCTTCGGCAAGGAATGCAAAAACTTATAAAGAGTTTATAGATGATATAGGAGCGTCTTTTACAAACGAAGATTTTAATAGGGTAAAAAGCGTCAGAACGCCCAAAGCATCGATTAAAGCACGGCTTAGCTTGGCTTTTACGAAGAACAAATGGTGGCTTTTGTGGTGGCTATATGCAAAAACAGCGAAGAAATAGTAATTTTTAGAGGAGAGAAAGTATGCAAAGCGAAATCGTAGTAAGTGTGATTTGCAACGCATATAATCACGAACCGTATATTGCTCAATGTCTTGAATCGATGGTAATGCAAAAGACAAATTTTGCTTATGAGGTTTTGGTGCATGATGATGCGTCAACGGATAAAACTGCTGATATAATCAGAGAGTATGAGCAAAAATATCCTGATATTATAAAACCGATTTACCAAACGGAAAATCAATATTCTAAGGGTTCCGGAATGGTTGGAAAGATTCAGTTTTCAAGAGTAAAAGGACGATATATTGCGTTTTGTGAGGGTGATGACTATTGGACAGACCCATTAAAACTGCAAAAGCAATTTGATGCTATGGAGGCACATCCTGAGGTCGATATTTGTGCGCATGCGGCAATAATGGTGAAGGCGGATACAGGTGCAAAAATATGTGATGTTGCCCCTAAGGACAGGGATACAATCATTAGCGCAGACGAGGTTATTCTTGGCGAGGGTGGATATGTAGCAACAAATTCGTTGTTTTATAGAACGGAGCTACGCAAACACACACCTGAGTTTAGAAAGATTTTAGCAATAGATTATTCTGTACAAATACACGGCTCGCTCAGGGGCGGAATGTTATATCTGGCGGATTGTATGTCTGTATATAGATATTTAACAGCAGGCTCTTGGACAGTAAGAACGACATTAAACAAAGAAAAGTTTTTAAGTTTTCAAGACCGCAAGCGTAAGATGTTGCTTCAGCTAAATATAGATACATACGGAAAATATAAAGACTCAATAGAAATGGCGTTGCTTGGGATAGATTTTGACAATTTGAGTCAACAAGGCAATCATAAAGAGTTGTTAACAAAAAAGTACAAAAGGTACTTTAACACTCTGTCGAAATCGCAGCGGTTAAAGATAAGGATAAAAGCTGCGTTTCCGTTTTTGTACAAGCTGAAAAGGCTTCTAAAATCCACTTCAAAATAAAAACAACCCCCTGCGTTCCAAAAAACGCAGGGGGTTACTTATATAACTCGACTGAATATTTTTAATTCAACAAGCCGGCGACGGCGCTTCCCACCAGAGTGGAGTCCTGAGTGCTGACGAATTCGCAGTACAGACCGAGCTTTTCGTTTATGAACTGTGCAACGTAGCGGTCGAGCTTTGGACGGAACAGCACCGACTTATAAAACGTGGTGCCTTCGGCGGAGATGCAGATTGGCACCTGCTTAGTTTTGCCGCGCCCTGTTTTGAGCATAACTGCGCCCAGATTCACGCAAACTGTCTTTGCGGAACGCTCGAACGCCGCGTCGATTATGTCGAAAACGGTTGAGCGGTCGTCCTCATTGCAAATAAGCGAAGCAATAAAGCCTTCGTTTGTGTTTTCGCAAAACTCATCAATCTGACGCATAGAGAGGTCGTCTAACGACAAGAGGTTTTCGGCGGTTTTTGCAGAAAACAGGCCATCTGAAGCCGCTTGCTTAAGAGTCATACAAATCAGCGAGCCCTGATAAGCGCCCGAAATCATTTTTTCGAAAACGTGGTCGCCACAGTTTGAGGTTGTAGCATCAAAGCGCAGGTCAATTTCACCCCTGTGGAAGCCGTCAAAGCTACCGGTTTCGATATTGACCGCCATGGCGCCTGTGTTTTTCACCTCAAGCTTGCTGATGTTTTCGCACTGCTCAATGTAACAGGTGTTTGTGCCTGTGCCGAGAATGAAGCCGATATAGCTGTCAAACGCCTTGTCTGGATACTCTGCGATTGCGCCGAGCATAGTTGCAACGGTGTCGTTAATTATGACAAAGTGCTTTTCTGAGCAACCCATCTTTTTAAGAGCGTTATTTATCCCCTCTCCGATTACCTTGCCTGCAACGTCTTTAACTTTAACCTCTTTGTTAAAGTTAATCAGTCTGCCGTCGCAGTTGGGCAGAATTTCAGTTGGGAACGAGAAACAAAAGCCAACCTTGTCGCTGATTTTATCAAAGGGCTTGATAAGGCTTGCGAGGGTATCGAAAAACTCGTCAGACGTAAGCTCGCCCTGAGTGCCGGGCATAGGCTGTTTTGAAAAGTTTTCGATAACAGGCTTTCCTGAGTTGTCAAAGATTACGGTTGCGATTCTGAAGTTTGTGCCGCCCGCGTCCATAACGATAATCGGCTCATTTTTCGGCACCTCAGACTGAACGCCGATATACGTGGGAATCATAAGCAGCGACTTTATATCGCCGCTGTTTCCCGATTCCATCTGACGCACAAACTCATCGGTTGCCGCCTGCATATCAATCAAATCAGGGTTGAGCCCGTATTTATTAAGAAAATCAAGCACTGAGCTTTTCATAAGATGAAAATCCTTTCTTAAGTTAATCGTCGAGCTTGAGAACAGCCATAAATGCCTCTTGCGGCACCTCAACCGAGCCAAGCTTACGCATACGTTTTTTACCTTCCTTCTGTTTTTCAAGAAGCTTTTTCTTTCTCGTTATGTCGCCGCCGTAGCACTTGGCAAGCACGTCTTTACGCATAGCCTTAACTGTTTCACGCGCGATAATCTTACCGCCAACTGCAACCTGAACGGGCACCTCGAACAGCTGACGAGGTATGTGCTCTTTCAGCTTTTCAGCGATGCGGCGCGCACGGGCGTAGGCATTGTCTGAATGCACGATGAACGAGAGCGCATCAACGATTTCGCCGTTGAGCAGAACGTCGAGCTTGACGAGATTGGATTTCTCGTAGCCCTTGAACTCGTAGTCATACGAAGCGTAGCCTCTTGTGCGTGATTTGAGCGCATCGAAAAAGTCGTAGACGATTTCGTTAAGCGGCAGGTCATAACGTATGTCCACTCGCTCGGTGCCTACATATTGCATATCCTTAAACACGCCTCTGCGCTCTTGACACAAATCCATTATAGCGCCAACAAACTCGCTTGGCGAGTAGATGTGCACCTCGCAGACAGGCTCCTCAGCGGAGACAATTTGCGACGGGTCAGGATAGTTGGTGGGGTTATCTATTTCAACTACCTCGCCGTTTGACATAGTCAGCCTGTACACAACGCTCGGAGCGGTGGTAATAAGGTCTAAGTTATATTCTCTTTCAAGGCGCTCTTGAATAATCTCCATATGGAGCAAGCCTAAGAAGCCGCAACGGAAGCCGAACCCGAGCGCAACAGAGGTTTCGGGCTCAAAAAGGAGAGAAGCATCGTTTAGCTCCAGCTTTTCAAGCGCTTCACGAAGGTCGGTGTACTGGGCACCGTCAGCGGGATAGATGCCGCAGAAAACAACGGGATTAACACGTCTATAGCCAGGTAGCGGCTCAGCGGCAGGACGTTCAACAGAGGTAACGGTGTCGCCCACACGCGCATCGGCAACATTTTTGATTGATGCGGCAAAATAGCCAACCTCGCCTGCGTACAGCTCGTTGCAAGGCTGCATTGAAATGGCTTTTTTGCGGCCAACCTCAACGATGTCGAACTCGGCGCCTGTTGCCATCATTTTAACCTTCATACCTGTGCGGATTACTCCGCTTTTTACTCTGAAATAAACGATAACGCCTTTGTATGCGTCGTAGTAAGAGTCGAAAATCAATGCCTGAAGAGGAGCGTCCCTGTCGTCGTTCGGGGCGGGTATTTCATTTATTATGCCCTCGAGCACCTGCTCAACATTCAGCCCTGTTTTTGCGGAAATTCTTGGTGCGTGCTCAGCAGGGATACCGATAATGTCTTCAATATCTGCGATAACGGCATCAGGGTTTGCGCTTGGCAGGTCCACCTTGTTGATTACAGGGAGCAGCTCAAGGTTGTGGTCAACCGCAAGGTAGGTGTTTGCGAGCGTTTGCGCCTCTATGCCCTGAGACGCATCAACAACCAAAACAGCACCCTCGCAAGCGGCAAGTGAACGTGAAACCTCATAGTTAAAGTCCACGTGGCCGGGCGTGTCAATAAGATTAAGCTCGTACTTTTCACCGTTTTTAGCGGTGTACTCAAGAGTGACTGCGTGCGCCTTTATTGTAATGCCTCTTTCACGCTCAAGGTCCATGCTGTCTAAGAGCTGGTCCTCCATTTCCCTGTCGGAAACAGACTGGGTAAGCTCAAGCATACGGTCAGCCAGAGTGGACTTGCCGTGGTCGATGTGGGCAATTATGCAGAAATTTCTAATGTGGTCGGACGGATATGGCATTTATACACCTCAAAAAATTATCTATCGTTTTTAAGTAAAATTGCTCTGCAAGGAGCGGCTTCAACGCCGTCGATTTTCAGCGGCAATGCAACCAGAGTATACTTGCCCGATTGAACGTGGCGCAGTGTTAAGCCCTCAAGTATAATCACGCCTGCCATCAGCATTTCACGGTGGATATAATCCTCGTCGTCTTCAACGGCAATTGAATTGGAATCAATCCCTACAAGCTCAACGCCAAGACTTATGAGGGCGGCTGCAGCGGAACGAGTCAAGTGGCACTCACCAAGAGTTTTTAAAATAACCTTGCGTGTGCCCGGCTTAACAGCCTCCTCAATGTCGCTGCCTGTAATATCATCGGTGTTTCCGATAAAGGATACAACAGCGCATTCGCCCATAAGAGCAGAAAGACTGATTTCGTTTGCGGTGAGTCCGTTTTCGAGGAAATGATACGGCGCATCAATATGCGTGCCGCTGTGCAGACTCATCGAGAGGGTTGAAAGATTGTACCCGTCGCCGTTTTTAATGCTGCGGATACGTCTGACAGATGTTTCGGGGTCACCGGGATATGGTTTGGCTGAGGTTATTTCAGCAGAAATATCAAACACAGTCATTCAAAAGCCCTCCTAATTTACACTGATAATTTAGTATAACAAATTTGTTTGTTAAAGTAAAGTTTTTTACAAAAGAAAAACAGATTGTAAAAAATTATGCTTTGTTGGCAATTTTTGATAAATTTCTACAAAAAAACCTGTCATTTTTAGAAAATTTTGAGATGGTTTTACAAAAAACTATTGACAAAGGTTAATGTCTGTTGTAATATGTGGTTAAATCGGTTGATAATGTGCAAGTGTGCCTGTGCCGATTTTAAAAGTAAAGGATGATTGCATGACCTCCACAGACGAGCAGCTTTGTATTCTTGCTCAAGGCGGTGATATCGCCGCACGTGACCGATTGGTTGCCAGATATATCGATACTGTTGGCTTAAGAGCCAGAGGATATATCTCGGGTGCGGCTGGAGACGTTATGGAGTTTGAGGACTTGGGTCAGGAGGGCTTTATCGGCCTGTTTAGCGCAATCAATTCATACGATTCGTCGTTTGGCGCATCGTTTCGCACCTTTGCTATTTTAAATATAGACAGGCGAATCACAGATGCGGTGCGTTTTGCGTTTCGCAAGAAGCAGGTGCCGCCGTCGGCAAAGGTTGAGTTTGACGACCTGCCCGACAGCAGTGACCCTGAGCATATTACAATTGTAAAAGATGAGCTTAACCGTGTTATGACACGGCTTGAGCAATCAACCTCAACGTTGGAGAGAACGGTGTTCACCCTTCACCTCGACGGTTATAGCTATTCAGAGATTGCTAAGCGGCTCGGCTGTTCAACAAAGTCTGTTGAAAACGCTCTTTCAAGAGTGCGCCGCAAGCTCTCAAACAGTTAAAAACATCCACGCATAGCTCAAAGCAGAGCGTTGTCCTGACAAAGATGGCGGTGCGAGTCCGTCGGCGAGGAATGAAAAAATAATTATTTCAAGCGAGGTAGCAAAATGTTTGAAGACAAGACCATAATTTGCAAAGAATGCGGCGCTGAGTTCGTGTTCACAGCCGGTGAGCAGGAGTTTTACGCTTCTAAGGGCTTTGAGAATGAGCCGCAGAGATGCAAGGCTTGCCGTGATGCACGCAAGAACGCAAGCAGAGAAAGAGAATCTTTTGTAGGTGTATGCGCTGAGTGCGGTAACGAGGCAAAAGTTCCTTTCAAGCCGAGCGGAGACCGTCCGATATATTGCAGCGAGTGCTTCTCTAAAATCAAGGAACAGCAGGCATAGTTTTAATTTGTGCTTTGCAGGCAAATGACGTGGGAATTTAACACAAAGTTTGCATTCAGCGATACGCTCTGTCAGGAGGGCGCATCGCTGTTTTAATTTTTACTTGAAACTGTTTACAACTGATTATAATGTGTTTCTAATCGGCACACATTGGTGTAGCAAGGAAACAAGGACAAAACAAGCCCGTCTGTCTTTAAAAGACAGACGGGCTTAATGTTTGTTATAGGTTTGGATACTTATTTAATGCTCGGGAGATTCGGAGCAAGAGGCTGGCAAGGCTTACCGCCGCCGCCAACATTCTGCTGAGAATTGTTAGATACGGCTTTTATGCACATAATCATCTTCATCATATCCTGAGCGTAGTTGAGAGTTGTAGAATCGCTTGTGTTTGAAAGACGGCAACGCATATTGATGCCAAGCTCTTCTTTAACAGCGTTGTACTCTTTAATGTCTGCAGAGAATGAATAAGCGCCTCTTGTTGTATCGTCAACAATGTATGCGCCGTAATCTTGCATGCAAACGAACAGCTTTTTAACAACCTTGTTGGTAATGCCAACTGACTCAGGAGTTATATTTCTGGGGATAGCAAGAAGCGCACCCTCGAGCATATATGAATATTGACCTTTAGCATCGGGTTTTGTGTCAGAACGGTCTGCAGGCCAGGTGTAGCCGTTGTTGACATAATCGTGGTAGAGCAACTCATCTGCCCAAACGTTGATTTTTATAGCGTGTCGGATAGGCTCATCACCTGTAAGCTCGCCTTCACGGATACAGCCGCCGAGAGTAGCCAGACCGCTTCCCCAGTGAGTGCCAAGCAAACCGTCTTCGTAGATATCGTTGCCGAATCTGGGATTGCCGATAACATAGGTGCTTGAGGCTTCGTCACGGCAAGTAGGCTGAAGCTCAATGATTGTGCGACCATCAGGCTGAAGTATAGCAGAGCAGTCGTTCATCGGGCTGTCCTGAGATATTGTAAAACCTTTGGGCCAGTATGTAGTGCCGTTTTTCTTTTTGGTTGAGATATCTTCAGGCCAACGGTCATCCATAGTGGACTGAACGATGTCGAGAACCTCGTCGTTTTTGGTTGTTTTCAAAAGATATGCCCAGTCGCAGCTAAGCTCATCGTATTCAACAAAGCCAGTGGGCTCATATTTAGCGTTGGAGCCGATGGGCATATTCCACGCAGAAGTGCGTGAGAAAGGCCAGAGCCAAGGGTCACGTTCGCCCTCCATAATTTCGTATTCGCTTGAGGGGTTTCCGATATGACCGAACTTCTTCATACTTTCTGCTTCTGCAGGGTTTTGATTACCCTGAATAACAATGGTGTTATCAAAGTCTATGCTAACATCAGCATAAGATTTGTCCGAAGCAGCTTTTGATGCGCTGTCAGTGTTATCTCCGCAAGATACGAACACGCTGCATAATAATGCTGTGCAAGCAATTACTGCAAGGATTTTTTTCAGATTTTTCATGTGCTATTCTCCTCTTTTATTTGATTTTAGGTAAATCCGGCGCTAATGGCTGACAAGGTATGCCGCCGCCGCCGATTGAATCAGGACCATTGTTTGTAATTACCTTAAGGCAACAAATCATTTTTACAAAATCTGTGCCGTATTCACGGGTTTCCTCGTTGGGAAGACGGTCAAAGAAGCCTCTCATAGTAATGCCTGTTTTCTCAAGAACTTCTTGCTGAGCAGCATAGTCAATAGATAACGAATAGCTGTCTCTTACAGTGTCGTCAACGATATATGCGCCGTAGTCTTGCAAGCATACGAACATTTTCTTAACAATAGGACAAGTGATGCCAACTTCCTCAGGTGTAAGGTCACGCGGGATTGCAACAAGGCTGCCTTCCATCAGGTAGGGGTTATCAGCGTGCTTTTCGGGCTTGGTGTCAGAGCGGTCTGCAGGCCAGATATAGCCTCTTTCCTTCTCGTCCCAGTAGAGCCATTTATCCGCCCAGACATTGAGCTTAAGCGCGTGACGGATAGGCTCATCGCTGAACAACTCGCCCAGACGAATGGTGCCGCCGATTGCAGAAAGACCACTGCCCCAGTGTGAGCCGAGCTCACCGTTTTCATATATATCATATAGAATAGAGGGCTTGTATTTTGCAAAGCCGATTACGTAACTGCTGCCTTTTTCATGACGGCAGGTCGGCTGCATTTGTACATAGTGTCTTCTGTCGGGCTGCAGGATTGTAGAGCAGTCGTTCATAAAGCTGTCTTTGGAGATAGTAAGGTCTCTCGGCCAGTATGTTTTTCCTGGAGATTGGAGATTGCTTACATCATCAGGCCAGCGAGCTCCCATTCCTGAGCCGAGTATATCGAGATACTCGTCGCCCTCTTTGGTTGTGAGCATATAGCAGCCGTCCATACAAAATTCTATCGAGGGAGTAAAGCCTATGTCGGCATACTTAGCCTCTGAGCCGATAGGCATATTCCATATAGAAGTGCGTGAGAACGGCCAGAGCCAAGGGTCACGCTCGCCCTCCATAATAGGATAACCTATATCGGGGTTGCCTCTGTGACCGTATTTTTCAATGCTGATTTTATCAGCTTCAGTTAATTCGTAAACATAAGTTTCAACTATTGGCTTTGACATAATAACAACCTCGCTGTTTATTATTTAAGGCTCGGAAGATTGGGAGCCAACGGCTGACAAGGCGTGCCGCCGCCACCTGGATTATTTCTCGCGTTGTTTGTAACAACCTTGAGCGCCTGAACCATCTTCATAAAATCGTTACCATAGTCATAAGTTTGGGAGTTGTTTGAATGGTTGAAGAAGGTCTTCATTTTTATGCCGTACTCGTCTAAAACTTCTTCCTGAGCCTCGTAGTCGATTGAGAGCGAGAAGCAGTCTCTTGTTGTGTCATCAACGATGTAGCAACCGTAGTTTTGAAGCGCAAAGAATATCTTTTTGCCAATTTCGGTTTTAAGGCCGAGCGAATCCATAGAAACGCTCTTCGGAATAGCCAGCAGTGAGCCTTCCTGTAAGTAAGGATTGATGCCTTTTGAATTAGACTTTGTATCTGAACGGTCTGCAGGCCAGACAAATCCCTTGTTTGTTTCGTCCCAGTAGAGATATTTATCAGCCCAGACGTTGAGCTTAAGCGCGTGGCGCATAGGTTCGTCACCGATAAGTTCGCCCAGACGAATGGTGCCGCCTATAGCAGAAAGACCGCTTCCCCAGTGTGAGCCAAGCTCGCCGGTGTCATAGATATCAAAAACATCGTATTCCTTACGATTTGCATATTTTACATGGCCGATTACGTGAGTGCTGTCTGCTTCGTGACGGCAAGTGGGCTGCATCTGCAAGTATGTGCGTCCGTCAGGCTGCAGAATTGTAGAGCAGTCGTTCATATTGCTGTTTTTGGAAATGGTGAAGCCTGTCGGCCAGTATGTGCTCTTAAAGCATCTAAGGCTTTCCCAGTTGCTCGGCCAACGGTTGCTCATTCCCTCTTCGCGAATTTCCAGATACTCGTCGTTTTTGTTAGTCACCAAGAGGTAACAGCCGTCTGCGCTGAATTCTCTGGAACGCTCGAAATTTGTTGAAACGAATTTTGCATCAGAGCCGATAGGCATATTCCAAATGGATGCGCGTGAGAAAGGCCAAAGCCAAGGGTCACGCTCACCGCTAAGTGTTTCGTAATATGATTGGGGGTTGCCCGGATGCCCGTATGTATCGTTGCTCATTTTTTCTGCATCAGCAACAAAAGCTGCACCAAATTCTTCTGAAGCACCGGAATTAAAAACGATGCTTGAACTGCCTGCGGAGTTTGCCTCAGAGCTAACTTGTTGAGCAGTGCTTGAATCTGCAGAAGAAGCCTGTTGCTCAGACTCTGATTGCGAGCTGATGTCAGTACTGGATGTGCCCTTGCTTGCAGAGTTTGCAGAGCTTGCGGAGTTTGTACCTTTCTTTCCTGTGCTGCAGGAAACAAGCATAATTAAAGCAAGAATAACACATAAAATTTTAGACAGTTTGTTCAAAGCAATCCCTCCAAGCAGAAAGAAAATCACAATACAATAAGGTAATAGTATTTTAGCAGTTTACACAATGAAAATCAACTATTAAATTTAGAATTTTACTATATTTATAAAAAATCATTATGAATTTACATTTTGTTAATATTTCGATTTGTTTTCAAAATTTTCTAATAATATTTTATGAGTCAAAGTAAATGATAGTATTGCAAACGCAATCGTAAAATATTTGCAAAGGAGTGAAAAACATGGCAAGAAGCAACAAGATTAACGTTCCTGAGGCTCGTGAGGCTCTCGACCGTTTCAAGATGGAGGCTGCAGCTGAGGTTGGTGTAAATCTCAAGCAGGGCTACAACGGTGACCTTACTTCTAAGCAGGCTGGTTCAGTTGGTGGACAGATGGTTAAGAAGATGATTGAGTCATATGAAAACAGCATGAAATAACTGCATTTCCTATAGAAAAGAACCTCTTTGCAGTAATATCTGCAAAGAGGTTCTTTTAGCCTATCAATAATTTTATCAATTCCCATATAACAGGAACAATAAGCGCGGGCAGCATATTGCCCACTTTCAAACGTTTTGAGAACGCAAGATTAACGCCCACACCAAAAATGAGAATGTTCCCTACAGCCGAAAGAGAAACAAGCAGAGCGTCGCTCATTATGTTTCCGAAAGCAAGGCCGATAACGTTGAACAAGCCCTGATACAAAAACATCGGCAAGGCGGCAAACAACACACCGATACCTAAGGTTGACGCAAACACAAGGGCTATTACAGAGTCGAGCGCTGTTTTCGCAAACAGCACAGTCGGGTCACCGAGTCCGTCTTGTATACCGCCCACAACCGCCATCGCGCCCACGCAAATTATCATAGAAACGGTTACAAAGCCTTCGGTGAAGCTTGAGTTGCTGCTTGCTTTTGCAAGGGTTTTCAGCTTATCGCCCAGTCTGTCGAGTGCAGATTCAATGTCTATAAGCTCGCCCGCAAGGCTGCCAAGCACCATTGAAATAATTATAATAAAAATATTGTTTGTTGCAAGCTTGCCTTCGTTTATCGTAAACATATTTTGCAACGCACCTGAAACGCCTATAAATATTGTGCACATACCGAGCGCTTGCATAAGAGTGCTCTGCACTTTGCTGCTCACACCTTTTTTCAGCAACAGACCTATTGCGCTTGCTGCAACGACTGCGGCAGTGTTGACGATGTTACCTATGCAAGGCATCATTGCTACACATTCCCTTCCTTTTTTAAATGAAAAGGCACGCAAACACTTTCGTATCTGCGTGCCTGATTTAACTGATAACCAGACAGATTATCTGAGGTACATAAGGATGCACCAATAGGTAGAACCGCTGTAATCGAAGCATCCAACACCGAGATTGTTGTACTTGTCATCGCCCGCAAGGATAACTTCCTTGTTAGCGTCAACTTCCATTATTGCATCGAAAGCAGCCTGAACATCCTTAAAGCTGTTCCAGATGTAGATTCTGGTGGTTCCGCGAGCCCAGATGCTGTAATCTGAGTAAGTGGTTGAGTGAGGCTTGAACTCGCCGTTAGCGTCTGTGAATACACGGGTGTCGTCCATTTTGCCGTCGCCCTCAGCAGCTTCCTCGAAAGCACGCTCAGTAGCAGCATAGTTGAGTGTGGTGTCAACAGCTATCTCAGCAAGACCTTCGTCTTTACGCTTCTGGTTGATGAGAGTAACCATCTCGTTTACTCTTGTTTCATCGGGAGCAACACGGTAAACAACAACGGTAACCTCTGCGTTGAAGTTACGGTCGTTAGTTGTCATTTTAACAACAGCAGCGCCGGCTTCAACACCGAGCACCTGACCCTTTTCGTCAACCTTAACGATTTCTTCGTTCTGGCTTTCGTAGTAGATGGATGGGTCTGCAGCGTCTGCAGGAAGGATAGTGGTTTCGATTTGACCGATAGTTCCGATGGGAACATAAACTACTTCTTTATTAACGGTGACGCTCTGAACGTGCTTGCCGCTTCCAACGTTAGCAGGTTTCTTCTGAGACGGATTGCCAAGCTCGGCATATGTAACCTCAAGGTCAATCTTGCCGTCTGACTCAACAACGATATCCTGACCTTTAGAAGAAGCGGGCTTCTTTTCAGGTTCCTTGTTGCAAGCGGTCATAAATCCGCCGAGCATAACTGCAGCAAGAGCTAAAGCTATTAATTTTTTCATACTTATCTCCTCCATTACCGCAAAACAGCGGTTAAAGTAAACCAATTTTCTTTGCGCATCTAAAAACACAAAGCATATTGCGTATTGTTATTTTACAACATACTCAACAAATAATCAAGAGATTTTTTTGTTTTTGTTGGACAATTTATGATTAAAACCCTTAAAAAACGCTATTTGTTTTTGCGAATGTTAAAAATGAAAGATTATTAAAAAAATACCTTTATTTTGGTTGGAATTTGTAGTATTATATTATTATAGCATATAAAATGTAAGAGGTGATGTTTGTGGATAGCAAGATAAGGCTTGTAATAGCAGGAAATGAATACTATATCAACACCGATGAGAGCGAGGAATATATCCGCTCGCTTTCAAATGAAATCGAAAAAAGCATAGACAGCCTTTCTCGCAATAACCCCTGTCTGTCAACTACGATGGCGGCAGTGCTTTGCGCTTTGGAATATTGCGACAAGTGCCACAAAAACAACGAGGAGATTGCCAGACTTAACAGCGAGGTTAAAAAAGCCATTGCCGATTCTGCATCGAGCAGTCTGGAAGCCTCTGAGGCGATTAAGGAAATAGAATATTTAAGCGCAGAGAATCTTCGCTTGCGAGAGCTTGTTGCCGAGAAATGAGTTGTGAAATTCTCGCACCCGCAGGCTCTAAAGAGTCGCTTGTTGCCGCAGTAAGAAGCGGCGCAGACGCAGTTTATCTGGGGCTTAGTAACTTTAGCGCGCGTCATAGCGCAGAAAACTTCACCGCCGACGAGCTTTCTGAGGCTGTGGATTATTGCAGCAAAAGAGGGGTTAAAACCTATCTCACGCTCAACACCCTTATTGCAGATTCAGAGCTTAACGAGGCACTCGATTGTGTAAAGGTGGCTGCAAGCGCAGGCGTAAACGGCATTATCGTTCAGGACTTAGGACTTGCGTCAATTATAAAAAAGGCATGCCCTGAGTTAAGGCTCCACGCATCCACGCAGATGGCGGTGCATTCGCCGTCGGCGCTACCTATGCTCAAAAGGATGGGCTTTGACCGAGTTGTTTTGGCAAGAGAGCTGAGCGCAGATGAAATTTTGGCTGTTACAAAAGAGGCTCATACGCTTGGAATAGAAACAGAGGTTTTTGTTCACGGTGCTTTATGTATGTGCCTTTCTGGGCAGTGCTATATGAGCGGTGTTATCGGCAGACGAAGCGGCAACAGAGGTCGCTGTGCGCAGCCTTGCCGATTAGAGTTTGAAAACGGGCAGTATCCGCTCAGTTTAAAGGACTTGTCGCTGATTGATTATGTTGCCGAACTCGAAAAGCAAGGGGTAAAGTCGCTGAAAATTGAGGGCAGAATGAAGCGCCCCGAATATGTTGCGGCGGCGGTAAGTGCGTTCAGAAACACAGTGGATAACGGCTTTTTGTCGCACACGCAGAGAGAGCTGCTCAGCGACGTTTTCAGCCGTTCGGGTCATACTGACGGTTATTATAAGAATAAACTTGGCGCAGATATGTTCGGTCATCGCACGGATGCCGATGTTATATCATCGGCGCAGACTGTAAAGCGTGTGCACGAGCTTTACAGGAATG
>JAZNLO010000027.1:0-29679 GCA_045579085.1 Acutalibacteraceae bacterium
GTTGATAGGCTGCATGTGTAAGCGTGGTGACACGTTCAGCTTGGCAGTACTAATAGGTCGAGGGCTTGACCTTCTATGGAATGACTTACCAGCCATTCCCTCGTGATTCACTCGCATTGCTCAGTTTTCAGGGCTTGTTGCAATTTTCAATGTAATATGTTAAAATTACCGTGCAATCAGTTTGGTTGTACGGTGTTTTTTACTTTACACTTGGGAAAGGATTACCGATATGAATATTTGGCACGATATTAACGAGGAACGTATAAAAGTTGACGATTTTATCGCCGTTATAGAAATTCCTAACGGCTGCAGCGTCAAGTATGAGCTTGATAAGGAAACCGGCCTCTTGCGTGTGGACAGAGTTTTGCACACTGCAACGCACTATCCCGCAAACTACCGCTTCATTCCTCGCACCTATGCAGATGACCGCGACCCGCTCGACGTACTTGTGCTCGGCACAGCAACTGCTTATCCGCTGTCGCTTATGAGGTGCTATCCTATCGGCGCAATCAAGATGGTTGACAACAACGAGCTTGACGAAAAAATTATTGCCATTCCGTTTGGCGACCCCAACTATAATATGTATAAGAGCGTTGACGAGCTGCCAAAGCACGTTTTTGACGAAATGGCGCACTTCTTCTCCGTTTACAAGGAGCTTGAGCATAAAAAAACCACTGTTCAGGAGATTGTTGGTAGGGAAGAGGCAATCGCAATGATTGAGAAGGCGATTGATTTATACCGCACAACCTTTGTTAAGTAAGACAAGATACATTTGAATCAGCTTAAAGGCGAGATAAATAATCAATGAATGGGGTGATAACGCCTTGAAAGAAAATTTGAAAACAATATCCACCAACAAAAAGGCGTATCACGACTATTTTGTTGAGGAAAGTTATGAGGCAGGCATCGAACTATTTGGCACGGAGATTAAGTCTATCCGTCAGGGCGGAGTTAACCTGAAGGATTCGTGGTGCAGTATTGACGGCGGTGAGCTTTTTGTAAACGGAATGCATATTTCACCGTATGAGAAGGGCAACCTGTTTAATAGAGAGCCATACCGCAAGCGCAGATTGCTTATGCATAAGCGTGAGATTATGCGTTTGTTTGGCATCGTCAAGCAGCAAAGTCTGACGCTTGTGCCGTTGTCGGTTTACTTTAAAGGCTCAAGAGTCAAGGTGCAGGTGGGACTGTGCAGAGGTAAAAAACTGCACGATAAGCGCGCCGACTTGGCTGCAAAGGCAGTTAAACGTGACACAGAGCGTTATTTTAAGGAGCAAAATCAGTAACAACCTGTGTAAAAGCAGGTTCATATATGGGGGCGTAAAGGTTTCGACGGGGATTTTGAATCACGATAAGCGAGTAGCGGTGCGGAACCGCTATAAAATCCGTAACTAAAATAATAAACGACAACAATAAAGTTGCTCTTGCTGCCTAATTAGGCGGCACGTCCGACCCGCAGCACCGTCGAGCGGTACAGGGCGTCATTTAGACGGTGAACGTGTATCGGTGAGTGTTCGGTAGCCGGTCACGGATTACGAACTACCGACTGAGTGATTGTGTCAATTCAAGCTCACAGTCGGGAATTTAAATAATTGACTGCACTCGGAGAAAGTTGTGAGAATGAATTTTCGGACACGGGTTCGATTCCCGTCGCCTCCACCAGTGGCAAGCTGCCACACCCAATTTGTCCAAGTTCGTGCAAATTTAAAGTTTGCACCACAAGATGTGAGTTTGGGTGTTGTGCGGCATGCTCCACCAAAAAGAGAAGACCATCAACTAAAGTTGATGGTCTTCTCTTTTTGTATATAGTATACTATGTTTTATTTTTGCATATTTGGATTGTTTGTTCTGTCAAGCAAATAATCAATGCTTACCTTATAATAATCTGCTAATTTAACTAAAACTTCTGCTGTTAATGATATGACACCAGTTTCGTATTGTGAGTATGTGTTTTGAGATACGTTTAAATACTTTGCTATATCTTTTTGTTTTATATCATTATCCTCTCGAATTCCTCGTAGATTTTTATATTGCATAACAATCACCTCAAAATTATTATGCGATATCTGTAATAAAGATATTGACATATATCTGCAATACAGATATAATATAGTTGTCGGCAGTTTTCGACAATAATTTTTTGGAGGAAAATAAAATGGGAAAGTATGTGGAGAGAAATCTCAATCCTAAGGAGAGTATTCTTAAAAATGCAGAGTTGCATCCAATACAACTCGTAGTGGCTTGGATTTGGGGTGTTGTAGGGTGTTTTTTACTTTTCATACCTACAATTATTGCAATCAAAAAGACTATTACATATTTAAACACAGAGTTGTCAGTAACAGATAAACGAGTTATTGGAAAAGCTGGATTTATAAATAGCGCTTCTCTTGATGCGCCATTGAATAAAATTCAGAATGTTACCGTAAGTTCTGGTTTATTTGGAAAAATCTTTAACTATGGTGATATCGAAGTACAAACAGCTGGAGATGCTATTGCTTTTTACGGCGTTAAGGATGCAGACAAATTTAAGAAATTCATAATGAATCAGATTGAGGAATATGAAAATTCAAAAATAAAAGCACAGGCTCAAGAATTAGCAGCAGCAATGACAGCCAATTCAAACTAATCAAAATAACTTAAATTTTATATAACACATTTTTAAGGAATCTCTATGTAAAGAAGAGATTCCTTTTATTATATCTGCATAGTAAGAGCAGTCTATTTATGTAAAAGTTTTCGTAGCACCGAAATTATTAAATACGAAAATCTGATTTAATGAATGATGAATAATGAAAAATGAATAGTGAATAATACAAAACGAAAATCCTGCCGACAAGAATCGACAGGATTTTCGTTTTGGCGGAGAGAGGGGGATTTTGTCACGGTGCTGACGCACCTATCGCCTCGCTACGCTCGTTGCCGCGTCGCAAAAACAGTCCACCGGACTGTTTTTTATTGCTCCTTGTTCGAATCCCCCATAAAAATATCCACACAAACAAAACAACCGCAACTTGTATCAAAGTTGCGGTTGTTTTTCTGGCGGAGAGAGGGGGATTCGAACCCCCGAACGGGTATTAGCCGTTACACGATTTCCAGTCGTGCGCCTTAGACCAGCTCAGCCATCTCTCCATACCCTTTATTAAGGACTAAATCATTATACATAACAATTCAGCAAAAATCAAGTGCAATTTTGCTTGTGTGAATAAATACATTTGATTTTGCAAAAAGTATAGATAAACATTAGTTTTGGAGGTGTGGACTGTGTTTGTAACTTTATGCCGCACTGCAATACTGTATCTCTTTGTCATATTAGGAATGCGAATAATGGGTAAACGTCAGATAGGGGATATGCAGCCAAACGAACTCGTTACCACTATACTGATTTCAGAGATTGCCACGATACCCATTCAGGACATAAAGCAGCCTGTAATAAACGGCATTATTGCGATACTGTTTCTTGTTAGCTTAGAGGTGTTGTTATCGGTTGTAGCGCTCAAGTCCGACCGCATACGGCGCCTAATCGACGGTCGCCCGACCATAATAATACGTCACGGCAAAATTGACCAGACGGCAATGAAAAAACTAAGGCTTACGGTAGATGACTTGCTTGAAAGTTTACGGCAAGAGCAAGTGTTTGCGGTTGAAGACGTTGAGTACGCAATAATTGAAACAAACGGACATATGTCGGTTATGCTTAAGCCGTCCAAGCGCCCGTACACAGCGGGGCAGGCGGGCGCAAAGCTAACCGATGACGGAATTCAGGTGCCTGTAATTTGTGACGGCAAGCTCAGAGATGAGTTTATGCGCTCGGTAGGCATGACGGAGTCGCAGCTTAAAAAGGCGCTCAGAAAGTCGAAGGTGGCTCAGGACGACATCTTCCTGATGACTGTTGATGCAAACGGCAAATACAAGGTTGTAAAGAAAGAGGCGGACTGATGGGCAGGATAATAACGGTTGTGGTGCTTTTGAGCGTGATTGTCGCTATCAGTATAACGGGCTACGTTGTTGTGGACGGCTTGGAGAAATCGGTGGGAGCCCTGCTCGAGCAAGCCGATGAGGCGGCATCGAGAGGCGATATACAGGGTGCTTATGAGTTTTCAGCCAAAGCGGAAAAAGAGTTTGTGAAACGAGAGGACTTGGTATCTGTTTTCATTTATCACGAGCTCGTGGAGGAGTTAGGAGTGCAAATAGCCGAGCTGCCCGATTTCGCAAACGAGGACTCGTTGGAGGAGTTTTTATCTGCGCTCAAGGGCGCAAAGGTTATGCTCGGGCACGTGGTAAGCGACGAAAAGCCGTCACTGAAGAATGTTTTGTAGTAAAAAAAGTCTCTGCTTTTAAAGCAGAGACTTTTTGTTTAGCTTATTAATTAGTTCAACGATGCGGTTGTATCTTTTTTGATTACGTCGTGTGCGCCGCCCTCAACAATACTTGTTGCGGAAACGAGCGTGAGCTTTGCTTTCTGCTGAAGCTCGGGTATTGACAGTGCGCCGCAGTTGCACATAGTTGAGCGCACCTTGCTAAGTGAGAGAGCAACGTTGTCCTTGAGTGAGCCTGCGTACGGAACATAGGAGTCAACGCCCTCTTCGAACGACAGCTTTCTGTCGCCGCCGAGGTCATAACGCTGCCAGTTGCGAGCGCGGTTGCTGCCCTCGCCCCAGTATTCCTTATAATATGTACCACCGATGTTGATTTTATTTGTGGGGCTTTCGTCGAAACGGGCGAAGTATCTGCCGAGCATAATGAAGTCTGCGCCCATTGCCAAGGCGAGAGTCATATGATGGTCGTGAACGATACCGCCATCAGTGCAAACAGGAACATACACGCCTGTTTCCTTGAAATACTCATCTCTGGCCTTGCAAACTTCAATCAGAGCGGTTGCCTGACCTCTACCGATGCCCTTAGTTTCACGGGTTATGCAGATGGAGCCGCCGCCGATACCAACCTTGATAAAGTCTGCGCCGCAGTCAGCAAGAAATCTGAAGCCGTCAGCGTCTACAACATTTCCTGCGCCAACCTTTACGCTGTCGCCGTACTTGGCTCTTATCCACTCGATAGTGAGCTTCTGCCACTCTGAGAAGCCCTCTGAGGAGTCGATGCAAAGAACGTCTGCGCCTGCTTCAACAAGAGCGGGAACGCGCTCTGCATAGTCGCGGGTGTTTATACCTGCGCCTACAACGTAACGCTTGTCCTTATCGAGAAGCTCGTTGGGGTTTTGCTTGTGAGAGTCATAGTCCTTGCGGAAAACAAGGTAGCACAGCTTGCCCTCGCTGTCAACAATCGGCAGAGAGTTGAGCTTGTGTTCCCAGATAATGTCGTTAGCTTCCTTGAGCGTGGTGCCTTCCTTTGCCCAGATAAGCTTGTCAAACGGAGTCATAAACTCCTTAACTTTAGTTGCGGGGTCCATACGGCTGACTCTGTAGTCACGCCCTGTTACGATACCGAGCAGCTTGCCCTCTGAGGTGCCGTCACTTGTTACGGCAACAGTGGAGTGACCGGTTTTCTCCTTGAGTCTGACAACATCAGCCATTGTGTCTTCGGGGGAAACGTTTGAATCGCTCTTAACAAAGCCTGCTTTGTAGTTCTTGGCACGCTTGACCATAGCAGCCTCGTCCTCAATCGACTGCGAGCCATATATGAATGATACGCCGCCCTCTGTTGCAAGCGCAACTGCAAGACGGTCGCCCGAAACGGACTGCATGATTGCAGAAACGAGCGGAATGTTCATTGTGATAGCCGATTCTTCACCCTTTTTGAATTTAACAAGAGGTGTTTTCAGGCTTACGTTTGCCGGAACGCATTCGCTTGATGAGTATCCGGGTATAAGCAGGTATTCGTGGAAAGTGTGAGAAGGCTCGTTGATAAAGCTTGCCATAGTTATCCTCCTTGACTGATAGATATGATATTGTCGTTACAATGCGCCGTCTGGACAAGTCGGCGATTTATGTTTATTAGAGTGAGTATAACACAAAAACAGTGCGGTTGTCAATGATTACAAGGCTTTTAAACGCCTTAAAATATAGCAAAACTCTCTGCTTAATTTCAGCAGAGAGTTTTTTGTTAATAAAGTGTTATCTGATTTCCTGTTCCAGAGTTTTAAATATTTCAGTGTTGAAAAAATCATAAAGGGATATTTCTAAGCCATCGCATAATTTCTTGAGCGTAACAACACCCGCGTTCTTGCTACCGCCGTTAATTATATTCTTTAATGTTGAGGGCGGAACGGCTGAGATTCTCGCGAGAGCATTTACTGACAATCTCTTTTGCTCGCATAATGCCAACAATCTATTTGCTATAGCTTTTCTTGTATCCATAATATCACCCCTAAAAGTTCTACATATAGTTTATGCTTTTTAGAAAAACACTAACGACCATATATGGACTTTTTAGACCATATATGGTAAACTTGGAGTGGTGATGATTTGGTATGTATAAAAATATATGTTGCTTTTTCGGTCATAGAACTATAAACGAAACCGAAGAACTAAAATCAAAACTTATTCAAATAATTGAAAAACTGATTGTGGAGAAAAAAGTTGATACATTTCTTTTTGGGAGTAAGAGCCAATTCAATAGCTTGTGCCTTGAACTCGTGACCAAAATTAAAGAAAAATACCCGCACATAAAACGAGTCTATGTACGAGCAGAATATCCGTATATAAGCGAGCGTTATAAGAACTACTTATTTGAAAGCTACGAGGACACATATTACCCTGAAAAGATACAGAATTCAGGCAGAGTAGCATACGTCGAGCGCAACTATGAGATGATAGATAACAGCCATTATTGTATCGTATACTACGACGAATTTAACACCCCGACCACCCGCAAAAGTGGCACCAAAATCGCCCTCGATTATGCTGTGAAACAGGGGAAGGAGATTGTTCGAGTATTATAATTTAATGGTAAAGCGGATAAAAAAGCCAAGCGCATAAGCACTTGGCTTTTTAGCAATTCGACTAAAACTTTTATTAGTCTTTATTCTGACGCTCCGCCTTGAATTGCTTCCACTTAACCCAAGCGGTAGGAGCAATGCAAATTGAGCTGTATGAGCCTGAAACAAGACCGAACATAAGCGGAATGGTGAGCGTGCGCAGAGAAGTGATGCCCTTCATCTCGC
Organism: Acutalibacteraceae bacterium; assembly: GCA_045579085.1. Classification (GTDB taxonomy): domain Bacteria; phylum Bacillota; class Clostridia; order Oscillospirales; family Acutalibacteraceae; genus RGIG2206. The sequence goes on from JAZNLO010000027.1 coordinate 7,118, forward strand.
ATACGATGAACACAACAAAAATGGCAATTAAGGTTGATAACGTTGTCATGATGTTTCGTGTGAATACCTGATTGTTTGAGATGTTAACAAGCTCATCAACTGGCTTCTTTGCGCCGTATACTCTGCGATTTTCTCTTATACGGTCAAACACAACGATTGTGCTGTTAAGCGAGTATCCAAGCAAGGTCATAACAACGGCGATGAAGTTTGCGTCTATGTTGAGTCTGAATACAACTGCGGCAAAGAACGCAATCAACACATCGTGAATCAGGGCAACCAAAGCGGTAACACCGGCTGAAAAGCCGCCGATTTTACGGAATCGCCATGAAACATAAAGCACAACCAGTATAGCGGCAATTGTTACGGCAACAAGGCACTTGATGAAGAAGACAGTACCAACAGAGGGGTTAACCGATTCAACCTCAGACTGTGCGACTTTGTTTTTTGCAAAGTCCTTCTTCAAGGTCTCGGTGAGCTTGTCAATAGACTTGGTTTCAAGCGCTGTATCGTCAGAAAGCGCAACAGAAAACTTCTTAGAGCTGTCACTTACACCTGAAGAGGTGGTTATGCTTACCTTTTTGCCGATAGCTTTTTCTGCTGCTTTTTCAACCTTGCTTACGTTTAAGTCGCCTGAGTACGAATAAGAAATTCTGGTACCGCCCTTGAACGAAATGTCCATAACAGGACCGAAAACCACGCAGAATATAATTCCTATAAGGAAAAGAGCGCCGGAAAATACTAAAAACTTTTTAAAGTTATTAACATAGTCAAAATTCATAGTTTTATTCTTCAACATTCTTTACACCTCCATAGAGCCAAGGATTGCGCATACACTTAAATCCGGAGATGCTCTTAAGCATAATCTTTGTGGCGAATACGCCCATTACAAAGTTAAATATGATACCGATAAGCTGGGTGTAACCGAAGCTATATACGGCGCCTGAAACAGATGAACCGAACAAGCCGATAATCGGGCTGAATAAGATTGCAAAGATGTTTTCAGACGGGCCGAAGCAACCCATAAGAACGATTGCAACCAAAACGTTTGTGAGGTTTCCGTCGATAATGGCGCTCATAGCGTTGCTGCAACCTGCGTTGATAGCAGCGGTAACGGTTTTGCCGCTACGCAGCTCTTCTTTGATACGCTCGGCGGTGATGATGTTGGCATCGATACCCATACCGATTGAGAGGATTATACCTGCGATACCGGGTATGGTGAGAGTGAAGCTGTTTGTTCCGGGAAAGAAGCCCGAAACGCAAGCGATGATGCCACCAATCTGACCGGCAAGAGCAATGCTTGAGATAACGCCTGGCAGACGGTACTTAATAATGATTATGATGCAGATGATGATGAAAGCGATAACGCCTGCAAGAAGCATTGAGCTGAGAGCTTCCTGACCTAAGGTGGCAGAAACTATTTGCAGCTTAGAGTCGTCAACGCTCAGCGAGAACGGGAGCGAGCCTGAGTTAATCTTGTTTGCGAGCGACTGGCTTTCTTCATATGTAAAGTTGCCTGTGATTGATGCAACGCCGTTTGTGATAACGTCGTTAACTGTGGGAGCGGAAATTACGTTGCCGTCCATGCAGATTGCGATAGGCTTATTTACATTTGCCGCTGTTGCTTTTGCAAACTTAGTGCGGCCTGCGCTTGTCAGCTTAAGCTGAACATATGCTTCGCCGTTTTGATATGCAGGGCTTGCTGATTCAATGTCCTCTGCGCCTCTGAGAATGATTTTCTTCTCGTCGTAGGTGCTTCCTTCGCAGAATACGAGCTCAGCGGTTTCACCGAGTTCTTCAATCGCAGCGGCTGCATCGAAGTTCTCCTCATTGGACTGCCAGGGGAAACGCACGATTATCTGGTCGTTTCTGGTGTCAACTGAGGTTTCATAGTCTGTTATACCCAGATTGATAAGGCGGGTGTTGATGGTTTCTTTTGCTGCCTCAAGGTCTTCTTCGCTTACGTTTTTGTCAGTGTCGGGAGCAAATGCAGCCTCAACACCTCCCTGAATGTCGATGCCCCAGCGGATATCGCTTGCGCTCTTGAAATACACGATTTCTTTGTCGGCATAATAGTTTTTAATTCCGAAGAAAGATATCGTAGTCAAAGCAACTATAAATGCGGCTACAATGAAAAACCATGGCGTAGCCACTCTTTTATTAGAGTTCTTTTTTCTACTCATTTAGATTAAGTCCTTTCTTTAATATTTTCACAGATGACGTAAAAATTATCCGGGTACGGCATCGTCATCATTAGAATATATCAGCGGTGCGAAAGCAACCGTTTTTACAGTGCGGTTTATATCCTGCTGTTTTTCGCTGCAAACAGAAATGCTGCTTAGCTGCGAGGAAACAGTTTTTACTGCGGCATCGAGCTTTGACTCAGCGTGCACTGCTTCGGTCTGCGTTGCAACTTGGGCTGACTTGTCAGCAGTGATGCACAGCTCAACGTTAGCAGACGCAGGCTTGCTCGACTGCTCCTGTGAGCAGCTGAGCACAGCCACTGCGGTGACGGCGACAGCCAACACAAGCACAATCATTCGTATACACTTTTTACTCATCGCCGCACCTCCTTTGAAAACAGCTTAAATGTTGTAAAAATTTATTTGCAAAGACCTTCTGCTTTAATCATTTCAAGGCTTGCAAGCTTTACTGATACGCAGAACAAAGTCATTGCCTGACGGAGCTCCTCAACAGGCGGGAAGGACGGAGCAATACGGATGTTGCTGTCAAGCGGGTCCTTGCCGTAGGGGTAGGTTGCGCCTGCGTTTGTCAGCACAACGCCTGCTTCCTTGCAAAGCTCAACAACTCGCTTTGCGCAACAGGGCAGAGTGTCAACGCTGATGAAGTAGCCACCGTTTGGTGTGCACCAGTTGAGTATTTCGAGCCCTTGCAGGTTTTCTTCAAGCATATCGGTAACCATATCGAATTTCGGCTTTAAAATCTCAGCGTGCTTGAGCATATGAGCTTTAACATCGTCAATGCTCGGGAACATACGTGCATGACGAAGCTGATTGATTTTATCGTAGCAGATGGACTGCACTGCCATTCTCTTGCTGATAAGAGCAAGGTTGCCCTTGTTTGCGGCAACGCAAGCGATACCGCCGCCAGCAAAGCTAACCTTAGCGGTTGAAGCAAACTCAACAACGAGGTCGGGATTGCCTGCTTTTTCACATTCTAAGAGAATGTTTAAAAGCTTCTCGTCCTTTTGTACAACGTGGATTGCGTAAGCGTTATCCCACATAACACGGAAGTCTGCAGCGGCAGGCTTGAGAGCGGCTATGCGACGCACAACCTCGTCTGAATAGGTGATGCCCTGCGGATTTGAAAACTTCGGCACGCACCACATACCCTTTACAGACGGGTCTTTTACAAGGCGCTCAACCTCTTCCATATCAGGACCGTCGCTGAGCATTGCAACAGGAATCATCTTGATTCCGAAATACTCGCAAATTGCAAAATGGCGGTCATAACCGGGCGAGGGACACAAAAACTTAATTTCGCCCTGCTTGCTCCAAGCCTCACCGCCCATACCTGAAATCATAGCCTGTGAGATAAAATCAAACATCAAAGACAAGGACGAGGTTCCGCCGAGCAAAACCTGACTTGCATCGCAGTCGAGTATGGCTGCGAACAAGGCTCTCGCCTCGTCAATTCCGTTTGGACCGCCGTAATTTCTGCAGTCAAGACCGCTTTCGCTGTAAACATTGCTTTCAGAGTTCACAACGTCGAGCAGCTTCATGCTTAAATCTAACTGGTCGTTGCCGGGCTTGCCTCTCGACATATCGAGTTTAAGCCCCATTGCCTTATATTTTTCATACTCGGCCTTAACAGAGGAATACTCTGCCTCTGCTTCAGCAGCAGTCATATCAAGATATCTTTTCGCCATAGTGTAAAGAACGCCCCTTTTATAATGTAAACGATAAATATTTATTATTTTAATACAAAATCGTTTTGATATCAATACCCTTTCAAAAATATTTAATAGTCCTTGACATATTGTGGCCTTTGCGATAAAATATACACGATATAGTGTTATTGCTGAGAGTGTCTGTTATGGCGAGCAGATATCGGCTTTGAACTTATCAGGTTTAGATACGCAACCTGTTTTAAATGCGTTTTTTATAAAGGAGGTGCACGTAAAGTGCCAGAATATTTATGGTATGTAATTATCGGCGCAATAGCTGCCGTTGTTGGTATTCTTATAGGCTTTGTAAGCGGTGTTAGCCATCGCAAGAAAAAGGCTGAAAGATTGATTGGCAGTGCAGAAACCGAGTCGAAAAGAATACTCAATGATGCTTACAAGGCCGCTGAGGCTAAGAGAAAAGAGGCTGTCATTGAGGCTAAGGATGAAATTCACAGTATGCGCGCTGAGGCGGATAAAGAAATCCGTGAACGTCGCAATGAAATCAAGCAGCAGGAGCATAGGCTTCTTCAGAAAGAGGAAAGCTTTGAACACCGCCTTGAAAACCTCTCTAAAAAAGAGGAAACTCTCGCTGTAAAAACAGCAGAGTTAGAGAAAAAGGTTGAGGAAGTTGACCAGCTTAAGAAAAGCCAGATGGACATTCTTGAAAGAATCTCAGGCTTCTCTATTCAGCAGGCTAAGGACTATTTGCTGAAATCCCTTGAGGAAGATTTAACACACGACAAGGCTGTCAAGATTATGAATTTTGAACAGCAGTTGAAGGAAGATTCAGAAAAATTAGCTTCCAGAATAATCTCTCAGGCAATTCAGCGCTGCGCAGCAGACCATTCATCAGAGGTTACAATCTCTGTTGTTGGACTGCCTAACGATGAGATGAAGGGCCGCATAATCGGCCGTGAGGGTAGAAACATCCGCACGTTCGAGCAGATGACAGGCGTTGACCTTATTATCGACGATACGCCTGAGGCAATCACGCTCTCGTGCTTTGACCCGATTCGCAGAGAGATTTCCAGACTTGCGCTTGAGCGTCTGATAACAGACGGTAGAATCCATCCCGCTCGCATTGAGGAAATGGTGGACAAAGCCCGTAAGGAAGTTGAGCGCACGATTAAGCAGGAGGGTGAAAACGCTATCATAGCGGTTGGCATTCACGGACTTAATCCTGAACTGGTTAATTTGCTTGGAAGACTTCATTATAGAACAAGCTACGGTCAAAACGTGCTTAAGCATTCGCTTGAGGTGGCGTACCTCGCAGGCTTGATGGCTGCAGAGCTCGGAGAAGACGTTTCTCTTGCTCGCCGAGCAGGTTTGCTGCACGACATTGGTAAGGCGCTCGACCACGAGCATGAGGGAACTCATATTCAGCTCGGCGTTGACGTTGCCAAGAAGTGCAAGGAAAGCGAAGAGGTTATACATGCGATTCACGCTCACCACGGTGACGTTGAAGCTAAAACAGTTATTGCTTGCCTGGTACAAGCGGCAGACGCTATTTCCGCTGCAAGACCGGGTGCAAGACGTGAAAACCTTGAGAACTATGTTCGTCGTCTTGAAAAGCTGGAGGAAATCGCCAATTCCTTCAACGGAGTCGAGCGTTCATTTGCGATTCAGGCAGGCCGTGAGGTTAGAATTATGGTTAAGCCTGACGTTATTAGTGATGACCAGATGATTATCACAGCCCGTGAGATAGTTCAGAAGATTGAAAATGAGCTTGACTATCCCGGACAGGTTAAGGTTAACGTTATTCGCGAAAGCAGAGCGGTTGATTTTGCAAAATAGCATACAGCTCAGATATAGCCGACAGGGAAACCTGTCGGCTGTTTTTAATGTGTGATATGCACAAAAAACGCGATGGAAAAAGTTAGGTTTTCTAAAAAAATAATGCTTGACCGAGTCATTGGGTTGTGTTATAATCTAAAGTACCTCTGCTATGGGGTTTGATAATTTGCGCCCAAACCCGCTTATATAGAGGGAGGCTAAAATTTTCCGTAAAACGGGAGGTGCCGTCAATGAGAGTTAAAATCACCCTCGCTTGCACTGAGTGCAAGCAAAGAAACTACAACACTATGAAGAACAAGAAAAACGACCCTGATAGGTTGGAAATGAACAAGTATTGTAGATTCTGCAAAAAGCACACTCTCCACAAGGAAACCAAGTAAGGAGGATATAATGAAAGCTGTATCATTAGCCAGCCGTGTTTTAGCGGCAGTTCTCGGTGTTGCAACTTTGGCTTTGATGTTCTTCGGAATAGTTCACATTGTCAGCGCACAGGGAACATTTGAACTTTCTGCTACTCAGCTTGCGTTTGGCTCTAAACTTACTCAGGATTCCACAGGTGCCGCACTTGGCTCTGTTGTGGATTTGTGCAAATCTGCTTGGTACTTCTTCACATTCTTTATTGCTGTTATATTGGGCATCTGCTCAGTTGCTTCTCTTAAATCTGAGAAGTCTGCTGTGGGTGCGCTTGTATTCGGCGTAGTTAATGTGATTATGATGTTGCTCTTTATATGCAACACACCCGGTACCTATGTAGACCATCGTCCGCTCACAGGCATTAAAGAAATCTGGTACAATAACACCTTTGTGGCGCTTTTGTGCGTTTCTATTGCTTTTGTAGTGGCTATGGTTGTATCAATACTCCTGGCTGATTATATCAAGGTAAAGGAATCGGATGGCGCAAAGAAGTTCCTCCTTGTTAGAATCAAGACATGGTTGCTCGAGTATAAGAGCGAAATCAAGAGAGTTACTTGGCCCAGCTTCAGTACTGTTGTGAGAAACACTATTATCGTGCTCATTATGTGCGCGGTTGTAGGTGCTTTCATCTGGATTGAGGATTTCGGTCTTGCTAAGTTGCTTGAACTTGTATTCCATTCCTAAGCAGAACGGAGAGATACGTATGTCTGATATGGAAATGAGAGCAAGTAATGAAATGAATGCCAAATGGTATGTCATTCACACTTATTCAGGCTATGAAAACAAGGTTGCTGACAATATCGGCAAAATTGTTGAAAGCCACAATATGCACGACTTAGTCTTTGATGTAAAGGTTCCAACTGAGATTGTTACCGAGATTAAAGACAACAAGAAGCGTGAGGTTGAGCGCAAGGTCTTTCCGGGCTACGTTCTGGTAAAGATGATTGTCACAGACGACTCCTGGTTTGCGATTCGAAACATTCGCGGAGTAACAGGTTTTGTCGGCTCTGCGTCAACTCCGGTGCCGCTTACTGATGATGAGGTTGCATCGTTGGGCGTAGAGAAGCGTTCCGTAGAGGTAAATTACTCGGTGGGCGATACGGTAGATATCGTCAACGGTCCGCTTGAAGGCTTCTCAGGTCGTGTTGAGGAGATTGACACCGAAAGAAATATCGTTCGTGTGCTCCTTTCAATGCTCGGCAGAGAAACATCGGTTGAGTTTGAACTCGATTTTGTTGAACTTGCTGAATAATTTAAGCTTTAACGGCAATATTTATTGTCGCAGCGTATTCGCTGAAGTGGGAGGGCAGCAATGCTGTTCCGCCAGACCACATTTTTACGGAGGTGTAAACAATGGCTCAAAAGGTTGTTGGATTTATTAAACTTCAAATTCCTGCAGGTAAAGCTACCCCAGCTCCGCCGGTAGGTCCCGCGCTTGGTCAGCACGGTGTTAACATTATGGCGTTCACTAAGGAATTCAATGAGCGCACAAAAAATGACGTAGGTCTTATTATCCCTGTTGTCATCACAGTTTATGCAGACCGCTCGTTCACATTTGTAACCAAGACTCCGCCTGCAGCAGTTCTTATCAAGAAGGCTTGCGGAATCGAGAAGGCTTCGGGCACTCCGAACAAGACAAAGGTTGCAAAAATCACTACTGAGCAGATTAGAAAGATTGCCGAAACTAAAATGCCCGATTTGAACGCAGCAAATATCGAGACCGCTATGAGCATGGTCGCCGGTACTGCACGTAGCATGGGCGTCGAAGTTGTTGACTAAACTATTCTAACTACTTTCTGCTCCCGGGTGATAATTCCCGGGTGGGAGGAAAATTCCGATTAACCACTCTATTGGGAGGTAAAGATTAATAATGAAACATGGTAAGAAATATACCGATAGCCGTAAATTAGTAGACGGCGCAAAACTTTATGATGTAAATGAGGCCTTAGATTTGGCCGTTAAAACAAAGGTTGCTAAGTTCGACGAGACTGTTGAAGTTCACGTTCGTCTTGGCGTTGACTCAAGACATGCTGACCAGCAGGTTCGCGGAGCAGTTGTTCTCCCGAACGGCACAGGTAAGGATGTTAAGGTTATGGCATTCGCTAAGGGCGACGCTCTTAAGGATGCTGAGGCTGCAGGCGCAGACTTCTTCGGTGGCGAAGAGTATGTAGCTAAGATTCAGAATGAGGGTTGGATGGACTTCGACGTTGTTGTTGCCACACCTGATATGATGGGTCTTGTTGGTCGTCTTGGTAAGGTGCTCGGCCCGCGTGGCTTGATGCCTACTCCTAAGGCTGGTACTGTTACACCTGACATCGGCAGAGCTGTTAGCGAAGCTAAGGCAGGTAAGATTGAGTACCGTCTTGATAAGACCAACATTATTCACTGCCCGATTGGTAAGGTTTCCTTCGGCGCTGAGAAGCTCCAGGAGAACTTTGACACTCTGCTTGGCGCAATCGTTAAGGCTAAGCCTGAGGCTGCAAAGGGTCAGTATATCCGTTCCTGCGTAGTTGCAACTACTATGGGTCCCGGAATCAAGATTAATCCTAACAAAGTTGGATAAAATGCTTGACAGACCGCTTGGTTTGTGATATTATTTCAATGCTGTTCTTGACCTAAGACAGTAGGTTTCGCTTATGCGATATAATGGTTAATCCGCCTACCGAGGGAGAGGAATTTAGATTTAACATTACTTTATGTTGTATCTTAATGCCTGTTCCCGTCGGGGACAGGCATTTTCTATGCAACGGAGGTGAAATACAAAAATGGCAAGTGAGAAAGTTTTAGAGGCTAAAAAAGCCCAAGTAGCTGAGCTTAAAACACGTCTTGATAGTTCAATCGCAGGCGTTTTGGTTAACTACGAGGGAATTAACGTTGCAGATGATACCAAGATGCGTAAAGAGCTTCGTGAGGCTGGCGTTGAATACAGCGTTGTAAAGAACACAATGCTTCACCTGGCTATCGATGGCACCGCTCTTGCAGGACTTGATGATGTCCTCAGCGGCACCACCGCTCTTGCTACCAGCGACACAGATTATGTTGCTGCTGCACGTATACTCTGCAAGTTTGCAGAAACTCACGACAATTTCAAAGTCAAGGCAGGTTTCCTTGACGGAGAGCTTATTGACCTGAACAAAGTTGAGGCACTCGCTAAGCTGCCTACAAGAGAGGTATTGCTTGCAACTGTATGCAACGTGCTTCAGGCACCCATCGCCGCTTTCGCCCGTGTTATCAAGGCTGTAGCCGATAAGGACGGAGAGGTACCCGCAGCAGAAGCTGCAGAATAATAAAAAATTAAAACAAATTATTTTGGAGGTAATTTAAAATGGCATCTGAGAAAATTGAAGCCCTTGTTTCTGAAGTTGAAAAATTGACTGTTCTTGAGCTTTCTGAGCTCGTATCTGCTATCGAGGAGAAGTTTGGCGTATCTGCCGCTGCTGCTGTTGCAGTTGCAGGTCCTGTTGCTGGCGGCGCTGCTGCAGCTGCAGAAGAGAAGACCGAGTTCGACGTTGTTCTTGCTGACGTTGGTGCTGAGAAGATTAAGGTTATCAAGGTTGTTCGCGAAGTAACCGGTCTTGGTCTTGGCGAAGCTAAGGCTCTCGTTGATTCTGCTCCGAAGACTCTTAAGGAAGCTGCTTCTAAGGAAGACGCTGAGTCAATCAAGGCTAAGCTCGAAGAGGTTGGCGCAAAGGTTGAGCTTAAGTAATTTAAGCAAAAACAGCAATATGTACCTTGCCAACAGGCAGGGTGTGAGAAAGAAACGATGTTCGGGATTTCCCGCACATCGTTTCTTTTTTGTGTGCGATTCTGCTTTGATAGGGTGCCGCTTTTTGTGTTTCTGAGGTGAGGGCTGTGCAGTAAAAAAATATAAAGCGCTTAAGTATTCTTTGACTTAAGCGCTTTTGTTCGTTTTGATATTTAGTTTGTGCGTATTAAAGCACGCAACCGAGAAAGTCCTTTGTGCGTTGTGCCTGAGGCGAATCGAACAGCTGCGAGGGCGTGCCCTCCTCAACGATTACGCCGTCAGACATAAATATAACTCTGTCTGCAACGTCGCGTGCGAAGCCCATTTCGTGAGTGACTACAATCATCGTCATACCGTCGGAGGCGAGCTCTTTCATAACTGTTAGCACTTCTCCAACCATCTCAGGGTCGAGCGCGCTGGTGGGCTCATCAAACAGCATAATGTCGGGCTTCATGGCAAGGGCGCGTGCAATCGCAACACGCTGCTGCTGACCGCCTGAAAGCTGATGCGGATAAACGTCTGCTTTGTCGGCAAGGTCCACACGCTTGAGCAGCTCCTCAGCAGTTGCCGCTGCTTCGGCTTTGGTCATTTTCTTGAGCTCAACGGGAGCAAACATTATGTTTTGCTTAACGGTTTTGTTTGCAAAGAGGTTAAACTGCTGAAACACCATACCGATGTTTTCGCGCACCTTGTTTATATTGATATTTTTATCGGTAATTTTGAATCCGTCAACCTCGATTTCGCCGCTTGTTGCGTTTTCAAGGCGGTTAAGGCAACGCAAAATCGTAGACTTGCCCGAACCCGACGGACCTATAAGGCAAACAACTTCGCCCTCGTAAATTTGGAGGTCGATGCCTTTCAACACATCAAGGTCACCGAAGCTTTTGCAAAGTCCCTTGACGTTAACCTTTATGTTGGCATTAGCTTTTTTTGTCATAATTCAACTTCTTTTCAAGGAATTTAGAAAGTACCATCAAGATGGAAATCACAACCAGATAATACAGGGCAACGAGTATGTATGTGGGGAAGAAATCGTATGTTTTTCCAACATAAACCTTTGCCTGATTTACTATCTCTGCAAGACCTATTACCGAAAGAATAGATGAGTCTTTGATTGTGATGATGAACTGGTTTACCAATGAGGGTATGCTGATTTTAAACGCCTGAGGCAGCACAATTTTAAGCATTGTGCGGCTCTTGCTAAGTCCAAGACTGCGAGATGCTTCAATCTGACCTTTGGAAACGGCAGCAATACCGCCTCTGAAAATTTCAGACATATAAGCACCTGCGTTAAGGCTCAGCGTAATAAGACCAGCATAGAACGCAGTTATTGTGAACTCGGGATAGGCGGTGCGGATAAGCTGCGGAAAAGCGAAAAACATCAAAAACGCCTGAACAATCATAGGAGTGCCACGCACGCACCATACATAAGTGGCGGCGATGCCTCTGGGAATAATGTTTTTCGACCTGCCCATCATACAGGTGAGAAAGCCTATTACAAGTCCGATTAGTATTGCGAGAATCGACACTAAAATAGTAGTGCCGAGACCGTCAAGCAACAAGGGTGTTGCAATTTCTAAAGCTCTTTTAAAATTCAAGGAAAATCCCTCTTGTCAATAATATAATAATTTCAGCGCAAAAGATGCTTTCGCGCTGAAATTATCTTTTAAAAATAATCAAAAATTACGGCTTATATTAATATCCGTATTTAGCAAGAATCTTATCATACTCGCCTGAAGCCTTGATGTTCTTGAGACCCTCGTTGAACATCTCTATAAGCTCAGGATAGGTGCCCTTCTTAACAGCAAAGCCGTAATACTTGGGGTTAACAACCTCGCCCACAGTTTTGAGAGCGATGTCTTCCTCGTCGATAGCCCAGCAGATAACTGAACGGTCCTCAAAGCAAGCAACAGCGTTTCCGCTTATAACTGCCTGATACATTTCAGCAGAGCTTTCAAAATAAGTAATCTCAAAGCCGATTGTATCTTTAAGGCTCTCAGCATAGGTGGTGCTTACGGTTCCTGCCTTAGCGGCAACCTTTTTGCCTGCAAGCTCTTCCTTAGAAGTGATAGCGCTGTCTTTAGCAACAACAAGAACAGAGCCGTCTTCGAAATATCCGTCAGAGAAGTCGTAGTTTTCTTTACGCTCATCAGTGATAGTCATACCTGCAATCATAGCGTTTGCCTGACCTGACTGAACAGCACCCATAGCAGCATTAAAGCCCTCGTTGTGCATTTCATACTCAAATCCCTGGTCCTTAGCGATAGCAGCGAGAAGGTCCATATCAACGCCGATGTATTTGCCGGTTTCATCGTCTAAAAACTCAAACGGAGCAAAGCCGTTATCAGAATAGATGATATATTTTTTGGAAGATTTACTGCCGCAAGCGGCAAAGCAAGCAACAATCATAACAAGTGCTGCAACAACAGCAAGAACGCGAACAAACTTTTTCATAAAAATCCCCTTTCAGTTAGGGCACCTGAACGGCACCTTTAAACAAGTAAATAACATAGTAATATTTTACATTATAATAGGGCGTTTGTCAACTTCAAATAATCAACGCTTTAACGTGGCAAACAGAAAGGGTAAATATTTATATAAGCCCAAAACACCGCCGTCTGTTTTAAGACGGCGGTGTTTATCGGTTTTATGATATAAATTATAGCTTATTCAGCGATTTCGTCCTCAGCATCGGTGCAATCGCAGTCATCCTCGCACATAGGGCAAGAGGTGCAATCGTCAGCATCGCAGTCTTCGCAGTCAAACTCATAGCACTCGTTGCAGTCGCACAGGTAGCCCTTTGCCAAAAGCAAGCGGTAAACTCCGTATGCGATGCCGCCAACAGCTGCGGCAACAGTGATGATAACGCCGATAACTGTGAAAATATTAGTCTTTTTCATATCAAGTTACCTCCATAAAATATATTTATAATTAAATGATACCTGAAAAAGCGAAATTTGTCAATTAAATTACATAAACGGCGCAAACAGCCGTAGCACAGCCTGTTTCACCTTTTCCTTTACGGGCTGACTTTTGATTTTTTCAAGCGTTATTTCCTCGCTTTTTTCGAAAATCTCCTCAAGGTGCTGTTTTACGGACACGACAGAGTCTTCGCCGCAAAGCCATGCTCCGCACTCGAAGTGGAAGTAAAAACTGCGGTAGTCTAGATTGACTGAGCCGACGGTTGCAACGCTGTCATCTGACACAAAAAGCTTCGAATGTATAAAGCCCGGTGAAAACTCATAAATACGGATTCCCGATTTAAGCAGCCCTGCATAGTATGACCGAGTTACAGGGTGAACATACCATTTATCCTCTTTTTTCGGTGTAACAATCCTCACGTCAACCCCCGACTGTGCTGCCGTTTGCAGTGCAATCTCCATTTTATCGTCGAGAATGAGGTAGGGTGTGGTGATGTAAACATAGTTTTGCGCTGTGTGTAAAATCTGCATATACAGTGCTTCGGCGGGGTTTGAGAGGTTGAACGGACCGTCGCAGTAGGGCTGAACGAAGCCATTGGCATCAACCGATTCGGGCAACTCGCACGGCTGATAGTCGGTGCCGTTTATGAAGCTCCACATCGAGAGAAACATAAGCGTGAATGAGTGCACTGCTTTGCCCTTTACGATAATTGCGCTGTCGAGCCAGTCACCGAGCTTTCTCCAGACGTTGATATATTCGTCGCCGATATTAAAGCTGCCGGTGAACGCCACTTTTGAGTCAATCACCACGATTTTGCGGTGGTTTCGGTTGTTCATAAACATATCAACTGAGGGCTTGATGGGATTGAAAACCGACACTTTGATGCCGTCTTTTCTAAGCTTTGATATAAAGCTTCGATACTGTCTGTTTATAGAGCCGATATCGTCGAAAATGATTCGCACATCTACTCCGTTGGCAGCTTTTTCTACGAGTATTTTGTGTATTTGTTCAAACATTATGCCTTCGGCGAGGATGAAAAATTCAATATATATGCTTTTTTCTGCCTTGCTCAGCTCGTCAAGAAGCCTGCGCTGTATTTCTTCGCCGGGATAAACATATTCGGTATCGGTGCCGTCGAACACAGGGAAGCCCGATAGCTTTTGCAGACACTCAGACTGCCTCGCGGCTTGCGGATACTCAGCTTTCAGCCGTGACATACATTCTCTGTCGGGAATCAGCTGCTCTGCGGCGGACGACTCAGCACGTTTCATTCGGCGTTTGACCGATGGCAAAACACGACTGCCTGCCCTGATGATATAGAAAAAGCAACCCACAAGCGGCACGAGTATGACAAACATAACCCATGCGAATTTGTAGCTGGGGTTATCGGGTTTGTTGAGGATATATACAGCTAAAACCACGCCGATAAACTGGAACAATGCGTATATTTCAACGGTGCGGATTTTAAATCTATAAATCATAAAAAACACAAAGCCGAGCTCTGCCAAAATGCAAAGCCCGATTATTATAAGCCTGAACGATATCGGCTGACCACGTTTTAGCGGATTTTTCATAAGCTTCCTCCGATAACTGTTTATTTGCTTGAAGTGTAGTTGTTATTATATTATTCTCAAATTAAAATGTTATCAAAAGGTGACAAAGCAACAAATTTTTCTTTAAATTTTTAAAGAGATATGTTATATTAAAAATAAGGAGAGGCAAAGCTCTCTTATATACAGTGAAAGGGGAATCTTCATGAACACAACAATCGTTGGACGTAAGGTAAATTTAAGGCCGTCTTTTAAGGACTATGCCGATAAAAAACTGTCTAAGCTTGATAAGTTTTTTAACGACAGCTCAGAGGCTACCTTAACAGTTACAGTTGAGAAAAACTACCACAAGGTTGAGCTGACTGTATTTGATGCAGGCATTGCTTTCCGTGCGGAGCAGTGTGCAGACGAAATGGAAGAGGCCCTTGATGTTGCTGTTGAGGCTATCGTAAGGCAGATACGCAAAAACAAAACCCGCCTTGAGAAAAGGCTTCGCAATCATGCGTTTGACGCCGCTGAGCCGTATGTGGATAAAAACTATGAGGTTATCCGTCGTAAACAGATTAGGTTAAATCCGATGACCGTTGATGAAGCGATACTGCAAATGGAGCTTGTTGGGCATATGTTCTTTATGTTCTTGGATGCAGAAACACAAAATACAAGCCTTGTTTATCGCAGAAATGACGGCGGTTACGGCGTGATTGAGTCAATAGAGGGATAGTTAAGAGAAAGAGATTCAGATGAGATATCGTTTACTTGCGCCCTGCTTGTTTGGGCTTGAAAAACTGGTTTCAGACCAGCTTAAAAGTCTGGGAGCAGAAAATGTAGTTGCAGAAAATGGACGTGTGTTTTTCGAGGGCGATGAGCATATTATCGCACGCGCCAATATCTGTTCAAGATATGCCGAGCGTATACAGATATGTGTTGGAGAGTTTTATGCGCACTCGTTTACCGAGCTGTTTGACAACGTTAAGGCACTGGCTTGGGAGAAGTATATAGACAAGGATGCAGCTTTTCCCGTAAAGGGCTGGTCGCTCAACTCTACTCTGCATAGTGTGCCCGATTGCCAGTCAATAATTAAAAAAGCTGTGGTTACGCGTCTTTCCTCTGTGTATAATTTGCAGTGGTTTAAGGAAAGCGGAGCTGTACACCAGATTGCGTTTTCCATAATGAAGGACAAGGTAACTGTCACGATTGATACTTCGGGAGAAGGCTTGCATAAGAGGGGATACCGTCGCAATTCGAACGATGCTCCGCTCAAGGAAACACTTGCGGCGGCGATGGTTTATCTTTCACGCATATATGATGACAGTGCGTTTTATGACCCCTGTTGCGGCTCAGGAACTATACTCATAGAAGCGGCAATGATGGCGAGAAATATGGCGCCCGGACTTCGCAGAAGCTTTGCGGCTGAGAAGTTTGGCTTCATTGCCTCTGAGGTATGGAGTCAGGAGCGAGCAAGGGCGATGAACGAAATCAAGAGCGATATCTCATTCAGGGCTTACGGAAGCGATATAGACCCTGAAGCCGTCAAGCTCGCTCAGGAAAATGCGAAAAAAGCGGGTGTAGACGGGTTTGTCGAGGTAAAGGTGGCTGACGTTAAGGACTTTGCGCCCACAACACCCAGAGCGGTGGTTGTTACCAATCCGCCGTACGGAGAGCGCCTGTTGGATATAAAAGCCGCTGAGGAGCTTTACTCGGTTATGGGCAGGGTGTTTGAGGCAAAGCGTGGATACAAATACACGGTTATAAGCTCTCACGATGAGTTTGAGCGGCTGTTTGGCAGACCTGCAGACAAGCGCCGCAAGCTTTATAACGGAAGCATTCGCTGTCAGGTATATATGTATTTCAGATAAAATTTTAGGAATAAACAAAATTTACGGAGGGGCATATGCGCCATATCTTTATCGTTAACAATACTGCCGGTGGCGGCAAAAAGACTGTACAGCTGATTCCGCAAATAGAGTCGTATTTTGCCGTAAACGGCGGACAGTACGAGGTTGTTGCCACTAAAGGCGCAGGCGATGCTACCCGCATTGCCAAAGAATATGCGCAGTCGGGCGAGCACTTGAGGCTGTACGCCTGCGGCGGTGACGGCACCTTGCACGAGGTGGTAAATGGCGTTGCGGGATATAAAAACGTTGAGGTTGGCGTTTTCCCTTGCGGCACAGGTAATGACTATGTTTCTTCTTACGGCAAGGGCGAGGCGTTTATGGACGTTAAGGCTCAGGTTGAGGGAAGCGCAATAGAGGTTGACCTTATGCTTACGGAGGGCATTTATTCCATAAATCAATGCTCGATGGGCTTTGATGCCGCCGTTGCGGACAACGTAAGGCACTTTAAAGCGAAGCCGTTGGTAAGCGGAAGTATGGCTTATATCCTTTCGGTTTTGTATACAGTTTTGGGTAAGCTGGGAAATCATCTGAGAATTATTATTGATGATGAGCATATAATAGAGGGCGACTATTTGTTCGCTATATCTGCTAAGGGTAAGTATCATGGCGGCGGTATGATGAGCGCACCTCAGGCTAACCCGAAAAGCCGTATGCTTAATTTTGTGCTTGTAAAAACGGTCACCAAGCCGTTTTTACTCAGGCTGATTCCTAAATACATAAAAGGCGAGCACCTCGCTGTTACGGAGATTGTAACGAGCACGTTTGGTAAAAAGATGCGCGTGATTGCAGATAAGCCTTTGCCTGTAACTCTCGATGGCGAGATTATAGTGTCTGAGGAAATCACCACCGAAATAGTAGAAAAGGGAATCAACTTTGTATTGCCCTCAACTATAACTGTTAAGGCGGAAAAAGCGGCAAGAGCGCCTGCGGCGGCGTCAAAGGCATAGTGAAAAACAAGAAAGATTGCAGCAACAGATGCAATCTTTCTTAAACATTCAGGCTAAAAAATAAATAATTAAAAATTTTCGTTAAAACTATTGATTTTTCCTGAAAATGGTATACAATAGAATTTAGCACTCGCACATACAGAGTGCTAAATTCTATTTTGTTTTATAAAATTATATACTTTGATAGGAGGAATTTGTTATGACCATTAAGCCACTAACTGACAGAGTAGTTATCAAAATGGTAGAGGCTGAGGAGACAACAAAGAGCGGTATCATACTTGCTGCCGCAGCGCAGGAGAAGCCGCAGATAGCAGAGGTTGTTGCTGTTGGCCCTGGCGGAATTGTAGACGGTAAAGAAGTTAAAATGTACGTAAACGTTGGCGATAAGGTGATTATGTCTAAATACTCAGGTACTGAGGTTAAAATTGACGGGATTGAGTACACAATACTTCGCCAGTCAGACATTCTTGCAATCGTTGAATAAGAGAATCGAAAGGAGAAAATGTAATGGCTAAGGATATTATTTACGGCGAGCAGGCACGCAAGGCTTTACAGGCAGGCGTTGATAAGCTTGCAGATACCGTTAAGGTTACGCTTGGGCCTAAGGGCCGCAACGTTGTGCTTGACCGCAACTTCGGCGCACCGCTGATTACTAACGACGGTGTTACAATCGCTAAGGACATCGAGCTTACTGACCAGTTTGAAAATATGGGCGCACAGATGGTTAAAGAGGTTGCTACCAAGACTAACGATATAGCAGGTGACGGCACCACAACAGCTACTGTGCTTGCTCAGGCTTTGATTCGTGAGGGAATGAAAAACATAGCTGCAGGCGCAAATCCGATGGTGGTTCGCAAGGGCATAAAGAAGGCTGTTGAAACTGCTGTTGAGGCTATAAGCGGCAACGCAAAAGCGGTTGACGGCTCAAAGGATATCGCCCGTGTTGCAACAATTTCTGCCGGCGACGAGTTTATCGGCAACCTTATTTCTGAGGCTATGGAGAAGGTATCTCACGATGGTGTCATAACTGTTGAGGAGTCCAAAACCGCAGAAACATATTCTGAGGTTGTTGAGGGAATGATGTTCGACAGGGGCTACATCACTCCCTATATGAGCACAGATACAGATAAGATGGAGGCTGTTCTTGACGACGCATACATTCTTATCACTGATAAGAAAATCAGCAATATTCAGGACTTGCTGCCCTTGCTTGAGCAGATAGTTCAGGCAGGCAAGAAGCTGCTCATAATTGCAGAGGACGTTGAGGGCGAGGCTCTTACAACATTGATTCTCAACAAGCTTCGTGGCACCTTCACTTGCGTTGCAGTTAAGGCTCCCGGCTTTGGCGACAGACGCAAGGAGATGCTTCGTGATATCGCAGTGCTCACAGGCGGCGAGGTTATAACAAGCGAGCTCGGTCTTGAGCTTAAGGATGCTCAGATTTCTCAGCTTGGCCGCGCACATCAGGTTAAGGTTAATAAGGAAAACACAATCATTGTTGACGGCGCAGGCAACAAGGCTCAGATTGAAGCAAGAGTTGCACAGATTCGCGCTCAGATTGAGACCACCACCTCTGACTTTGACCGCGAGAAGCTGCAAGAGCGTCTTGCTAAGCTTGCGGGCGGAGTTGCGGTTATCAAGGTTGGCGCTGCAACCGAGATTGAGATGAAAGAGAAGAAACTTCGCATTGAGGATGCTCTCGCATCAACAAAGGCTGCTGTTGAGGAAGGTATCGTAGCAGGCGGCGGAGTTGCTCTTATCAATGCGGCAACCGCTGTTGCAAAGGTTGTTGACACAGTTGAGGGCGACGAGCGCACAGGCGTTAAGATTGTGCTTAAGGCACTTGAGGAGCCGATGCGTCAAATTGCTACAAATGCAGGCATTGAGGGCTCTGTTATCGTTGACAAGATTCTCAATTCAGGCAAGGTAAATTACGGCTTTGATGCTTATAACGAGGTTTATACCGATATGCTTGATGCAGGTATTGTAGACCCTGCTAAAGTTACACGTTCTGCTTTGCAGAATGCAGCATCAGTTGCTTCTATGATACTCACCACCGAGTCGCTTGTTGCCGAGAATAAGGACGACAAGGCCGCCGCCGCATCCGCTGCTGCAGCAGGAATGGGTGGCTCAATGGGCGGAATGTACTAATAGAAAATCCGCTTTGTAAAATTAAAACAAACAAACACCGCATCGGATTCATATTAAAACCGATGCGGTGTTTGTTTAACAGTAATTATTTAATTAAAAAACTCCCAACAGCTTGCGCTGTCGGGAGCTTTTATTTATTCAGAGAGAATTATTTCTCTTCAGGAGCGTAGAGCTCAACAAGCTTTTCAAGATGCTTTCTCTGAGCCTTAGCATTTTCAGCAGCCTTCTCGAAGAGAGCTTCAGCACGCTCGGGGAATGAACGTGTGAGTGAAGCGTAACGAGCTTCGCCGAGAATGAACTCCTTATAGTCAGCAGTTGCGGGCTTGCTGTCAAGTGTGAGCGGATTCTTGCCCTGTTCCTTAAGAGCGGGGTTGAATCTGTACATATTCCAGTAGCCGCAGTCAACAGCCTTCTTCATTTCCTTCTGGCAGTTTACCATACCGCCCTTGATTGAGTGCATCTCGCAAGGAGCATAGCAGATAACAAGTGACGGACCCGGATATGCCTCAGCCTCTTGGATAGCCTTGAGGGTCTGGTTCTGGTCAGCGCCCATAGCGATTTGAGCAACATAGATATATCCATAAGACATAGCTATTTCAGCAAGGCTCTTCTTAGCGATTGCCTTACCTGCAGCAGCAAACTGAGCAACCTGACCAATCTGAGAAGCCTTAGAAGCCTGACCGCCGGTGTTTGAGTAAACCTCAGTATCGAATACCATAATGTTTACGTCGTTGCCTGAAGCGAGAACGTGGTCAACACCGCCGAAGCCGATGTCGTATGCCCAACCGTCACCACCGAAAATCCAAACGGACTTCTTGGAGAGATATTCCTTGTTGTCATAAACGTCTTTGCAGAGGTCGCACTTGTCGTCAATCTTAGCGATTTCAGCGATAAGAGCATCTGCAGCAGCGCCGTTAGCGTTACCGTCGTTAACGGTTTCGAGGTATTTCTCAGCAGCAGCCTTAACCTCAGCGCTTGCGCACTCAGAAGCAGCGATTTCCTTAACCTCGTTGATAAGGCGGTCACGGATAGCCTTCTGACCGAGATACATACCAAGACCGTGCTCAGCGTTGTCCTCGAACAGTGAGTTAGCCCAAGCAGGACCCTGACCCTTAGCGTTTACAGTGTACGGAGAAGTTGCAGCAGGGCCACCCCAGATTGAAGAACAGCCTGTTGCGTTAGAGATGTACATTCTGTCACCGAAGAGCTGAGTTACAAGGCGAGCATAAGAGGTTTCAGCGCAGCCTGCGCATGAGCCTGAGAACTCGAGCAACGGCTTCTTGTACTGGCTGGTGATAACGTTCATAGCAGGGCTGATATCGTCCTTCTCTGTAACGTTAGCAACGCAGTAATCAAATACTTTCTGCTGGTCTTCCTGAGACTCACGGGAAACCATCTTAAGAGAGTTGGTCGGGCAAACGCCGATACATACTCCGCAGCCCATGCAGTCCATAGGAGATACAGCGAGGGTGTATTTATAGTTGGTTTTGAAAATCGGCTTTGTGCCAAACTTGGTGTTGTCCGGAGCGGCAGCAGCTTCCTCTTCGGTCATAGCGAAGGGACGGATTGTTGCGTGCGGGCAAACAAATGAGCACTTATTGCACTGTGCGCAAGTTGTGGCATCCCACTCGGGAACCATAACAGCAACGCCGCGCTTCTCGTAAGCGGAAGCACCCTGCTGGAAGGTACCGTCTGCATAATCAACGAAAGCTGAAACAGGGAGAGAATCGCCGTTCATCTTAGCAACAGGCTTCATAACGGTGTCAACCTGTTTTACGAGGTCTGCAGGACCGTTTTCAGTGAGAGCCTCAGGAGCGTCAACAGCGTCAGCCCAGTCAGCAGGAACGTCAATCTTAACGAAAGCGGTAGCACCTGCGTCGATAGCCTTGTGGTTCATATCAACGATTTCCTGACCTTTTTTGAGGTAGCTCTTAGTAGCAGCATCCTTCATGTAACGGATAGCGTCCTCTTCAGGCATAACCTTTGCAAGAGCAAAGAATGCAGACTGCAAAACAGTGTTGGTGCGCTTGCCCATACCTACCTTAGCAGCGATGTCAATAGCGTTAACGGTGTAGAGCTGAATGTTGTTGTTAGCGATGTAACGCTTAGCTTCAGCGGGCATATGCTCGTTGAGCTCTTCAGCAGTCCACTGGCAGTTGATAAGGAATATACCGCCGGGCTTAACGTCGTTAACCATCTTGTAGCCCTTGATTACATAAGACGGGTTGTGGCATGCAACGAAGTCAGCCTTGTTTATGTAGTAGGGGCTCTTAATCGGCTTGTCACCGAAACGAAGGTGAGAAACGGTTATACCGCCGGTCTTCTTAGAGTCATACTGGAAGTAAGCCTGAACGTACTTGTCAGTGTGGTCACCGATGATTTTGATGGAGTTTTTGTTAGCTCCAACGGTGCCGTCACCGCCAAGACCCCAGAACTTGCACTCGATAGTGCCTTCAGCAGCGGTGTTGGGAGAAACCTTCTCCTCAAGAGAGAGGTTGGTAACGTCGTCGGTGATACCGATGGTGAACTGCTGCTTCGGAGCGTCCTTAGCAAGCTCGTCATATACTGCGAATACGCTTGAAGGCGGTGTGTCTTTTGAACCAAGACCATAACGTCCGCCGATAACGGTAGCCTGTCTGCCAAGTGTAGCAAGAGAGGTAACAACATCAAGATAGAGCGGCTCGCCGATAGCGCCGGGCTCCTTAGTTCTGTCAAGAACTGCAATCTTCTTAGCGGTTGCAGGGATAGCAGCGCAAAGTCTTTCAGCTGAGAACGGACGATAGAGGCGAACCTTTACAAGACCAACCTTCTCGCCCTTTGCTACGAGGTAATCAATAACTTCTTCTGCAACGTCGCAGATAGAGCCCATAGCGATGATTACGCGCTCAGCATCGGGTGCGCCGTAGTAGTTGAAGGGCTTGTAGTCAGTGCCAAGCTTAGCATTAACCTTGTCCATATACTCTTCAACGATAGCGGGAACAGCTTCGTAGTAAGCGTTGCAAGCCTCACGGTGCTGGAAGAAGATATCTCCGTTTTCGTGAGAACCGCGCATTACGGGATGCTCAGGGTTAAGTGCGCGCTTGCGGAAAGCCTCAACAGCGTCCATATCGCACATTTCCTTAAGATCTTCGAAATCCCAAACCTGAATCTTCTGAAGCTCGTGAGAAGTACGGAAACCGTCGAAGAAGTTGATGAAGGGAACGCGGCTCTTGATGGTAGCAAGAAGTCGGAGGCCAAGCG
>JAZNLO010000028.1:0-60790 GCA_045579085.1 Acutalibacteraceae bacterium
CCAGCGTTCGTCCTGAGCCAGGATCAAGCTCTCTAAAAAATTATATCTTCAGCCTCTCGGCTAAAAATCTCTTTTAGAGCTCTTGTTCGCTCAATTAAACGCTAACTGCTGTTAGCTTAAATGTCCTTTTTACTCACTGTTTAGTAAGAAAAGTTACTCAAAAAATTTTGGGTCCGTTTCTTTTCGTTGTTTAATTTTCAAGGTCCTTTTTTGCCCCCTGTTCGTTGGGCGCCTGATTATATTACCACACCCCTACCCCTTTGTCAACACATTTTTTTCTTTTTTTTTAGATTTTTTTCGACCCTCTAAATATAGTGGTATTAAGCCATTTCAGCCACAATTTTACATTAAAACATCTTACTCTTTTTATTCCTGTTTCAAATTCATTCTTATCGCCCTTAATTACTATATATTATAATGTAAGAGGAATCGGGGAAAAATTAATGTAAAAATTAAAATTAAAAATTGTAATAAGCACAAGAGTGTGATATAATGTTACAGTTAAGTAAAATCCATTGTATGAGGAAGTATCATTTGTAATGAAACAGCAACATCTAAGAAATATCGCAATCATCGCCCACGTTGACCACGGCAAAACCACAATTGTGGACAAGCTGCTCAAGCAATCGGGTATGTTCCGCTCAAATGAGCAGGTTGCCGAGCGCGTAATGGACTCAAACGACATTGAGCGTGAGCGCGGCATAACAATTCTTTCAAAAAATACCAGTCTGGTTTACAAGGACACAAAAATCAACATCGTTGACACTCCCGGCCATGCCGATTTCGGCGGTGAGGTTGAGCGTATTCTTATGATGGTTGACGCTGTGCTCTTGCTTGTTGACGCATTCGAGGGCTGTATGCCTCAGACTCGCTTTGTTCTTAAAAAAGCGCTCAGTCTGGGCAAGAAGCCGATTGTTGTAATAAACAAGATTGACCGCCCGATGGCAAGGCCCGCCGAAGTCATCGACAATGTGCTTGACCTGTTTATCGAGCTTGGCGCAGACGATGACTGTCTTGAATTTCCCGTTGTATATGCCTCCGCACGAGACGGCTACGCCTCGCTCGACCCGACCGTCAGAGAGGGCGATATGCGTCCGTTACTTGACGCTATACTTGAGCACGCTCCCGCTCCCGAAGGCGACCCTGATGCTCCGTTCCAGTTGCTGTTTTCTAATATCGACTATGACGAATACGTTGGCCGCATCGGCGTTGGCAGAGTTGAGAGGGGCACCGTTAAGACAGGCGACGCAGCCGTTATCTGCCACGCAGACGGCACTTCATCTAATGTCAGAATCGCAAAGCTGTATCAGTTCGAGGGACTCAAGCGCGTAGAATGTGAGAGCGCATCGGTGGGCGACCTTGTTGCTGTGTCGGGACTTACCGACCTCAACATCGGCGAGACCGCCTGCTCCCCCACCTGTGTTGAGCCGCTCCCATTTGTTAAAATAGACGAGCCTACAGTTTCAATGAACTTTATGGTTAACAACTCCCCCTTCGCAGGAAAAGAGGGCAAGTTTGTTACCTCTCGTAATCTACGTGAAAGGCTGTTTAAGGAAGTTGAGACCAACATCAGTATGCGTGTTGAGGAAACTGATTCTGCCGATACATTCCGTGTTTCAGGCAGAGGCGAGCTGCATCTTTCAATCCTCATCGAAACTATGCGCCGTCAGGGCTACGAATTTCAAGTTTCACGTCCGCAGGTTATTTACACAGAGCAAAACGGCGTAAAGATGGAGCCGATGGAGCTGCTTATGATAGAGGTGCCTGAGGCTTACGTGGGCGCTGTTATAGAAAAACTTGGCTCACGTAAGGCAGAGATGCTCAACATGGGCACGCGTGAGGCAGGTATGACTCATATCGAATTCAGGATTCCGTCGCGCAGTCTTATGGGATACCGTTCTCAATTCCTAACCGACACAAACGGCAACGGAATTATGAACCACGTTTTTGACGGATATGAACCGTTCAAGGGCGAAATCCCCGACAGAAGCGTAGGCTCTATCGTAGTTCACGAGGATGGCGAGTCCACCGCGTACGGCCTGTTTAACACTCAGGAGCGTGGCAGACTGTTCATCGGGCCCGGCGTGCCCGTTTATGAGGGTATGGTTGTGGGTGAAAACCCCAAAGGCGATGATATCGTATGCAACGTGTGCAAGAAAAAGCACGCCACCAACACCCGTGCCGCCGGCAGTGACGAAGCTTTAAAGCTCACTCCGCCAAGCACCTATTCTCTTGAACAGGCGCTCGAATTCATCAAGGATGATGAGTTAGTTGAGGTCACCCCTGAATCAGTTAGAATACGCAAAACAATACTTTCAAAAGAGCTTCGCATGAAACAGGCAAGCAAGAAAAAATAACACATCTTACAAGGAGGGGCGCTGATGGAAGCTGCTTTTAGCGGTGTTAAATCAAGCGATACCATTATTATTCTGGACCTCGAATGGAACAGCGCATACTGCAAATGGCAGAACAGGTTTCTTAACGAGATAATCGAGTTTGGCGCCGTAAAGTTAGACAAGGACTTAAACGAAATTGACCGCTTTCAGTGCTTTGTCCGTTCGCGGCTTACAAACCGTCTGAGGTCTAAATTTAAAGGGCTTACAAACATCACAAACGACCAGATGCGCAGCGGTATCAACTTTGACGAAGCCGTAAAGCGTTATACCGAATGGGCAGGAGAAAACACGCTCACGCTGACTTGGAGCAACTCAGACATTTACACTCTGCTCGATAATATGAAAACGCTGCTCGATACCGATACCCTGCCGTTTATTTACCGCTATGCCGATATGCAAAAGTTTGTTCAGGAGCAGCTCGGTATTACGCAAAATCAAATCTCGCTCACAGCGGCTGCCGAAAGGCTCAACGTAGACTTTGCTGAGTTTGCGGCGCACAGAGCTCTCGGCGATGCGCTTTGCAGCGCGCAGCTGCTTCGTCGCACGTGGATTGAGGGCGGAATCGACAAATACATTGTTGATACCACCAACCCTGAATACTACGAGCGGCTGCGGTTTAAGCCTTACATTATCTCAGACATAAACAGCAGTCTGATTGATAAGTCGCAGCTTCGGTTTAAGTGCCCGCAGTGCAACAACTACCTCAAGCGCTGCTCCAAATGGAAGTTCAAAAACAGATATTTCAAAGCGCAAGTGCACTGCTCAAACTGCGATAAGGACTTCATCGGCAGAATCAGGTTTAAAAAGCTGTTCGACTCAGTTGCAGTCAGCAAATACGTGGCTGAGCCTGTTCCAGAGCAGGAAGAAGCCGCTCAAAACGAGAATTAAAAAGGATTGATGCGCATATTGTGTTATGCGCTGAAAAATAAAACAAAGGAGATTTATCTATGAGCAAAAAGAACAAAACCTGCGGATTCATTCAGGAATTCAAAACCTTCATCATGAGAGGCAACGTTATCGACCTGGCAGTCGGTGTTATCGTCGGTGCGGCGTTCCAGTCAATCGTAAATTCGGTTGTTTCTGACCTCGTTATGCCGTTCATCGGCTTGCTGACAGGCGGCATCAACTTCACTGACCAGTTCGTTGTGCTGAAGTTAGCAGACGGCGTTGCTGAGGGCACCACCTATGCAAGCCTCACCGCTGCAAAGGAAGCCGGTGCAACAGTATTTGCTTACGGCTCATTCATAACCGCTGTTATCAACTTCCTTATTCTTGCTTTTGTTATCTTCCTGCTTGTTAAAGGAATCAACAAGCTCCAGAAGCTTGGACAAAAGCCTGTTGAGCCCGAAGCTCCCGCTGCCCCCACAACTAAGGTTTGCCCGTTCTGCAAGAGCGAAATCGCAATCGATGCAACCCGTTGCGCACACTGCACCAGCGCCCTTGAAGAATAATACATAATAAAAATGTCAAAAGCCACCCGAAATTTCGGGTGGCTTTTTAGTATCTAAAACAAATCTATTTAATTATATCAATTATCTCCAGTGAGTCCAAAACATAGCCGGCGCAAACAAGGGCTATCAGCAAAAATATTACAAGAAAGGCTATCTCTCCACCACGCAGCTTGCGCTTAACATATCTTTGCGGCGAGAGGGCATTGTCATAGGCGTTTCGCTTTTCCTCATCGGAAAGAATTGCATACGCCTCGTTCACCTCTTGCAAGCAACGCTTACCAACCTCTGCGTTGCCCTCATACTCGTCAGGGCTATACTTCTTCGCCAACTCATTATACGCCTGTGCGATTTCTTCAAAGGTTGATGTTTTCGGCACACCGAGTATATCGTATAAGGTCAAGTCAGCCACCCCCATGTTCAAGTTAAACCTATTTTATCACAACCGTTTACCCCTTGCAAGCCGTATTTATTCACTCTTATCCCGCTTGCTCATTTTATTATAAATTAGAACCCCGATTGCGCTTATCACTATCGTGATTGCAAACACCAAGACTGCAAGTCCGTATTCAGACTCTCCGAGTGCATTGCCGCCCACAGTCGAGGTCATAATCGACGGTATCCTCGCGATTGCAACGATTGTCAGCCACGTTGAAAGCTTAATCGGCGTGAGCCCCACAAAGTATGAAAACAGGCTCTTGGGCGTTCCTGGCACGAGCGACACTATAAACAAAATCAGCACCAATTTTTTGCGGTCCTGCAAAAATTTAAGCGACTGAATTTTGCCCTTTGAAAAGAACACCTCAACCAAATGCACGCCGTATGTGCGCACCAGTAAAAACACTATCAGACTGCTTATCACCGAACCAATCACGCACAAAAGCGTGCCCTCAATTGCGCCAAAGGCGTATCCTGCGCCGATTTCAAACGGCTCGCCCGGTATGATTACAACCACGCCCTGCAGCACAACCATTCCAACAAAAATCAATCTGCCCAGCACGCCGTAACCGTCAACCCAGTGACGAAACTTTTCAGGCTCATCAAGAAGCTTTATCATCGGCACGCCAATAAACCACGCCACAGCAATACTGAACAACACAAAAACTGCTACTGATACGGCACCTAGTATTTTCTTTTGCTTTTCGCTCAAGTTTTCTTTCTTCATAGCGGTTTCCTTTTTATTTACATTCTTCTGTTACAGATTATATCACAATATAAAACAATTTTCATCTTAATTTTTCATTAAATTTCGCAAAATAAATGGCAGAATATGAAGCCATATCCTGCCAGATTTAAAACAACTTTATTAAACTATTTTACAATATCCGCAGATAATATAATGTATCCGCTCTCGGTTGCGGAAAGCACTGTGCGCACAGTATGAATTTCAGTTCTGTCAAAATACTCGATGGTCACAGTTGATATAACCTCAAGCATACCATGCTCCGCAACAGTAATCTGCTTGATTTCGTGAGAAACCCCATCGTAGCCTATCGGCAACACTGCATAATAACCGTCAATTTCAGGCACGCCCTCAATAACAGCTATGCTCTCGTCAATTTTTCTGCCGTAAAGAGAATAAATAAGTGCGTTTACGTCCGACTTTTTCAAATAGGTGAAGCCGTCTATTTCCTCAGCCTCATCAAGCAGCAAAATCTCCGCTGCCTCTAAAATCGCCTCGTCGTAATAAATGTAATCGCCGAACACTCTGTTGAGCGAAACTATATTCACAACAGTGTCATAGTCATAAGCAGGTGTGGTGCTCTCACCCTTGACAACCTCAGTTACTCTCGCATCATAGACTTCCAACTTAGTCTCAACCTGAGCTGTAGCAACGCTGTTTTCAGGCAGTTTGCTAAGGCTATTATCATCAGTTGGAGCGCCGATTGCAATAACGGCAGAAAAAGCGGCGGCAAGCGCTATGACAAAAGAAAATACAGCAGTTAAAAATCTTTTATTCATCGCTTGTCACCCCCTTAAAACTCTATATTGATAGTATATACCACAAGCAACTAAAAAGTCCTCTCATTCTAATTACAAATTGATTACATTTCTATTACAAAAACGACCCTTGCAGAACATTCTGCAAAGGTCGTTTTAAACTCAATTTTGTTTTATCAGCTATCGTATCCGTTGGGGTTGTTTGACTGCCAGCACCACGAGTCACGGCACATTTCCTCTATGCCACGCTCAGTCTTGAAGCCGAGCAAGTCGAGCGCTTTCTGCGGATTTGCATAGCAGTTTGCAATATCTCCAGGACGTCTTGGGCAAATCTGATATTTAATCTCATGGCCGCAAGCCTTTTCATAAGCCTTTACAACGTCAAGCACGCTGTAGCCAACGCCTGTACCGAGATTTATAGCGGTTGCACCGGTGCAACCTCTTACATATTTTACCGCCTTGAGATGACCTATCGCAAGGTCTACAACGTGGATATAGTCACGCACGCCTGTACCGTCGTGAGTTTCGTAATCGTCACCGAACACGCCGAGCCTCTCAAGCTTGCCGACTGCAACCTGTGCAATGTACGGAACAAGGTTGTTGGGTATGCCGTTGGGGTCCTCACCGATGAGTCCCGATTCGTGCGCACCGATGGGATTGAAGTAACGAAGCATTGCGATGCTCCACTCGTTGTCGGACTCGTAAAGGTCCTTGAGTATCTCCTCAATCATATACTTGGTGCGGCCGTAAGGATTAGTGCAGCCGCCTGTTCTCATATCCTCGTCGTACGGGGCAACGTTTTCGCTTCCGTAAACAGTTGCAGATGAGCTGAATATCATTCTCTTGCAGCCTGCCTCAGCCATAACCTCGCAGAGCGTTACTGTGCCCGCTATATTATTCTCGTAATATGTAAGCGGAATACGGCAGCTTTCACCAACTGCCTTCAAGCCTGCAAAATGTATAACTGTGTCAATCTCGTTCTCGGCAAACACTCTCTTTAACCCGTCACGGTCACGAATGTCACACTCATAGAACTTAAAATCCTTACCTGTTATCTTGCTTATTCTTCTCAAGCTTTCAGGCTTTGAATTATAATAGTTGTCTATAACAACAATATCCTCCCCTGCGTTAAGCAACTCAACACAGGTGTGGCTTCCTATATATCCGGCACCGCCGGTTACCAAAATTGACATATTTCTTCCTACCCTTCCTCATTATATATTCAATTATAAAATTGTTTTCTTAATTTATCAATACTTTTATATTATCAAATACCAAAATATAGCTAATTTTTTAAAAATTATTATTATATTGCTTGAATAATGGGTAAAATTTTAGTATAATAATCCAAGTTAATATTTTCAGTTATTATTTTAAGCTGAATTTTTGAAAGGAGTCCAAACATGAACTACTCATCTGAAGTTGAAAGAATGTGTCCTTTGGCTAAAGGACCAAAGCATGGACCTGCTCCGATTCCCGAAGAGGGCAAGTGGGTTCAGGCTAAAGAAATCAAAGATATTTCCGCTTATACTCACGGTGTGGGCTGGTGCGCTCCTCAGCAGGGTGCTTGCAAGCTCTCGCTGAACGTAAAAGACGGTATCATCGAGGAAGCTCTCGTTGAAACCATCGGCTGCTCGGGTATGACTCATTCTGCTGCTATGTCTGCAGAGATTCTTCCCGGAAAAACCATCCTCGAGGCTCTCAACACCGACCTCGTTTGCGATGCTATCAACACCGCTATGCGTGAGCTCTTCCTCCAGATAGTTTACGGCCGCAGCCAGTCCGCTTTCTCTGAAGACGGCCTTGTTATCGGCGCAGGTATGGAAGACCTCGGTAAAGGCAGTCGCTCAATGGTTGGTACTATGTACGGCACTAAGGCTAAGGGTGTAAGATACCTCGAAATGACTGAGGGCTACTGCACAAGAATGGCTCTTGATGAGAACAATGAAGTTATCGGCTATGAGTTCGTTTCTCTCGGCAAGATGACCGACTTCATCAAAAAGGGTATGGAGCCCAACGAAGCCTATGAGAAGTCTAAAGGCACTTACGGACGTTTCGATGATGCTGCTAAGTACATTGACCCGCGCAAAGAATAAGGAGGTAGGAAGAAATGGCACAATTTGAAGGATACGAAAGACGCGAGGCCAAAATCCTCGAAGTCTTGAAAGAATACGGCATCTCCTCCATCGACGTGTGCAAGGAGATATGCGAGGCTAAGGGCATCGACCCCTATACAATCGTTCAGGAAACTCAGCCCATCTGCTTTGAAAACGCTAAGTGGGCTTACACCGTTGGCTGCGCTATCGCAATCAAGAAGGGCTGCACTAAAGCTGCTGACGCTGCTGCCGCTATCGGTATAGGCTTGCAGGCATTCTGCATTCCCGGCTCTGTTGCTGAAAACCGCAAGGTTGGTCTTGGTCACGGAAATCTCGGAAAGATGCTTCTCTCAGACGAAACTGAGTGCTTCTGCTTCCTCGCAGGTCACGAGTCATTCGCTGCTGCTGAGGGCGCAATCAAGATTGCTCTTAACGCTAACAAGGTTAGAACTAAGCCCTTGCGCGTTATCCTCAACGGTCTTGGAAAAGACGCCGCTTATATCATCTCAAGAATCAACGGCTTCACCTATGTTGAAACTGAGTTTGACCCCTATACAGAGCAGGTTAAAATCATCGAGGAGAAGGCTTTCTCAAACGGCCCGCGTGCTGACGTTCGCTGCTACGGTGCAGACAACGTTCCCGAAGGCGTTGCAATTATGCAGCTTGAGAAGGTTGGCGTTTCTATCACCGGTAACTCCACCAACCCCACTCGCTTCCAGCATCCCGTTGCAGGCACCTATAAGAAGCTCTGCGTTGAAAACGGCGTAAACTACTTCTCTGTTGCTTCAGGCGGCGGTACAGGACGTACCCTCCATCCTGACAATATGGCAGCTGGTCCGTCTTCCTACGGTATGACCGATACTATGGGACGTATGCATTCTGATGCTCAGTTTGCAGGTTCATCATCAGTTCCGGCTCACGTTGAAATGATGGGACTCATCGGTGCAGGTAACAACCCGATGGTTGGTATGACTGTTGCTTGCGCAGTTGCAGTTGAAGAGGCTTCTAAATAATTAGGTTTTCCTTATAAATAATTAACCGCCCTCCATTTCGAGGGCGGTTTTTACTTTATTTCTTCGGATAGCGTTTCATCTCATCTGTTTCGCCAAGCAAATAATCTATACTTGTGTTGTAATAACGTGCCAGTTTTATAAGTACGGCGGTAGGAATATCATTTTCACCGGTTTCGTATTTTGAATATCCCGTTTGCGACATTCCAAGCAGTTGAGCAAGTTGAGTTTGATTCTTGTCATTATCTTCCCTTAAATCACGTATTCTTTTATACACAAAACACGCCACCCCTACATCAATCTAAAAATAGATTACCCTAATCTGTTTTAGGTTATTGACTTTTAACCTGTTTTAGATTAAAATTGAGCGTGAGTCTGTTTTTTAAGGATGTTTATATGATTAAAAGAGTTGTGATTGCGGGGTGCAGAGATTATAATAATTATGACGAGGCAAAACCCTATATTGATTATTGCTTATCAAATATCCGAAAAGAAAACAATATAGTTATCGTTTCGGGGTGTGCAAGTGGCGCTGATGCTATCGGAGAACGATACGCAAAGGAAAATGGGTTTAAAATTGAAAGATACCCTGCCAATTGGAAGACCTACGGCAAAAGTGCAGGACCAAGACGAAACAAACAAATGGCAAAATCCAGTGATTATGTTATTTGCTTTTGGGATAGAAAAAGCAAGGGTACAAAGTCAATGATTGACTGTGCAAAACTGTATAATAAACCTATTAAAATAAAATATATATAATATAAAAAAAACAGTCGGCACAGTTTAGCGCCGACTGTTTTTTATGTTTATTTAGAGGATGCCTTTAAGGAAGTTAGCCAGAATATCTGCGTTTTCTTTATGCTCGTCCTTATTAGGATGTGCGCTACCGCCTTTTTGACCCTTCTTGCCCTCGCAGAAATAGAAGCCATTAGCGGTGCCTCCCACCTGTTCAACAGCGTTCTTAATCTGAGGACTGAGCTGATTACCCATCATACCGTAGTACCAGACAATCTTAGAGTTCGGTCTGTCTTTTCTTACCGTCTGCAGAAGCTTAACAGCCGCCTCTGTAAGCTGTTCTTCGGTATAACCCTTAGCTTTATAACCGCCGTCATTTGTGCCGAGATTGATAACAACAACATCAGGCTGACGGTCTGCCTTGTATTTGCCAAGCTCTGCTCTACGGAATGAAATGTGGTCCCAGAAGTGATATACATCACGCTCGCCCGCTCCCCAAGTGTATGCAAGTCCGCCCTGTGCTATGATAGATATATCTGCATTAAGAGCCTTTGCAGCAAGGAAGCTGTAAGAATCTGTGCTTGAGGACTTTCCGGGATATGTCTGATATTCAATATCGCCGTTTTTAGTAAGGTTTCCGCTACCTGCAGTGATTGAATCGCCAAATACCTCGATATATAAGTCCTTATCCTTCGGACGCTCTGTGGGCACGCCGTTCATTGTAATCGAAAGCAGGTTGCACATACCATGTCCAAGCTGGAACTGACGGTAAATCTCAAAGGTGTGCTTTCCGCGCTTAAGTCCTTTTGCAACTGGAAGTGTTACCTTTACGGTTCCGCCCAGCTGACCGCTAACCATAACGCGCTCTTCAACGCCGTCAACAATAACGAGGAAGTATTTGTTAACCATACCCTCGTCTGCAAGTGATTCAACAGTCATCTCAACAGATACATCGCCCTCGCAGTCTGCATTGAAAGCGAGCAACGCGCCTGTGTGGTCATAGATAATGCAAGGCGCATAACCGCCTGCTTCGCCGGCGTTTGTTTGAGTGTAACGACCGGTCAACTTAAGGTTTTCGACAATTTCGGTCACCTTATATGTACGCTCAGAATAGTCATTTACCAAAGGAATAACAGGCTCTGACGACACCGCTTCGGATTCAGCCTGTGATGAAGCAGCCGAAGATGCAGGTTTTTTCGATGCAACCGATGATGCAGCTTTTGATGATGCAGCAGAGTCAACTCCATTGTTGCAACCTACAGAAAGCGGCAGCATTGAAAAAGCCAACAATAACGTTAAGACCTTTGCCATTGTTTTCATATTTTCTCCTCCCATAAAAGAACCGCTATTGTCATAACAACTCTTTATATTTTAACACTATCATTATATAATTTTTAACGTTTTTTTCAAGTAGCAAAACACACAAAAAAAGCAGAGTCGTTTTGTTATGAAACGGCTCTGCTTGTTTATCTATAATTTTTAATTACTTGCCTTACATTATGCCCTTGATGAAATTGGCCAAAATATCGGCATTTGCTTTGTGCTCTTCCTTATTAGGATGTCCGCCGCCGCCACTCTGGCCTGCTGTTCCCTCACAATAATAGAAGCCCTTTGCGGCGCCGCCCATTTCGTCAACAGCATTTTTTATCTCGGTGTTAATCTTGTTACCCATCATACCGTAGAACCATACGATTTTTGCATTTGGTCTGTCTTTTCTTACCGTCTGCATAAGCTTAACAGCCGCCTCTGTCAGCTGCTTCTCGGTATAGCCCTTGCTCTTGTAGCCGCCGTCGTTTGTGCCGAGATTGATAACAACAACATCAGGCTGACGGTCTGCCTTGTAATCGCCAAGCTCAGCGCGACGGAACGCAATCTTGTTCCAGAAATGGTATATATCACGCTGACCGACTCCCCAAGTGTATGCAACACCGCTTTGCGCAACTGCATACATATCAGCGTTAAGTGCCTTTGCGGCAAGGAAAGCGTAAGTGTCGGTACCTGAGGACTTAGAAGAGAAAGATGTGTTTTCACTATCCGAGCCTGTGGTTAGATTTCCGTAACCCGCTGTGATAGAGTCACCGAAAAACTCAATAAACATAGCCTTGTTTTTCGGGCGCTCTGTCAATACGCCGTTTACTGTGATGGAAATCAGGTCGCACATACCCTGACCCGACTCAAACTGACGATATACCTCAAAGGTGTGATTTCCACGCTTGAGTCCCTCTGCAACAGTGAGTTTTGCTTTAACTGTCATACCCTTTTGACCGGTAACGCTCATACGCTTCTCAGCGCCATCAACTACAACAAGAAAATGCTTGTTTACATCCACATCGCTTGTAAGCGTTTCAACAGTCATTGTGATAGTAACAGCGCCCTCACAGTCTGCATTGAAAGCAAGCAAAGCAGCAGTATTATCAAACGATATGCAAGGCACGTATCCGCCTGCATCCCCTGCGTTTGTAACAGCGTAACGTCCGTTTATCTTGAGCTTCTCAAGAGATTCTGTGATTTTATATGTATTCTCAGAATAATCATTTTTCTCGGGCAAAGCAGAAGCAATTGACCCAGCCTGTGACTCCGTCTCTGATGCAGTCTCAGATGCAGCAACAGACGCCGCAGGCTTTTTAGATGCAGCAGTTGACGATGCAGACGAGCCGCCGCCTGTGGTGCAGCCTGTGAGCATTATCGCAACTAAAGCCAACACTGCCAAAACTCTTGTCATAATTTTCATATTTATTCCTCCTATAAAAGAGCGTTTATCGTTTCAACCGCTCTTTACGAAATCAATGTTCTAATTATACAACGCTACTACCTTTTTTTCAAGTAGCAAAACATAAAAATACGGCAGCTGCACCAAAGCGTGAAACTGCCGTTAATCATTTACATTATGCCTTTAATAAACTCAACCAATTCCTCAGAAGCGGCCTGATGGTTTTCTTTGCTGGGATGCCAACCGCCGCCATCCTGTCTGCGCTCGGTTTCGCAATAATAGAAGCCCTTAGCGGCTCCGCCCATCTCCTCAACAGCCTTCTTGATTTCTTTATTAAGGAAGTTGTTCAAGATACCATAGTGCCACACAATCTTGGCGTTGGGTCTTTCCTGTCTTACGTTTTTCAAAAGCTTGACAGCAGCCTCTGTCATCTGTTCATCAGTAAAGCCTTTGCTCTCGTATTCGCGGTGGTCATTTGTACCAAGACCGATTACAACAATGTCAGGCTGTCGCTCCGCCTTGTAATTACCCAAATTTGAACGAAGGAACGAAGTCTTAAACCAGTAATCGTCTATCGTGCGGTCGCCGATTCCCCAAGCGTATGCAACTCCGCTCTGCGCCACAGCAGACATATCTGCGTTGAGCGCCTTTGCAGTGAGGAAGGCATACGTGTCTGTGCCTGATGACTTTTCGGGGTAAGACGGCTGTACCTCGTCCTCAACTGTGGTAAGGTTGCCGTAACCCGCAGTGATAGAGTCGCCCAAAAACTCGATGTATAAGTCCTTGTTCTTCGGGCGCTCTGTGGGCACGCCGTTCATTGTAATCGAAATCATATTGCACAAGCCGTGAATAGCCTCAGTCTGACGGTAAACCTCAAAGGTGTGCTTTCCACGCTTAAGTCCCTCAGCGATGATAAGGTCTAACATTACCTCTTTGCCTTTTGTTCCCTTTGCAAGCATACGCTTCTCAACACCGTCAACAACCACGAGGAAATATTTACCCTCGCGACCATCTACATTTGGTGATTCAACGGTCATTGTGAGCTTAACGTCGCCCTCGCAATCAGCATTAAACGAAATCATCTGTGCAGTATGGTCAAAGGTTATGCTATCTGCATTGTTTGCCACAGAGCCTGCTTTGGTGACTGCATAACGTCCATTTATCTTAAGGTTGCTCATTATCTCAGGAATGTTATATGTACGTGTAGAATAGTCGTTAACAGTGGGAATAACAGGCTCAGACGATGCTGAAGCTGAAGCTGCTGCTTGAGACTCTGCCTCTGACGATACAGCAGACGAAGTGGGCTTCTTAGATGCAGCTTTTGATGATGCTGCAGAGTCGGCTCCGTTATTGCAGCCCGCTGCAAGCGGAAGCATTGAAAGCGCCAGTAATAAAGATAAAGCCTTTGCCATTATTTTCATATTTTCTCCTCCCATAAAGAACACTTGTTAACTCAGCCGCTCTTTTTTATTTACCCCTTCATTATATAATGTTGCCATATTTTGTCAAGCAACAACAATGTAAAATCACGGCAGTCAATGTTTATTTACGCCAACTGCCGTAAAACTTTACATTATACCTTTAATAAACTCTACAAGTCCCTCTGAAGCAACCTGATGGTCTGCCTTCGCAGGATGTGCGCTACCGCCGTTCTGTCCACGCTTTGCCGCGTAGAAGTAGTAGCCCTTGCTCTCGCCGCCCATTTCCTCAACGGCTTGTTTAATCTCGTCCTGAATCTTATCGCCCATCATTCCGTATACCCAGACGATTTTTGCGTTTGGTCTGTCTTTTCTGACCATCTGCAAGAACTTAACCGCCGCCTCATACAGTTGCTCTCTGGTCATACCCTTGTCTTCATAGTTATAATGGTCATTCGTGCCGAGATTTACAACAACAATGTCAGGCTGACGCTCAGGCTTGTATTCACCTAAATCAGCGCGCGCATATGAAGTTTCACGCCAAAAAGTTTGTATTGGTGTGCCGGTAATGCCGTATGAAAACGCAAGTCCGCTTCGCGCCACAGCAGACATATCTGCGTTGAGCGCCTTTGCTGTATAGAAAGCATAAGTGTCTGTGCCTGATGATTTATCAGGATAATGAGTGTTTACTTGGTCATCAGATGTTGTGAGGTTGCCAAAGCCTGCTGTGATAGAGTCACCAAAGAACTCGATGTATAAATCCTTATTCTTCGGGCGCTCTGTGGGCACGCCGTTCATTGTAACGGAAACCAAGTTACAAATTCCGTTAGTAAGCTCAAACTGACGGTAAACCTCAAAAGTGTGCTTGCCGCGTTTAAGATTTTTTGCGATAGTAAGCGACAGCTTTGCTTCTGTGCCGCGCATTCCGTTTACAAGCATACGCTCCTCAACGCCGTCAACAACAACGAGAAAATACTTTTCCTCTCTGCCCTCGTCTGCAAGCGAGGCGGCAGTCATATCAATTACAACGTCGCCCTCGCAATCAGCGTTGAACGCAAGCAGCTGAGCGGTATGGTCAAAGGATATACACGGCTTAGAGCCCGTTTTTGTGTCTGTTTTAGTAACGGCATAACGTCCGTTTATCTTGAGATACTCAGTAATTTCTGTGAAATTATATGTACGGGTAGAATAATCGTTTACAGCCGGAATTAAAGGCTCTGACGATGTTGCAATCGACTCTGTCGACGCAGTCGATGATGAGGGCTTCTTAGATGCAATTGATGATGAAGCAACCGAGTTACCGCCTGTGGTGCACCCCGCAGAAAGCGGCAGCATTGAAAGTGCCAGTAATAATGTTAAAGCCTTTGCCATGATTTTCATATTTTCTCCTCCCATAAAAGAACAGTTGTTAACTCAGCCGCTATTTATGATTTAACACTCTCATTATATAGTGTTTAATGTGTTTTTCAATTAGCAAAACATACAAAAAAAATCAGAGCTGCTTTGGAAAGAAACAACCCTGATTTTTATTTAATAAATATCTTCTTAACTTTTATTGGTTTATCATGCATTTTTGCATAACTAATCATTGACTTTGTTCCTTTGCTTTGCCCATCCCAAAAACAAATTACACAATCACACACTTCTGCCATTAAACGATTGCGTCGATGCCCTGCTCCTTTTCCATAAATATCCCAATTCGGCAAATATTGTTCAATCTCAAACCCGTTTTCTATAGCATATTGCTCACCCAAAGAATCTGCTCCCTTTGCCCCTCCTGAAACAATAATAATATCGTAGTTTTTTCGTATGTTTAATAAACACAAGTCAATAAAAGCCTTTGCTTCTTCATAATCAAAATAATTTCTGCAACCTGCAATCACAACTCTTTTTACTTTATTCATAAACCACCTCAACAAAAAAGCACACCCCCGAAGAGATGTGCCGAAAAAGCGTTCTCCCGGTTAGACTACCACATCACACCGACACTATTTACCCACATAGGAGAATAGAGAGAACACCTTTTACTAAGGTAGTGTTCCCCTAAATGTAGATAAATAGTTAATTATAATTTAATTGTGATGTGGTATGTCTATATTTTATCACATAACTGTAATTTTTGCAACCTTTACAAATACAAAAAAGCACACCCCCGAAGAGATGTGCCGAAAAAGCGTTCTCCTCGGTAGTTGCGACACAAACCGACCTCAACGAAGGATAAGGAGAACACCTTTTACCTAGGTAGTTTCCCATCGTTAAGGTCGTTTATTTAGTTTGTGTCGCAAAAATATTATACCACATTCATACTTTTTTTCAACTTCTTTTTTCTAAAGTTAATAATAAAATCACTCGTTTGCGTCATACCGCCAGTTGCATACAGCATAGGCACATATATTGCGACGCAAATCGTTATCTCTGACACAGTTTTTGCAATCAAGCTGAGCCCCGTCATATACCTCGATGCCGCAATTGCCACAGTTATAGCTGCGGCGGTGCACAAAAGCGGTCGTAACACCCAATCAACAAATGACAGCTTTGTGTTCGAAACCTTGAGCACCCGATTCAAGCACAAAAGCGGTGTGAGCAGATTACTGAACACTGTCACCCCGATAAATCCGCTTACTCCATAACGAGGAACAAACACATATATAAGTATGATTCTCAAAACGGAGTCCACCACGTTATAAGCAAAAATGTGCGTCTGCTGGTCGAGCCCGTTGAGCACGCCTGTTACCACGCTCTCCATATACATCAGGGGTATAAGCGGCGCCAGCGCCACGATAAAATATCCAACCTCGTTTGTGCCGTAAACCGCCTTACCTATATCCTCTCCGAATGCAAAAAAAGCACCGCCCACAAGCATCGACACGCTCATTGTAATATGTATTGTGCGCTTAACCGAGCTTGATATCCCCAGCTTGTTACCTGTTGACAGCGCTGAGCTCAGCTCAGGCACAAGCAAAGTGGAAATGGCGGTCAAAAATGCAGAAAGGAAAAACATAACGGGCATTGCCATTCCCCTGAATGCTCCGTAAACCGACAGTGCATCGTTTCTTGTGCCCAGACTCACCGCAAGGCAACCAGGCACAAGCAGACTTTCCACTGTTCTTAGCAAGGTGGTTAAATAACGGCCGCCCGCTATGGGTGCAGATATTGCTACAAGCCTTCGCACCACCGAATAAGGCGGCGCCGCCCTTGCGCCGATTTTTGAGCTGAGTTTGCGTTTATCACGCACATATCCCACATATACAAACAGACACGATGCCGCCTCTGCGATTGTATCGGCTATCAGCACGGCGGCGCAAGCGTACTCAAGCCCCTTTTGAGCGCACGAATCTATAATTAAAAACACAACCGCTATCCTGATAAGCTGCTCAAACACCTGCGCTGCAGACGGAGTCGTTGCGCGCCGATTTGCATAAAAATAGCCTTTTATACAGCTCGATATCCCCATAAACGGCAACGACAACGACAGTATTCTCAGCGAGCGAGCCGCTCTTATATCCTTAATCCAATGCGCCGCTATTACATCGCTGAACACATACACAAGCAACGCCGACGCAACACCGATAATCAGGGCAAGCGTGATACTCCTTTTCAAAATCCGCTTTACCGATGCCGCTGTGCCAAGCTCAAGCTCCTCTGCTATAAGCCGAGTCACAGCAGTGGTTATGCCGCTTGTTGCAAAGGTGGCTGCAAGCATATACACAGAAAATATAAGCTGATAAAGTCCCATACCCTGAGAGCCTATCTGCCCTGACAGCCATACCCTGAAAAACATTCCAATCGTTCTCAGCATTAGAGCGGTTAGGGTCATAATCGCGGCGTTTTTAATAAATCTGCCCTTTTGCAAGCTAACGCACCTGCCCGTTTAAACCGTTATACAGCCTTGAAAGCACATTCCACGTGAGCTTATCAACCTCTCCGCTTGGCTCGATACTATTTATACTTTGAAGATAACTCACCGCTTTTGAGTGGCCCTCGCCGTACTTTCCTGTTGGCTGAACCTTTATCAGATTATCAAACGCCTCAGCGAGCGTGTTCAGCATTATCTCCAATATTACAACAAGCGGTGACTCATCTCCTTTTTTTAACACAAAATCTCCGTCTGGAAATACTTCAAGCGGTATAGGTGGCGAGGTTTTTTCAAGCACCAGAGCGTAAACCTCATCAAGCACAGTCCACGTTTCGTAATTCATCTCGCCCGTTGGGGTAAGCCCAAACAACTGCTGAAAAGCTCTGACCGCATTCGCAGTGTCCTCTCCGTAGATACCGTCTACCGTTTCAACAGGCATATTTTTGCCGTACTGCGCTATCAACCTAAGCCTTTCCTGCAGACGCCGTATGGTTCTCTCGTTCATAATCAATCCCTCAAATCATCATATAAGGATGCTATCGCATTCCAAGTTATAACGCCAACTATTCCGTTTGGAGTTAAGTCAAACTCTGTCTGGAAGGCTCTGACCGCCGCATCTGTAGCGGGCCCGAACTGTCCGTCGGGGGTTATCTTGGGCACTGACGGGAACGAATCGGATATGGTTGAAAGATACGTCTGCAGCAAGGTGACGTATTCCCCTGTTGAGCCTATGCGCAATACCGTTCCGGGATATAAAGCCGCTCGGCTTGGGTCTGTGTTCTGCTCGCTGATGATACCTCTGTATGCTCTGTATATGTCGTTCCACGTGTTCACACCGACTATGCCGTCCTCAGTTAACCCGAACGTGCGCTGAAACGCCTTGACTGCGTTTGTGGTGGCATCGCCGTAGATACCGTCTATCGCAACCGACGGCACTGTATCGTAATATCTGCCGATGATGGCGAGATAATACTGAATTATAGATACCTCGTCACCTGTGTCACCCGGTTGCAGAACGCCTGGATAACGCTGCGGTAAATCATTAAAAGTAAGCCCCTCAGAGTTAAGCTCCGCAAGCCGCTTAATCGACGAATATATGTATGCCACCCTATACCACGTGCCGTTACCTACGATGCCATCGGGTGTCAGACCAAACACCTCTTGAAACTTCCTCACCGCATCCTCAGTTGCGCGGTCAAAAATTCCATACACAGGCGAGATGGTTGGTATCGCAGGATAGTTGCGCGCAATTCTGTTTAGCCTTAGCTGGAGCTGTTGCACAGAACGGCCTGCGTCACCCAGCCTGAGCGGAAGTCCGGGATAAGACGGGCTGTTTACCCTGACTGGCGCGTCGGTAACAAGCTCAATATCGTCGCCATAGTAATACTTCAAAATATCAAGCGCAGATAAGCCCTGATTTGCAAGGTCAACTGTATCCCACTGCTTAAGTCCGTCACAGGTTACTCCTCTGCCGCTGCAATATGCGGTAAACAGCGGCTCAATATTACCCTGACGTCTTACATAGCTATTAAAAATATCGTCAACTATGGCGGAAACATTTTCAAACACGTTGCGCCCGTTTACAAAGGACTGGTCAAAGGCGGTGGTGTTTGTTATGTCAAAATCATAGCCTTGACTGGGGTACCACTCGGTGTATATTCTGTTGAGCGCAAAGGATATCTGCGCTAATATGTTTGCCCTGATTGCATCCTCAGGCCACGTGGGGTAAATTTCACTTGACGCAACATTTTTTATGTAATCAGGGAAAGTAACCGTCACGTTTTGCGCCGACTCGGACGGGCGGCCAAGATGCACCGTTATGTTTTCGGGAATAAAAGGTAGAGTTGCCATTTTCGCTCACCTCACAGATTCGGTTCCGTGTTAAAATACTCGGTTTCCATGTTCGTGCTAAACTCAGGCAGCGGCAACATAGCCACGTTCTGCACGCCCGTAATGCCCTCAAATACGGGCACGTCTTTGCTTATTACATTAAGATATCCTGGCGCTTTAATCCTGATATCGTAGGTTTCGTAAGGGCGCGGATTGCCCGACTGCTGCGACAGCTCCTTGCTCACAGTCGGCAGAGCAACAACGCCCGTTGCCCCGTTTTCATTGGTTCTGAGCTGATACAAAATCGTATCGCCCTTGCTTATCACAACGTCGGCATTGGCAACAGGCGTTGCCTGACTTGCGGTAAAGGTGCGTACTTGTATGTAACCGAGAATGTCGCTCTCGGTGGGCATTTGCATCTGCATCGGCATCTCCATCGGCATCTGCTCAGGGGTAACCATCGGCTGTGTGGGAATCTCGGGCGCAGGCTGTGTGGGACGGTCTATCTCAGGCATTGTAACTGGCGGCATCGGCATTTCAGGTTGCAGCTCAGGACGGGGTTGCACTTGGTCAGGACGGGGTTGCACTTGGTCAGGACGAGGCTGCACTTGGTCAGGGCGAGGCTGCTGAGGTGCTGTTGTATCGCCGCTTGACTGCGGTGTACTGCCCGAGCCAACCACAGTCCTCTCTCTCGGAGCTTCGTTAAAATGACGTTGGGGGTGATTGTTGTTAAAGTTCATCAAATCCATACGGTATTTTTCAATCATTTTCTTGATATCGTTGTCCATATTATCAACCTCTCATAACGTAATATATAATATATATATTTCCGCTTTCAGCCTAAAATAACCGTTACTTTAACAGCGCTTGCCGTAAACAAAGCGCAAAAAACTGCCCCGTAAAAAATTACGAGGCAGTTTTGATTTTCATATTTATTTTTATTTTAGCTTTTGATAATACACCTTAAGCACAAGCTCATACAACGCTTGCTCATCGGGATAAAACTCGGCGTACTTCTCGCCCTGTACCATCTCTCCCGCTATACTTTCAAAGTTGAGCTTTGCACCGCCGTTTAAAAAAACGGTTGATAGATATGTTATCTTCGAAGCATCAAGCGTGTTTATCGAGCGGCTGTTTATCTTGTTATAAATACTAAGCGGTGTGCTTATATCCTGCTTGGTTTTTTCTATAATTTGCGATGAAAATGATTTTATATAGCTAATCTGTCTATCAAGCCTGTTTATACTTGAGTTAACATTGGCGCGGTCCCTAAGCAAAATGTAGTCAAGCGCCGCCTGACCCTTGAGCGTAACCTTTTTACCCGTCTTGTTGAACTGAGCATCGTACTCATCAACAGTGACTCCGCCCACCATATCGTTTATTTCAGATACAGCTTTCCAATCAAGACAAAAATAGGTGTTTATGTTTATTCCATACATCAGGTTTGAGACCGCCTCAACCGTGTTTTCACAGCTGAGCTTGCCGCCCTGACCGTAGGCATAGGACAGGCAAATCTGCATTTGCTCGGTATCAATGAAGTTGCCCTCGTCAGAATACACCCTGACTCTTGCCATTGAATCACGGGGAATGGATATGAGCGAAACCTCTCCGCTTTTTGTGTTGATAGCGGCTAAAAACAGCGCATCCGCCTGTCCGTAACCCGACTTTTTACCGTTAAGCTCCTTGCTCTTTCCATCTGTGCCGATAAACAGCAGTGACGTAATATCGGGATTGAACTTGTACCTATCGCCCTTATATATAACAACATCGTCATCAAGCTCTGCGTCCAGATTGCTTGCTGTCATATTAGGGGCTTCGGTCTTAAGCGACTGCTTCCCCTTAAACCACAGCACTGAAAAGCAACCCGCCGCAATCAACGCAACTCCGACAAGCACCGCCAGCACAGACACAAGTATTTTCTTCCATCTGCGGTCGAAAAGCTTACAAGGCGTCTTTTCAGCTTTTGAGCCGTCTTGCATATTAACATTTCTTTGTGTGTTTTCGTTATTTTGTAAGCTCATCTTTAATCAATACTCC
This sequence comes from Acutalibacteraceae bacterium, assembly GCA_045579085.1. GTDB lineage: Bacteria > Bacillota > Clostridia > Oscillospirales > Acutalibacteraceae > RGIG2206. Next base: position 21,478 of record JAZNLO010000028.1, read on the forward strand.
CTGAACAAGATAGCGATACCTCTTGTCTGATATGCAAGTGCTGAGCGTAACTATCCTGTCGTCAGTTGTGATGTCAACCTCTCTGGTGTTTTTAATAAGGCTTGTCGGGTTTTTCACAGTTTCTATATATTCCGCATACGACTGCTCATCGGTGAAATCATTGGAATTTAAAATATGACGGTTGTCACTTCTGTAAGCAGCGAAGATGCGGTATGTGTAAATGTGCCCTGGCGTGTATATGTAAAAATACTCGTTTGCGTCAAAAAAGTCCTTTTCCCTGAACTTGTGCAAATGGCGGAACATTGTGCCGTTTTTCATATTGTGACCGTAAATCACTGTGTTAGGGTCTGTGAAACGGTTGCTGTTTAAACGCTGAATATAGATTGCGCCATAAATGCTCTTCTTTTTATTAAAGTCGTGGTCAAGGTAAAAATTATCGTTCTCCACCGAGCTTTGAAGTATGGGGTAATCTATGTTCGTTTCGGGCAGAGTTATCCAACCGCAAACGTCGGCGTTTTCCGCTTTAAGCGAGTCAAAATCTATGGGGTTGTCAACGTACTCTATCTCAGACACCGCTGACGAGGAGGTTTCGGTCTTATATTCAGATGTGTCCGTTGGGCCGCCGAACCACCATTTCAGCACGAAAAAGAGCGTCAGCGCAAAAACCGCCGCACACACAATCCACACAACTATCCACTTCTTTTTGCCCAAATCCCATTTTCCTAACAACTCGAAAACCCCTTTAAAACATAAATATCCCATCCATAACCTTTTCAGGATTATTGGATGGGATATAAATTCAGCTAAATCTGTTTACCGCCCAATAATCAGGCAATAACCTTTTTAGTAGCAACGCCTACGCCTGCCAAAGACAGAGCGCCGATAAGAAGCATAAGGCCGAAATTATCGCTGGTTTCAGGAGCGTTTCCGCTGCCGTCACCGCTGAGGCCTGCTTCGTTGAACTTTGCAGTAGCAACAATGTCACTGGTGAGCTTAACAACGATAACCTCGCTGGTGAGTGAACCGCTTACGATGGTGTAATTACCGCTGATGGTCCAACCTGCGAACTTCTTGCCCTCAACGGGAGTTGCAGTAAGAGTGTAAGTATCAGTGCCGGTAAGCTCCTTCTTTACAGAGCCTGCGTTTGCATTGTCGTTCTTGAGTTCGCATGAATACTGAGGTTCAGCCTCAGGGCTACCTGCTGCCATAGCAACAGCAGAAACAGCAAATACCATAACAAGAGCGAGCATAAGACATACTATTCTTTTCATAGTTATAATCCTCCTAATGAATTCAATATCAGTATACATATTATAGCACCACGTTATATAAAAATCAAGAATATTTTTTCGTGCAGATTAGACATATTTTTCCTATAATTCAAGCGCTTTTGAGCCATCTTTCAAGCATTTAAACATTTGCCCCTGCGAATTGTAATAATATATCTCATCATCTATAACGCTTATTCCGCTCGGATTATCGCCCTTTACAGCCACGTCTCTAACCTTTGCGGAGCTGTCAGTTAAGTCATACGTATGCAAGCCGCCCTCATCGGTGAACACCAATAGTCCCGACTGCATAATGTTATACTCGTCAACCTCAAAATACGTTGCCTTTCTGGCGGTGTTCGACGCTGACACAGAGTACAGCACACCGTCTTGCTTATAGAAAACCTGCGAGTTTTGCCACGTAAAGCTGTCAACCTTCTCGTTCAAAAAACGGGCAGAACCGCTTCCGTCAGTCAATGCAGAATACAGATACCCGTCCTCAGCCGTGTATAAAATCTGGTTTGTAACTACCAAAAACTGCTTTACCTTTAAATCTAAGTCACGCACCTTTGAGTCCTTTATAAAGCACTTAGACAGCTTTCCTCCGTCGTGCGTGTAATATATCCAGTTTCCGCTGACCATCATCTGCTCAACGCCTGTCAAAACAGTGCGTTTTTGTTCTCCGTTAAAGCTGCTGTAAACAGCCTCGCCGTTTGAAGTGCGGTAAACAATTCCTGTGCCGTACGGACTGATACAATCAGCGCCCTCGCTTATTTGGTAGCTCTTGCCGCCGCTTAAGCAACGCAAAACCCCGTTTGCATCAACGTAAAAAAGCATCGAACCGTCAACCGCAACCTTACCGCCGTTTAACACGTTTGGGTACGTCACCGACGGAGTCACAACTGGCGTATCGTGCGGTAAGATAAGTATTGTTCCAAGAACAACCGCGCTTACTAATATTAAAATAAAAATGGGCATGAGCACACGTAGCTTATATCCTTTTTGCATCAAAATTCACCTACCAATGTAAAAATTATAATAGCCCAAATAAAAACTTTTGTCAATTGCCTATTCCCATACGAAAAGTTTTATGTTACAATATAAAAAAAGAAACAAATGTTTTGGTGGTGCTTTCTATTATGAAATATGTTGTTATACTTTGTGACGGTATGGCAGACCGTCCTGTTGCCGACTTTGGCGGATTAACCCCTATGCAAAAGGCATACAAGCCAAACATAGATGCGCTTGCTAAAAAAGCCACTGTTGGCTGCGTGCGCACTGTTGATAACGGGCTTGCACCCGGAAGCGACGTTGCCAATCTCTCGGTTATGGGCTTTGACCCGCTTAAATGCTATACAGGCAGGTCACCGCTTGAGGCAGCAAGCATCGGCATCAAAATGGCTGACGATGATATTGCTATCCGCTGCAATCTTGTCACGCTCTCAGACGAAGATGAATATGAAGACAAAACTATGGTTGACTATTGCGCCGACGATATTTCAACAGAGGAAGCGGCTGAGCTTATAAAATCAATTGAAGCCGCTCTCGGCGATGACGAGTTTAAGTTCTACTCCGGCATCAGCTACCGCCATTGTCTTATCTGGCACAAGGGCAAGGCTGACGGATATACCCTCACCCCGCCGCACGATATATCCGGTCAAAAAATATGTAACCATCTCGACGGACATAACACTTCGGGTCTAATTAGTTTGATGAAAAAAAGCGTTGACGTGCTAAAAGACCATCCCGTCAACTTGGCACGTGTAGCCGCAGGCAAAAAACCCGCCACATCAATCTGGCTCTGGGGACAGGGCAGCCGTCCTGCGCTTGAGGATTTCAAGAGCAAAACAGGCATTTCGGGTGCAGTTGTATCTGCAGTGGACCTAATCAAAGGCATCGGCAAGTGCGCAAATATGGATGTTATTGAGGTTGACGGCGCAACTGGCTATATCGACACAAACTTCGACGGAAAAGCCGCCGCCGCTATTGACGCTCTTAAAACTCACGATTACGTATATGTTCACCTCGAGGCGCCCGACGAGTGCGGTCACCGCCGTGAAGCAGAAAACAAAGTGCGCGCAATCGAGCTTATCGACGAAAAAATCGTTGCGCCCATCGTAAAAGCGCTTGAGGGCACGCCGTTCAAAATGATGATTCTGCCCGACCACCCGACTCCGCTTACCATAGCCACCCACACCGCTGACCCCGTGCCGTTTATTATGTACGACAGCGAAAACATTGTTCAGGGCGTTGACACCTTCACCGAGCAGACCGCCGCAGACACTGGCGTATTTGTAGAAAGAGGCCCGATGCTCACAGACATTTTACTCGCAAAATAAACGCCCAATAAATTATAAAACGGGAGCTGAAATTATGGAATTAAAGCCTAATCAGCAAAAAGTATTTGATTATCTCAAAGAGTGTTCCAACTCGCACGTGCCGCCTACAGTGCGTGAGATTTGTGCTGCAACAGGCATCAAGTCCACCTCTACTGTTTTCGGTGTGCTTACTGCGCTTGAGAAAGCGGGCCTTATATCGCGTAACGGTGGCGCTGCTCGTGCAATTCAGATTGAGGGCGCTGCAAAAAGCGTTAGCGTGCCATTGGTTGGCACCGTTACCGCAGGCGTGCCGATAACTGCTATTGAAAATATAGAAAGATATCTGCCGCTTTCCTACGATATCACAAGAGGTCGAGAAATTTTTGCTCTTAGAGTTAAGGGCATGAGCATGATGAACGCAGGCATCCTCGACGGCGATATTATCTACGCCGAAAAGGCATCCGCCGCCGAGCGTGGTGACATTGTTGTTGCGCTAATCGACGAAGAGGCAACAGTAAAGCGTCTTGACTTTATGGACAACGGCGCAGTTGTGCTGATGCCTGAAAACGAGGCGTTTTCTCCCATTGTACCTGAAACGGTGATAATTCTCGGCAAGGTAATCGCAAGCTTCAGGCAATACTGATAACAAGGAGACCAAGTATGAATTTAGCCGCACTTATAATAATTTTTATATGGCTTGTTTTTATAGGCATATACGTTGCAATCAGGATTGCCAATCCAGACCTTGCGAAAGGTTACTCTCTGCCAAAGAAAAAGCCAAAATATGACCCCAACGGCTTTGATAAAAACGGTTGGTCTGCGCTCGGTTTTCACAGAAACGGCACCCGTTATGACGACAATGGCCTTGACATAAACGGAAATCCCAAACCCGAAGGCGAACGCACCGACCTCAAGGCTTTCGAGCCTGTACCCGAAACAGATTTTGACTTCGAGGGCGAGGGCACTGAGAACGCTAAAAATGAAAAGCATTGGTGGGAAAAGGACGAAGAAAAGAAGCCTTGGTGGCTTGAATAAGTAAACTAACCAAACAAAACCCCTTGAGTGTTACTCAAGGGGTTTTTATTACTTAAATTAAGCTTTCGTTCTTCGCTTACGCACAAGATACAATATTAAAACCGCCGCAGCGATTCCAACCGCATAACCGATTGTGTCGGTCAGCACGTCTTTGAAGTTTGCCGTCCTGTCGCAAAACTTTTGTATAATTTCGTCGGTTACAGGAACAACAACGCCAATCAACGCCAACCGCTTAAAGCCGTTTAAATCAACCTTAGAAAAAAAGAAATAGATACCGCAAAGCAAACCAAAGCTAAAATACTCAAGCAAATGCGCCGCTTTACGCACATAAGCCCTGTATCTCCACTTAGTCTGCGTTGTATTAAACACATCCTGATACTTGTCAATAACCTCTTTAGGCGGAGCACTCGGATTATTATACACTTCATCAGGCAAAGGGCCACTGGAAACGAGCTTGCCGCCATCCTCCTTTACCTCACTGAACATATTCACCGCAATGTCGCTTATTGAATGTGTTATCTCTGGGTTTAGTAAGGAGTTGCCCCATATAAATAAGAGGTTGAACAGCAGCAAAACCAAAACTACTCTTTTGACCTTGCTACCGCCACTATTAAAACTCAATCTGGTCATAGGCAATATGCTGTGAGCCGTCAAACTCTGTATCTGCAATTTCACACAAATCGTCGTGCGCCGCAACAGGTCTGATGCTCAACTTAAACACAAAATCATTGGGTATACTATATCTATTTTCCAAATAAGGTCCACAGCTGTTTGAGCCGACACCACTGTTAAGGAAGTCTGCGCAAACCACAACCTTGCCGAGTTTATCAAGCTCGAAATTATGCGCCTTGCGCTCAAGCTCCTCTTGCGTATACGGCAAAGCCGAGAAATCAAAACCGTCATCATTTTTAAGCATAATGCCGCAACCCTCTGCATCAACAATGCCTGCCCACTCGGTATTATAGCGGTTACCGTAATCCTGTGGCTTAATGGTTTCTATGTCTTGCTGCAAAGCATTAAACTTAAATCTGCCAACATACTCGGAATTCTTTTTATCAATATAACTTTCATCAGGACCAAAACCGAAATACTCAACATTGGAATAAGACTTATCCATAACAAATCTTATGCCAAAGCGCGGCGGTGTTGCGCCTCTTTGAGTTGTGCCTAAATCGGTGATATTAGTTTCGCACTCAAGGTCCACGTTGCCCGCCCTGTCAACAGTCCACGCAACGTGGGCTCTGACTCTTGGAGCCTTAGTCTGACACACAAAGGAAATCTCCTGACGGATTACAACATTGCCCTCTTTACTGTCAACAGAGGTGGTATATACACGCACGCTTGAATCATTAAAGCCGTTGCGGATATAGTCAGTTTTGATGAATCTCTCGTTATCTGTCATCGCTCTCCATATGTTGAACTTCATAGGAGTGGACAGCAGTTTTCTATCACCAAATGCGAGCTGACGGAAGGCTGCATTTTTCTTATCGAAAATATGACAGAAGCCGTCACCCTTAATCTGTATGCGGCTGACCGATTCATCAACGTCTATCGTTCTGTTCGGAAGCTGTTTGGTTGACTTGTTCACCTCAACGGGCAGCTTGAACTGGGCAAACGCCATCTCGTCTCCCTCAATGAGCAGCTCACCTATACCAGTCTGAACAAAACTGAATCTGATATAGCATCTGCCGCTCTCAGGCAAGCTGTAATCAAGCTTGACAACCCTACTCTTGTGCGCAGCAATTGCAAGCGCACCGAGAGAGCCTCCGTCAATCCTTTTGCCGTTACAGGTAAGCTCCCACTTGCACTCAAGGCGACTGAGATATATAAAATCGTAGAGGTTGGTGATTTCAAATTCGCCTTCCTCGAGGTTAATCGCCTCAACCCTTACAGGCTGAATAACATATTTAAGCTCCTTAAGGCCACGCTTAACAACTCTGTCAGGCGAAACAAGACCGTCAACGCAGAAGTTGCCGTCGTGCAATTTTTCACCTGAGTCGCCGCCATACAGGAATTTAGGTTTGCCGTTTTCGTCTACGCCGTCAAACACGGCGTGGTCGCACCATTCCCAGACGAATGCACCCATAAATCTATCCTGCTCATAAATCACGTCCCAATAGTCCTTAAGGTCACCGGGTCCATTACCCATTGCGTGCGAATACTCACACAAAATAAACGGGCGGGTCTTGTCCTCATTATCCTGAGCGGCTGCACGGCAATAGTTTACATCGGTATACATACGAGAAAACATATCGGTATCGATCGGGAACGGCTCGGTTGGCTTAACGTCCATACCAAGCGTGCTCTCATAATGTATCGGACGGGTTAAATCACGTCCACGCAGCCACTTAGTTGCCTTTTTGAAGTTTTCGCCATAACCGCACTCGTTGCCGAGCGACCATATAACAATGCTGAAGCGGTTTTTATCACGCTCTACCAAAAGCTCGATACGGTCACGAATCGGCTCGTACCATTCCTCTGCATCGGTTATGCCTGAATAATTATTTGTATCAAGTCCCATTCCGTGCGACTCGATATCAGCCTCACCTATAACATAGAGGCCGTATTTATCGCAAAGCTGAGTGAAACGAGGGTCGTTTGGGTAATGAGAGGTGCGCACTGCGTTGATATTGTGCTGCTTCATAAGAGCGATGTCACGCAGCATACTGTCCTCACTTACCACGTAGCCGGTGTACGGGTCGGAATCGTGACGGTTTACGCCCTTAAGCTTTACCGCACGTCCGTTAACGAGGAACACGCCGTCCTCAATCGACACCTTGCGTATACCGAACTTTTCGCCGATATACTCGCCCGCCACGTCTATAAGCAGCGAATACAGCTCCGGCGACTCTGCGTTCCACAGCACAGGCCGCTCAACGCTGAACTCAACGTGTCCGTCACTGTCGGGACGCAGCCTATCAAGCTCCTTGCCATCAGGGCTAAAGAGCGTCAAAATAGCATCGGTGGGGTTGATAACGTCTATATCAACGCTTACAACCGCACTTCTGAAATCCTCAGCTATCTCTGTTTTAATCTCAAAATCACGCAAGTGACCTCTGGGGCGACCAAGCAGATATACATCCCTGAAAATGCCTGAGAAGCGGAACTTGTCCTGGTCCTCAAGATAAGTTCCCTCGCACCACTTAAACACCAAAACGGTAACTCTGTTTGCGCCCTCATGCAAGTAGCCTGTAATATTGAACTCACTGGTGCAGTGGGAAACCTGACTGTAACCCACAAACTCACCGTTTATATAGAGCATAAAACACGAGTCTACGCCCTCGAAAACTATGTATTTATTAAAATTATCCCAGTCAGACGGGCAGATAAAATCCCTGTTGTAAACGCCCACCGGATTGTTTACGGGGATAAACGGCGGGTCACACGCAAAGGGATACTTAACGTTGAGATACTGAACCTGGTCGTAGCCGTGCAGCTGCCATACAGACGGCACGAGAAGCTCGTTTGACTTATCAAGCGGCAATGCGGGCTCGATAACAGTCTCTGGCACACGCTCTATATTAGTATAATAGTTAAAGCTCCATTTGCCCGAAAGCAAACCAAAACGGTCGCTCTCCTCGCGGCTTTTGGAAAAGATATCCTTAGCGGAGCCAAACGGCACATAATATGCACGAGGCTTCTCTGTGCCCAAATGCAAAGTGTTTATGTCTTGATAATACTCGGGTACTCTCATAACATATCCCCTTTTTTTATTGATTTAACAGGCAGGTTGAAAACGCCTGTTTGCCATCCTTTATATAAACCCTCACTACCCTGTGGCTTATTGAGCACACAGTTTCATAATTTATTGTTCCCGCAAGCTTTGATAACTCATTGACGGAAATTGACTCATCCCCGTCATCGCCAAACAGCGTAACTATCGCATCAGGCTTAACGCCTAAGCCTGTAACGTCAATCATAAGCTGGTCCATGCAAACTCTGCCCAGCACCTTAGCTCTATGCCCGTTTACAAGCACGTGGCCCTTGCCAAAGGCTCTGATATATCCGTCTGCATATCCGACGGGCACTGTGGCAACCTCTATATCCTTATCGGCGGTGAACGTTCTGCCGTAGCTGATTGCCTCGCCCGCTGTGACTGTTTTCACCATCGACACCGCCGAGCGAAGTGCCATAACAGGCTTAAATCCGTCTGCGCCTATCTCCTCAGACGGCGAAAGCCCGTACAAAACTATGCCCTCTCGCACCATATCAAGCTTATATTCTGTTCGGCTCACAGTAGCGGCAGAATTGCAGCAGTGCTTTACCTCAAAGCTTATACCCGCTTTTTCAAGCTTTCCTACTGTTTCCTCGAAAAGCCTGAACTGCCTGTCTGTAAAGCTGCCTTGCTCATCCTCGTCGCCATCAAAGTCTGCCGATGCAAAATGCGTGAACACGCCGCTGACAGTCACGCCCGACAGCTTGCACGCTTTTGCTGCAGCCAAGACTTCAGCCTCGTCATCGCAGTTGAAGCCGATGCGGCGCATACCTGTGTCAAGCTTTAAATGCGCCTTGACCTCTACCCCCGCTTTAACAGCAGCCTGAGAAAGCGCCTGAGCGTACTCGGCAGAATAAAGCGCCTGAGTGATATCGCCATCGTGAAGACGTTTTGCGCAGCTTGCAGGCGTTGCACCCAAAATCAGTATGGGCGCTTTTATTCCTGTCTGCCTGAGCTGCTCCGCCTCTTCTATATTTGAAACGCCAAACCAGTCGCAACCGCACCTCTCGAGCTCAGTTGCAACTGCCACCGCGCCGTGACCGTATGCGTTCGCCTTAACAACGCACATAACCATACAGTCGCCGACCTTATCCTTAATCTGTTTAAAGTTGTGCCTTAAATTATCAAGATTTATTTGAGCCCAAGTGCGATGTAAAAAATCCATAAAAGCCCCCTCAAACAACTATTCCGCCGTCTACCCCGATAACCTGACCTGTTATAAAACCGGCATCATCATCGGCAAGAAAGGCAACAACTCCTGCAACGTCTGCAGGTGTTCCGATTCTGCACAGCGCTGTGGACTGCTTCAATTCTTCCATATCAGCCTCACTCAGCTGTGCGTTCATATCCGTATCAATTACGCCGGGTGCAACGCAGTTTACCCTTATGCCCGACGGGCCAACCTCTTTTGCAAGCGACTTAGTCATACCTATAAGCGCGGCTTTCGTTGCAGAATAGTGCACCTCGCACGAGCCACCCTCAACTCCCCACATAGACGAGATGAACACAATCGCGCCCGTCTTGCGTGAGACCATACTCGGCAACACGTTCTGCGTGCAATTAAACGCGCCTGTGAGGTTTACGTCAATCATGCGCTGCCACTTAGCAAGGGTTATGTCTGTAAAAAGACACTGCTCTGCGCAGGCGGCGTTGTTTACAAGCAAATCTATATGCCCAAACCTTGCCAGAAAGTCGCTTACTGCATTATCAATCGCTGCCCTGTCAGCCACGTCGGCTTGATAGGACACAGCGCCGGTCTTCTTGCACACCTCATCGGCGGCATCGGTATTTTTATTATACAAAAATGCTACCTGCCAACCCCTGAGAGTCAACAATTCCACTATCGCGCGGCCTATTCCTCTGGACCCACCTGTTACAAGCGCAGTTTTCACAAAAAGCCCACCTAAAAATAATATAATAATACATATAAATTATACAACACCGCATATCCGTTTGCAACTTCTTTTTTGGTGGTGCAGCACAGTTAAACTCGGTTGATAAACTTACAAAAATCGAGGCATTTTCTTCGACTTTTTAGGGCTAAAAAATCCAAAAAGCAAAGTAATCTAAGCCTAACCTCTTTTTTATTCATAAATTATGTAAAACGAGCAAAACTAAAAAACAATTGTTCGACCAAAAATTTCATAATAAAACGCTAAGTAAATTGATTTGTTTTCACAATCATAATTATTATTCAACAATCTGTAAGTTAACATAATCACAGATTTTAAGGCTTTTTTTGTCGAAAAACGGGCTGAAAACCGCATAAATCAAGTAAACTTTTCACATTTTCAACAGAGTTTTCAACATTTTTATGTCAACAACCCGTTATACAGATAGTAATATTTTGCGCTTTTCTTTTTTGATTAACATAAAATCTATAGGTTGAATATTATTACATTTTTATGCCAAAACTAACTATCATAAAAGCTCATTTTGGGGAGGCATTCCATATGATTAGAGGCGTTAACAGACAAATAATAGAAATCAACGATACGCAAAGTGAATATTTCGAAAAAGCCATATTTTTTGTGCGTGCCGACAAGGACAATTTAAGCGAAAAAAAGCTACACGATATGGCTGTTCAGTTTATAGACCAATCTTCACTGTATTCAGTGAAACAAAAGCGCCGCAAAAAGTATCTCGTTAGCCGAAAGGCGTTGTGGCTGATGTTATCAATTTCTACGGCAGCCTGCGTCATCTTGACTATATCAAGATTCTTTTAGTCATCGCTAAATGACGGTATAAAGCTCTCGCCAACAGTACCGCTTTCCTGAACAAAGCCGTTCACGACTCCTAAATGCTCAGCGTAATCGAGCACAAGCGCATATTCATCGTCAGTGACAGGACGGCTGAGCTCATCAATGTTGACATCAGGCATCGGCGTGTACTGATTCATTATGCTGATATAAATTCGGTTGCCGTATCGCTCGTGGAGCATACGGATAGCCTTCATGCTCTCGTCTGTATGATTAGGAAGCACAAGATGACGCACAATAACACCCGACTTCATAAGTCCGTCGCCGTCAAAAACAGGCTCGCCAACTTGCTCAAGCATACAGTCGATAGCGTTAAGCGCCACCTGAGGATAGTCCGCAGCGAACGAATACCTCTGCGCAAGGGTGGCATCGGAATATTTGAAATCAGGCAGATAAATCTGCACCTTGCCTTTTAACAGAGCAAGCGTCTGAGGCAGCTCGTAGCCGCCGCAGTTGTACACTACGGGGATATGAAGGCGAGCCTTTTCGAGTACGCTCGCAATTTGCGGCGTATAATGCGTTGGGGTTACGAGATTTATGTTGTGCACACCGCTTGCCTCGAGCTTTTTCAGCTGCTCCGCAAGCTCGTCAACAGTGTATTCCTTGCCGACAGCGCCGCTGTTTATCTCTCGGTTTTGACAGTACACACAGCGAAGCGGACAGCCAGAAAAAAACACGGCACCGGACCCGTTTACACCTGAGATGCACGGCTCCTCCCAGTAGTGCGGAGCAATCCTCGCAATTTTAAGTGTCTGGCTAACAGAGCACACGCCTAACTCGCCGTTTTCTCTGTCTGCGCCGCATTTTCTGGGACAAAGCATACACTTGCTCACCCTTATCACCTCGCTTAACACTTGTATTATACCTCGTTAAGCAAAGGTTTTCAACAGCCTGTCCCAACATAAAAGACGGAGTTTTGCTCCGTCTTTGTTTTACTCGGTCGTTTATCTGTGTATATTGTTATACTTCATTTTAGTGGCGAGTCCGCCGCGAATATGCCTCTGTGCTTTGTTTACCTCCAGCACCTTTTTAACCTCTTTGTAAAGCTGAGGTTGTATATATTTAAGCCGCTCTGCCACATCCTTATGCACCGTAGACTTCGACACGTTAAACTGCTTTGCGGCAGTCCTGACGGTTGCCTTGTTCTCAATTATGTACTCGCCCAGCACAATTGCCCGTTGATGCACCAAATCTCTCATACTCTCAACTCCTAAAAAGGACTATTTAATTGTATGAGCGTTTATTATTTCATATAACCTAAATTTATCGAAAAAAGAAAAACAACCGTTAAATGAGGTAAACTAATCAATCTCAATAAAGAAACCTCTGCTGGTTTTCAGCAGAGGTTTCTTTATTACTTGCGAGTAGGTTTTACGTTTGATGCAGGAGTGATATTTCCGTCAATAACACCATTAGCATCTTCAAAAGCCTTAATATTTTCTCTTATTAAAACAAGAACTTGACTATTTACACTTCTACCTTCGTAATCAGCAATGTGTGCGATTTTATTCAACATTTCTTCTTCGATTCTTATCGAAACACTCTTGATAGCCATACATTCACCCCATAATAAATATATTGTATATTTATTTTAGATGTATTATGTGTTACAATGTTGAATATAGATATACGGTATATTCATTATGTTTTGAGGAGAAAATTATGAATGATAAAACTTGTTGCTTTTTCGGTCATAGAACTATAAACGAAACCGAAGAACTAAAACCAAAACTTATTCAAATAATTGAAAAATTGATTGTGGACGAAAAAGTCGATACATTTCTTTTCGGGAGCAAGAGCCGATTTAATAGTCTGTGCCTTGAACTCGTGACCGAAATTAAAGAAAAATACCCGCACATAAAACGAGTCTATGTGCGAGCAGAATTTCCGTATATAAGCGAGCATTATAAGAACTACTTATTTGAAAGTTACGAGGACACATATTACCCTAAAAAGATACATAATTCAGGCAGAGCAGCATACGTCGAGCGCAACTATGATATGATAGATAACAGTCACTATTGCATCATCTACTACGATGAACAAAACGCCCCACCAACCCGCAAAAGCGGCACCAAAATCGCCCTCGATTATGCTGTGAAACAAGGGAAAGAGATTGTTCGAGTATTATAAGATTTAAAAGTCTTATGTTCTATTAAAAAGCAGACTCGGACTCCTGAACCCCCTGCTTGTCAAATTAAAAATGCTGTGTAGAGATTTTCTACACAGCATTTTTGCTATCCCTTTAAAGCGCAACTTATATGCAGAGATTTTTGTTTTTTATATGTCACATTTTAATCAAAAAGCTTTTTATACAGCTTATCTCGTACTACTGAGTTTTTACGCGCTTTTAATAAGTTTATCCGCTTTTTCCCAATCAAAATTAAAAACGTGGTTCTGAACGTATAAGCAACTACTCCAACAGGTAAAAGCCACTTATGCTTTTTATAAAACGGGCGCCAACTTTTCACCAGTCTTACATAGGCGCTGACATAGGCGCCAAGCTTGCTCTTGTGCGTAGCTGAGATAAAGAGGCTTTCACGCACACGCATAACGTCCTTAAGGCCAAAGTTGCCGCCTGAAAATATGTCCAAAAGCAGTTCTTGCGCAAACTCAGGCTCAACTTCGGCAAACCATTCTTTTTCAGGCATCTTCAAATATATGCTTGCCACCTTGCTCATCGACTGAGCAAACTTCCACAAGCGCACACTTTTAAGCCTCTGCTCAAATGTGTCCACCCACGTACTGTTGTCAAAGCTGTTGACGAACGCTGCCCAGTCGCACAAGTGCCTGAGCCCGATACCGCCATCGAGCATATGACGCTGAAAATGCAGCAGCAATATCAGTCCGTGCTCAAAAGCGCCGGGTATGGTTAGCTTTACAGAGTCGTAGTCCGCACAAAAGCAGTTATCAAAAATATTAGCCATATATTTATCAATCAGACCGTTTTCGTCTTTAATAAAAGTTATGCCTTTGTGCATTTCATATCTTTCGTCATTCTTTGTAAAACCGATATGAAAATGGTCTTCTTGGTTAAAGGGCTCTTCCTCATAGCCGTTATTAAGAAGGAAAGTCCTGCTTTTCTCCATATCTTCAACAGGCACAAAAAAGTCTATGTCACCCATCTGCCTGAGGTGCTTTTTTAAATAATAATAAGCTGATGCGAACCCTTTTATAGTGCACATCTCAAGCCCCGCGCTTTTGAACTCACTGTCTAACTTTGCATTTGAATAAAGCTGCTTCAAATTTGACTGCACAACAAAATAAGCATATTTCTGCCACATATCATACACTTGAGGATTATAGCTTCTCGCCTCAAAAGAAAGCGCATCGAAGGCTTGGGCAAGCACAGTTTGAGACACCGATTCCGAAAGCAGCTTTTCGAAATCAATGTCCTTATAATCGGTTTCAACCTCAGCCCCAAACAATGACTTGGCTAATAAGTCTAATAAAACCTTTTTTTCTTTTGTAAGAGGATTTGCCATTACCAAACGCCTCCTGCAACAAAGAACTGTTTGTTTATCGCATTCTATATTAACACAACTATGTACCGCGCTATTGACACAACAGCGAGTTTCTGCTATATTTTAACCGTTACAGCAAGCGAGGTGCTAACATGATAGACTGCGTTATTTTCGATTTTGACGGCACTATTGCCGATTCTTCAGAAGGTGTGTTTAACTGTGTAAAACACGCCCTCAGTCACTTTGGAATAGAAGAAAACAATGTGGATAATTTGCGCCGCATGATTGGGCCTCCGCTTCGCGAGGGCTTCCGCAAATTTTACGGGGTTGACGGCGAAATTGCAACCGCTAAATATCGCGAAAAATATCCGATTGAAGGCATATATCAGTGCAAGCTGTATGACGGAATGGAGCAGCTCCTTGCCGAATTAAAGCAAAGAGGCGCCCGTCTTGCAATTGCAACCAGTAAGCCGCTTGATTACACCAACAAAATTCTTGAATTTCTCGGTATAGATAAATATTTTGACGTTGTTGTGGGCGCCACTTTCGACGGCACGTTTGACAACAAAGACGATATTGTTAAAGAAGCTATCAGACAGCTCGGCAACGTTAATATTTATCACTCGTATATGGTTGGTGACCGCTATACCGACATAATCGCCGGTCGCAAAACCGGACTGATAACCGTTGGCGCGCGTTACGGCTTTACCGCAGCTTACGACTTTGAATGGTCCTGTGTGGAATGTGAAGTAAGAAACGTAGAGCAGCTTAGCAACTTCTTACTAAACGGTGTACGCCCTGCATTTTAAAGCTCACACCACATTAAAAATTTAAACTTTAATCAAACCGCCTGTGAAAGATTTTTCTCTTTCACGGGTTGTTTTTATTTAACCTAAATATCTATAAACTCACGGAAACGAGGCAACATACCCACCTTGTCAGGCACGTGCGGCGGCATCTGCAAAATATCGTGACCGGGAAAATGATTGCCCTCAATCAAAACGGGGCCGGTAGGTGTTACCGCTATATCCCAACCGACATAGCCGAGTCCGTCAACCCTAAGGGCTGCTTTCTCGCACATAGCAAGCGACTCTTCCCAATACGGAATTTGTCTGCCCACAATCTTGCACTCGGTCATCGGGTGAACATCGTAATAGTTTGAATCCTTATCAAACGCCGCATACTCAATAACTCCGTCCGCAAGACGTATAGGGGCTGCCATTCCGCCCGAGTTTATGTTATCAACAAATCTTCCGCCGTTTCCTATCCTGATAAAAGCATAAACCACGTGAGGCTTTGAGTCACGTCCGATGACAGTGACTATGCGCAGTGTGTTTATCGAGTGCGGATAGATTTCGTTTATGCTTTCGTGCTGCTCAAGGCAGTCCTCAATCAGACCGCTGCCCTCGTTCTTGAGATGCTCATACAGAGCTTTATCGTCTGCAAAATCAGACTTTCTCAGCTTCTCAACGCCCTTACCGCAGGTTGAAGCAGCGGGCTTCGAGATTATAACCTCTCTATCCCTCATAAAATCCGAGAACTGCTCCTCGCTCGCCTTAGACATATCAAGCCAACCTCTGCCAAGACAATCGGCAAACAGGGTGTTAAACTCGGTTTTATCCTCAATAAAATGATAGTTCTCCCTTTTATTGAGCTTTGCAACAATTGCGTTGTTTATGCCTCTTGTGACATAGGTTTCACGCTGACTTGCGGTGAGGTTATAAAACTCGCACAGGCGATAGTCCTGATAGCCTGCGCCGTATTTAAAGCCGCAGTTAATCATATCAAAGAAAAGCCAGATGCGGTTTTTGCCTGTCTTTTTGTGGATTTGACCCACAATCTTCAGCATAGCCGCGTAATCCATACGCAGCACTCGGCGAATCAAATACTTAAGCCTGTTCATTCTGCTCGTTCTCTTTCGTGACTGCATCTTGCTCGTCATCTACAAGCGCAGGACAATTTTTTGGCTGCGGCAAAGTGCCGTTTTTGAGCGCCTCATTAAGCTCAGCAGTCAGGCGCTCGCCCTCCTCTTTTGTGACAGGGCGCACAATGCAAAGCGGTGTCTGCTGACGTGACTGGTCAAGCGGATTGTCTTTGAAAATAGCTCTGCACTGGTCTATCGGCAGCTTCTTATCGCTTCGTCCCAAAATCTCAACGCCAAGGTCGTTTGCATCTATAATTACAACAGTGCAACCCGTCTTTTTCTTGAGCTTTACCGCAACATCGTTTGGCTTTTTGGGCGCAAGCTTTGCATACTTATTATAAGGCGGCAAAGTGCAGTCGCACGGGCCGTCTATCGCTCTGGCTCTTGTTCCGCAAATTCTGTAGAACACGCCTCTGATTCCGAATAGCTTTGTTACTGCAGAGCAAGCGGCGGCAAACAAAATCTTTGGTGCGCCAAGTTCTTGCAGAGCAAGCTCCATAGTCCAAGGCGAGCCGAGACCGATTCCGTATGGGGTTTTGTAAACAAACTTGCACAAAACCCTTGCAAGCCATCTGGGCTTAATCTCGTCAATCGGGAAGGCTCTGCCCTGACTTATGGCAACTATCTTTTCACTGATGAAAATCATATCGTCAGGCTGAATATAGTCAATGAGGTACTTGTCCATCATTTCCTCAAGGTCGCCACCGCTCATAACCACGTGCGTGCGCACGGGATAGCGGGCATAATCTCCCCAAGGAGTTGAAATAACCAGATTTTTTGTTTCATTCGGTGCAAAAGGTAACATTGTGTGCTCCTCCATAAACATACTTCCCCATTGATTACACATCAGGGCTGAGTTTTACTATTTTATAAGGCTTTCGCCGTCCATTTCTGCCGGCTTATCAAGACCCAAAATCTCAAGCATTGTGGGTGCGATATCGCAGAGCTTACCGCCCTCACGCAGCTCAACCTTCTTGCCGATAACGGCAAACGGAACAGGATTTGTGGTATGTGCGGTAAACGGTGTACCGTCAACATCAAGCATACGGTCAGCGTTTCCGTGGTCGGCTGTGAGCAGCATTACTCCGCCCATTTTCAAGGTTGAATCAGCAACTCTGCCAACGCAAGTATCAACTGTTTCAACTGCCTTTACAGCCGCTTCAAACACGCCTGTATGGCCAACCATATCGCAATTTGCGAAGTTTAAAATAACAACATCATATTTGCCGCTCTCAATAGCCTCGCAAACCTTATCGCAAACCTCGTTTGCGCTCATTTCAGGCTGCATATCATAGGTTGCAACCTTTGGTGAGTTTACGAGGATTCTATCTTCTCCGTCAAACATAACCTCTTCGCCGCCATTGAAGAAGAAGGTTACGTGAGCATACTTCTCAGTTTCAGCAATGCGAAGCTGAGTTTTGCCGTTTGCTGCAAGATACTCACCGAGCGTATTATTGAGTGACTGAGGCTTAAACGCAACGTCAACATTAGGCATAGTTGCATCGTACTGAGTCATACATACATAGTACACATCAACCATACCGCCCTTGCGCTCAAAGCCTGTGAAATCAGCGTCCACAAAGGTGCGGGTTATCTCTCTTGCACGGTCAGGACGGAAGTTGAAGAAAATCACGCTGTCGCCGCTCTTGATGCGCTCTGTGCCGCTGATAACAGTGGGAAGCACAAACTCATCGGTGAGATATTTTCCGTCGCCGTCGATTGTTTCATAGGACTCTCTGACAGCCTTTGCAGCATCATCCGCCTGAACACCCTCGCCGTTAACCAAAGCATTGTAAGCAAGGCTTACGCGCTCCCAGCGGTTATCTCTGTCCATTCCGTAGAAACGGCCCATTACAGTGGCTATTTTGCCTGCGCCAAGCTCAGCAAGCTTTGCATTGCACTGCTCGATAAAATCAGCCGCAGAAGCCGGCGGAACGTCACGTCCGTCAAGCAAGCCATGAATGAATATACGCTCAAGTCCGCTTTGCTTTGCAAAGTCTACAAGCGCATAAAGATGCTCAATGTGGCTGTGAACACCACCGTCAGACAAAAGACCCATCAGGTGAAGCGCGCCATCGTTTTTCTTACAGTTTTGTACTGCTGCAAGGAAAGCCTCATTCTTGAAAAATCCGCCTTCCTTTGCAGTTTTGGTTATACGGGTAAGCTCCTGATACACAACCCTACCTGCACCGATATTGGTGTGACCAACCTCGCTGTTGCCCATCTGTCCGTCAGGCAGACCTACGTCCATACCTGATGCACCGATTTGCGTCCAGTCACATTCGGCAAAGATTTTGTTGAGTCTGGGCGTAGAGGCAAAGTCTATTGCGTTGCCCTTGCTTTCGGGGTTTATGCCGAAGCCGTCCATTATTGTTAAAACCAAAGGCTTTTTCATTTACTAATCTCCTTATTTGCTTGCAGCTTTTACTATTACAGAGAAATCCTCTGCCTTGAGAGATGCGCCGCCGATAAGTCCACCGTCAACATCAATCTTGCTTACAAGCTCATCAGCGTTAGCAGCGTTCATTGAGCCGCCGTACTGAATGGTTACGCTCTCAGCGCACTTCTCGCAGTAAATTTCAGCGAGAGTCTTACGGATTACTGCGCAAACCTCCTGAGCCTGCTCAGCAGTAGCGGTTTTGCCTGTGCCGATAGCCCATACAGGCTCGTAAGCTATGATTATCTTATCAAGCTGCTCAGCAGATATTCCGCCGAGTGCAACTTTTACCTGTAATGCTACAAGCTCGTTTGTGATGCCCTGCTCACGCTGGTCAAGATACTCACCAACACAAACAATAGCGGTCAAACCAGCCTCAACAGCAGCCTTTGTGCGCTTGTTTACGGTAACATCGGTGTCACCGAAATAGGTGCGGCGCTCGCTGTGACCTGTTATTACATACTCAACGCCTACCGCCTTAAGCATATCTGCGCTTATTTCGCCTGTGAATGCGCCGCTGTGCTCCCAATGGCAGTTTTCAGCACCGATTTTAATGTTGCTACCCTTTGCTGCCTCAATAGCTGCAGGGATATCGATATACGGAACACAGAGAACAACGTCGCAATCAGCATCCTTAACAAGAGGCTTCATAGCATTGATAAGCTCAGTGGTCTCTGCGGGGGTTTTGTTCATCTTCCAGTTACCTGCGATAACTGCCTTACGAACTGCTTTATTCATAAAAATTACTTCCTTTCAATATTACATAAGTTTCGGGAGAACGCAAAGCGCAGTCCTCCCGAAAAGACTAATTATACTTATTTATCGTCAGCAGCTACGATACCGGGCAGCTCTTTTCCCTCAAGGAACTCAAGAGATGCGCCGCCGCCTGTTGAGATATGAGTCATCTTATCGCCAAAGCCCATAGTATTTACTGCTGCAGCAGAGTCACCGCCACCGATAATGGTGATAGCGTCAGTCTCAGCAAGAGCCTTTGCAACAGCGAGTGTACCCTCAGCAAGCTTCGGATTTTCAAAAACGCCCATAGGTCCGTTCCAAACAACAGTCTTAGCATTCATAACCTCGTTTGCAAAAAGCTCACGGGTTGCAGGGCCAATATCAAGGCCCTCCCAATCAGACGCAATAGCTTCTGCAGTGAAAACCTTTGTTTCAACATCTGCATCGATAGGATTGGGGAAATCCTTTACTGCAACATTGTCAACAGGCAGAAGAATCTTTACGCCTTTCTGCTCTGCTTTAGCGAGCATTTCCTTGCAGTAATCAATCTTTGTTTCGTCAACGAGGGACTGTCCAACAGAATATCCCTTTGCAACCAAGAAGGTGTATGCCATACCGCCGCCGATAATAAGAGTATCAGCTTTGTTAAGCAAGTTTTCGATAACGTTGAGCTTGTCAGCAACCTTTGCGCCGCCGAGAATGGTAACGAAGGGACGCTTCGGGTCTTCAACAGCGTTTCCAAGATACTGGAGCTCCTTGCCCATAAGGTAGCCAACAACGCAAGTATCAACATAATCTGTAACACCAACGGTTGAGCAGTGGGCTCTGTGAGCTGCACCGAAAGCATCGTTTACATATACGTCGCAGAGGCTTGCGAGGTCCTTACTGAAGGCTTCGCCGTTCTTTGTCTCCTCAGCGCGATAACGTGTGTTCTGAAGCAGAACAACCTCGCCGTCCTTCATTTTTGCAACAGCAGCCTTTGCATTCTCGCCAACTACGTTGTCATCAGCAGCAAAGGTAACAGGCATATGAAGCTTCTCAGAAAGGCGAGTTGCAACGGGAGCGAGTGAAAACTCAGGCTTAGGCTCGCCCTTAGGCTTGCCGAGATGTGAGCAAAGAATAACCTTGCCGCCATCGTTAATCAACTTTTGGATTGTGGGCAGAGCGGCAACGATACGGTTTTCATCAGTGATAACACCGTTTTTCAGCGGCACGTTGAAATCGCAACGCACAAGAACTCTTTTTCCGCTGACATTGATATCATCAACGGTCTTTTTGTTGAGCATAGACATAACAAAAACTTCCTTTCATAATAACGACTGGTGCTTGATGCATCGGTCAAAAATTTAACAATATTATCCTTATATAATATAGTATAATTTTACCCGTATTTCAAGTAATTTTTCACGTAAAATACACTTATACGGCTAACTTTAACATATTTTTGCGCTTAACGGGCTTCTTCCCAGTTGTAAGCGGTCAACTCTCCCCGATTTTGAAGCGATGGATAACCCCACTGTCTGAGCACCTCATAAGTGCCAATCGCCACAGCGTTTGAGAGGTTTAAGCACCTTGCGCTGTTTACCATCGGTATGCGCACGCAACGCTCAGGGTGGGCAAACAGCAGACTTTCAGGCAATCCGTGAGTTTCTGCGCCAAAGAGCAGATAACTGTTATCGGGGTATTCCACGTCGGAATGGGTGTGCTGAGCCTTGCTTGAAAAATAGTAAAAGCTGCCTTGATTCTTGCTGAAAAAGTCGTCAAGATTCTCATAAAACGTAATATCAAGCTGCGACCAATAATCAAGCCCTGCACGCTTTAACTTTTTATCGTCAACGGTAAAGCCCATCGGCCCGACAAGATGCAGTCTTGCGCCCGTAACCGCACAGGTTCGCGCAACGTTGCCCGTGTTTTGCGGTATCTGCGGCTCCACCATAACTATATTTAAAACAGCCATCAATCTGCCTTCCTTCTTCATCAACTTCCATAATTTTACCACATTCAAAAAGCCGTTTCAACAATATTAATCATCTGGGTGTTGAAAAGTTTTTTATTTTGTTTTAAAATGATACTAACAGCTTTAAGGAGGTGCGGTAAATGAGAATAAGAGAAGCAACATATTCGGATATAGATGCGATTGCCGCACTTTACGACGATGCACGTCAGGCGCTCAAAAGCGCAGGCGTTGACCAATGGCAAAAGGGCGGTCCGAATTTAGACACAGCCTTCGCCGACGTAGAAGACGGCATCTGCTATGTTGTAACCGATGCTGAGGGCTTGGTTGCGGTTTTCATTTGCGACTTCTCAGGCGAGCCTGCATATCTCAGCATTCTCGACGGTGAATGGCTCTCAAACAGCGAATATGCCGCCTTGCATCGCATAGCTGTGTCAAGCCGCCACAAAGGTCGCGGCGTAGGCAGCGAGATTATCGCATTTATTGCCGGCAGATGCAACGAAAACGGCGTAAACAGCATCCGCTGTGACACGCACCGAGATAACAAACCGATGCAGCGTTTGCTTGAAAAAAATGGATTTGTGCGCTGCGGAAAAGTTTATTACTGGGATTGCGGCGAAAGAATCGCTTTTGAAAAAATTTTAGACGAATCAGTATAACGTTGGTTTTACGGCAAATACTATTATCACTGCAACAGAAAGTGTGGTGAATAAACAATGGAAAACCGTAACAATCAGCAGAACAAGCAAAACAACCAGAACAATCAGAATAAGCAGAATAATCAGAACAACCAGAACAAGCAAAACAACCAGAATAACCAGAACAATCAAAACAGATAATAAAGTAACAACTAAAAGTTACCAAAAAGAGAGCTGCAGAGGTTTCTGCCGCTCTCTTTTTTTACATTTTTAACTTATTAAAACGGGGTGAAGCCCTCTCCGAGAATATCTGTTGTGGAGGTCATAACCAAAAATGCGTGCCCGTCTGCATTCCTGACAGCTTTTTTAAGCTTTGCAGCCTCGTTAAGCCTTATAGCGCACACAATAACACTGCACTCGTTACCGCCGTAACCGCCTAAGGCGCGTATATTTGTTGCGCCGCGCCCTACGAACGAAAACAGCTCGCTTATAACCTCGTCAGGCCGCCGCGTTACAATCAGCGCCAACCTACCTCTGTCGGCGCCGTAGACTATGCCATCTATGGTTTTCGACGCAACAAACAGCGCAACCACTGTGTAAAGTGCAGTTTCAATGTCTGCATATGCTATTGCTGTTGCCGCCACCACAAAAAAGTCGAAAACCAGTATCACTCTGCCCACCGACATAAGCGGTGATTTTAACGATATAATTTTGGCTACTATGTCAAAACCGCCTGTTGAGCCGCCCCTTAGAAAAACTATCGCCAGGCCTGCACCGCTCAGAAGTCCGCCATACAAAGCGGCTAAGAATCTATCGCCCGTGTAGCTTGGCACAAAAACCTCCGATATATCAATAAATACAGACAGCAGCACAGTCGCTACCACCGTTTTGGTCAAAAACTTTACGCCGAGCTGCTTTGCTCCCCACACAAAAAGCGGCACATTCAGTATCAGCGTAACCGCGCCGATTGGTGTACCGATGAGATAATTTAAAATCGTGGCAACACCTGTTAATCCGCCCGGTGAAATGTGATTAGGCACCAAAAACACGGTTGTTGAAATCGAATACAACCCCGCTCCGACTGCAATAAGCAGGTAATCCAAGCACAGCTCTGCGGCTTTCTTCATCACGACTCACCCTTTCGTTATTAAAGTGTACCCGCAACGAATACTTAATATGAATTTTGTGTTGACAATTCATGCCAATGGGGTATAATAACGTATGAACGATTGTTCATACGTTATTATGATGAGGTGACTGCTATGCTGCCGATTACACCGAAATGCGAATTTTTGCACGCTCACACAGAGCAAATAGACAAGGTTAAGGCTGCTATGCCTGAGGACTCTCTGCTTTTTGAACTGGCGGAGCTGTACAAGGTGTTTGGCGACTCAACCAGAATAAAAATTCTCTATGTTCTGTTTGAAGCCGAAATGTGCGTTTGCGACATTGCTCAGCTGCTGAATATGACACAGTCGGCGATATCGCATCAGCTTCGTGTGCTTAAGCAATCTAAACTGGTAAACTATCGTAAAGACGGCAAAACCGTTTTCTATTTCCTTGCCGATGACCACGTCCGAACGATTATCGGTCAAGGACTCGACCATTTGTGCGAATAAGAGGTGCCTAAAATGACAAAAACGTTTAAACTTTTAAACCTTGACTGCGCTCACTGCGCTGCCAAGATGGAAGCTGCCATAAAAAAGCTCGACAACGTAAACGATGCAAGAATCAGCTTTTTAACCCAAAAGCTCACACTCGATGCCGATGACCAGAGCTTTGACGAAGTGGTTGAAAAAGCGGCAGCTTGCTGTAAAAAAATCGAGCCCGACTGCGTGGTTGTTGTAAAATGACAAAAAGGCAAAGCAAACTGCTAAAACGCATAATTATATCCGCCGCATTACTGGCGGCGGTCTTCGCAGTTGACACCCTTTGGCTCAACCGCATCAGCACATTTGCTTCGCTAACCGCCTATCTTATCCCTTACATTATAATAGGGTACGATATTCTGCGAAAGTCCGTGCTTAACATTATAAACGGCAACGTGTTTGACGAAAATCTGCTTATGACGGTTGCAACTCTCGGCGCGCTGTCAATCGGTTTTCTGCCAAGCTCTGAGGCGCAGTTTGTGGAAGCAGTATTTGTGATGCTGTTTTATCAGGTTGGCGAGCTGTTCCAAAGCATCGCCGTTGAAAAGAGTCGACGCTCTATCTCGGAACTGATGAAGCTGTGTCCTGATACGGCGCTTGTGTGGCGAAACGGCAAATATGTTGAAGTAGAGCCCGACGAAATTTGCGTGGGCGAACTGATTTTAGTCAATCCCGGTGACAAAATCGCACTCGACGGCAAGGTTATAAGCGGCAAATCCACGCTAAACACAGCCGCTTTGACAGGCGAGGCTTTGCCGCGCGAGGTCACAGTGGGCGACGCTGTGCTGAGCGGCTGCATAAATATGAGCGGCGTGCTCACAATCGAGGTTGCAAAGCCGTTTGAAGAATCTACTGTTTCAAAAATACTTGCGCTCGTTGAAGACGCAACCGAGAAAAAAGCCAAAACCGAAAACTTCCTCACCAAGTTTGCTCGGTGGTACACGCCGCTTGTTGTTATTGCGGCTACAGCGCTTGCAATCATAATCCCTCTTTTCGTAGGCGACTTTTTAAAATGGCTTTCCCGTGCGCTGACGTTTTTGATAGTTTCTTGTCCCTGTGCGCTTGTTGTATCGGTGCCGCTATCCTTTTTCAGCGGAATCGGGCGCGCATCAAAAACCGGCATACTGATAAAGGGCTCAAACTATATTGAGGCTCTGGCTAAGGTTGAAACAGCTGTTTTTGACAAGACGGGCACGCTTACAAAGGGCGAATTCACAATAACCGACATCGTGCCTGAGAAAAACTTTTCTGCTGAGCGCTTGCTTGAGCTTGCCGCTACAGCAGAGCGTCACTCTAATCACCCGATTGCCCTTTCGCTCAATGGAATGTGCTCCGCATCAGATTCGCTTGAGGTTTGCGATGTTACTGAAATTGCAGGTTGCGGCGTAAGCGCAAGCGTTGACGGTCTTAGCGTTAAGGTTGGAAACAGCAACATTTTAGGCTCAGAGGTTAAGCAAAGCGAATCGGGTGTGACGGTGTATGTAACAGTCAACGAGCAATATGCAGGCAAAATTGTGCTCAGCGACACTCTAAAACCCGAGTCGCTCCGACTTGTTGAACGTCTTAAGCTGTGCGGCGTAAAACGCACAGTAATGCTGACGGGCGACAGGCTCCGCTCGGCAAAGGCTGTGGCGGATGCTCTCGGCATAGGTGAATTTGAGTGCGAGCTCCTACCCGCCGACAAGGTTGAACGGGTAGAATCGCTGATGAGTCAGCTCTCAAAAAAAGGCACGCTCTGCTTTGTTGGCGACGGCATAAATGATGCGCCCGTGCTCACGCGCGCCGATATTGGAGTTACAATGGGTGCGCTCGGCTCAGATGCCGCAATCGAGGCGGGCGACATAGTCATAATGAACGACGACCCGTTAAAGCTTGTTGACGCAATTAAGCTCTCCAGAAAAACAATGTCAATCGTAAAAGAAAACATCTGGTTTGCGCTTTCAATTAAGCTCATCACCTTGCTCCTTTGCGCATTTGGCGTAACAGCAATGTGGATGGCGGTGTTTGCCGACGTCGGCGTACTGATTTTAGCAATACTAAACGCAACAAGAGCATATATATAATATATATAATGTAAGGAAGCGGGCATGGCGGCTTAACGCTATGCCTGCTTCCTTATTGCTATAACCGCTATAAATGGCGGTAATCTATGGAATTCTTAAAAATATATAAAAATTTTTCAAAGATTTTGCGTATATTATTTTCTTATTTAGAAAAATAAAACCCAGTTTTTACCAATACCAGTTCGAAAACCCCGATTTTTTCCAAAAATCTTACACATTTTATTAAAAAATATCGCTCTCAAAACCTCGCAAATCCAGTAACCACGCGGTTTTCCGCGTTTTGTGAAGCACATTCACAAAAATCTGTTGATTTGCACAACTTTTACTAAACATAACTTTTTTAACCCTCAAATCACCGCTATTTTTCGTCTTTTCAAAAGCGAATGCGGTCAAAATTTTGTTTTTTCGTTGTAGATTTTGCACAAAACCTTGCCTCAAAAACTGCTTGACACTGGCAAAAAACTTGAATATAATCCCAATTACCGAAGTAAAATAGATATGGTAGAAGCCATATTGATTTATCAAGGAGATTTTTATGATTACATTCAAACATCTCTCGAAAGGGTTGCGCAAGATAAGCAAACAGCTTATTCTTCTTTCGGTTATGACCGCTGTGCTTCTTTCGAGCGTCGCATTCCTCGATGTGTCCACTAAGGCCGTATCGATATATGACGGAAATGATGTAACAACAATTTACACACTCAGCGACGATGCAGACGAAATTCTTACTCAGGCAGGCGTTGCACTTAAGAAGAACGACAAGTACACCTTCTCAGGCTTTGAGGACGGAAACGGCAGCATCAAAGTTATGCGCGCGTTCAACGTTACCGTTACTGCTGACTCAAACACCTACAAGCTGAGCATCACAGGCGGAGACGTTGCTGATGCAATCGAAAAGTCAGGCATTGAGCTCGGCAGCGACGATATCGTAAACCTGCCTCTTACTCAGGCTCTTTCCAAAGACATGGAAATCGTTGTAAACAGAGTAAGCTATGTAAATGAGGCAAAAGAGGTTTCTATCCCTTATGCAACAAAGGTTGTTTACTCCTCCTCTCTTAAAAAAGGAGCAACCAAGCTTAAAAACGGCAAAAACGGTCTTAAAACCGTAACATACCAATACAAGCTGGTTGACGGAGCAATCGTTGATACGCAGATTGTTGACGAAACCATCACGCTTGAGCCTGTCAGCGCAGTAAAAACCGTTGGCACCAAGGTGACCGCCACCTCTGCTTCAACCAATGCGGCTGCCACTGCAGCAAACAGTTATATCGCAAACAAGTCTAAATACGTTTCCACCCTCACCCCGTCAACAGACATTGCTCTTGATTCAAACGGTGTGCCGGTGAGCTACAAAAATAAAATCACAGGTCTTGCCTCTGCATACACCTGGACAGGTAACAAAACCGCCACAGGCAAAACCCCTCAGCCCGGATATATCGCTGTAAACACAAAGATTATCCCCCTCCACACAAAGCTCTTTATCCGCTCAACAGACGGCAGATATTGGTATGGCTACGCTGTTGCTGAGGATACGGGCGGCTTCGCAAAAACCACCAACCGAGTTGTTGACCTGTATTTCAGCACTCGTTCACAGTGCGTAAACTTCGGTGTAAGGAACGTTGAGATTTACGTTCTTGGCTAAGAATAACAAATAAAACGGTGTTGCGCCCGTATGGGCACAACACCGTTTTATTTTACTCGTAATGCTCTATGCGATAGTTATCGGTGCGCAGCATCTCAACAAGGTCTTCGTTCGTTTTAACGTCCATATCAGTTACAACAGCAACTGTGCCGTACTGACCTGTTTCGTGACTGTCTGACCCGCCGATTCTATGAAGCTTGAATTTGTCAGCCCACAAAGCCGCAATATCATTTCTGGAATCGTGCTTAACCGCTCCGTTTAACACCTCTATACCGAAAAGGTGATTCGGGTTGACTATCCTCGTGCCTGTGCGGAACGGATGCGCCTGATAAAGCAACGCTCCGTTTTCTCTGCACAGCTGAGCAAACTCAGGGATTTTAAGGTTAAAAACCTCAGGATATCGGTCTGTGATGAACTTGTTATCACCGTAAACTAAAAAATCACCAGTCCAGTCACGGTCTGTAAACTCCATACCGAAAAACACACGCATACCGTATTTTTCGCCCTCTTTAGCGGCAATCTTATACGCATTGATAAACTTCTCGGGCGAGTACGGAGTATTGTCCGGCTCGGGAGTTTTGGAATAGTAGTAGGGGAAGTGGTTAGTGATTACAACCGCATCATAACCCTTAGACTTAAGCTCTTTCATAACCTCAGCCGCCGACCACTGACCGCATCTGCTACCCTCAGAGGTGTGACAGTGAAGCTCAATCTTCATCTTTCTTCTCCTCCACAGCTATACCTAAATCATCAAGCTGCAGCTTGTCAACAGGACTGGGCGCTCCGCTCATAAGCTCGCTTGTGGTGGCAACCTTCGGGAACGCAATTACGTCACGAATGCTGTCTGAGCCAGTCATAATCATACACAGCCTGTCAAGGCCTATGCCCATACCACCATGCGGCGGTGCGCCGTACTTATAAGCGTTGGTAAGGAAGCCAAACTTGAGCTCTGCCTCCTCGTCGCTAAGCCCGAGCGCTTTAAACATTCTGCGCTGAAGCTGAGGGTCGGTTATTCTGATGGAGCCGCTCGACAGCTCAACGCCGTTTAATACGAGGTCATAAGCGT
The DNA here is from genome assembly GCA_045579085.1 of Acutalibacteraceae bacterium. Taxonomy (GTDB): domain Bacteria; phylum Bacillota; class Clostridia; order Oscillospirales; family Acutalibacteraceae; genus RGIG2206. The sequence continues at coordinate 50,145 of JAZNLO010000028.1, forward strand.
CGGCAAACACCTTTTCAGGCTCGCTGTCTAAATACGGCAAGCACTCCTTAAGCGGAGAGGTGAACGGGTGATGCATAGCATCCCAACCGCCTGTTTCCTCGTTGTACTCAAAAAACGGAAACTCAGTAATCCAAGTAAAGTTGTACTTATCGGGAATAATTTGAAGCTTCTTCGCCATTGTAAGACGCAACGCTCCGAGCACTGAAAGCGCAATCTTTTTGCGGTCTGCAACAAAAATGATAACGTCGCCCTTTTCGGCTCCCATACGCTCATATATTGCGCTCATTTGCTCAGCAGTCATAAACTTTGCAAACGAGCAGGTTGGCTCGTCATCTACCCAGCGAACAAACGCCAAGCCCTTTGCGCCTATGCCTTTTGCCTCTTCGGTGAGCTTGTCAATCTCCTTGCGAGTATAAACCTGAGCGGCGTTCTTGGCGTTTATAGCCTTAACTGCGCCGCCGTTTTTAACTGTATCAGCAAAAACTCCAAAGCCGCAATCCGCCACGATATCAGATAAATCTACAAGCTTCATATCAAATCGTGTATCGGGCTTGTCTGTGCCGTACTGGTTTATGGCATCCGTATAGGTCATTCTCGGCAGCGGTGTGGGGATATCAACATCAAGCACTTCTTTGAACAGGCGCTTTATGAAGCCCTCTGCAATTGCGAAAATATCCTCACGCTCAACAAACGACATCTCAAGGTCAATCTGTGTAAACTCAGGCTGACGGTCAGCGCGCAAGTCCTCATCTCTGTAACAACGGGCAAGCTGCATATATCTGTCAACACCCGCAAGCATTAAAAGCTGCTTATACATCTGCGGCGACTGCGGCAAGGCAAAAAAGCTGCCCTTGTGTATGCGTGACGGAACAAGATAGTCACGTGCGCCCTCAGGCGTGGACTTGATGAGAGTTGGTGTTTCGATTTCAAGGAAGCCTGTTTCGTCAAAATAGTCACGTGCCACCTTAGCCACCTTATGACGCATCAAGAGATTGCGCTGCAGGGTAGGACGGCGAAGGTCCAAGTATCTGTATTTCAAACGCAGCTCCTCTTTTGTATCAGAGCTGTCTAAAATTTCGAACGGGGTAGTGTCTGCAACCGAGAGCACGTTCAGCTTTTCAACAAAAATTTCCACTTCACCGGTGGGAATCTCTTTATTTATGCTTGAACGCAGTCTGACTGTACCCTTTGCTATAACAACAAACTCCGAACGAAGCTGAAACGCTTTATCAAAAATCTCTCTGTCTGTTTTATCGTCAAATGCAAGCTGAACTATACCGGTGCGGTCACGCAGGTCGCAGAATATGAGCTGACCTAAGTCACGCTGACGCTGAATCCAACCGCAAACAGTAACCTCTTTGCCCTCGTCTGCTCTTGTAAACGTTCCGCAGAACCTATCACGGCGAAGCTCGCCCATTTTTTCAACTGTAAGAGCCATATTATTTCTCCCTCTTAATCAAATTTGATGCCTCTTTTTCAAGAGACTCGGTAAGGTCTGCAAGCGCACAATTTATCTCACTATCATAGATAGCAGCGATGAGCCCGTCTACAAGCTCAACCTCAACTTCCTCACCTGTGGACATATTCTTAAGCTTACATCTGTTGGCGGCAATCTCGTCATCGCCGAGCACAACGGTGAATTTTGCGCCGATTTTGTTTGCAAACTTCATCTGAGCCTTGAGCCCTCTGCCAACTATATCCGTCTCAGCGGCAAAGCCCTCTGCACGAAGCTGATAGCAAAGCTTGCTTGCAAGCACTGATGCTGCGTCTCCCATTGGAGCAATATAAACATCGCACGGCTTTTCCTCAGGAATATCGCAGCCCTGAGCTTCCATAACCATCAAAAGCCGCTCGAGTCCCATACCAAATCCCAGCGCAGCAGTCGGCTGACCGCCCATCTGCTCGATGAGCCCATCATATCTTCCGCCGCCGCAAACAGTTGCCTGTGCGCCGATGCTGTTTGAAACAAACTCAAAAACTGTTCTTGTATAATAATCAAGCCCTCTTACAATATAAGGATTGATTTTATATTCTATTCCCATTACGTTGAGCTGCTCACCAACCGCATCAAAGTGATTGCGACAGTCCTCACAGATATAATCGAGAACTGTGGGAGCGTTTGCCGCAATCTTTGAGCAAACAGGCGATTTGCAGTCGAGCACACGCATAGGATTGCGCTCAAGTCTGCCCTTACAGGTTTCGCAAAGGTCGGCGATGTGCTCTGTAAAATATGCTTTGAGCGCTGAGGTGTATTTCGGGCGGCAATCAGGACAGCCAATCGAGTTTATCTCAAGGCTTATATCCTTAACGCCCAGACTTTTAAACACGCAATCCGCAACAGAGATAACCTCTGCATCTGCGGCAGGCTTGCCTGCACCGAAGCACTCTATGCCAAACTGATGAAATTCACGCAAACGTCCCGCCTGTGGCTTTTCATAGCGGTAGCAAGAAAGCAGATAGCAGATTTTTTGTGGCAGAGCCTCGTTGTGCAGTCCGTGCTCAAGGTATGCACGCACTGCGCCTGCAGTGCCCTCAGGGCGCAGAGATATGCTTCTTCCGCCGTTGTCATCAAAGGTGTACATCTCCTTTTGCACAACGTCTGTGGTATCGCCAACTGAGCGGTTGAACAGCTCGGTATGCTCAAAAACGGGCGTGCGCATCTCCTTAAACCCGTGCAACCTTGCCGCTTCAATGAGCTTGCGCTCGATAAACTGCCATTTTGCACTGTCCTTTGGAAGAACGTCCTGTGTTCCCTTAACAGCCTGCGTTAAAATTGCCATTTAATACATCTCCTTAACATACTTATACAATAAAAATTCCCCAATTCAGCATAAGAATACTCATACTGAATCAGGGACGGAAATTTCCGCGGTGCCACCCTAATTGACACGCCTGAACGTGCCCTCTTTCAGTCCTTACGCGGACCAGACGGCGCAATGCGCTTGGCTCAAGGATGTCTTCAGTAGGCATACTACCCTCGATGCGCTCTCAGTCACGACGCACCGTCCCTGTTGGAGTATATCCCACTTACTCTTTCCCGTCACAGCCGGATATATTATCTGTAAACTATCTTCTGTTTGCGTTATCGCGCTCAATCTCGCGCCAATCCAAATCGCCACGCTCAAGTCCGTGAATCAGGACCTCCGCTGTTGCAATATTGGTTGCAAGCGGAACAAGGTGCAAGTCACACAGTCTTAAGAGGTTGAGCTCGTTTATTTCGTGCTGAACTGTTGAGTTCGGGTCACGGAAGAAAAGCACGAGGTCAATTTCCTGACAGCTTATTCTTGCAGCAATCTGCTCATCGCCGCCCTGGTCGCCGCTTAAAAATCTTGTTACGGGCAAGCCTGTGGCCTCTGCAACGAGCTTTCCTGTTGAGCCTGTGGCACATATATTATGTCTGCTGAGAATTCCGCAATAAGCAATGCAAAACTGCAGCATTAATTCCTTTTTTACATCATCAGCGATAAGAGCTATCGTCATTTTTACTCGTTCCTTTCTACATTATAATAAAGGGTTTACTCTCTTATATTCGACTCAGTTTGGGTAGGTTTATGTTTTTGCCGTCTATCCTGTGTGCGATTCTTACAAACGCGCGCCAACCTCTGCCCTTAGTAATCGGAGCACCGTTGACTGCGCCCAGCGCAACAACAGCGTCATACGGCACAATGCCAATAAGCTGCAGCGCAGTGGAATCTATTATGTCATCTATATGCGGTATCAGCTTGCTTTTGGAAGCCTTGTAGTCAAAGCGGTTGATTATCATTCTGCGCTTTGATTCCTTTACGTCACGCAGCAGCTCGCATACGTTTCGCGCGTCCCTTATGCTTACAGGGTCGCATCCCACAACGGCAATAACCTCATCCGCTGCAGATGCCGCCAAGTTGAATCCTTTGCCGATTCCTGCAGTGGAGTCTATTATTATGCGGTCAAAAACGTCTCTGAGTTTTTCAATCAACGCAGCAAAGCGATTGTTGATTTTTCCTGCGGAATGAGGAGCGGGCAACAGATAAAGATTTTTAATATTCGGCACTTGCTTTATAGCATCCTTTGCCTCACAGTTGCCTGCGAGAAGGTCGCCCAAGTCGAACACGACCAAATCGGACATACCATACATCAAATCAAGGCAACGCAAGCCCTCATCCGCATCAATAACGAGCGTTTTATGGCCTGCTCTGGCAAACGCAACACCAAGCATACTTGCAACGGTAGACTTACCTGCACCGCCCTTACCGGAAACAGTGGCAAGCACCTTGCAATTATCACTTGAACCGTTCATGCTCAGACGCCCTTTCATCCAAAATTTACTGCCCGACTAATTTTAACACAATTATCCGCCCGTGTAAAGATTTTATTTGAGTAAAGCGTTGATTTGTGATTCTGAATAATTGTTTCCGCCCTGGAAGAAGTAGGTGTCAAACACTTGCTTTGCTATGGGAGCAACAGCAGAGCCGTGTCCGCCGTTTTCTACTGCAATAGCAATCGCAATCTCAGGCGCCTCGTACGGCGCAAACGCAATAAACATCGCGTTTGTTTTTTTGTAAGCGTCGGCTGTACCCGTTTTGCCCGCAACCTTTATTGGATAGTTGCCGAAGGTTGCGCTTGCCGTTCCGTCCTCACTAACCTGAAGCATACCTTCTCTTACAGTGTTGAACGTATCGTTAGAAATAGACGCTTCACTGAGCACCTCAGAGAAGTTGTTTTCTATCGTTTTTGTAACTGAATAGTCATAAACCGCTTGCATAAAATGCGCCCTATATCTTTGTCCGCCGCTTGCGATTGTGGAAGTATAAACAGCCATCTGCAAGGGGGTAAAAGCATTGTCAGACTGGCCGATAGCCGCCTGAATCGTATCACCTGGATTCCATATACCGCCTGCCGCCTCTCTGGCTTCCTTGCCCGCAAGCGTGCCTGTGTACTCGGTTAACTCAACGCCTGTGGCAGCACCCAGTCCAAGCTGACGGCAATAGTCGTTAAGCTTGTTTATGCCGATGCGGTAGCCAAGCTCGTAAAAGAAGAAGTTGCACGATTTTGCAAGCGCCGTAGATACCCCGAGCGGTCCGTGTGTGCCAAGACAGCTTGGCTGATAGTCGGCAAACCTTGTGTATTTGTGAACACAGGTTATCGTCTCGCCCTGTTTGACTGCACCAAGCTCAAGTCCCGCCAGAGCAACCGCCGGCTTGAATGTTGAACCCGGTGGATATGCGCCCACAAGCGCACGGTTAAACAGCGGCTTTTCGTCTGCTGTTAAAAGCGAGCCGTAATCGCTGAAAAAGTCATCATAAGTATATGTGGGGTAGTTGGCGGCGGCGAGTATTCCGCCATCCTTTACGTTTAGCACCACAACAGCGCCGCCTGTTGCAAGCTGAGTGCTGTAAACGGCATTTGCGTTGATTTTCTCAATAGCAGCTGCAAGCGCATCTTGCGCCGCTTTCTGCAAATCCATATCCAACGTAAGCTGAACGGTATTACCCGCAACGGCTTGTGTTACAGTCTCTGAATCGGTGACAACACCTGCCGCATTCGTGGTGATTTTTATCTTGCCGTCAACACCGTGCAGATACTCCTCAGCGGCTTTTTCTATTCCGTCCTTACCTATATAATCGTTAAGGCGGTATTCTCCGCCATCCTTAAGCTTTTCCCACTCTGTATCGGAAATCAAACCGGTATAACCTAAAATGTGCGGTGCAAGCGACGGGTCGGTATATTCTCTGAAATTGGCGGTGGCAACCTCAACGCCCTCAAACTCAAAAGCCGACTCCTTAATAGCCGTAACCGCCTGAGTGTTTATATCCTCTGCAAAGCAAAACGGGTTTGCAACAGAATAGTCTGCTCTCTCCATAGAGTAGCGCACGCCCATTATAAGCCTCTGCTCATACTCAGTCATACCCTCGAGCTTGTACCTTGTAACCATCGCATCAAAACAGTTTTTCGCCGATGCGTAATGCGCCAAGCCCAACGTGGTGCGCAGCGTTTTACCCTCTGCCTGCATTTCCTCTACAAAGCCGTACGGCGCTTCGGTTGCAAGCGGAAGCTTATCTCTCCACTCGTTGTCTGTTCTCTGCATAAGCTTGACGAGCTTGAGAATCGTGCTGTTAATCTTAGACGACGGCAGCAATGCCGCGTTTAAAATAATATTTGAGCCTGTGCGGTTATACACAAGCACCCTGCCGTAGCGGTCAACAATCTCACCTCTTGCCGCCGTAACCGTTTGGATACGGGTGGAAGAAGTGTCCGCCTGCGCCAGATATGTATCGGCGTTTATAAGCTGCAATTCGGTGAGCTTAACAACAAACAGCCCCATCACGATTGATATTATACATATCAACGCTGTAAACCGAACGTAAAACGCTTTTTTTCGTTGATAAAACGAATTTCTCATTTAATAAAACCTCTGTCCTCGCCGCTGCGTGAAGAAACGGTTCGGATGTATTTAATAATGTAGTAAAACGGGAAAACAAAAAGAACTGTATATACTATCTGCAAAAGGCTGTATCTGAAAAGATACAAAACTGCTGCAGGATAACCCTTTGTGCCGATAAAGCACAGCCAGTAAATAAAATAATATAGCGCAGTAAAGCCTGAGCAAAGCACAAGCGTTGTAACCAGCCTGTCGTTGAACAGAAACTCGGTCAGCAAACTGCACACAACCGCCGTCACAACCAAAGCGAGCACGTGAAATCCGTCAAAAGCGGAGCTTACCATATCCATCAGCACGCCTGCCAAGAGCCCAAAGACGAAGCTCGACGAAACGTTGCTGAACACCGACATGCACACAACAAACGCATAAAGCGGCAACGCTCTGACACCGAAAACGGCAGGCAGAAGCTCGGTTGCCTGAACAAAAAACGTTAAAAGCCCGATAAGGCCCAACGAGGCATAGTATATATAATTGTGCTGATTTAGCGTTTTATAATACATAAAAATGCCCCTATTTTAAAATTTCATCAAGAGAATTCTGACCTGTAAACGAAGTGATTACCATAACGTTGCGGCAATTAAGAATATCTGCCGTCGGCTTTACGGCTGCGGTCAGCGAAAGGTTTCCGTCATCTCTGGAGATTGAGTCAACAGTGCCCACAATCAAGCCGGCAGGGAACACGCCCGTTCCGCCTGCGGTTACGATGTAATCGCCGTGCGAAACAGTGCTGTATCTGTTAAGTCCGGACATAACGCAAAGTCCCTTTGCCGCCTCTGTGATGCCGCCGCTTATTATGCCGCTGTCATCTGTGCGGCGGTCATATGCGCCCACGTTAACAGAAGGGTTAAGGATTGTTGCAACGGTGGAATATGTAGGCGCCACCTGCTCAACATAACCCACAAGCCCGTCTGCCGTTATAACAGGGTCGTGCACGCTGACTCCGTCAAGGCTTCCGCAGTCAATCGTCAAGGTTGAAAACACGTCTGCCGCATCCCTCGCTATTACTCTTGCTGAGCAAAACGCAAAGTCCTCGTTATTTTCCTTAAGCTCCAAAAAGTCCTCGTAGAACTTGTTTTCTGTCAACGCTTCTTCCCATTCAAGTTTTTCCTGAATAAGCTGATTCAACTGCTCGTTAAGCTCGGCGTTTTCCTTTTTAAGCTCATCTCGTTGAGCGAACACGCCGAAAAAGTCGCCAACCGCCTGTGTTGCCGAATTAAAGCCTGACTGTATCGGCTTAACAACCGAGCCTACGATTCCTGTCTGGATTGCGCTTTTGTTATCTGAAAATACAACGGTAACCGAACTGATGATTAAAACCACCGTCACCGCCAATATGATTATGAACTTTTTACTTCTGAAAAATCGGCGCACATCGGTCACCGTCCTTTACTTTTAATTTAAAACTTATTTTAATACTTGCGACGCTTGTAATATGTGTCAAACGGAATGTTTGCCTCAAGGCGCTTCTGAGTTCCCTCAACCACACAGTCGAGAGGGTTGTCCGCAATATGAACAGGGATATCGGTTTCCTGATTTATCAGGATATCGAGTCCTCTCAGCAACGCTCCGCCGCCTGTGAGAGTGATGCCTCTGTCGATAATATCAGCAGCAAGCTCGGGCGGTGTGTTTTCAAGAGTTGAGCGGATTGCTTCAATTATTTTCTGGAGCGGGTCAGCGAGTGCCTCACGCACCTCCTCCGCAGTTACAACAACGTTTTTGGGCAATCCGTCGATAAGGTTTCTACCCTTAATCTCCATACTTCCCTCGTCCTCATACTCGTACGCACTGCCGATTGCAATTTTTATCTCCTCAGCAGTTCTCTCACCGATGAGCAAGCTATGCTTTCTGCGGATATAGTTGATGATGGCCTCGTCAAAATCGTCGCCTGCGGTACGCACCGACTGGCTTGTTACGATGTCGCCCAGTGAGATTATCGCAACCTCACTTGTGCCGCCGCCGATATCAACTATCATACTGCCTGTTGCGTCCCACACGGGAAGCCCTGCGCCGATAGCGGCTGCCATTGGCTCTTCGATAAGGTCAATTTCTCTGGCGCCTGCGTGATGCGCAGCGTCGTAAACCGCACGTGACTCAACCTCTGTAACGCCCGACGGAATACAGATAACTATTCTGGCTCTGTTAATGAAGCCGCCCTTGAGCGCATTTCTGATGAACCTCTTGAGCATTGTAGCTGTAACGTCAAAGTCTGCGATAACGCCGTCCTTAAGCGGACGAACGGCAACTATCGAGCCGGGCGTTCTGCCTATCATTTCCTTTGCCTCTGTTCCAACAGCTCTTACCGCCTGATTTCGAACGTCTACCGCCACAACCGACGGCTCACGCATAATTATACCCTTTCCTTTAACGCAAACAAGGGTGTTTGCGGTGCCGAGGTCGATGCCAATATCTCTTGTAAACATTTATTTTCATTCCCCTAACGAATTAGTTTTATTTAAAGCTAAACAGCATATCTAATATAGTATAACCTTTATTTCGCTCATAGACAACAATTTTGTTCAGCTTTCGGGATAAATTTTATATTTTTTCAATCTCTGCGCCAGCTCTGCGGCAGGCAAGCCCACTATTGTGAGATAATCGCCGCTGATTCCTTTAACCAAAACAGCGCCCTTGCCCTGAATCCCGTACGAGCCCGCTTTATCAAGCGGCTCTTTGCTTGCAACGTAACGCTCGATGTCATCATCGCTGAGTGGGTAAAACTCAACCTCTGCCTTTGAAACAAAGCTTTCCACCTCTGAGCCGTTTACGATTGCCACGCCTGTGTAGACCGTATGCGTGCGGCCAGACAAAAGCCTCAGCATACGCTTTGCGTCATCTGCATCCTTCGGCTTGCCAATGGGCGTTGAGTCAAGCGTGACAAGCGTGTCTGAGCCTATTACGATTTCGCCGCGCCTTAACGCCGCAACCGCCAACGCCTTGCGCTCTGCAAGCACTCTGACCGCTTCCTCCGCTGAAAGAGTGCCCGTTGACTCATCACATTCAGCCGCCAAAATCTCAAACCTATATCCCAGCATTGACAGTATCTCTGCCCTGCGTGGTGACTGCGATGCAAGTATCAAGCCTTTTCCTCCTAACCTTATAAAACGCCTCTGTATGCCAACAGGTGCGTAAATTCGCCCTCAGGCTGTCTGCGCTCGGCATAATCAGATATTATTTGAGCACAGCGCTCGGGCGTTTCATCTGTAAACATAAGTTCAATAAAATCAAAGCCGTCAAGCTTGTCCTTTTCAAACGAAAGCGCAGTCGGCAAACAGTTATAAACCTCGCTATACCGATTTTTGCACTGCACCAAAAACCGCTTTCCCTTGCGGTCAACCAGTTCTCCTTTGCACTTAGAGCAGTTGAATTTATCCGCAAGCGGACAGTTCCTTGTAAGCATAAGTGGGGCTCTGCCGTATGCGATATAACCGCCCGAGCGCACTGCCCTCGCTTGCGACAATGCAAGCTCAAACGAAAGCGTAACGTCATCTGCGAAGTCTGACGCAACCTCAAGTGCAAGGCTGTTAAAAATGTTCATTCCAAAGCCCGCGTGCGCCTTTAAGCCGTGCTTTTTGGCAAGCTCCACCGCCGCCAGATTGTTGCACAGCGCCCACTTGACGCTTTTTGGCAACTCTTTGAGCTGCTTTTCAACCTGCGCCTCGCCGCAAAAGAACGCTCTGGGCAGTTCAACGCCTGTTTCTATGCCGAAATCCTCAAATCTTTCGCCAAGCGGCAAATAAATCCTGTCAAGCGTTGACAAACTGCCTTTTGGCACCTGAGCATAGCTTGCAAAACGTGCATATATTTTTGTTTTTGCTTTCTCTTGCGGCGGCTTGGTTTGGATTTTTATAGTCGCGAACCGCTTTTTTGCCGCCGCACGTTTTTCCATCAGCCCATCAACCGCTTTGCGCCTTAACTCATTAACAGCGCTCGCAGGAAGCATTAACCCGTCATCTATATCTGCTGAAAAGTCGACCGCCAAAAACGGCGTGCCGCCAAGCTTTTCGCAAAGCCGTTTGGCATAGTCAAAGTCAAGCGGGCGATTTAAAGCCCGACCGGCAACCTCTCCCTCAGCCACAAAAGCATTGCCAAAATTATCTGTTATCTCAAGCGTTGAGGGCGCACCCTTAGGCACGTTCAGCTTCAAAGCAACCTCCACGCTCTGCCTCTCATTCCTGTAAAGCTCGTGCACACGCTTTATAGTCTGCGCCGACGATATAACATCGGCATC
>JAZNLO010000029.1:0-27759 GCA_045579085.1 Acutalibacteraceae bacterium
GACCTGTCATAACCCTGTCAAGCTCGTTAATGCCTGTAGGTATTCCTATGTAATCCGCTCTGGTTTCAGGGTCGTTGAGCCTGTCAAGACGGTACAGCGTTTCGCCGTGAAGCACCTCACTGAGCGGCACAAGCCCTGTTACGTCTCTGCCCTGCCTGATATCGTAAATCTTCTGCTCGGCAGAATCTATAAGTGTGCTTATGTCTGAGTTTTCCGCTTCTACGTCTTTTACTATTGTTTTCGCAGTTTGCAGCAAGGTGCGTGCAAAATATTTATCACGCACTATCTGCGCGTAAGCCGCAACGTTAGCCGATGACGGAACAATGTCAACAAGCTGCATCAAATATGCCTTGCCGCCCGCATCGTCATACACGCCCTTTTTCTTGAGGGTGTTGAGCACGGTTATTACGTCGATTTTATCATTTTTCAGACTCATATCAGTCAGCACGCGGAAAATCTCCTTATGCTGAGGTATGTAGAAATATTCTGCGCTCTTGATTATCTCGTTTACTGTGTTGAGCGCATCGTAGTCTATCAATATTGAGCCGAGAACGGACTGCTCTGCCTCTGCACTAAACGGAACTACCTGCCCTGTCAGTGACTCAAACTGTAGATTATCAGCCATATTTTTATATGTCCTTTCGTGGATTTTATTCCTGAACTACGCTTACTGTCATTTCAGCCGAAATCGCTGTGTAAAGCTTAATCGTTACAGTATAATCGCCGAGAGATTTTATATCCTTCATCACAATCTTTCTGCGGTCAATATCTATACCATACTCAGCCTTGATTCTCTCGCCGACTTCCTTTGCTGTAACCGAGCCGAAAAGCTTGCTTCCCGAGCCCGCCTTGACCTTGAGCGTTATCTTGCCGCCGTTAAGCTTATCGGCAGAAGCCTGAGCTGCCGCTTTCTCCTCTGCTATATGATGAGCCTTTGACTCCTCGCGGTTACGAAGCTCAGTCAATGCCTGATTATCAGCCTCTATTGCCAGACCCTTCGGAAGTAAAAAGTTTCTTGCGTATCCGTCTGATACGTTTACCATTTCTCCCTTTTTACCCTTGCCTTTTACGTCTTGAGTTAAAATAAGCTTCATATCTATCTCTCCGTTTAATTAGTTTTGCTTGTTTTCCTCGCGGTATTGCTTTATTGCATTTGCAAGCTGCTCAACCGCATCTTTTTGTGTTATATCCTTAAGCTGCGCCGCCGCCATAGTCATATGACCGCCGCCGCCCAATTTTTCCATTATAAGCTGAACGTTAACCTTGCCAAGCGAACGGGCTGAAATGTTGACCGTATCGCCGTCTTTAAAGGCTACGAAGGAAGCGTCAACCCCCTCGATGCCAAGCATCTCATCTGCTGCCTGAGCAGAGGCAAGCCTTACATACTGGCTGTCCGCCTCGCTTACTGCAACTGCGCAAGCATTAAACACTTTTGCAGAGGATACAATGCTCGCTCTGAGCTTATAAACCTCAATCGAGCTCTGAAAAAAGCCTCTTACAACAACAGGGTCTGCTCCGCAGCCTCTTAAGTAAGCTGATGATTCAAACGTTCTTACACCTGTGTGAAGCACAAAATTGCGTGTATCAAGCATAATGCCCGAAAGCAGTGCCTCAGCCTCAACCTTGCCAACTCTTGCCGTCATATACTGCAAAAGCTCACTGACCATCTCGCACGCTGACGACGCATACGGGTCGTGATAGAAAATAACGGCGTTGCTGATATGGTCCACAGTCTTGCGATGGTGGTCTATCACAACAACCGACTGCGCCGCATCAAGCAGCTCGGGTACGTCGGCAAAGGTTTTCCTATGTGTATCTGTCAATATAACAAGCGTGCGCTTTGTTACAAGCTGCATCGCCTCAGCAGGCTCTACTGTTATAGTTTCGTCGGGATATGCCTTTTCAACGTAATCTATAAGCTCACTGCAGAGGCATTTATCCCTCGTTATCGCAATGCGGCATGGCTTGCCTGCGGCAACAACCGCTCTGTAAAATCCGTAGCAAGAGCCAAAGCTGTCCAAATCTGCGTAGCGATGACCCATCAGGATTACGTTGTCGCACGAGTCTATCATCTTCACAAGCGAAGATGCAACCATTCTGGTGCGCACCTTTGAACGCTTTGAGCCTGTGCTGGACGTGCCGCCGAAAAACTCAAACTCTTTTGTGTTTCTTATCGCAGCCTGGTCACCGCCGCGTCCGAGTGCCATATCAAGCGCCTGACGGGCAAGCTCCTCGCACTCGGCAAAGCCTTTGCCCTGCCTGCCCACGCCGATTGAAAGCGTGGCTGAGCCGTTTTCACCCAAGTCTATCGACTTAACCTTGTTAAGTATATCAAAGCGGGTATCTCTCATATAAGACATTCCCGTTTCGTCTGTTATAAGCAAATATCTGTCATTACTCAAGCGGCGGAAAACCGAATCCATTTCGCTCGCCCAGTTTTCTATCCTCTTTTCGATAGCACTGTTTATGCGAGTCTTTTCGCTGTCCCTCACTCCGCGATAGAGGTCATCAATATTATCAACTGTTATGTACACCACAACAGGACGGCCTGAACGATACTTTGCCTTATAGTCTGCAAGCTCAGAGGTGTCAATAAAATAGCACATTGTGATATCACCTTCATTGCAAGCATAAAAGCGATATCTGCGTGACATATATTCTATATCCGTGCCTGCGCCGAAAGAGCTGTTTATTACGTCCTCGCTCACTATGAAGCCAACATCACGTCCAACGCAGTCAACGGAATTTACAACCTGCTTTAAAAACGCAGAATTATACCAGCGTATAACCCCGTCTGAAACAGCTAAAACAGGTATACCGAGCTGTGAAAGCACGTCGCTTCCCTTTTCGGAGCTTGCTATAATATTATCCGCATAGAGCCTGACTCGTCTGCTGTTTGTAAGCGAATACACCACTACAAGCATAGCGATTATGAGCATCAAGCCCAGTTCAACAAAGCATATCACAGGGTGACCTAATGCGCCCGTTACAACAGCCTGCGCTCCTATGAGCGAAAGCATTACAAACGGCAACGCATCAATAAAACGCATTTTATTTTTCAAGCGGAGCACCGCCTCTCGTAAGATATTATATCTCCATTATAACAGGAAGTATCATCGGCGTTCTGCGTGTAAGTGAAAACAGATAGCGCGACAAATCGTCCCTGATTTTTGTTTTTATATATGCCCAGTCGTGTTTGGGACAGCCTGCAAGAGAGTTGCAAACCTCGTTGCGTATATCATCTATGAGCTGCTCTGACTCCCTGACATACACAAAGCCCCTCGTTACTATATCGGGCCCCGCAACAATAGTGCCCGACGCTGAGTCTATCGTCATAACCACAGCAATAAGTCCGTCCTGTGCAAGATGCTTGCGGTCTCTCAAAACAATGCTTCCAACATCACCCACCGAGAGCCCGTCAACCAGTACACGTCCTGCCTGAACAGTGCCGAGATTTTTCATAGAATCAGGTGTAAACTCTATCACCATTCCAAGCGATGCTATCATAATGTTCTTTTTATCTATGCCCACAGTCTGAGCTATCTCTGAGCTTCTGAGCAAATGCTTATACTCGCCGTGAAGCGGCATAAAATACTTCGGCTTTACAAGCTGCATCAAAAGCTTTAACTCCTCAGAGCAAGCGTGACCTGAAACGTGAACATCGTACATTTTTTCATATACAACTTCAGCGCCGTGCTTTAAAAGCTCGTTTATAACCCTTGAAACAAGCTTCTCGTTGCCAGGAATCGGCGTTGCTGATATTACTATAACGTCGCCCGAGCCAACGGACACTTTGCGGTGGTCTGAAAATGCCATACGGTAAAGCGCGCTCATCGGCTCACCCTGTGAGCCTGTTGTGATAATCACAATCTGCTCAGGTGTGTAGCGGCGGATAACATCTATATCTATAAGAACATTATCAGGTATATTCAAATATCCAAGCTCTGCCGCAACAGTTACGGCATTGAGCATACTTCTGCCCGATATCGCAACCTTGCGTCCATACTTTGCAGCCTCGTTGATTATCTGCTGTATGCGGTGAATATTTGAAGAAAACGTTGCAACGATTATCCTCTTGTTTACCGCTTTCGCGAAAATATTAGAAAAGGCGCTACCTACAATCCGCTCTGTTGGTGTATAGCCCGGACGCTCTGCGTTCGTTGAATCTGAGAACAGCGCTGTTACACCCTCGTTACCCAGCTGCGCAAAACGGGCAAGGTCTATTACGTCACCATCAATGGGCGTCATATCAATTTTGAAGTCACCCGTGTGAACAAAAAGTCCCGCAGGGCAACGTATAGCCATCGCAACCGCATCGGGTATCGAGTGGTTGACGTGGATAAACTCAACGCTGAAGCAGCCCGCCTTGATAACGTCACCGGGTTTGCGCACATTCAGGTTGACACCCGACAGCTTATGCTCCTCAAGCTTGCCTCTTATAAGGCCAAGCGTGAGCGAGGTACCGTAAATCGGGATATTCATCTCTTTAAGCAAATACGGTATGCCGCCGATATGGTCCTCGTGCCCATGAGTTACAAACAAGCCCTTTATGCGCTCTTTGTTTTTTACCACGTAGGTGAAATCGGGTATAACAAGGTCGATGCCCGGCATATCGTCATCCGGAAACGACATTCCGCAGTCAACGATGATGATATCGTTGCCGCATTCAAACACTGTGAAATTTTTGCCAATCTCATCAAGTCCGCCAAGCGGTATCACCTTTAGCGGTGTTACAGGCTCGGGCTTGACATTGTTTTTGCGCTGTGCGCTCTTTGCCTTAGATGAGTCAAGTGAGGTTGACTGCGATTTAGGTTTGCGTGCAGAAGACGGCTTTTTCGCCGTTTTCTGATTGGACTTTACTGCGTTTTTTGCCGAAGTTTTCGCATCGGTTGTGTTCTGCAAATTATGCGAATATCTCGGCGCACGCTTGCCCTGAGCCGCTAAAACGGCTGTATCAGCGCTATAATCGTTCTTTTTTTGTTGTGACATAAATTAGTTAAACTCCGTTTCTCATTTCGGCGGCACAAACCAATCTCGCCGCCCTCGTTTTAATAATTAAATTTTAAATTGATATATGTATACGTTGCATCCACAGGCAACGTAAAAATTGCTGAAAAAATTACTATAAAAATCCTGTGCGCTAAATCTACACAATACTTCTCCACTGTAATAAAATATTATATCTTAACCTACTCTCTTTGTCAAGAAAAAGCCGCCCTTTTCGCTCGCTTTGCAACGCTCGTTTATTATTGCCCAATTAGGTATATTTTACTCATCATATCCTCGATATATCACCGCAAAATATAACGAAAGGAGTGTTTGCTTTGGATAAAAATAACAAAAACAACAATATGCGACCAACTCAGGTGGCGCTCAACGTAGTAAAAATTCCGCCCAGCAAAACCGACCCCTTCGGAATGTATACAGGCGTGCCTATGGATAAATCAGACGTGCCTCAGCAAGACCAGGACGACCTCTAAAATCAAATTTATATTGCTAAAATTATTTAAGCATTGTATAATTTAAGCAAAGATTTTTAGGGAGTCAAAAACAATGGTTTCTAAAATTTTCAGTCTTGGCTTATTTGGAATGAATGCTTTCACAGTTGAGGTGGAGGCAGACCTTTCTAAAGGTCTGCCCTGCTTCGATATAGTTGGACTGCCCGATGCCTCTGTCAAGGAATCACGTGACAGGGTTCGCGCGGCTCTCAAAAACTGCAATTATGACTTCCCTGTAAGCCGTATAACTGTTAATCTTGCGCCCGCAGACGTTAGAAAAGGCGGTCCGATTTACGACTTGCCCATTCTTACTGCGCTGCTTTCCGCATCAGGTCAGCTGAAAGTGAAAACAAACGGCTCCGCCTTCGTTGGCGAGCTCTCGCTAAGCGGCGATATCCGTCCAATAAACGGTGCGCTTGCTATGGCTATCCATGCTAAAAGCGAGGGCTTCAAATATCTGTTTTTGCCAGCGGTAAACGCCGCTGAGGCAAGCGTTGTTGAGGGCATAAACATCATCCCTGTTTCAACTGTTAAACAGCTTATTGCTTACTTAAAGGGCGAGGAGGACATACGTCCCGCAAAGCCTGAGGACTTCGATTTTAAGCCGCAGATGGAATACCTCGATTTTACTGACGTTAAAGGTCAGCGTTTACCGAAAAAGGCGCTCGAGGTTGCTGCCGCAGGCGGACACAACGTACTGCTTATCGGCACTCCCGGCTCGGGAAAAAGTATGCTTGCAAAGCGTATGCCAGGCATCCTCCCTGAAATGACCTTTGATGAACAAATTGAAACCACAAAAATACATTCCGTTGCAGGTATTATGCCCGAACGTGTGCCGCTTATTACTCACAGACCGTTCCGTGCGCCGCATCACACCATCTCCCCTGCCGGACTTTCGGGCGGCGGCACTGTTCCAAAGCCCGGCGAAATCTCCCTTGCACATAACGGAGTGCTGTTTTTAGACGAGCTTCCCGAATTTTCCAGACACACGCTTGAGGTGTTGCGTCAGCCCTTAGAGGACGGCAAGGTAAACATCACTCGTGTGGCGGGCTCGCTGTCTTACAACTGCTCATTTATGCTGATTGCGGCAATGAATCCGTGCCCGTGCGGTTATTACGGGCATCCAACACGTGAATGCACCTGCACTAAAAATCAGGTTTCATCATATCTAAATCGAGTTTCGGGCCCGATGCTCGACCGTCTTGACCTTCACATTGAAGTTCCGCCCGTAGATTTTGAGGCCATCTCCTCAACAGAGGTTTCAGAAACATCAGAGCAAATCCGTGCACGTGTGAACGCCGCACGTAAAATTCAGCAAGAGAGGTTTTCGGGCACCAACACGCTGTGCAACGCACACATGACTTCCGCGCAAATCCGCACCTTCTGCGTGCTTGACGACGAGGCTCGCAGCACGCTCAAAAGCGCATTCGAAAGGCTTAATATGTCTGCGCGTGCGTATGATAGGGTGCTTAAGGTTGCACGCACCATCGCAGACCTTGAAGCTTACGAGAACATAAGTGCCTCCCACGTGCTTCAGGCAATTCAGCTTAGAAGTCTGGACAGAAAATACTGGGGCGGTGAAGCTCAATGAGTAAAAGAGTTTTAGTCGCAATGAGCGGCGGGGTGGACTCGTCTGCTGCCGCAGCAGTATTGCTTGAAAAAGGTTATGATGTTGAGGGCGCAATTATGCTGCTTTCACCGTGTGATGACGGCAGTGCCGTCAACGATGCGAAGTACGTTGCAGATAAGCTCAAAATAAAGCTGCACGTCTTCGATTTCAGAGATGAGTTTAAAAGCAATGTTATCGCCGACTTTTCCAAAACCTACTGCAAGGGTATGACTCCAAACCCTTGCGTTATATGCAATAAAAAAATCAAGTTTGGCGTATTCTTGGATAAGGCGCTCGAAATGGGGTTTGACCTTATCGCAACAGGTCATTATGCAAAAATTGAGCAAAACAAGGAGCGCTATTCCCTTTATCGCACAAATAGCGCAAAGGACCAGACGTATGTGCTGTATAACTTGAATCAACGCATATTAAAACACGTAATATTTCCGTTATCAGAGATTGAAGACAAGGCTTATGTAAGAAATCTTGCCCAAAAGCTCTGCCCGAAGGTTGCCGCTAAGCCAGACAGTCAGGAGATATGCTTTATCCCCGACGACGATTACTCAGGCTTTATCAAAAGTCAGGGTGTTGAAATGCCGCAAGGTAATTTTGTGGATTTAAACGGAAATGTTCTCGGCACGCATAAGGGAATTTTCAACTACACAGTTGGTCAGCGAAAAGGGCTTGGAATCAGTCTTGGCAAGCCGCAATTTGTTGTGAAAATTGATACTCAGCGCAACGAAGTTGTGCTTGGCGATAACAGCGACACGTTTTCAATCGCCCTTGAAGCAAGCGAGCTTAATTTTATAAGCGGAGCCACGCCCGAAGCTCCCGTAAAACTGACCGCTAAGGTGCGGTACAGCGCAAAAGACGTGCCTGTAACGCTCGCTGTCACAGACGGCATTGCAAAGGTTGAGTTTGACAGTCCCGAGCGCGCTATTACGCCGGGTCAGGCTATCGTGTTTTACGATAACGACGAGGTCATCGGCGGCGGCACAATTATCCGCTCGTTGAGTTGATGTTATAAAGATTGGTGAGTATATAAATGAAATCCACAAAACTTATAGAAATACTTGACGAGGAGCTTATCGAAGTAAATAAGAGCGTACCTGAAACTATACAGTGTCTGCAAGAACAAACAGGACTGTGCCGTTCCACTTCACCAGACGGCAGCAGAATGTTTTTCAAATGTTCAGAAAAAGGCAAGCTTTTTGTTGCCATTGAAAACGGTGGCACCGCGCGTTCCCGTGCTAATACTATGGGCTTTTATCAATTTTATTATGTATACGGCAATGTTATTTCACAAGACAATAAAACATATGTAAAAATAACCACTGTTTATAAAAAGTCCGATATATTAAAGTATTGCCTTTTGTTAGCATTTATTATTCTCTTACTACCAGTGCTTATCTTATATATTCTTTTAAATATAGGAGTTAACATTATCGCCCTTGCCGCTGTTACTGGGGCTCATATAATATCAACAATTTGCCTTATCACTTCCTTTTCTAAGCGCAAAAACAATAGACCAAAAATGATTGAAATTATGAAAAATGAAATGAAAAGACGTGTGCAAAACATTGCACGCTGGGATGATTGAACATTGCTAACATTTAAAGGGGTGTTTTTATGGAAAAAGAAATTTTGACCCGAGAAATGATTAAAAATGATTATAGAAAACACTTTTCCAAAGCAAACATTATTAAGTTAGTAATAGCAACTCTTGTTGCCGGAATAATACTTGCGTTCCTTATTTATTCAAACTATATGTCGCCATCATTCTCTTCATTAGTAATGATAATTTTTACATCCTTAGTTCCAATTCTTTCATTTCTCATTCTATGCGATTCTATAATGACAATTCGTCGTGTAAATAATGATGAGTTCTATATCACAACAGATAAATTAATTAAAAGACAACAAAAGAAAACAAGCTTTGGAAATGCTGTTTTAATATCACAATCCAAACCCTATGCCTTTATATTTAAATCATATGGCAAATACATCATTATGGATGGTAAGCATTATACTTCATCTGAATCATTAGAAATGAACGAAATAGACATGTATAACAATGCATATCTCGGCGATGAATTTTATTTAGTAATTGGAGAAAAAAGAAGAATCCTTCTTGCCTATAATAAAAGATTGTTTCAACTGAAAGAACAAAATGTTATGTAAACTAATATTTAAACACAATAAAAAAGCAGGCACTTTGCGTAAAACAAAGTGTCTGCTTTTTTATAATACGATTAAATTAGTCCTTAAGCTCAACGCCCTTAGCATCAGTGTGAATATTGCCTGTAAGAATCATAATTCCCTCAACAAGACCCCAAATCTCAGAAACAGCTGCAAGAGTAAAGCATGACAAAACTGTAATCAGCAACTGTGCCACAGCCTTACCTGTGTTACCGAGATAAAAGTTATGTACTCCGAATGCCCCAAGGAAAATGCCAAGCAAGCCTGCTGCTATCTTTGACTTCTGCTCTGCAGGGTTAACCGCCTGAGCTACTGCTGCGCCGCAAGTGGTGCAAACAGCTGCACCGGGCACGGTCTGAGCGCCGCAATTTGCGCAATAATTGTTTCCGGCATCCTTAGAAACGCCGCAATTTACGCAAACAACAGCCAAATCGTCCATTTGTTTACCGCAGTTTTTACAAAACATTTTAAACACTCCGTTTCTTGATTTAATAAGCTTTTTTAGTCCGCTTAATTGCACTTTTATTATAAATAATATTACGATAATTGTCAATAAATTAGTATTATTTTAATTTTAGAAAAACTATGTAAAAAAAGCACACTGCAAGGTGTATTCCTCGCTGTGTGCTTTTAAATTATTCTAATTCGAATGCGCCTGTGTAAAGCTGATAATAAGTGCCCTTTTGTGCAATCAGATTCTCGTGCGTTCCACGCTCGATGATTCTGCCATGGTCGAGCACCATTATTACGTCTGAATCCATAACGGTTGACAGACGGTGCGCTATTACAAACACAGTTCTGCCCTCCATCAGCTTATCCATTCCACGCTGAACGAGCTTCTCTGTGCGTGTATCGATAGACGAGGTTGCCTCATCGAGTATCATTACAGGCGGGTCTGCCACAGCCGCTCTCGCAATCGCTATAAGCTGGCGCTGACCTTGCGAGAGATTTGCGCCGTTATTGTGCAACTCAGTTTCGTATCCGTTTGGCAGACGGGTTATAAAGTCGTCTGCGCCCGCCAGTTTAGCGGCTGCGATACATTCCTCATCGGTTGCATCAAGCTTACCGTAACGGATATTATCCATAACAGAGCCTGTAAACAGGTTTGTTTCCTGCAAAACAATACCAAGCGAACGACGCAAATCAGACTTCTTTATCTTATTAATATTGATTCCGTCGTAACGGATTTTTCCGTCTGCTATATCATAAAAGCGATTGATAAGGTTGGTTATCGTGGTCTTGCCTGCTCCCGTTGCGCCAACAAACGCAACCTTCTGTCCCGGCTCGGCGTAAACATTTACATCATGCAAAACAGGCTTGCCCTCGTCATATTCGAAGTCCACCTCTTGCAGCCTTACGTCGCCCTCAAGTTTTGTATAAGTTAAGGTGCCGTCCTCGTGAGGATGCTTCCACGCCCATTTACCCGTGCGCTTTTTAGTTTCGGTAATCGTTCCGTCTTCCGATATCTCGGCGTTTACAAGTGTAACGTAACCGTCGTCAGTTTCGGGCGGCTGGTCCATAAGCGCAAATATTCTCTCTGCGCCCGCCATACCCATTACAATAGAGTTGATTTGTTGCGATACCTGATTCAAGTTACCCGTAAACTGCTTTGTCATATTAAGAAACGGAACAAGGATATCTATTGTCAGCGCAAGTCCCGAAATGCTGATATTAGGCACTCCCAGCAACAACAGCGAGCCGCCTATAGTGGCTGACAAAACATACAAAATGTTACCGATGTTCATAATGATAGGCCCGAGCATATTTGCATAAGCGTGAGCCCTATAGCTGTTTTCAAACAGCTCATCATTGATTTCATCAAACGCCTGCTTTGACTTTTCCTCGTGGCAGAACACCTTGATTACCTTTTGCCCGTTCATCGACTCCTGTATATAGCCTTCGGACTTACCGATAGAGCGCTGCTGACTTATAAAATATTTCGCCGAGCCGCCGCCTATCTTCTTTGACGCATAAAACATCGCCACCACGCCGAACATTACGATTACAGTCATCAGTGCACTGTACCACAGCATTATTGACAAAACGCTTAAAACTATAACCGTAGACTGCAAAAGATGCGGCAACGACTGCGATACAAGCTGACGCAGAGTGTCTATATCGTTTGTATAATAACTCATTATATCGCCGTGCTTGTTTGTGTCGAAATACTTAATCGGCAGATTCTGCATACCCTCAAACATTCGGCATCTCATCTTGTTCAAAAAGCCCTGAGTTATATATGCCATCAGCTGAGTATAAATCGTGATAAACACCATCGACAGCACGTACAGCGCTGCCAAAATGGCTATCATCGGCAGAATCTCGGTTTTTACTATATCCCAGTTGAGCTGGTTTTCTTTAACGCGCTCGGTTACCACCGCAAGCACTTTCTGGATGAATATTGCAGGGATTGATGATACTGCCGCCGAGAATATGATGCAAAGCGCAGTAACGGGCAACAGCACAGGATAAAAGCCAATAAGCATTTTAAGCACTCGACCAAGCGATTTCATATTAAGCTTGCGAGTTGCGGCGGGTGCCGGTCCCATTTTAGCCATTTTGCTCACCCCCGTTTGTCTGCTGCAAATATACTTCCCTGTATATCTCGCTCGATTCAAGCAACTCTGAATGAGTGCCTACTGCATCGACCTTGCCGTTTTCCATAACTATTATAAGGTCTGCATCCATAACAGAGGAAATGCGCTGTGCAATTATCAGCTTTGTAGTCTGAGGAATATAATCCTTAAAGCCTGCTCTTATCAAGGCATCTGTTTTTGTGTCAACAGCGCTTGTTGAATCGTCAAGAATCAGGATTTTCGGTTGCTTGAGCAAGGCTCTTGCAATACAAAGTCTTTGCCTCTGACCGCCCGAGACGTTGGTTCCGCCCTGCTCTATAATCGTATCATATCCGTCGGGAAACTGGCTTATAAACTCGTCTGCCTGAGCAAGCTTGCAAGCATATACCAGTTCTTCATCGGTTGCATGCTCGTTACCCCATCTTAAGTTTTCCTTGATGGTGCCCGAAAACAGCAGATTCTTCTGCAACACCATTGCAACTGCCGAGCGCAACGTGTTTATATCGTAATTTCGCACGTCAACTCCGCCCACCTTGACACAGCCCTCTGTAACATCGTACAGTCTGGGTATCAGCTGAACAAGTGAGCTTTTACTCGAGCCCGTTGAGCCGATTATACCAACAGTCATACCAGAGTCGATATGAATATCAACGTCGAACAGCGCGAACTTTTTAGCTGTTTTGGAATATTTGAAATTAACGTCGCAAAAGTCAATTGAGCCATCCTTAACCTCTGTAACGGCATTTTCAGGGGATTCGATTGTGGAAGTTTCCTCAAGCACCTCGAATATACGCTTGATAGACTCCGACGACATCGTCAGCATAACGTAAATCATCGACAGCATCATCAGCTGCATAAGTATCTGCATACCGTAGGTGAGCATTGCGGATATTTCTCCCACGTTTATTGCTGTGCCGCCGCTTTTTATTATAAGCATTGAGCCAACAGTTAACACAAACACCATATTGAAGTAAAGACAAACCTGCATAAGCGGCGTGTTAAGCGCAACGATGCGCTCAGCCTTTGTAAAGTCACGGCAGATATCCTCTGCGGCAGTAGAAAACTTTTCTTTTTCGTAATCCTCACGTGAAAAGCCCTTAACAACACGCATACCGCGCACGTTTTCCTCAATGGACTCGTTAATGCGGTCATACTTTTTGAATACTCTGCGGAATGCAGGCATTGCTTTTCGACTGATAAGCAACAGTCCTACAGCAAGCACAGGCACAACCACAACAAAGCTTGTTGCCAATGTTCCACCCATTATATACGCCATTATTATTGAGAAAATCAGCAACAACGGCGCACGCACAGCAATCCTGATTATCATCATATATGCCATCTGCACGTTGGTGACGTCGGTTGTCATTCTCGTGACCAACGAAGACGATGAAAACTTATCAATATTCTCAAATGAATAATCCTGAATCTTGTAATACAAATCGTGACGAAGATTCTTTGCAAAGCCTGACGATGCCTTAGCGGAAGTGAAGCCCGCTATTCCGCCACAGCAAAGCGACAGCACTGCCATAACCACAAGCACTGCGCCTGTTTTCAGCACAACGTTCATTCCGCCGCCCGCAGAATCTCTGTTAAGCTGCTCCACCTGATTTATCAGGTTTGCCGTCATAAACGGGATAAAGCACTCGATAACCGCTTCTAACACGATAAATATAAATGTTAACACCGTTGGCTTTTTATATTCTCTTACGCATCCTATAAATCGTTTTATCATCAGCGGTTTTCCTTTCTGAATTTAAACTTAGCAATTCTTGATTTTATAAATTACCCTCAGCTAAACAGTATAACATTCTGGTTGATTTTGTCAATAGATTACCAGCTATTATTATGCCCTGATTTCAATAAACAAGCCACTCTCTTTTTGTGAGAGTGACTTGTTTTATTTTTATTATGCAGCTTTATCAGACTGAGCACTGTCCTTAGACTGTGTTGCTTGCGAGGTTGCCTCCTGAGATGCTGCCTGCGAAGCAGTTGCCTGTGATTGAACCTGTGACGTGGTCGCTTGCGACGGAGTCGGTTGCGGAGTCGGCGGCGGTGTAGGCTGAGATGCTGGCTGTGATGTTGCCTGAGAAGCGGTTGGCTTCTTGCCGCACTCGCTGCAAACAGGTGCATACTTCTCTTTATAGTAGCCTGTTGCCTTCTCAGCGCACTTATCCGTTGCAATACCGCCCGTTGCAACACAGTATTCCGCTTGCATTACAGTTGAACATTTCGGGAAAGAGGTTTTTGACTTGCCCTGATGTATACCCTGCATAGATGCTCTCCATAAGCGCAACGCAGGGTTAGTGCCGGATGACAAGCGTGACAAGCTATACGGCTTATCACAACCGAACCAGCAGCTTGCTACATATCTGGGTGTACCGCCTGCAAACCAGCGGTCCTTATCATCATTGGTGGTACCCGTCTTACCGAATATTTCCCAACCATCAAAGGCTGCTGCAGAGCCCGTACCGCCTGTGACTACAGTTTGCATCATCTTATTCATAATGAAAGCGGTGTCTGCGCTCAAAGCCTCAATAGGCTCATCGTCATATTCGAGCAACGTTTTATTACTCTGGTCTTTTACAACAGTATAGGTAGTAGGCGCATAGTACAGTCCGCCGTTGCCGAAGGTAGCGTATGCTGCCGCCTCCTCAGCGGTGGTTAAGCCGTAAGTGCTGCCACCCAGTGCAAGCTGAGATATGCCTATATCCGAGTATTCCTTGCCGTCAATCATCTCGGACTCAATCAGCGTTGTGATGCCGAACTTCTTGGTTACAAAGTCAAACGACTTTTGTGCGCCGTATTTATTCAGCACTCTTACTGCAACAAGGTTGTAAGACGACTGTATAGCCTTTTGTATCGTTACAGGGTCACTTGTATATCCGCCTGCGTTTTTAAACGTTACGCCGCCGAGCTTTATTGTGGTGTTTTCCACCTTTGTGGACCAGGTTATGAGATTATCCTCAAGTGCGGGGGCGTATGCGCCGATTGGCTTCATTGTTGAACCCGGCTGACGTGGTGAGTCAACCGCTCTGTTCAAGCCTCTGCGGTCGGTCTTTTCGCCTCGACCGCCTGCAAGCGCAACAATATGTCCCGAATAGTCCATAACGGTTATTGCACCCTGAGCCTTCTGCTTTGTGCCGTAAACCTGTGACCAGTTGTCATCTGTGGTGAAAACGGTATCTACCGCCGCTTGCGCTTTAGTGTCAACAGTTGCGTATATTCTGAGTCCGCCTCTGAAAACCATATTTTCAGCATACTCATAGGTGTAATCCTTGCTCTCCATCAAATCTTCGATAACCTGATTGATTACAGCATCGGTAAAATATGAATATCCTGTGTTTTCCTTTGTTTCTTCTTCAGCAGATTCCTCTTTCTTCTCAGCGTCTGAGCTCTTATTGACAAACACAAGCTCTTGCTTTAAAGCTTCATCACGCTCTTTTTTGGTTATTCCTCGCTCGCCGTTGTAGATTTTGTTAATCTCATACATATTGTTAATTATCCACTCACGACGGGTCTTGTTTGCTTCGGGCTTTTTAATCGGGTCATATCCGTCGGGCGACTTAGTAATCGCCGTGATGCACGCCGCTTCTGCGGCTGTAAGCTCGCTTGCGGATTTACCAAAATAGTATTCTGCCGCTGTTTCTATACCGTAACAGTTATTGCCAAAGTATACCACGTTCATATAACATTCCATTATCGTGTCTTTGGCATAGGTTTTTTCAATGTTTCTGGCGCGCATTATCTCCCTAATCTTACGGATGGAAGACTGCTCGTCATCTCCTGTGAGGTTCTTTACCAGCTGCTGAGTTATTGTTGAGCCACCCTGCTTTGTATCCCAGAAATCAAGGAACATATTAGCAAACGAACCGAGCGTACGCTTCCAGTCAACACCCTTGTGCTTGTAAAAACGCTCATCTTCGCCCGCTACAATTGCGTATATAACGTTTTGGCTTACATCATTGATGCTTACCCACGTTCTGTTTTGATAATATATTTCCTCGTACTCAACCCATTCCTTGCTTGCGGGGTTATCAGCATCATATTCGGGGTTTTTGGAGTATACCTTAGTGGTATAGTTAAGAGTAAGGTCGTAGAGGTTGAAGTCTATGGAGTCGTCTACAAAGCCGAATACATAAACTGCAAAAGCCACTCCCACTATACAGCCAACAATAACAAACACAAGGAAGCACGAAAGCGCAATCTTACCCACCTTTTTCAAAAGGCGCTTGCGATTTGATATTGTTTCCTCAGCCTCGAGTTCATCGTAATCTATTCTCGGCGTCGAGCTGGACAGATTCTCCATCTCTCCATCGGGCGTGGAATCATATATGTCCCTTGTGCGCTCTCTGCCACTGAATATATCCTGATATTTATCATTTGAGCTGCTTGAATAGATATCTTTGCTGCTTGAGCTGCTTATATCCTCATATTCATCAGCGCGCTTTGTATCAACAGGCTCGCTGAATATATCCCTCTGCTCAGGCTCAGCTGATGCGTTCAGTTCAGCCACATTCTCCTGCTTATTAACATCAGGCGCAGCTGAATTGCTGGTTATATCAATATCACTGCTTGATATTTTAAGCTCGGGAAAATAATCAACCTCTTCCCTTGCCACAGGCTTAGACGGCTGACTTGCCCGTCTGCTTGTACCTGAAGTGCGGTCTACACTGCGACTTGTGCGGTCCACACCTGAGGTGCGGTCTACATTACGGCTTGTACGGTCAACGCTGCGACCTGTGCGGTCTACGCCTGAGGTGCGGTCTACACTACGGCCTGTGCGGTCTACGCCTGAGGTGCGGTCTACATTACGGCCTGTGAGGTCTCTATTCTGCTTTGGAAGATTGTTCTTTTCGTTATCCAAGAAAAACGCCTCCTTTAACCAAAGCTCATATCATCGATTGCTATATTATCTCAAATTGGGTAAAAAATCCAGTTACATTATTTTAACCTTTTACTCGGATTTTCTCAAGCACTATTTTTTCTGAATACTTTTACTGTACCTTGCTAACAATTTATACGCCCTTGAAAAACTCGTTTTTCAAACAATATTTTCGGTTGACTTTTCATTTTTCAAACAATATTATTAATTATAACAAAGGCTTTTCTGCTTTTTATTATACTACCTACTTTAAAATTTTTCCACTAATTATATTTTTTTTTACATTATGAATATAATTTTAACGTAAAAACGTATCAAAATATTAACAATATATTCATAATTTTGATAATGCTCAATAAAACTAAGCGGATAAAATATCAATTAGTTAGATTTACTCTTTCGCATCTTTATATAAAGGAGTTCTGGTTATGTCGGAATTTGATAAAAACAACGGGTTTGACTTAGGCGGCGATTTACCTGATAACACTGCGCCAAAGCAAGACGTTGAACAAGCTGAGGCTGAATATATCAATAATGTTGGCACCACGCAAGACGACGTTGCCCCTGTCAAAGCTGAGCCCTATACTCCCGTAAGCTCTTACACATATCAAAATGAGCCGAGCCCATACAGTCAAAGCAATCCTGAGCCGCTCGCTTATGTTCCACCTAAGAGCTACTACAGGCAACAGGCAAATCAGCAACCGCAGGTGAATATCCCTAAGCCTAAAAAAAGCAAGAAAAGTGAAATATCCTTTAAGACGCTTATCGTGTGCATGGTTGTCACCGCTCTGATATCTACAATCGTTTCCTCTGTGATTACCTTAAAAGGAAACTCCGGTGATAACAACAACGGTGCATTTGCAAATATGTTTGGCTCGGTTGGCAACGCCGACATTACTATAACCGATGACTCAACCAACTACGTTGAGGCTGTTGCCGCTAAGGTAAGGCCAAGCGTGGTAGGGATTACTACCAGATACGTTCAATCGCCAAACCCCTATTTTGGAGCCAATCCAAGCAGTGTTGAAAGTGAAGGCACAGGTGTAATATACTCAAGCGACGGTTACATTATCACAAACAAGCACGTTGTTGACTATGCTATAAAATACAGCGGTACCGTTGAAGTTTATCTGCCTGAAGATATCTCCACTGCCATTCCCGCAGAGGTTGTGGGCTACGATGCAACCTACGACCTCGCTGTGCTGAAAATCAACAAAACCGGACTCAGTGCCGTATCCATCGGCAAATCCAATAATCTTGTGGTAGGACAGAGAGTTGTTGCTATCGGAAATCCCGGAGGCTTGGACTTTGTAGGCTCGGTCAGCGTGGGATATATCAGTGGACTTAACAGAAGCATCACTATAGACTCGTTCCAGATGAGCCTGATTCAGACAGATGCCGCCATCAATCCCGGAAACTCAGGCGGCGCATTGGTAGACTCTGAGGGCAAGCTGATAGGCATAACAAACTCCAAAATCGTATCCGAGCAGTTCGAGGGTATGGGCTTTGCAATCCCTGTGGACACAGTTGTTGAGCTGTGTACCGACATTATCACAAACCGCGATGAGCCCAAGCCATACATTGGCGTAGAAATCAACACCTCATACACTAAGGAATACCTCCAGTCTATAGGTATGCCTGCAGGACTTGTTGTGGTAAACGTTATAGAAGACGGCCCTGCAGACAAGGCAGGCTTACAGAAAAACGACCTTATCGTCGCTGCAGACGGAGTAGACGTAACAACCTACGACAAGCTTGTAAGCATAATACGCAAGCACAAGGTTGGCGAAGAAATATCACTAAAGATTTACAGAAACCAAAGATATCTTGATGTGAAAATCAAAACCACCGCATCCAACGGATAAGCTAAACGCCAGCGCTTGATTATCAAGCGCGGGCGTTTTTGTTTTTTATTATCTTATATAACTATCGGCAGCATCAATATCCAAGGCGCTGCCACAAGCGATATTATCGCCGATGCAACCTTACGGGTGAGGTCATCTGTTTTGATGCTCTTAAACACGAAAAATCTGCACATCATATAAACCAATACCACGCCCGCAATGTAAGCCAGAAGCGGTATTTTAAAGCAGCTAAACTCAGAATAATCCGCCATTTTAAGCATATATGCCAGTTCGCTGTCATTCCCCGTCAGATTAAGCCCCATTATGCCAAACCCGACTGCCTGTGCAATAACTGTGCTGACAAACAGCCACGACATACATTTTGACGTTGTGCCAACCCTGTTATCCACGCCGTCTATCAAGTGCATCATACCAAGTAAAACACCGTATTCAAGTGCGAACACAACAACTGCATATATCATCAGCTTAAGCGGAGTGCAAATATATATCCATAGCGGCATTCCCATTTGCGCACTCTCCTACTCTATCTCGCCGAATTTGTTCATTACAAGGCCTGTTATCAGCTTCGGATAGAAGTATGTTGACTTCTGCGGCATCTTCTCGCCTGCAGATGCAACCATACTTATTTCCTCAACCTTTGTAGGATTCATCAAGAAACTGCAGTTTGCAGCAGACGAATCAACAGCCTGCACAGCCTCATCAAAAACTCTGGTATAGGTAAGGTTAATCTGCGCTGCCATATTTGCCTTGTCTATGCCCAAAACCTTTTCAAGCACCAAAGTGTGAAGAACTGTTACGTCAAGCTCCTTTAATGAGCGGCTGCAATCGGGGCATACCGCATCAAGAGCTGAATAATCCTTAAGTGTCATAAGGCTGTATTCCTTGCCGTCATAAAGAGCAAAGGCTTTCTCTCCCGCCTCGTAACGTGATTTAAGCAACGCTTTCACGTTGTTTGCGCTGACTGTTTCAATATCAAAGGTGCCCTCACAGCTTTCAAGCAGCTTTTTTGAGTCAAAATCGGGCAAATCTCTGACTATTCTATGTGTCGGGAATACAACAAGTCCGGGTGAATCCATTGCAACAAGCATCATCATACAATAATCGCACTCGTCGCCCTCAACGGCTTTGCCGTTCTCACGCAGCCAGTTGCGGAAGTTAAGCGCTGTTTCGTAGCGATGATGTCCGTCTGCGATATATAGACGGCGCTCAGCAAACTGCTCGCAAATTTGAACAGCCGCGTCGCCCTCAACAGTCCACAGCGAATGGGTTGTGCCCTCGCCGTCTGTAAAGCACTGCTCCGGCTCACCTGCAGACAGCTTCTCAATCATATCGGCGGTTGATGCGCCGTCATCGTGATAAAGCGAATATATCTGGCTGAAATTGCACATTGTAGCTTTCATAAGCTCGAATCTGTCTGCCTTTGCCTTTGACAATGTTTCCTCGTGCGGCAACACGATTTTCTTAGAAAACTCCTCAAGCTTAACTCTTGCAATTATGCCCTTGAATGCGTAATCCACACCGTCAACATTAAAGCTCTCGCCGTAAATATATACCTTTTCGCTGTCATCACACTTGAGCATTCCCTCAGCCTCAAACTGCTTAAGCGTTTTGGCTGCCTGCTGATACGGATTTTCTCCCTCTCTGGGCAGTTCAAGACGGATTATGTTATGCTCGTTTTCTGCAATATACGCCTTGCGCTCAGCCTCTGAAATTATGTCGTAAGGCGGGCAACATAGCTTGCTTATCTCTCCTGCTTTGTCTGTAAAACGCAAAGCCTTGAATGGCTTTATCTGTGCCATAAAAATACCACTCCATTAACAAAAAATATAGTATAATTTTATTCCAATATTCAGCTTTCGTCAAGTACATTTCTGCGCCGTCAATTACAACAAACGAGCTAAGTTTTCTTTGTGCATATATACAATTAATATAATTAGGTATAAATTATGTGTAAAAAATTGATAAATTCTCTTTATTATTTACTTGATTTGGTGTATAATTGCTGTGTATGTTAATAGACTGTTTACACTTTATACAACTTTTTTTGTTAACATATTTACATTCAAATCCAGCAGTTTGGAGGGATTATATAATGATAGAGGTCAAAAACCTCACTAAGTGCTACAGCGCAAACAAAAAAGCTGTGGACAACATCAGCTTCACCGTTAATGACGGTGAGATACTCGGCTTTCTCGGCCCTAACGGTGCAGGAAAGTCTACAACAATGAACATAATCACAGGATACCTCTCTTCTACAGAAGGCAGTGTATCTGTTGGCGGCTATGACATACTTGAGCAGCCCAACGAGGCAAAGCGTCATATCGGCTATCTTCCCGAGCATCCACCGGTCTACCCCGATATGACTGTTAAAGAGTACCTTAACTTCATCTATGACTTAAAAAAGGTTAAGCTGCCCAGAGAAGCTCATATCAAAGAAATATGCAATCTTGTTAAAATTACCGACGTATACAACCGAATGATAAAGTTCCTTTCTAAAGGTTATCAGCAGCGTGTCGGTATCGCTCAGGCGCTCATCGGCAACCCTGAGTTGCTGATTCTGGACGAGCCCACCGTTGGTCTTGACCCGAAGCAGATAATCGAAATCCGCAAGCTTATCACCCATCTCGGACGTAATCACACCGTTATACTCAGCTCGCATATTTTGTCTGATGTTCAGGCTGTTTGTGAACGTGTAATAATCATCAACAAGGGTCAGATTATTGCTGACGGCTCGCCCGACGACTTGTCAAAGGCTCTCACAGGCTCCAACTCACTTAAGGTTCGTGTGAACGGCCCTGAGCGTGACGTTCACAAGGCGATTCGCACCATCTCGGGTGTAAAGAGCGTTACCTCTCTCGGTAAACGCGAGAAAAACGCAGTTGAGTTCTGCGTTGAGGTGTCTGACCAGACCGATATCCGCACTGAGCTGTTCAGAAGAATGGCAGAGCGCAACTGGACTATTCTTATGCTTCAGCCTGACGAGCTCACGCTTGAGCAAGTCTTCGTAAGGCTTGTTGATGGCGCTGCAGAGGATGAAAT
The DNA here is from genome assembly GCA_045579085.1 of Acutalibacteraceae bacterium. Taxonomy (GTDB): domain Bacteria; phylum Bacillota; class Clostridia; order Oscillospirales; family Acutalibacteraceae; genus RGIG2206. Next base: position 21,672 of record JAZNLO010000029.1, read on the forward strand.
CAGAAAGCTTTCCGCTGTGAAAAAGTCTGCAAAGGCTGAAACCGAAGCAACAAAAGCAGAGTTTGCAGATGATATCGACGAAGTAATGGGCGCTGTTGAGAAACCGCTCGACGCACCCGAAGATTCAAGTAAGGAGGAGAAATAATGAGCGCTATCTTTAAACGTGAAATGAGAGCGTATTTCACCTCTCCTATCGGCTATATCGTTGTTGTTTTCTATGCACTCCTTTACGGCTTTTTCTTTACTCAGCTTTACAAAGCCGGCACCCCCGAAATAAGCGTTTTGTTCAGCTACTCGTTCACCATTACGCTGTTTCTTATGCCTGTGCTTACGATGCGTCTGTTCAGCGAGGAGCGCAGACAAAAAACTGACCAGGCGCTCTTCACAGCTCCTGTCAGCCTGACAAGCACTGTGTTCGGCAAATTTTTTGCCGCACTCACAGTATTCCTTATCGCTCAGGCTATCACCGTTATATTTGAACTGATTTTTGCTTTCAATGTATCGGTTGACTTTTTAGGATACCTTTGCTATCTTGTCGGCGCCATTTTGCTCGCCTCATCTTTGATAGCAATCGGTATGTTTATTTCCGCACTGACTGACAGCCAGATAATCGCTGCTATTGGCGGTATCGGTATCTCTGTGCTTTTGGCTATACTTGATACCATCGCTTCGCTGATTAAGGTTGACTTTATCTCAACGGCTGCTGGATGGTTATCCTTCAGCGGCAGATACAACACATTCTGCAGCGGTGTTCTTGATTACGCAAATATCGCATACTTCATAAGCTTTACCGCTATATTTATTTTCCTCACCATCAGGCTGCAGGAAAAACGTCGTTGGTCTTAAGAAGGGAGGAATCAGAAATGAAGCTTTTTAATAAAAAATCCCATTCGGATACGGCTGACGTTTCCGTTTCTTCCAAAAAAGCCGCTTTCAGAAGAAAGCTCAGGCACGGCACCTATGCAACCGTTATCACTTGCGTTTTCATCGCTCTTGTAATTGTTTTCAACATCGGTGCAACAGTTCTTGCTGAGAGATTCCCCCTCAGCCTCGACTTTACCGCAAAGGGCGACTTTACAATAAGCGAGGAAAACAAGGACTATATCAAGGCTGTCAAGCGCGATGACCTTAAAATAGACATCGTTGTTTGCGCTGACGAAACCAAGTATACCGACGGCACTGTTGCCCAGTCGCTTATGAGCCAGAATATATACGACCTCTCAGGCGGTCAGTACTTTACCCAAAACGTATACCTGCTCAAAGAGTATGTTCGTCTGAACAAAGCGATTTCTCTCAAGTTTATTGACCCGTCTGACCCCGAGTTCCATATCTATGCCTCTAATGAAAATTATCAGGACGAAACCTTCAACGAGGGTGATATTCTCATTGAATCAACATTTACTTTAGACGGCGAGAAGATATCCAGAGGACGTCACCTGACTGTTGAAGATATATTTGAAGTTGGCGTTGACCAGAACAGCGAGACAAGCTATATGTATTATTACTACTATGGCTACTCATCACTGGTTTCAAACAACATTGAAACCGCTATCACTTCAGCTATCTATTCTCTCACCTCCGATAAGGTTTATCAGGTTGCCTACCTTACCCACAACGGCGGCACCGATATCTCAAATCTTGAGTTTCTTATGAAGCAGAACAACTATGAGTTCAACGAGATTAAGAATCTTAACGAGGAAGATATACCTGAGGACACCGATATAATCATCATCGCTCAGCCGTCATTCGATTACAGCGCAGACGAGCTTGAAAAAATTGATAAGTTCCTTGATAATGACGGCAAGCTGGGTAAAAACGTGCTCTACATTGCCAACGCACGTCAGCCTGAGCTACCCAATATCAATGAGTTCTTAAGCGAGTGGAGCTTTGAGGTTTTAAGCAACACCTTCGTTTACGAAACAAACAGCGATAACAGAGCAAACGCTTTCACTATCATGACCGAAACCGAAAACAAATACACCGGCGCTCTTGCAGGACAGGACTACGCTTTCTATTCAGCAAACGACGTTCCAGTTGTTATGAAGCAGCCCAACGGTTCTAAAGAATACACCATTCTTCTCCAGTTCTCAGAGGATTCCGTTGCCGCAAGCATTGACGCCGAAACAGAAGAGGAAGCTATTGAAAACGCAATCGAAAAGGGCCCGTTTGCCGCTCTTGCCGTTTGCACAAACGCAGTTTGGGACAGCGATATCAACGACTATCAGAAGTCGAGCGTTATGGTTTGCAGCTCTACCGATATGATAACCTACGGCAGTATTTCTGCTAAAATAGGCAATATCAAAGCGATAATGAATACGCTTGATACACTTGTAGGTAAAGAAACCACAGACATTTCATTCGACTCAAGAACCTTCGCCACTGACCAGTTTGAAACTCTGCCCACAGATGCCGCTGCCACCACAATGACTGTTATATTCGTGTTCATTGTGCCGTTAGCATTGATTGTATGCGGTGTGATAGTTGCTATTCGCAGGAGGCGCGCATGAGTAACAAAAGAGACGATAACACCGAAAAGCTTTTGCCTGAAACGGAAACTGCTGAGTCAGTCGAGTCAGCCGAATCCGCTGAGGCGGCTGAGGTAGTTAAGGCTGATGCTGAAATCGGCAACGGCAAAGACAAAATCAAATATGACGAGAGCCTTTTTGAAGGTTCAACAGTTTTTGGTGCTTCTAAGGCGGTACCTGTAAAGGAAAGAAAGCTTAAGGCTAAAACTAAGGCTATCATTTTTTCTGCCGCCGCACTTGTGGTTGCGGGCGCTATTTTGCTCACTGTTTTTCTTATCCCCCCTGCAACCGACAGCGGAGACGATATAACCACCAGCACGCCCGCCTACGCCGTCGCTAAAATCAGCGAGGCGGATGTTGAATCGCTTGACGTGTTCAACAAGTACGGCAAGATGCACATTTATATCCCCAAGTCAAAAAAGAGCGAGGCTGCCTCGTCTAAGGCTACAAGCTCTGACAGCACCGTACAGGCTGTTGAGGAGTATGACTGGTGCGTTGAGGGCTATGAGAAATACAACCTCACAGGCGCTATGTATCTGCTTAAGGCGGCAATCAATATGTCTGCCACCAAACAGTTAACCACTGCTGACGGCGCTCAGCTTGCAGATGACCTCTACACCAAGTTTGACACCCTTTCGTATCACGACGGCGCTAACGGAACCGGCGATAACCCCTACGGCTTTGACAATCCGTATGTTGCATTTACAGTTAACTCGTCTAAGAAAGACAAGTCGTATTCCGTAATCATTGGCAACACAACCCCAGATAAAATCGGCAGATACGTTACCGTTACTGGTGACTCAGCCGTGTATATCCTCACGGATATGGGTACGGGCAAGTATAACTTTATCTCAAGCCCTGCAGACCTTATCAACTACAGCATGGTTGAAACTATCAAGTCAAACGAGAACAACGCCGATTACTTCATCGACGGCGAGATTGCGCTCAAAGATAGCCTTACGCTCTCCGGCTCGTGCCGCGAAAACACTCTTGTCGTTGAAAGTGCACCCGACGAGCTAAGCGTTATGACTTTCGTAGTTTCAAAGCCCACCTTCCGCGCGGGTAACGAAAATAATATCGCAGATATCCTCAACATAGCGAGCGACGGGCTTGCAAGTGAGGGAGCTTTCAAGCTCGGCTGCACAAGCGCCGACTTGGCTGAATACGGCATTACTAATCCGTTCTCTAAGGTGGAAATTCAAATTGCTGATTATAACCTTACGCTGAGCTTCGGCAAGGCTATCAACGGATACTATCCCTGCTACGTTAACGGCACCGACATTATCTATAAAGTCAGCGTTGCCGATAACGAGTGGATTGCTTACTCCAGCAAGGATATTTACTTTGACTCGCTCTTCCTTGAGTTTATCGCAGATATCTCAAGCATAACTGTTGAAACTCAAAAAAGAACCGTCACATTTAATCTCATAAGAGAAACCGCTGAGGACGGCGAGGATTTCGACGTTGAAGTGCCCGGCTACGAGGAGCTCGAAATAGACGCAACTCAGATGGGATATTTCTATTACAGAATTCTTGCTCTGTCGGTTGAGGAATATGCCGCTACAGAGTGTCCCACCGATTCTGCCTATATGAAATTTACATTTGATTATATAGACAGCTCTAAGCCTAAGGACGAAATAGCTTTGTACAAGTATTCAACAAGACGCTATTTCTACACCCTCAACGGCAAAGGCGATGCGCTTGTTGCCGCCGCAAACGTAAGAGATATTTACAATTGCCTTGAGGACCTCCTCGCAGGCGAGAAAATCAGTAAAGCTACCTATTAATAGGTTATAAGTAAAACAAAGACCAAGTCGGTTGACTTGGTCTTTGTTTTTTATAAATATTAAAAATTCATTTCTGCGTTTAGCATACACATTGAGACGGCAGTTATAGCGGCGGTTTCGGTGCGTAAAATGCGTTTTCCGAGTGAAACTACCTCAGCGCCAATCTCTTTTGCAAGCTTTATTTCATTATCGTCAAAGCCGCCCTCAGGCCCGATTAAAATCCCAACCGATTTGCATTCCTTTAATTTATCAAGCACCCTCACAGTAGCGAGCATACCATCCTCGTTTTCGTAGGGCACAATCAAAATATCAAGCTCGCTCGCTATCTGCAATGCCGCTTTGTATGACAGCACATCAAATACCTCAGGTATAACATTTCGCTTGCTTTGTTTTGCAGCGCTTTCCGAGATAGCTTGCCATCTGATAACTTTTGATTTCTTTTTCTTATCATCAAGCTTAACAACGCACCGCTTCATTTCAGTTGGCACAACTGCATAAGCTCCCAGTTCAACCGCCTTTTGAATGATAAGCTCCATTTTGTCGCTTTTGGGAAGACCTTGAAAAAGATAAATCTTCAACGGAAGCTCGGTGCTTTTATAATCTTGTTCCAAAACTCTAACGATAACAGTATCACCGTCAAAGCTCTCGATTTCACATAAATCGCTCTTTCCGTCAGCACTGACAAGGAATGTATCGCCTATATCCATTCTCAAAACATTGATAATATGGTTATAGTCCGACCCTGAAATAAAATAGCGGCCCTTTTGCCTTGCAGAAGCGTCTACAAAAAAGTTATGCATGATTTCACGTCCTTTATAAAGATTATACTATGAAACCTTGATAAAATCAACGGCTTGAAAATGATACCGCCTTGCTTTTATAAAAAAGTAAAATCCCAGTACTATCGTACGAGGATTTTTGGCAGTTACGAACCATTATGATGCCAAGTATTATAAGAAACATTATTTATTTGTTTTTCTGTACTTTATCATACGTATTATAATAAGTGTTAAAAGAACTAAATCGATTATCAAAAATACCCCTGTTAATATATTAATCCATTCAGGGATATTTAGATAATTCTTTATAACATTTATGGTAGAACAAAAAACTAATATCGTAACAAATATCAAATTTAAAATTTGCGTCTTTTTATCCATAAAATCACCGCCTTAATTTAATTATAGCATAGAACAATAGATTAATCGAGGTGTATCGTTGTTTTAGCACCCTAATTAGTACCCTAATTGCAATAAATTCTATGTGTTTGTGTGTGATTTTTTAACAAATCGCCTATAAATAAAAAAAGCGCTTAAGCCCGCGTAAACAGCGGATTTAAGCGCTTGGTGGGAGAGGACGGATTCGAACCATCGAAGTCACTGACAACAGATTTACAGTCTGCCCCCTTTGGCCACTCGGGAACTCTCCCATATTCAATTGCGGTTTTGTGCCACGAATGGTATTATAGCACAGTTGTATATAGGTGTCAAGCAGTTTTTTCACATAAAAACTATTTTGTAATTCAACTTTTTCTATTGACAAATTAAACTCTATATGATAATATAACTTTTGTTCAATCGCTGGTTTAGCTCAGTTGGTAGAGCAGCTGATTTGTAATCAGCAGGTCGGGGGTTCAAGTCCGTCAACCAGCTCCAGAAAAAAACTCTTGTTCTTTTGAACAAGAGTTTTTTCAGTTATATTCGCCTTCGGCGAGTTATATTGCTTCGCAGTGATATTCGTCTAACGCCGAGTGATATTCGCTTCGCGAGTTTTGGT
>JAZNLO010000030.1:0-68895 GCA_045579085.1 Acutalibacteraceae bacterium
CTCACAGAACGACATGGCTACGATCCGACTTTTCTCTTCTATACGGGTCGTACCTATAAATTAGGTGAGACCCACGAGGGTACCGCTACCATGGACTGGATGGAGCAGGAGCAGGAGCGTGGTATTACCATCACCTCTGCTGCTACCACTTGTTTCTGGAATGACCATCGTATCAATATAATCGACACTCCCGGCCACGTTGACTTTACCGTAGAGGTACAGCGTTCACTTCGCGTACTTGACGGCTCAGTTACTGTTTTGTGCGCTAAGGGAGGCGTTGAGCCGCAGTCTGAAACCGTTTGGCGTCAGGCCGATGAATACAAGGTTCCGCGTATGATTTACGTCAACAAGATGGACATCATGGGCGCAGACTTCTACCGTGTTCTCGGAATGATTAAAGACCGCTTCAACTGCAACGGTGTTCCGATTCAGCTTCCTATCGGAAGTGAGGACACCTTTAGAGGTATCGTTGACCTTATCAACAACGAGGCTGAGGTTTATTATGATGACCTCGGTAAAGACGTAAGAAAAGAGCCTATTCCCGAAGATATGAAAGAGCTTGCAGCTAAGTATCGTCAGGAGCTTATCGAGAACATCGTTGAGCAGGACGACGAGCTCATGGAAAAATACTTTGAGGGAATTGAGCCTACAGTTGAGCAGATGAAGAAGGTAATCCGTAAGGCAACCATCGCAAACGAGATGGTACCGATTGTTTGCGGTACTTCTTACAGAAACAAGGGCGTACAGCCTCTGCTCGACGCTATCGTTGACTTTATGCCTGCTCCTACAGACATTGAGGCTATCAAGGGCGTTAACCCTGATACAGGTGAAGAAGAGGCAAGACATTCATCTGACCCTGAGCCGTTTGCAGCTCTTGCATTCAAGATTGCAACCGACCCGTTCGTTGGAAAGATTTGCTTCTTCCGCGTATATTCAGGTAGCGTAAATGCAGGTGCAAGCGTTTACAACACTTGCAAGGACAACAAGGAAAGACTCGGACGTATTCTTCAGATGCACGCAAATCACCGTGAGGACCTTGAAACCTGCTATGCGGGCGATATCGCAGCAGCAGTAGGACTTAAGAACACCACAACAGGTGATACTCTGTGCGATGAGAAGCACCCCATTATTCTTGAGTCAATGAACTTTCCGGAACCTGTTATCCGTGTTGCTATCGAGCCTAAGACTAAGGCTGGTCAGGAAAAGATGGGCATTGCTTTGGCAAAGCTTGCTGAAGAAGACCCCACCTTCAAGTGCTACACCGATGAAGAAACCGGACAAACCATCATCGCCGGAATGGGCGAGCTCCACCTTGAAATCATCGTTGACCGTTTGCTCCGCGAGTTCAAGGTTGAGGCTAACGTTGGCGCACCTCAGGTTGCTTACAAAGAAAGCATTCGTACGAAGGTTGACCACGAGACCAAGTATAAGCGTCAGTCAGACGGTTCAGGTCAGTATGGTCACGTTAAGATTATTGTTGAGCCTAACGAATCAGGCAAGGGCTATGAGTTTATCAATGCCGTAACAGGCGGTTCAATTCCGAAGGAATTCATTGGACCTGTTGATGCCGGTATTCAGGGCGCACTTCAGTCGGGCGTACTTGCAAACTATCCTGTTGTTGACGTTAAGGTTACACTTTATGATGGTTCTTATCACGAAGTTGACTCTTCTGAAATGGCGTTTAAGATTGCCGGTTCAATGGCATTCAAGGAAGCTTGCCGCAAGGCAAACCCAATCCTGCTTGAGCCTATTATGAAGGTTACTGTTTTGGTTCCTGAGGACTACATGGGCGACGTTATCGGCGACCTTAACGCACGTCGTGGCGAAATTCAGGGCTTCGAGGACCGTTCAGGCATTAAGCAGATTAATGCAAGAGTTCCGCTCGGCGATATGTTCGGTTATGCAACCGACCTTCGCTCAAAGACTCAGGGAAGAGGCCAGTACGTTATGGAGCCTGACGGATACAAGGAAGTTCCGAAGTCTATCTCTGAGAAGATAATCAGCTCACGCACAAAGGCTGAGTAATTAGCCGACAAAACCTCAGACGAGGTTAATCTATCAAAATAATGCTTGAAATTTTACACGTTTATGGTAAAATGGATTTGGCGTTATTCGTAATTTATAATTTTTATAATCACAAGGGAGGATTATTAGAAATGGCAAAAGCTAAATTTGAACGTTCTAAGCCGCACGTAAACATTGGTACCATCGGTCACGTTGACCATGGTAAGACAACTCTGACTGCTGCTATCACAAAGTATCTCGGCCTTAAGGGCAACGCAGACTTCGTTGATTATGCAAACATCGACAAGGCTCCGGAAGAGCGCGAGCGTGGTATTACTATCAACACTGCTCACGTTGAGTACGAGACCGCTACCCGTCACTATGCACACGTTGACTGCCCCGGCCATGCTGACTATGTTAAGAACATGATTACCGGTGCTGCTCAGATGGACGGCGCTATCCTCGTTATCGCTTCTACCGATGGCCCGATGGCACAGACCAAAGAGCACCTTCTCCTCGCTCGTCAGGTTGGCGTTCCTTACATCGTTGTTTTCATGAACAAGGTTGACCAGGTTGATGACCCTGAGCTTCTCGAGCTCGTAGAGATGGAAATCCGTGAGACTCTTGACAAGTATGAGTTCCCCGGCGACGATACACCTATCATCAAGGGCTCTGCACTTAAGGCTCTTGAGGCTGTTGACAATCCTGAGGACCCCGCATATGCTCCTATCGCTGAGCTTATGGACGCTGTTGACACTTACATTCCTACTCCTGAGCGCAAGGCTGACCTTCCGTTCCTTATGCCTGTTGAGGATACTATGACCATCACCGGTCGTGGTACCGTTGCAACCGGTAGAGTTGAGCGTGGCCGTCTTAACGCAGGTGACGAAGTTGAGCTTCTCGGCCTTACTGAAGACCGCCGCAAGGTTGTTGTAACTTCTATGGAAATGTTCCGCAAGACTCTTGATTACTGTGAAGCTGGTGACAACGTAGGTTGCCTCCTCCGCGGTGTTTCACGTGACGAAATCGAGCGTGGACAGGTTCTTGCTAAGCCCGGTTCTATCAACCCGCTCACCAAGTTCCACGGTCAGGTTTACATTCTTACTAAGGAAGAGGGCGGACGTCATACTCCGTTCTTCAACAACTATCGTCCTCAGTTCTACTTCCGTACAACTGACGTTACCGGTGTTATCTCTCTGCCTGCTGGCACTGAGATGTGCATGCCTGGTGATAACGTAGAGATGGATGTTGAGCTTATCACTCCTATCGCTATCGAGGAAGGCCTCCGTTTCGCTATCCGTGAGGGTGGACGTACTGTAGGTTCAGGCGTTGTTACAAAGCTTAACTAATTTAGTTTAGTTTCAAATCAAAACGCACCCACGTTTAAAACGCGGGTGCGTTTTTCATATTAATATTTTAAATTTAGCCATAACTGTATGTAAGCTGATTTGGGAACAATTTGTCGATATAAAAATATTGACTATAACAACTTTTTTGGTTAAAATAATAATAGTAATTGAAAGGACGGTTTAAGCTATGGACGATAAAATTTCAAGCCTTAACAGCAACGGAGAGTATGACCCTTACATCATTGGCCTGTCTGATGAGGATGGAAATGAGTATCAGTTTGAAGTGCTCGACGATATAGACTATATGGATTCACGCTATCTTGCGTTGCTTCCGATATATGAAAACCCCGCAGATTCGCTTAACGACAGTGGAGAATTGGTTATCCTGAAAGCAGTTGAAGGCGAAACACCTGAGGACGAGGAATACGAAGAGATTAAAGATGATGCTGAGTATGAGGAAGTTGCCGCAATATTCAGTGACCGTCTGCAAGACCTGTTCGATATAGAAGACGAGGAATAATCGAAACCTGCCCTGTTTGTGAACTTAATCTGCCTTTATAACCCTACAACCTTTTTATAGGGAGCTCGGCTTCGGCGGCGGGCACTGCAGACCTCCCGCTTATGCGGACGAAGGGAGCGCGATGTCGTTGAGAGGGCACCCACCTGCTGACTTGCAGGTTATTAATGACAGATGTACGGCAGGGCGGGCCACAAAATATATGATAAAACCCCCAACGCGTTTTTACGTGTTGGGGGGTTGTCTTTATTTAAAATTTAATCCTTGCTCTGATTATCAGTAAGCAGAGAAATGGCACCGCTGTAAACTCTCAGCGGGTCGTCGAGGAAAGAGGACTTTACGGCTTCGGCTTGCGCCTTGTCAGGCACCCACAGCTTGATTTCGAGTAAGCTCTGCTCGCCGTCAAGCACCATGCAAGCAACGTCAAAGCCGTTGCCGGACGGGGAGATGACAGCCTTGTTTTCGCGTGCAATTTTGAGCTTTGTCATCATCGAAACTGCCGCTCGTGCAGCCTTTTCCTTAACGGAAAGGGGGAGAACAAATTCCCATTCGTTTATGACCTCAGCACCTTGCTCGGTAAGCACAAGACGGCCCTTTGAATCGAGCACCACATTGCCCTTGCTAATCAGGTCGTCAACGGCTTGCATTATCTCGAAGAAATTGGCGATTCCGTAGTACTGAAGCAGCTCGGGAAGAAGCTGCTGCTCGATGGGCTCTTTAACAGACCTCAGGGTGTAGCATACAAGCAGCCTTGCTTGCTGAGAATTGTTGATTCCGCCGGGCTCTACGCCTGCAGTAATAGCATCATATTCCATAATTATCACCTTGAAAAAATATATTGACAATTTATAACCAAAGTATTATAATACACATTGTGGCAAATTTGCTGATATAGCTCAGTAGGTAGAGCGCATCCTTGGTAAGGATGAGGTCACCAGTTCGACTCTGGTTATCAGCTCCAACAAGTCTGTTGAAAAACAGGCTTGTTTTTTTATACCCAAAAGGCAGATTTACCGCCTGTTTTCAGCTACAAACATATTATACCATAAAATCTCAAAATTTCAAAACTTTTTATTTGAAAAAAAGCGAGATATTTGATATAATGATATATTATTAGGGGGAGTATGCTTATGAGTAAAATCAAAGCCGTACTGTTTGACCTTGACGGTACGCTTGTTAACACGATAAAGGACCTTGCAAATTCAGTAAACTACGCATTAACTGCTCATTTATTTCCAACCCGCGAGGAGCATGAATACAAATATTTCGTGGGCAACGGAATAGCAAAAATGGTTGAGCGTGCGCTGCCTGAAACGGCTCGTGACGAAAAAACACTTGCAACCGTACTGGCAACATTTGTGGACTATTACCGCGAGCACTCAATGGATACCACTGCGCCTTATGACGGCATAATTGAGCTTTTAGATGCAATCAGAGCAAAGGGCATCAAGACTGCAGTTGTCACAAACAAGGCGGATTTAGCTGCAAAGGCAATCGTGCGTCAGATGTTTGGCGAGCGTTTTGATGAAATAATAGGTCAGGTTGACGGGGTGCCCGTAAAGCCTGACAAGGCTATGCCGATGAAGGTTATGGAAGCGCTCGGTGTAACCCCTGCCGACTGCGTCTTTGTCGGTGATTCAAGCGTAGACGTACAAACAGGAGTCAACTGCGGTGCATATGCGGTTGGCGTGCTGTGGGGCTTTAGAGAAAAGGACGAGCTTGTATCAAACGGCGCCGCTACAGTTATAGCAAAGCCTTGCGAGCTTTTACAGGTTATATCAGACCTCGACGAAACGGAGGAATAAAGTTGTCAGGTTATAATACTGCTACTGTTTCTAAAGAGGAAATACATATACAAAACGAATATGCAAAAAAAGCGGCGCCATTGCTTGTTGAACGCTTCGGCAGAACGCCTGTTGCGTATGTGCATTCTTATGGCTGTCAGCAAAATGTAAGCGACGGAGAGCGCATAAAGGGTATGCTTGCTGAGATGGGCTTTTGCTTTAGCGATACCGCAGACGACGCCGACTTAATTTTGTTTAACACCTGCGCTGTGCGCGGTCACGCTGAGGACAGGGTGTTCGGCAACGTAGGAGCACTTAAGGCGCATAAGCGTCGCCACAAGGAAAGCATAATCGGCTTATGCGGCTGTATGGTGCAGCAAGAGCACATAGCGCAAAAGATAAGAGAGAGCTATCCGTATGTAAATCTGCTCTTTGGCACACACGTGATACACACTCTGCCGGAGCTGATATACAAGCTGATAACCAAAAATAAACGCATCTTTGAAAAACCTGAGTGTGACGGGGTTATAGCGGAGGGCTTGCCTGTCAGACGTGATTCTAAGTTCAAGGGCTGGCTGCCGATAATGTACGGCTGCAACAACTTTTGCTCGTACTGCATAGTGCCGTATGTTCGCGGCAGGGAGCGTTCAAGAGAGCCTGAGGATATTATCAGGGAAGCAAAGCAAATGATAGCGGCGGGGTTTAAGGACATAACGTTGCTTGGTCAAAACGTAAACTCATACGGAAAGGGCGCCGCACACGGAGTCAATTTTGCAAAGCTGCTGAGAATGCTCAACGACCTTGAGGGCAACTTCCAGCTTCGCTTTATGACCTCGCACCCGAAGGATTGCACAATCGAACTGCTTGATGCGATGCGTGATTGCGATAAGGTTTGTAAGCATTTGCATCTGCCGTTCCAGTCGGGAAATGACAGAGTGCTTACCGAGATGAACAGGCATTACAACAGGCAGCATTACCTCTCGCTTATTGAGGCGGCGAGGGAAAGAATGCCTGAAATAAGCCTCACAAGTGACGTAATAGTGGGCTTTCCGGGTGAAACCTATGAGGAGTTTAAGGACACTTTGTCTTTGGTTGAACAGGTTAAGTTTACATCGCTGTTTACGTTTATATATTCAGCCAGAGAGGGCACACCTGCCGCAAAGATGAAAGATGAGGTTACCCATAAGGAAAAGGCAAAATGGATGGGAGAACTGCTTGCATTACAGGAAAGAATTGCGGCAGAGCGCACCGCCTCTTATGTGGGGCAGACGTTCAGGGTGCTCTGCGAGGAGTGGAATGAAGACTCAGTTGCGTTTGGACGTACCCCGTCAAACGTTGGCATAACCTTCTCGGGTGGCAAGGAAATGCTCGGCAATTTTGTAGATGTAAAGGTAACAAAAGCGCTCAACTGGGTGCTTGAGGGAGAAATAGTAAACTCCTAAAAACAGGGGATAATTATAAAAAACAAAAGGAGAAAAGTTATGGATATAATTGCAGCAGCACGTATGCTTGGAAAAGCAATACAGGAGGACGAACGTTTCAAGGCATATCACAAGGCAAAAATAGCAAACGATACCGATGGTGACCTCCAAAAGCTCATCGGTCAGTTTAACCTTTTGCGTATGCAGATAGACGAGGAAATGACCAAAGAGGAAACCGATAAGGAAAAGCTTAAGAAGCTTAACGAGGAGCTTCGCAAAACCTATGCCGATGCTATGGTAAACGAGAATATGCAGGCATACACTAAGGCTAAGAACGAGCTTGACGAGGTTGTAAACCGTATGAACGCTATAATCGAGCTGAGCCTCGACGGCGCAGACCCCGATACCTGCGAGCCTGCAGATGGCTGTACAGGCAGTTGTTCAACTTGCGGCGGTTGCCACTAAGCTTTAATAACAGCAAGGATATTTAAAAACTCGGAGGAAAACAATGGCTGAGCTGTCACCTATGATGCAACAATATATGCAGATAAAAGAGCAGAATCCCAACTCAATTCTGTTCTTCCGTCTGGGCGACTTCTATGAAATGTTTTTTGACGATGCAGTGGTAGCTTCTAAGGAGCTTGAGCTTGTGTTGACAGGCAGAGACTGCGGTCAAAAGGAAAGAGCGCCAATGTGCGGAGTGCCGTTTCACAGCTATGAAAGTTATGTTTCAAAGCTTGTTGAGCGGGGCTACAAGGTAGCAATCTGCGAGCAGACTGAAGACCCTGCAAAGACAAAGGGTCTTGTTAAGCGTGACGTTGTCAGGGTAATCACACCCGGTACGGTTATAGAGGACAGTATGCTCGATGAATCACGCAACAACTTTTTATGCTCGGTTTATCTGGGCACAAACGAGGCGGGAGTATGCTTTGTTGACGCATCAACAGGTGCATTGCACCTTACCAGATTAGAGGGGGACAGCCTCTCAGCGAAGGTGATAGGTGAGCTTGCCAGATTTCAACCGTCTGAGGTAATACTCAACCCCTTAGCATCAATGGACGAGGGAATCACAGGCTTTATTACCACAAGGCTTGAGTGCAGAAGCGAGCCGAGAGCAGAAAGCGAGTTTGACAAGGAAACCTGTGGGGAGCTTGTGTGCAAGCATTTTGACAGCACGCTTGAGAAGCTGGGCATCGGTTCAGACACAGCAGAGCTTTCAGCTATAGGCGTAGCGCTCAATTATCTTTATGAAACTAAGCGTACGGGACTTGGCAGTATCAATACCGTAAATGTTTATACCGAAGCGCAGTATATGCGTCTGGACTTGTCTACACGCTATAATTTAGAGCTTGCGCAAACTATGCGTTCTCGCAGTCAGCGTGGCTCGTTGCTCAATGTAATCGACAAAACCCGCACCGCTATGGGTAAGCGACTTATCCGTTCGTGGCTTGAGCGCCCGTTGCTCCAGCCCGCCGCAATCCTTTCCCGTCAAAACGGCGTTGAGGACCTGTTTAACGCTCCAATGCAAAGAGGAGAGCTGATGAACGCTCTGACAGGCGTATATGACCTTGAAAGGCTGATGTCGAGAGTGCTGTACGGCAGCGTATCGCCAAAGGAACTGCGTGCGCTTTCGTCAACCTTGAGCCATTTGCCTGACATCAGAGGCCTGATTTGTCTGATGCCGTCATCAATTATCAATTCTATATACAACCAGATTGACGAGCTTAAAGACGTAAAGGAGCTTATTGATTCGGCAATCTCAGATGAAGCACCCGCCACCTTGAAGGACGGAGGCGTCATTCGTGACGGGTATAGCGAGGAGATTGACTTGCTGCGTGCAGACCTTAAGGACGGACGTGGCTTCATCGCCAGAATCGAGAACGAGGAAAAAGAGAAAACAGGAATTAAAAACCTGCGTATAAAATACAATAAGGTTTTCGGATATTGCATAGAGGTTACCAATTCCTATAAGGATATGGTGCCTGAAAGATATATAAGAAAGCAAACGCTTACAAACTGCGAGCGTTACATAACAGAAGAATTAAAAGAAACAGAAGCACGAGTGCTCGGTGCGAAGGACAGGCTTGAGCGATTAGAGTACGAGGTGTTTGACGCAGTGCGCACGTCTGTTGCGCAGCAGCTTGTCAGGATACAGGATACCGCAGCAGCAGTTGCAAGGCTTGACGTTTTGTGCTCGTTTGCGCAAGCCGCCGACGAGAATAATTATGTCAGACCCAATATAAACATAAACGGCAAAATAACCATTAAAAACGGCAGACATCCTGTTGTGGAGAGCATACTCAAAATGCCCTTTGTGCCTAACGACACGCATCTTGATATGAACGCTGACAGGTGCGCCATCATAACAGGACCCAATATGGCGGGTAAATCCACCTATATGCGTCAGGTTGCGATAATCACACTTATGGCTCAGGCGGGCTCATTTGTGCCGGCAGAGTCGGCGGACATTGGCATAGTTGACGCTATATTCACAAGAGTTGGAGCGTCCGATGACTTGTCGGCAGGCCAGTCCACATTTATGGTGGAGATGAGTGAGGTTGCGAATATCCTCGAAAACGCAACGAAGGACAGCTTGCTTGTGTTTGACGAGATAGGTCGAGGCACAAGCACGTATGATGGCATGGCGATTGCACGCAGTGTACTCGAGTATGTGTGCGACCGTAAAAAGCTCGGCGCAAAGACGTTGTTTGCAACGCATTACCACGAGCTGACCTCGCTTGATGCAGAGCTTGACGGGGTGCGCAACTACAACACCTCTGTCAAGAAGCGCGGCGACGATATAACCTTCTTGCGCCGCATCGTAAAGGGCGCAGCAGACGGAAGCTACGGTATTGAGGTTGCAAAGCTTGCGGGTATACCCGATGAGGTTATCACACGAGCCAGAACAATACTTCACTCCATAGAAAATGACGAGGCGATAGCGGTTCCGAAATCAGCCGCTAAGCGTTCAACTTTAGACGATGCACCAATAACAATAACCGATAACGCTGTAACGCAGCTTATTGAAGAACTAAAAATACTTGATATAAACACGCTCACGCCTATAGAGTCTATGAAGCTGCTCTATGAGCTGACTGACAGGGCGAAGGAGCTTTAACGGAAGGAGGGCGCACAAATGCCCGTAAAAGTGCTTGATAAACATGTGGCAGAGCTTATCGCAGCAGGCGAGGTGGTTGAGCGCCCGTCATCTGTGATAAAGGAGCTTGTAGAAAACTCCATTGATGCCGGCGCAAAAACCATAACGGTTGAGATAAAAAACGGCGGCATAACCTATATGAGAATAACCGATGATGGCTGCGGCATACCTGCAGACGAAGTACCTGTAGCATTTTTGCGCCACGCCACCAGCAAGGTATCAACCGAGCTTGACCTTACCAAAATAGGCACGCTCGGCTTCAGAGGTGAAGCGTTAGCGTCTATTGCCGCAGTTGCAAGGGTTGATATGCTCACAGCAGTTGAGAACGAGGTAGGCACAGCCTACTCAATTCACGGCGGTCAAGAGGTTTCCTATACAGAGGCAGGCTGCCCCAAGGGCACAACTATTATAGTGCGTGACTTGTTTTACAACACACCTGCCCGTATGAAGTTTTTGAAAAAGGACGTGTCGGAGGCAAACTCTGTCGCAGGCGTAATCGACAGAATGGCGCTTTCGCATCCCGAAATATCGTTCAGATTTATTCGTGACGGCAAACAGGTGCTCACCACCTCTGGCAGAGGCGGAATAGAATCGGCAGTTTATGCGGTTTACGGCAGAGAGTTTTCGGGCGGTATGCTCAGACTTGATTATTCTGTCGGCGGCATAACTGTAAGGGGACTTATATGCAAGCCGTCTGAGGCAAGAAAAAGCCGCAGTATGCAGCACTTCTTCATAAACGGGCGCTACGTTAAGTCTAAAACAATGATGGCGGCGCTTGAGCAAGCCTATAAGAGTATGATAATGGTGGGCAGATTCCCGTCTTGCGTTATGTTTATGACTATGCCTTATGGGGACGTGGACATAAATGTTCACCCCGCTAAGATAG
The DNA here is from genome assembly GCA_045579085.1 of Acutalibacteraceae bacterium. Lineage (GTDB taxonomy): Bacteria > Bacillota > Clostridia > Oscillospirales > Acutalibacteraceae > RGIG2206. The sequence continues at coordinate 11,119 of JAZNLO010000030.1, forward strand.
AGTGCCGTTTTGTAAATGAGAAGTCAGTTTACGATGCCGTGTATTACGGGGTTAAGGACACTCTGCAAAAGGACAATCTAAGGGAAGAGGTAAAGCTCCCCGAAGCCGCAACGCAGATAAAGACACCGCTTAATCCGTTCCGCTCGGTTTATGCAACAGGCAACGAGAATGCTACTCAGCTCGGTTTACATAATATTGCAAAGCCGATGGGCACAACTGAGCATCCCGTTGCAAAAATGCCTGTATATCAGGCACCCGCAACAAATCTTGGCGCAAGCGCATCCTCTATACGTGTGAGCGAGCCTGTTGAAGTGTATGAAACCGCCTCGCAAAAGCCAAGCACAGACACTGCGCTTGGTTTAACGCAGAAGGAAGAAGTAAGCGTTGAGCCTGAGGTGATTGAATCAGCCTCGCCTGAGGTTGACATAAAACTGGTCGGAGAGGTGTTCAACACCTACGTTATAGTAGAACACGGCGACGAACTTTTGCTCATAGACAAGCACGCCGCACACGAGCGTATGCTTTATGAGCAGTTAAAATCAACAGAAAACAAGGATTCTCAGCTGCTAATTGAGCCTGAGGCTATTACGCTTTCAAAAGAGGAATACACAGCGATTGTTGAGAACATTGATAAAATAAGTGAAACAGGCTTCGAAATCGAAGAGTTCGGCAACGGCTGCCTGCTTGTAAGGGCTGTGCCCGCCATACTTGCCGATTGCAACATAAATCAGCTTGTTACAGAGATAGCCGCAGGCTTTATTGAGCACAAAAACAGCGTTGAAATAGACCATCTCGACTGGCTATATCACAATATGGCGTGCCGCGCCGCAGTCAAGGGCGGAGACCGTTCGGGCGAAGACCTTTTGGTTATCGCCAAGCGGATTGCGTTAAGCGACGATATACGTTACTGTCCGCACGGCAGACCTGTTGCATTCCGCTTAACACGCAAGGAATTGGAGAAGCAGTTTGGCAGGCAAGGATAAGATAAAGCTAATCGCCGTAGTCGGACCCACAGCATCGGGCAAGACAGCGCTTGGAGTCGAGCTTGCAAAGGCGCTTGACGGCGAGATTGTGTCCTGTGATTCAATGCAGGTATACAAGGGAATGGATATTGCAACCGCTAAGCCAACGAAAGAGGAAACCTCACAGGCGAAGCATCACCTGATAGATTTTGTTGAGCCAAGCGAGGAGTATAGCGTTGCTTGTTATTGTGCTGATGCAAAAAAGGTGATAACGGATATAGTAAGCCGCAAAAAGCAACCGATAATTGTTGGTGGAACGGGACTGTATTTTTCTTCGCTTATAGACGGAATCACTTTTGATGATGAAGCTTATGACCCACAGCTCAGAGAGAGCCTTTACAAAGAGGCGGAGGAGAAAGGCAATCAGGCTTTGCTTGACAGAGTGATGCAGATTGATGCTGAATACGGCGCTAAGCTGCACGTAAACGACCTTAAGCGCATAATAAGAGCGCTGGAGGTTTATGCTGCAGATAAGGTGAAGATGAGCGAACGTCTTGTACAGTCCAGACTCAGTGAAAGCGACTATGACACAGTAATTATCGGCATAACCTGTAAGGACCGCGCAAAGCTGTATGACAGGATAAATCAAAGGGTAGACCGAATGGTTGAAGCGGGACTTGTTGATGAGGCGAGAGCGTGTTGCGGTAAGGATATCGCAACCGCCAATCAGGCAATAGGTCATAAGGAGCTTAAGCCGTATTTTAACGGTGAAGCCACCCTTGAGGATTGCTTGGACAGGCTTAAGATGCAAACGCGCCGTTATGCAAAGCGTCAGCTTAGCTGGTTCAGGCGCATTGAAAATGTTAATTGGCTCTACGGCGATGAGAGTGAAGACATCGTTGCCGAAGCGTTAAAGATTATAAAGCAGAAGGAGGAGCAGTGATGAGTGTATCGTTTCGCAGAATAATGGCGTTACTTGGCGGCATTTTAATACTGGCATATGTTGCTTATCACGCACTGGTTGTTCCGTATACAAGTGTTAAAACGGAAGCCACCCTCTCCTTCACCGCAAAAGAGATAATAACGGTTTCAGAAACCTATATTATCAGACAGGAGAATGCCGTAAGCAAATCGGTTGAAGGCGTTTACAGCTACAACGTTGATAACGGAAGTAAGGTTGCAAACGGCGGCACGCTTGCCAATGTCTATTCAAACGAAAACGGGGCTCAGGCAAAGCTGAAGATTGAGCAGCTCGACAGGCAGATAGAAAACCTTGAAAAGCTGCATAGTATGAGCAGTGACATAGTTGTTTCGGTTGACCAGATTGACAAGCAGCTCGACTCAACTCTTATAGAGGTTCTCAATCTCTCGTCAGACGGGGATTACAGCAATATCGCTGACGGGGTTGAGGACTATCTGACGCTTCTAAATCGTAGACTTTCGGTAACGGGCGGCGGCAACGATTTCTCGTTGCAGATTGCGCAGCTAAAGGATGAGCGCAGTAGACTCGAATCATCTGCAAACAACACTGTAGCCAATGTAACTGCCCCCTGCTCAGGCTATTTTGTATCGTCGGTTGACGGCTATGAAAACGAACTCAACCCCGATATAATCAACGATTTAACACCCGAACGCTTTAGCAAAATCAGCGCAGATAAGGGTATGAAAACAGACGATTATGTGGGCAAGGTTGTAAGCGATATGCAGTGGTATATTGCGTGCAAGGTGAGCTTTGAGGAGTCGCTTAAGTTCAGCGTGGGCAAGCAGTTATCAATTGAAATGCCTACAACGTCGGCAGACGAGGTGCCTGTCACAGTTGAGTGCGTAAACAAGAGCGCAGATATGTCTGACGCTGTGGTGGTTTTTAAATGCAGTTATATGAACGCAGACCTCTCAAAACTGCGCTCTCCAACAGTCAGAATAATAATGAGTCGCAAGGAAGGCTTGCGTGTAAGCAACGATGCAATCAGGGTTGAAGACGGCAAGAAGGGCGTGTATGTATCTATCGGCTCAGTGCTGCACTTCACACCCGTTGAGGTAATATACAGCGGTAACGGCTACGTGGTATGCAAAAAGGCAGACCCTCTCGGTGAGGGACTGCACTTGTACGACGATGTTGTGGTTAAGGGGAAAAACTTGTATGATGGAAAACCTGTTGAATAGCGAAATAAAAGAGCGTATCAGATGGTTTGACGAAAACTACGCCGATATAAAGCAAAGGGTAGCAGCGGCTGCAGCAAGAGCGGGTCGCTCGGCAGACGATATACGGCTTCTCGCCGCCACAAAAACTGTGCCTGTTGAGGTAATCAACCACGCGATAGAGCAGGGCATAAGTCTGATTGGTGAAAACAGGGTGCAAGAGCTGTGCGCCAAGTTTGACGACCTTGATAAAACCGCTGAACGTCACTTCATCGGAAGACTGCAGACCAATAAGGTTAAGCAGGTTGTCGGCAAGGTAAGCTTGATACAGTCGGTAGACTCAGTCAAGCTTGCAGAAATGATATCAAAGCGCAGCGAAGCACTGGGTATAACAACCGATATTTTAGTTGAAATCAATATTGGTAACGAGGAGTCAAAGTCGGGCATACGAGCGGCAGAGGCGGAGCAGTTTTTGGAAAAAATCTCAGGATTTAACGCTATCAGAGTCAAGGGATTGATGGCAATTCCGCCAATATGCGAAAAAGAGGCGGATATTCGTGAATATTTTGCTCAAATGTATAAACTGTTTATTGACTTTTCGGGCAAAAGAATAGATAATATTAGTATGGACTTTCTGTCTATGGGAATGTCTGAAGATTTTGAGCAGGCAATCGAAGCGGGAGCAAATATAATCCGTCTCGGCACCGCTCTTTTCGGACAAAGAAATTACACCTGATTTAAAAAATATTTTTTATAAAGGAGCTTCAATATGGGATTCAAAGAGCAGTTCAAAAACTTTTTCACACCCTCAGATGAGGAATACGATGAGTTTGAGCAGGATATAGAGGAAGAGAAGGACGCACCTGAGCAGGAAAAGAAGTCTTTTGAGCTTGGCAGTTTGCGCGGCGGTTCAAAGGATAAGGTTGTAAATATCAGCTCAACTCAGTTGCAGGTTGTTCTTGTAAAGCCTGAGCGTTTTGAGGACGCTCCTGCAATTGCTGACCATCTCAAAGCAAGGCACACAGTTGTGCTCAATCTTGAAAATGCACCAAGAGAAATTGTACGCCGTCTTGTTGACTTTTTAAGCGGCGTAGCATACGCAAATAACGGTCAAATCAAGCGTGCGGCAAACAATACTTTTGTTATCACACCCAGCAACGTAGACGTTACAGGTGACGCTTTCTTTGACGAGCCTGATAGCTATTACCGCTAAAAATGTCATCTGACAATATTTCCTTTTTGAGCAGGGTAACCGATGCGGTTAACTTGGCAAGGGATAAGTGCGCGGATAAATACATAGGCTTCCTTGACGAGAAGAACGTCGCTGAATGTTTGGCGGCGCTCAAAAGCGCAGGTCACAGTAATTACGCTTTTTTCGGCGGTTATGACGGCGCTGAGAGGGTAATGCTTGGCGTTTTCTGCGATTACACCTCGCCTGAGGACGCGCAGTGGCCCATCGAGGCTGTAACATTAACCTCACGCCCGTCGGCAGAGCTGACGCACAGGGATTATCTGGGCAGTTTAATGAGTCTGGGTATAAAGCGTGAAACTGTGGGCGATATTTTGTGTGAGAAGTCCAGAGCGGTAATATTTGTCAGCAACAAGCTTGCAGAGCACATCTGCCTTCAGCTTACAAAGGTTGGCGGAGAGGGAGTAAGTGTAAGGCTCGGCTATGATGAGCCGTTGCCGATTGCGCATAGCTTTGCAGAGATTAGCGATACGGTTGCATCTATGCGGCTCGACTGCGTGGTGGCATCGCTTTGCTCTGTATCACGCAGCAAGGCGGAGGAGCTTATATCCTCATCACTTGTGAGCGTGTGCGGACTTGTGCAGCAAAAGTACGATTACACTGTCAAATTCGGCAACACCATATCCGTGCGAGGCAAGGGGAGATTCATCATAGACGAATCACCCGGTACAAGTAAAAAGGGCAGAATTATTTTTAAAGCGCGCAAATATCTGTGATAAAAGCCATTGGGCATATTTATACTGGATAATTTTAGAAAAGGACGGGTTTTAATATGATTACATCTGAGCAGCTTCTGAACTATCAGTTTTCCAAAGCGGGAATGAACGGTTACAAAGCTATGGAGGTAGACGAGCTTATTACCTCTGTTGCTGAAACAGTAAGCTTTTATGAAAAGAAGATTCGTGATATGCAGGGCATGATTGAGGCGTTAAAGCAAGAGGAAAACGTTATTCAAACCACTCTTGTAAGCGCACAGAAGCTTGCAAATCAGATTACAGAGGAATCACAGCAGAAGGCTGATGCAATAATTGCTGAGGCACAGCAGAAGGCTGACGCAATTACTGCTGAAAATGAAGAGAAAATCGCAGCGGATACTGAGAAAGCTGAGAAAGCGGTCCGCGAAATGATAGAAGCGGCAAATCAGCAGTCTGTTGCAATTCTTGAAAAAGCAAAGCAGACAGCCGAGCAGCTCGCAAGCTCAACAAAGCAGGAGTGCTCGCAGCAGGAGCTTTTGCTCGCTTCAATGAAGAATGAGGTTGCTGAATTCCGTTCAAAGATATTAGCAGAGTACAAAGAGCACATTTTGGCTATTGAAAAGCTGCCAAGCGAGCTGCAGAACATAGTTATTGCTCAACCTGTTGAAGAAAAGGCTGAGCAAGCAGACGATGATGCAGCAGGCTCAAACCTTGTTAAAATACTCGGCGAGATGAAAGAAAACGAGTCATTAGCAGCCGACGCAGTTGACGAGGTTGCAGAATTGACAGCGGAAGTTGCCAATTCAAACGACGAGGAAATAGCTGAAGAAATAGCAGTTGAGGCAGAGCAAGCACCTGCCGCAAGATTCGGTGGATTCAATATTATAATTGATGATGACGAAGACTAATTCATATAAATTGTTTAGGAGATAGACTCATGGCACAGGATTATAACAGCACAATGAATCTGCCGAAGACCGACTTCCCGATGAGAGCGGGTCTTCCTACGAGAGAACCGGTAGCGCTTGGCGATTGGTATAAGGACGAGCTTTACGAAAACATTCTCAAGCGCAACGAGGGCAAGCCGCTCTATATTTTGCACGACGGCCCTCCCTATGCAAACGGCAAGATACATCTCGGCACAGCACTCAACAAAATACTCAAGGACTTTGTTCTCCGCTATAAGAATATGAGCGGATTCAAGGCTCCTTATGTGCCCGGATATGACACTCACGGTCTGCCCACAGAGCTTAAGGCAAGAAAGGCAGCCGGAATGAAGTCGGACGCTCAGGTATCACCGCTTGAGCTGAGAAAGATGTGCAAGGAGTATGCACTTGGCTTTGTTGACAGTCAGCGTGACCAGTTTAAGCGCTTGGGCGTTTTAGGCGAGTGGGACAATCCATATCTCACCTTGAAACCCGAGTTCGTTGCTCGTCAGGTTGAAATATTCGGCGAAATGGCAAACAAGGGCTACATTTACAAGGGCTTGAAGCCTGTTTACTGGTGCCCTGAGTGTCACACTGCGCTTGCAGAGGCAGAGATTGAGTATGCTGAGGACCCGTGCCATTCAATATATGTAAAATTCAAGGTTACCGATGACGCAGGCAAGCTTTCACAGCTTGGCGCAGAATTGGATAAAACCTATTTTGTAATCTGGACAACAACCACCTGGACCTTGCCCAGTAACGTTGCAATATGCGTAGGCCCCAACTATGACTACGGTGTATACAAAGCAAACGGCGAGTATTACGTTATGGCAACTGCGCTTGTTGACTCAGTAATGAACGCAGCAGGCATCGAGCAGTATGAAGAAATCGGCACTATTAAGGGCAGTGAGCTTGAATATATGAAAGCCGCTCATCCCTTCCTTGACCGCACATCGCATCTTATTGTGGGCGACCACGTAACGCTCGAGAGCGGTACAGGTTGCGTTCACACTGCGCCCGGTCACGGTGTTGACGACTTTGAGGTTTGCAGAAATTACAAGGATATACCTATGGTGGTTGGTGTTGACGATAAGGGTATAATGACTGAGGATGCAGGTCAATTTGCAGGCATCACCACCGATGAAGCCAACAAGGCAATTGCTCTTCATCTTGAGAAAACAGGCTACCTGTTTGCGCTTTCTAAGATAATCCACCAGTATCCGCATTGCTGGAGATGCAAATCACCGATACTGTTCAGAGCTACTGAGCAGTGCTTCTGCTCAATTTCAGACTTCTCAGAGGCAGCGCTTGACGCAATCAAGCAGGTTAAGTGGATACCCGGCTGGGGAGAGGACAGAATCAGCAATATGGTCAGAGACCGTTCTGACTGGTGTATTTCACGTCAGCGAACATGGGGTGTGCCGATTCCGATTTTCTACTGCGAGGACTGCGGCGAGCAGTTAATTAACGAAGAAACCATTAAGTTCATAGCAGACACCTTCCGCAAGGAGGGCGCGGATGCTTGGTATGCAAAGGATGCTGCTGAGCTTATGCCTAAGGGCACAGTCTGCAAAAAGTGTGGATGCTCAAGCTTTAGAAAAGAAACAGACATAATGGACGTTTGGTTCGATTCAGGCTCAACTCACGCTGCTGTTCTTGACGAGCGTGATTACCTTACTTTCCCTGCAGACCTCTATCTTGAGGGCGCAGACCAGTACAGAGGTTGGTTCCAGTCATCACTGCTTACAGCTGTTGCAACTAAGGGAATCGCACCTTATAAAGCAGTTGTAACACACGGCTGGGTTGTTGACGGCGAGGGCAAGAAGATGTCCAAATCGCTTGGCAACACAATCGAGCCTGAGGAAATCGTAAGCCAGTACGGTGCCGATATACTCAGACTTTGGGTTGCATCAAGCGACTATCACGCTGATATAAGAATCTCTAAGGACATTCTCAAGCAGCTTTCCGAAAGCTATAGAAAAATAAGAAACACCGCAAGATTCATCTTGGGCAACATCGGAGATTTTGACCCCAACACAGATTCGGTTTCATACGATAAGCTTGAGTCGATTGACGTGTGGGCGCTTGCCCGTTTGAATGACCTTATTGAAAAGGTTAAGACTGCATACGATAATTTTGAATATCATATTATTTATCACGCAATACACAATTTCTGCGTGGTTGATATGTCAAACTTCTATCTTGACGTAATAAAAGACAGGCTCTATTGTGAAAAGGCAGACAGCGATACACGCCGTGCAGCGCAGACTGCTATGTATAAGATTCTCGATGCGCTTACGCTGATGCTTGCGCCGATAATCTCCTTCACAGCCGATGAAATCTGGCAGTTTATGCCTCACGACAGCTCACGTGATAAGGAAAACGTAATGTTTAACGATTATCCGTCTGCTATCGAGATTAACGCCGGAGCCGAGTTTATGGCTGAGTGGGATAAAATCCACGCAATACGTGATGACGTTAAGAAAGAAATTGAGAACGCACGTAACGCAAAGGTTATCGGAGCGTCGCTCGACTCAAAGATAACCCTGTATGCAACGGGAAGTGAGCTTGAACTGCTCAAGAAGTTTGAGGATATGCTCTCAGCAATCCTTATTGCATCAAAGGTTGAGCTCATAGCAGAAGACGGCGGCAACTTTAAAGGCACTGAGGGCATAGGAGTAACTGTTGAAAAGGCAGGCGGCTGCAAGTGCGAGCGTTGCTGGACTTATTCCGACACCGTTGGACAAAACAGCGAGCTTGAAACTCTGTGCGCAAGATGCGCTGAAATTTTATCATCTAAATAGGAGGCTGCTGTATGACGGCTTTCATAGCCTTGTTGTGTGCAGCTTTGCTCGTGGTCGTGGACCAGCTGACTAAATATCTGGTGGTATCTAATCTTGCTGTCGGCGATTCGGTGAGCATAATAGACGGAATACTCCGCTTTACTTATGTTCGTAATGACGGCGCCGTCTTTGGCTCGCTTTCAGGCAAGGGGTACATTTTCAATACCGCAACGATACTGATTGTTGTGATAGGCATAGCTCTCATTATAATGAAAAAGCTGAAGCCTCGAATTCTGCTCTGGGCGGCAACACTCGTAATCGCAGGCGGAATAGGCAACCTGATAGATAGATTCAGGCTTAAATATGTTATTGATTTTATTGATGTGTATTGCTTTGGTGAGTATTGGAAATGGGTGTTCAACTTTGCCGATTGCTGTGTTGTGATTGGCTGTTGCCTGATGATTTTATACTGTGTAATGGATATAATAAACGATTACAAATCAAAAGCTGTTGCGGTTGTTAAAGAGGAGAATGAAGATGCCTCAGTTGACGCTCAAAAGTGAATTTGATTGCAACAGAGTCGACTTGTTTTTGTCAAAGCAAGGGGATATGACTCGCTCTGCGGCGGCAAGACTGTGCGATGAGGGAATGGTGCTGATAAACGGGATTTTCTGCAAGAAGCGAGATGCCGTTTTGGCAGGCGATGAGGTCACCGTTAACGTGCCCGAGCCTGTCAGCGATAAGGCTCAGGCGGAGGATATACCGCTCGATATCGTTTATGAGGACTCCGATTTGCTTGTGGTCAACAAGCCTAAGGGAATGGTGGTGCATCCTGCGCCCGGAAATCCCGACGGTACGCTGGTTAACGCGCTGCTTGCCCATTGCGGTGACAGTCTTTCAGGCATAAATGGGGTTATAAGACCAGGCATTGTCCACCGTATAGACAAGGATACGAGCGGCTTGCTTATTGTGGCGAAGAATGACGTAGCGCACAACTGCCTTGCTGAGCAGATAAAAGAGCACTCGTTTAAGCGTGAGTACGAGGCTGTTGTGTATGGCAATCTCCGTGCTGACAAGGGCAAAATCGACGCTCCGATTGGCAGACATCCCACAAAGCGCAAGCAAATGGCGGTAACGGATAAAGCATCGCGCGATGCGGTAACATATTATAGGGTAATCAAGCGGTATGACGGCTTTACCCACGTTGCGCTTGAGCTTGAAACAGGCAGAACGCATCAGATAAGGGTGCATATGTCGCACATTGGACATAGCGTTGCGGGCGACGGAGTTTACGGTCCGAAAAAAGTGATAACCTCACTTAACGGGCAGTGCTTGCACGCAAAGAAGATTGGCTTTCGCCATCCAAACGGCAGTTGGCTCGAGTTTGACAGTGAGCTGCCACAATATTTTGAAAAGTTTTTAAAAAGCCTGAGAGAAATTTAAGGCGTTTTGAATAAGGTTAGAGTTTTGTCGTGTAATGCGGCAGATTACAATAAAAATTTAACACTGAGGAATGGAGTTATTATGGACGCTAAAACAAAAAAGCAACTTGAAATTATCGCCTGTAAGGCAAGAATGGGCGTAATCGAGGGCACATTCAACGCAAAATCAGGGCATCCGGGCGGCTCGCTCTCAATCTGTGAGGTGCTGTCATATCTTTATTTTGCAGAGATGAACGTTGACCCCTCAAGCCCCGACAAGAAGGACCGCGACCGCTTTGTGCTGTCGAAGGGACATTGTGCTCCCGCACTTTATTCAGTTCTTGCACAAAAGGGCTTTTTCGGTTGGGACGAAATAAAAGACCTGCGCAAGCCCTATAAGATGCTGCAGGGCCATCCGTGTATAAAAATTCCCGGTGTTGATATGTCATCAGGCTCACTCGGACAGGGCGTTTCCGTTGCAGTTGGAATGGCACTTTCCGCTAAGCACTTTGGCGATGATTATCGTGTTTACACCGTTCTTGGCGACGGTGAAATCGAGGAAGGTCAGGTTTGGGAAGCAGCAATGTTTGCCGGCAATAAGGGCCTTTCAAACCTCGTAGCATACGTTGACTTCAACGGCTTGCAGATTGACGGCACAGTTGAAGAGGTAAACTCACCGAGTCCTGTTGATGAGAAGTTTGCAGCGTTTGGCTGGAATGTTATCACCATTAACGGTCACGATTATGACGAAATTGAGGCAGCCTTTGCAGCAGCAAAGAACTGCACGGACAAGCCCACTGTGATTATCGCAAAGTCTGTAAAGGGCAAGGGCGTTTCGTTTATGGAAAATCAGGTTGGTTGGCACGGTTCTGCTCCTAACGCTGAGCAGTATCAGGCGGCAATGGCAGAGCTTGAGGCTCAGCTTGTTGCCCTTGAGGCTTAATTAAGAAGGGAGTAATCACAATGGCAGATATTAAAAAACTTGCAACCCGTGAGGGCTACGCAGAAGGCTTAATAGAGCTTGGCGCAAAGCGTGACGATATGATAGTTTTAGATGCAGACCTTGCAGCCGCAACTAAAACAGGCGCCTTCAAAAAGGCATATCCCGACAGATTTTACAACTGCGGTATCGCAGAGCAGAATATGATGAGCATTGCAGCAGGAATTGCCGCAACTGGCAAGACGGTTTTTGCCAGTTCATTTGCAATGTTTGCAGCAGGTCGCGCTTATGAGCAGGTGCGCAACTCCATCGGTTATCCGCACTTGAGCGTAAACATCGGCGCAACACACGCAGGTATCTCTGTCGGAGAAGACGGCGCAACACATCAGTGCTGTGAGGATATCGCACTGATGCGCACCATTCCCGGTATGACTATAATCAACCCAGCAGATGCAGTTGAAGCAAAGGCAGCAACTCTTGCAGCAGCAGAGGTTGACGGACCTGTTTATCTGCGTTTTGGACGTCTTGCAGTGCCTGTAATCAACGACGAGGCAACATATAAGTTCGAACTCGGCAAGGGCATTACTCTTGAGGACGGAACTGACGTTACCATCATCGCAACAGGACTTATGGTTGAGAGAGCACAGCAGGCTTATGAGATGCTCAAGGCTGAGGGCATAAGCGCAAGAGTAATCAATATCCACACAATCAAGCCGCTTGACGAGGAAATCGTAATCAAGGCTGCAAAGGAAACAGGCGCTATTGTTGTTGCTGAGGAGCATTCCGTAATCGGCGGACTCGGCAGTGCAGTTGCAGAGCTGTTGACTGAGAAGTATCCTGTTGTGGTTAAAAAGGTTGGCGTTGAGGACGAGTTTGGTATGTCAGGCCCCGCTGTTGAGCTTCTTGACATATTTGGTCTTAACGCAGAAAACATCGTAGCAAAGGCTAAAGAAGCCATTGCAATGAAGAAATAATCGGTGTGATTATGAGTCTGTCGGGCAAGCAGTTCGGCAGACTCTTTTTTGAAAGAGGTGAGTGAAGTTGAAGTTTAGGATACCGCAATCAGCGCAAAAGGCGCTTGATACGCTTAATGATAACGGGTATGAAGGCTATCTTGTGGGCGGTTGTGTGCGCAACTGGCTGATGGGTGCTACGCCTCACGATTTTGACATCACCACCAACGCCTTGCCCGAACAGATAAAGAGTTGCTTTGACGGGTATAGAACCATCGAAACAGGCATTAAGCACGGCACCATTACTGTGATAATTTATGGTGAAAGCCTCGAAATCACTACCTATAGAGCAGACGGCGAGTACCTTGACAACCGCCGTCCTGAAAGTGTAGAGTTCGTTTCAAGTCTGAGTGAGGACTTGTCACGCCGTGACTTCACAATGAACGCCATAGCTTATGCAAATGGCGAGCTTGTGGATTTGTTCAGTGGGGTAGAGGATATCAAAAACGGGAGCATAAGATGCGTTGGAAATCCCGAAAAGCGTTTTGACGAGGATGCGCTCAGGATAATGAGGGCGCTGCGGTTTAGCGCAACGCTTGGGTTTAAAATAGAGTCTGAAACGTCAAATGCGATTAACAAAAAATGCGGTCTGCTTGCGAATATATCGGCAGAGCGAAATTTTATCGAGCTGAAAAAACTCATCTGCGGCGACTTTGCGGAACAGGTTTTAGATGAATACGCAAAGGTTATATGCGAGATTATACCTCAGCTCAGCATAGAAAATGTGCAAGGATATGCAAAAAAAGTGGGGAATATACAGCCTAATCTGCCGCTCAGACTGGCAGGCTTGCTGTTGCCGTTAAAAGCCGAAGCAGATATAGCGCTGTACTTGCTTAAAGTTGATAAGGTAACAAAAACGCTTGTGCTTAACGCAATCAAGGCTTGCGATTGTGCGCTTTGTGACGAAACAAGTGCGTTGCTCGCAGTTAGTGAGCTTGGGTTTGACGCTGTTATTATCGCGGCTGAGCTTAAGGGTGAGACTGGTCTGGCTCAGTTCATTAAGAAAGCAAAAGAAAAAGAAGTTTGCGTTCATATAAGGCAGCTTAAAATCAGCGGAGACGACCTTTCATCGCTCGGTATGAGCGGTAAGCAGATAGGCGAGTGCTTGTCTATGTTGCTGAGAGCGGTCATTCTCGGCGAGGTGAAAAATGAGTATAGCGAGTTGTTGAAAAAAGCGCAAGAGCTTAACAATAAAAGCCATACCGATTAGTAATCGGTATGGCTTTTTAAGTAGTTTCGAATAAATTTAAAGGTTTCGTCCTCGCCTTTTTCATCGAGCATCGTAAGCAGCATTTCGAGAAAATCTGAGGTTTCCTGATGGATAACACGTCTTGGCTTGCCGTTAAGGAAGTAGTCAAGCGAGGACCTGTCGGTGTAATTCTTGCCCTTGTAGATTTTGCCTGCGGCAACACGGTCACAAAACATCTCAATCACATATTTAAGCGGCATTTTAACAGGCTCAACCCTCTTTGTTATCGGACTGTAATCCAGCCAGTACTCGAAGTGGTGCTTGTTGCGGCCTTTGTGATGTAACCAAGCGGTAGAATAGCCGTATTTTTCGCGCTCCGCCTCGTTAGGACTTCTGGTGCCCTGATAGTTTTTTATACCCGAAATAAACTCAGCAGGCGAATATTTAGAAAGGTCGTGAAAAAGCCCTTGCCAAAGAATACCCGCCTTGCCACAATGACGTATAACGGCGTGGCGGTGCTTTGTAATAGTGATGAAATGTTTAAAAAAACCAGACATATTTTTCCTCCGAATACACATTATTAATAGTATATCACGAGCAGTATTGTTGGTCAAGGTTGACAAATTCATACAATAATTTTATAATCATAATGGAATAAAATGGCGTGGAGGTAAAATACAATGTACGATTATTTTAAAATAGCGTGTGCTGTTGCAAAGGTATCGGTTGGTGACGTGGTTGCCAACGTTGATTGTATATGCCGTAAAATCGACGAAGCATCGAAAAGAAACGCAGATTTAGCGGTCTTTCCGGAGCTGAGCCTGACAGGCTGCTCGTGCGCCGACCTTTTTAATCAAAAACTGCTTGTTGACGCTGCCGCAGAGGGAATAGCGGCTGTTTGCAAATATACAAAAAAACTGAGCATAACTGTTGTGCTCGGCGCGCCTGTTATGATAAATTCCAAACTGTACGATTGCGCCGTTGTGATAAACGGCGGCAAGGTGCTTGGTTTGGTGCCGAAAACGACTGATTGGGACGTTTCGGGCATAAATTGGGAACGTTGGTTTACTTCGGCAAATGAACTTGATGTAAGCGAAGTTCAGACAGAGGATATCGGCCTGTCTGCGCTTGGCAGTTATCCCGTTTTGGTGGGGCAGGATTTGCTCTTCAACTTAAGCTCAGCAAAGGTCGGGGTAGTGTTCGGCAACGACTTGTCAATGCCTATGCAGCAGTCTGCACAGCTTTCACTCGGCGGAGCAGAGATTATAGTAAATTTGGCGGCGAGAGCAGAGATTGCGGCAAACAGAGAAAAATGCAAGCTTAGTGTTACAGAGCAATCGTACAGACTTGTTTGCGCTTATGCTTATTGCTCAGCAGGCGTTGGCGAATCAACAAGTGACTGCGTATTCAGCGGTCATAGCTTAATAGCTGAAAAGGGAGCAGTGCTGGCAGAGAGCGAAAACTCTTTAGATACAGATTACATTTTAATAAACGATATAGACCTTGCTAAAATCCGAGCAGACCGAGTAAAAGCGTTTAAGGGCGCTTCAAAGGCGCCTGTGCGTGAGGTAAAGGCAGAAAAGAGCGTTCTTAAGAGCACAGGCGAGGACTACGCTGTAAGAAAGCTTGTGTTTGTGCCCGATAACGAGGACGAGCTTAAGTTGCGTTGCAATGATATATTCAATATACAGGTTGCAGGGCTCAAAAGGCGTCTGGAGATAACGGGCAGTAAGGCTGTTATTGGCGTGTCGGGCGGACTTGACTCAACTTTGGCTCTGCTTGTAAGCGTTGAGGCAATGCGTAAGCTTGGCCGCTCGTCAGCAGACGTCATAGGTGTAACTATGCCCAGCTTCGGTACCACAAACCGCACTTATAACAATGCGCTCGAGCTGATGAAAAAGCTCGGCATATCAACGCGCGAGATTAATATTAAGGCGGCGTGCGAGCAGCATTGCGCCGATATCGGTCATAGCGTGGACGAATTTGATATAACTATGGAAAACATTCAGGCAAGAGAGCGCACTCAGGTGCTGATGGATTGCGCAAGTATGGAGGGCGGCTTCGTTGTCGGAACAGGCGATTTGAGCGAGCTCGCACTCGGTTGGTGCACCTATAACGGCGACCATATGAGTATGTACAGCGTGAATGCGGGCGTACCGAAAACGCTTATCAGCTGCTTGATAAAAGCTGTTGCAGAGCGTGCACACTTCGCAGACTGCAAGCAGGTGCTTTACGATATAATCGATACACCGATAAGCCCTGAACTGTTGCCGCCCGATGAAAAGGGCAAAATCGCACAGGAAACCGAGAGCATAGTCGGACCTTATGCACTGCACGATTTTTACCTCTACTATATGCTCAGATACGGCTTTGAGCCTGAAAAGATATATACATTGGCGGTGAAAGCCTTCGCTGACGAGTATGACTCTCAGACCGTGCTGAAATGGCTTAGAGTGTTTTACAAACGCTTTTTCACTCAGCAGTTTAAGCGTGACTGCTTGCCTGACTCAATGAAAGTGGGCAGCGTTTCGCTATCGCCGAGAGGGGATTTCAGTATGCCGAGTGACGCGTGCGCATCGCTGTGGCTTAAACAACTGGACAATATATAATAAAAATGTAAAAAGCCTCCCGAATGAGAAGTTCGAGAGGCTTTTAATTTCAGATAGCCGCCTGTATCCAGTATTCTGCAAAATCGCCAACAGGGTCAATGTGCCAGATTAGCAAAAGTGCATTTCTTAACACAAAGAAAGCGAGAACTATTGCCAAAATCACAAACAGTAGCTTTGCGCTTATGCCCAAAACCTTGTCCTTGCCTCTGATTATATTTATCAACGCCTTAATGTCGTAATATAAAAACAGCGAAACAAACAGTAACACTAATGGATTGTGTCGTAGACTGCTTAAAAAATCAAACCTGAGCAGTGCCGAAACTGCCCTTGTGCCGCCACAACCGGGACAGTACAGATGAAGCGTTTTTGCAAACAAGCACTGCCCAAGCACTTTTATAACAGGAATTGAAACAAAGGTAAGATAGCATTTAACCAGCAAAATCAAACCGACTAAGCCAAGATTTACAGCGCCAAACACAAGCCAACGCTTTGCAGTTTTACTCATCGTCGGTTTCCTCCGTCAAAAGTTGGGTGAATGCTGAAATAAAAGCTTTGTCATCGTCGGCGGTGCGCTTTTTTGGCCCCTTGAGTCTGCCGCCTGAGTTTCGAATTTTTTTGGAAACATATCGTGAATCGAGCAGCATAGAGATGTTCGCATCGGTGTAAACAAGCCCATTTTGATTGATGGCTCTGGCTTGTTTGGCAAGACATAAAGCGGCTAAGCCGTAGTCCTGAGTGACAGCGATATCGCCCTTGCCGATTATGTTTGCAAGCTTAAGGTCAACGCTGTCCGCGCCCTTATCTACGGTGATGATTTCAGCGCCGTCTATATTAAATATGTGTGCAGTGTCGCAAATGATGGTGCAGTCGAGCGAGTGCTGTCTGCAAAGGCTTACAACCTCTCGCACAACAGGACAACCATCGGCATCAATATAAATATGCATATGCTACCTTCTGTATAATTTTTTCTCATTGTAACATATAATAGATGCAAATAAAAGACAAAATCCTTGAAAAAACGCATTTGCGTGGTAAAATAAAATAGATAGCATAATTGGAGGCAAAAAGATGAGGATAGCGATAGTAACAGGCGCATCAAGCGGAATGGGCAGAGAGCTTGTAAGACAGCTCAGCCAAAAGGAAAGCTTTGACCAAATCTGGACGGTTGCACGACGCGAAGAGCGGCTTAACGAGTTGAAAGAGGAGATACAAAACGTAAGACCAATCCCCCTTGACTTAACTAAGGAGGATAGCATAAAATCGCTTGAAGCTTTGCTTAGCGAGGAGAAGCCCGACGTAAGCGTGCTTGCAAATTGCAGCGGTTTCGGAAAGTTTGGCACTTATGAGGATATCTCTCTGCAGGACAGTATGGATATGATAGACCTAAACTGCAAGGCTTTAGTGGCAGTCACGCAGACGGTGTTGCCGTATATGAGCAAGGGCGCGCACATTATGCAGCTCGACTCACTCTCGTCATTCCAACCTGTCCCGTATCTTAACGTTTACGCTGCCACGAAAGCCTTTGTGCTAAGCTATTCGCGCGCGCTCAACGTGGAGTTGAAGCCCAGAGGAATAAAGGTTATTGCGGTGTGTCCAGGTTGGGTTCGCACTGAGTTTTTTGACCACGCAACAGTAACAAACGAAAAGGCGGTCACTTATTATAACGTGATATACTCCGCAAAGGACGTTATCCAAACCGCAATCAAGGATATGTATAAGGGCAAAAAGGACGTTTCGGTTCACGGGCTTCAAATCAAGGCGCAAAGGCTACTTGTTAAGCTGTTGCCGCACAAACTGGTGATGCACATCTGGATGAAACAACAGCATCATAAGTAGGTAACATCGTGATTTTACACAAAACGGCTGTTTGGCGCAAAAATGCTTTGTGAATGGTGCGAAAAATAGAAAAAATAAGTTGACAAATGTATGGCTGTCTATTATAATAATTTACGACGTTAAAGTGGTAAATTAAATATTTTTTAGAAAAGAGGAAAGACCATGAAAATGTTTAAAAGAATTGCTGCAGTAGTTATGGCTACTGCGATGGTTGCAGCTTGCTTTGCAGGTTGCGGCTCAAACGAAGCTTCTGATAAGTTCATTATCGGAGCTACAGGCCCGTTGACAGGAGATGCTTCAAGCTACGGTATCTCAGTTCAGAGAGGCGCTCAGGTTGCTATTGACGAAATCAATGCAGCAGGCGGTCTCAACGGCTACAAGTTTGAGTTCATGATGAAGGATGACAAGGCTGCTCCTGAGGATGCTGCCACCGCTTACGACCAGCTTATGGACGCAGGCATGCAGATTTCTATCGGTTCAGTTACATCAGGCGCTTGCGAATCATTCGCAGCAAAGAGCGTTGAGGACAATTTGTTCTTCATCACACCTTCTGCATCAAGAGCAGACATCATCGCAGACCGTGACAACGGCTTCCGTATCTGCTTTGGTGACCCCGACCAGGGATATCTTGCAGCAGAGACTATTGTAAACGATTATAAGTATACAAAGATTGGCTGCATTTATGACACAAGCGATACATATTCATCTGGTATATATGAAGCATTCTCTGAAAAGATGAAGGAGCTCAAGGTTGAGTTCACCACCAAGACCTTCGACCAGGAGACCAATAAGGACTTCTCAACTCAGGTTGAAGCTCTTAAGGATTGCGAAGTAATCTTCCTCCCCATCTACTACACAGAGGCAGGACTTATTGCACGTGCTTGCACCGCAAAGGGCAGCAACGCAATGATTCTCGGCTGTGACGGACTTGACGGTGTTGTAGACCAGATTGATGAAACTGTTACCACAAAGATTAAGTACATCACTCCGTTTGACGTAAACAGCACCGATAAGGTTGTTTCTGACTTCGTTAAGAAGTATAAGGAGAAGTATGACGCTGCTCCTGACCAGTTCGCAGCAGACGGCTACGATGCAATCTATGCTATCTATAATGCAATGAAGGCTGCAATCGACAACGGCACAGAGCTTACTCCTGAAACATCAGTAAGCGATATGTGCGACGCTGTTAGAGAGGTAATGATTTCTAAATCATTCAAGTTCACAGGCGCAACAGGTTCTATGACTTGGGATGCAAAGGGTGCTCCCACAAAGGTACCTACCATCGTTGACGTTAACGCATAAGTAAAGCGTTAGATTTAAAATTAAAAGGTTTATTTAAAAGAGCAAATGGTCGAGGGGCAAATTCTGCCTCTCGACCTAAAATCCTGTTAGGAGAAAGTCTATGAGTATATTTTTGGACGGGCTTAGTCTGGGCGCAGTGTATGCCCTGATAGCTCTGGGATATACAATGGTATACGGAATCGCTAAGATGCTTAACTTTGCGCACGGCGATGTTATTATGATAGGTGCATATGCCATTTACTCCACCTTAATGTTGCAAACCAACCCTATAATTTCCATACTTATCGCGGTTGTAATATGCACCGTTGCCGGAATCGTGATTGAGAAGCTGGCATATAAGCCGCTCAGAGGTGCGTCACCGCTTGCAGTGCTTATTACCGCAATCGGAGTCAGCAATTTGCTGCAGGGAACAGCGCAGCTTATATACGGCTCAACCTCAAAAACCCTCACCATTGCCAATTTCGGCAGTGTTAAAATCGGAAATTCCGAAATCGGTGTAGGTACAATATTAACGCTCGTAGTAGGCGCGATAATAATGATAGCTCTCACCCTTTTCGTTAAAAAGACAAAGACAGGACGTGCAATGATAGCTGTTTCTGAGGATAGCGGAGCGGCTCGCCTTATGGGAGTCAACGTAGACCGCATCATTATGATAACCTTTGCAATCGGCTCAGCATTGGCGGCATTCGCCAGCCTGTTTTATCTTATAAGAATACCCTCAGCCAGTCCTACACTCGGCGCAATGCCGGGTATAAAGGCGTTTACAGCTGCGGTTATCGGCGGAATTGGCTCAATACCGGGCGCTATGCTTGGAGGAATCTTGCTTGGAATAATCGAGCAGATTTGTCAGAACACACCCGCCGCCGCTTATACAACAGCGATTGAGTTCAGCTTGCTTATACTTATATTGCTTGTAAAGCCCGTTGGCTTAATTGGCAAACGCAGAAGAGAGAAGGTGTAAGGCGTGGGTTATTTTAAAAACGTAAAAGACTCATTTAAGCTCAAGCATTACATCAATTACATAGTTATAGCTGCGGCACTTGTTTTGTTTATTGGGTTAAACTCAGCAGGTGAGCTGTCAAGAGCCACGCTTAACCTCTTGCCGAGAATAGCATATAGCATCATTCTTGCAACCTCGCTTAATTTGGTTGTTGGCTTCTTGGGTGAGCTTTCGCTCGGACATGCAGGCTTTATGTGCGTGGGAGCATATTTAGGCAGTTATTTCTCACTATTCTTGCATCAGTATGTGGACAATATGCTCGTTTGCTTTATCATTTCGATGATAGTCGGCGGACTTGCTGCAGCCGTATTTGGCTTTATCATCGGCTTGCCTGCGCTCAGATTAAAGGGCGACTATCTTGCGATAGTAACACTTGCGTTTGGTGAGATTGTACGAAACATATTCAAAAACCTTGAGATTTTCGGCGGCGCGATGGGACTTAAGACCGCTGAAATCAAGATTAAAAGCTCCACCTTGTTTGTGGTAGGCTTTATTGTTGTGCTTATTGTTTTGGCGCTCATCCAAAATCTTATCAGGAGCAAGCACGGCAGAGCGATAACCGCTATTCGTGATAATGAAATCGCAACAAAGGCAATGGGCATAAACGTAACGTTTTACAAGCTCTTTGTGTTTATAATCTCTGCATTCTTTGCGGGAGTAGCAGGCGTTATTTACGGCCACTACGTAACCCCCATCAGCTATACAACCTTTGATTATAACTATTCGATTGAGATATTGGTTATGGTTGTAATCGGCGGAATGGGCAGTATGAACGGCTCTATAATCGCTGCAACGCTCATCACATACGTAAACTCGTTGCTGCAGAGCAAGCTTTCGGGCGACCTTGCAGCAGTAAGACTGCTTGTATACGCGCTTGTTTTAATAGTAGTTGTTATATACAACAATGCGCCTGCGCTCAAGTCAGTGCGTGAGAGGTTTAGCCTGAAGAGTTTGATGAGAAAGCTTAGCAAGAAAAATAATCCGAGCAGCATCAAGGACGACGAGGCAGAGTGGGACCGTATTCCCACTAAGGTGCATATGGACGAACTTCTCACTGTAGATTTGCCTGACAACACCTATACGCCCGACCCTCCCAAGAAAGGAGATAGATAAATATGTCACAGTATTTACTTGAAACCAAAAACTTGGGAATATCGTTTGGCGGACTTAAGGCTGCGCAAGACGTAAACCTGAAAATCAAGAAAAATCAGCTCTATGGTCTGGTTGGCCCTAACGGAGCGGGTAAGACAACAATATTCAATCTCCTCACAGGTGTTTATCAGCCAACAGAGGGCACCTTTATGCTTGACGGCAAGGAGCTTACAGGCAAAACTCAGGAGGCAATTAACCACGCAGGAATAGCCCGTACCTTCCAGAACATTCGCTTGTTCAATAATATGAGCGTAATCAGAAACGTTTTGGTTGGTCTTCATAATCAGCCGCAGTACAAGTGCAATCCTTTTGTAAGTATGTTGCGTCTGCCTAAGCATTTTGACACAGAAAAGCGTATGAGAGAGCGTGCAAAGGAGATTTTGCGTATAGTAGGTCTTGAGGACGAGCGCAACAACCTTTCGTGCAACCTTCCTTACGGCAAGCAGAGAAAGCTTGAGATAGCCAGAGCGTTGGCAACAAATCCGAAGCTGTTGCTTCTTGACGAGCCCGCAGCAGGAATGAATCCTCACGAAACCGAAGAGTTGATGGAGGTAATCAGATATATTCGTGACGAATATGATATGACAATACTGCTCATAGAGCATGATATGAAGTTTGTTGCCGGCCTTTGTGACGAGATAACAGTGCTCAATTTCGGAACTGTGCTTGCGCAGGGCGACCCGCAAACCGCTCTGAATGACCCTGAGGTCATAAAGGCGTATATCGGAGGTTAGACAAATGGCATTGTTAGAAGTAAAAAATCTTGAGGTATATTACGGCGTTATTCAGGCGCTTAAGGGCATATGCTTTGAGGTAAATAAGGGCGAGATAGTCACTCTTATCGGCGCAAACGGCGCAGGTAAAACAACCACTATGCAGAGCATAATCGGTTTGATACCCTCAAAGGCTGGCTCCGTTATGTATAACGGCACGGAGATAACCCGTATGCCTTGCCATAAGATAGTGCGTCTTGGCTTGGCTCAGGTGCCGGAGGGAAGACGTGTTTTTCAGGAGCTCACAGTTTATGAAAACTTGCTGATGGGCGCTTATTCTCAAAAAGATTCATCAAAGGTAAAGGACGATATCAACGAGATATACGAGTGGTTCCCCAGACTCAGCGAGCGTAAAGACCAGGTAGCAGGCACGCTCTCGGGCGGTGAACAGCAGATGCTCGCTATGGGCAGAGCGATGATGAGCCATCCTGACTTGCTTATGCTTGACGAGCCCTCGATGGGACTTTCTCCGCTGCTTGTTGACCAGGTTTTCGATATAATCAAGGACTTCCACAAGCGTGGCACAACGATATTGCTCGTTGAGCAGAATGCAGGTAAGTCGCTCGCAATTTCAGACAGAGCATACGTGCTTGAAAACGGCAGAATAGCTCTTTCTGGAACAGGCGAGGAGTTAATGAAAAACGAGCAGGTTAAGAAAGCGTATCTCGGCGGTTAAGTTTTATAACAAATTAAAAGCACTTCAAAGAATTTCTTTGAAGTGCTTTTTTATGTATGCTTTATGCGGTTAATTTAAATATCCAGCTTCATATCGCCGTCTTTTACCCAACCGAGCTTTCTTACAACAAAGTCAAATACAAGAGCGAACACAGCGGGCAGAACGAACGAAATTAGAATTAATCCAACCCAGTCAAAAGCAGTTATGGCAGACTTGGTGCCTGCGGTAATATCGTTAAGCCAACCGGTGTAAACGCCGATTTGTCCAACCAGTCCGCACGTGCCCATACCTGAGGAAATAGGCGCACCGTTCATTTGGAGCTTGAAAATACAGGTTGCGATAGGACCGGTCACAGCGGATGCTAGAGTAGGTGCAATCCAGATTTTCGGGTTGCGCACAATGTTGCCCATTTGGAGCATACTGGTGCCGATACCCTGAGAAAGAAGTCCGCTCCACTTGTTTTCACGGAAACTGATAACAGCAAAGCCCACCATCTGCGCACAGCAGCCTGCAACAGCCGCACCGCCCGCTAAGCCTGTAAGACCGAGCGCAGCGCAAATAGCAGCGCTGCTTATGGGCAGCGTAAGAGCAACGCCAACGATAACCGAAACGATTATGCCCATCAAAAACGGATGCAGCTCGGTTGCCCACATGATAGCTTGACCAACGCTTGATGCCGCAATGCCAATGTAAGGCGCGCAAAGCATTGATAAAAGCGAGCCGCTTAAAATTGTTACAAGGGGAGTGACTATTATATCAACAGGTGTTTCCTTGCTGACAGCCTTACCAAGCTCGGCAGCAACGCAAGTAACGATTAACACAGCGAGCGGACCGCCGGCGCCTCCTAAAGCGTCAGCCGCATAGCCGACAGCGCATAGTGAAAACAGAACGAGCGGAGGGCAATGTAATGCATAACCAATTGCGATGGCCATCGCAACGCCGTCAACAGATTTTGCAAAGTTTCCGATTTCTACTAACCAGTCGATACCAAGCTGAGTACCGATTGTTCCCACAATTGTGCCTATGAGCAGGGAGGCAAATAAACCTTGCGCCATAGCGCCTAAGGCATCAATGCCGTATCTGCGTGCGGAGAAAACGATGTCTTTTCTCTTTAGAAACGTCTTAAACTTTTCCAAAACATTCACCCTTTACAAATGATATACGAATATTATACCATATTATGTATAATTCTACAATATACGTTGTGCACAAAGAGAATGAACTTGCATAGCGACCTCTTGACATATTAACAAATTATGGTATAATAACCATGCAAAGAGGTGAGCGGCTGTAGAAAAGCGGCTGTAAACCTCGAAAATTTAATATAGGGGTGCTGGCGTAAAGTCGGCTGAGATGGGGCGTGTCCGCTTCGAACCCTTTGACCTGATTCGGATAATGCCGACGTAGGGAAAGGTGCTTATTGCGCTTGTTACGCCATCGGAGAATCCGTTGGCGTTTTTTGTTTGGCAGTCAGGAGAACGGAGGAAAAATGAAAAACAAAAAATTGCAAAAATTAGTCGTTTCGGCGATGCTGATAGCGCTGTCAACTGCGCTCAGCTTCATCAAAATATGGGAGATGCCGTTAGGCGGAGCGGTAACGCTGCTGTCGATGGTGCCAATGTGCGTGCTCGCACTTTTGTACGGTGTTAAGTACTCTGTTTTGCCGTGCGTGCTTTACGGCGCAATACAGATGCTGCTTGGCGGAATTTTTTCGTGGGGACTCAGCCCCGAAGTGCTTGTTGGCGGAATAGTTTTTGACTATCTGTTAGCATTTGGAGTGCTGTCAACTGCGGGAATTTTCAGAAACGGGCCGCGTTATATGCAGGTGGTTTCGGTCGGAGGCTCAATTGTGCTGAGGTTTATATCCCACCTCATTTCAGGCTGCATCTTTTTCAGAAGCTTTGATGTATTTAACAATCCATACCTTTATTCGCTCGCATACAACGGATTTTATATGCTGCCCGAGCTCATCATAACATGTGTTGGCTTTGCGGGACTTATTTACAGCGGCACGCTTGACAGAATAAAGAAAATTGCTTAATCTTTCCCTATAAATACAAGCGCAGAACGTGCAAAACGCCCCTGTCTATGCTTAGCATAAACAGGGGCGAATTTTTATGTGCTTTATTTTACAGACTTGATAAATCTAAGGAAACCGTCTTTACCGTGTTCATTGCGTTTATAAACTCCTGCGCACTCAAGCACCTGAGCAAACACAAGACCAACCTCATCCTCGATGATTTTGTTTACGTTATCCTTGTCGATGCGGTCGTACTTTTTAGCAAATTCCTCAGCCCAGTCAGCGTGGAGCTCGGTTGCGGGGTCAGCTCTGAGGTCACTGCCGTCAACAAGCTTTTCAGCAAGAACAGCCATCTCGTTTTTGAGTCTGGCGGGCAGTACCGCAAGCCCCATAACCTCGATAAGACCGATGTTCTCTTTCTTTATGTGATGCAGCTGAGCGTGCGGATGATATACACCAAGCGGATGCTCGTCAGTTGTGATGTTGTTTCTGAGCACAAGGTCTAACTCAAACTCATCGCCTCTGCGACGTGCGATAGGAGTGATGGTGTTGTGCGGCTGAGAGTCGGTGTACGCATATACGAAGCAGTCCTCGTCGGTGTACTTTCTCCAGTTGAGGAGGATTTTGTCAGCAAGCTCGATAAGACGCTGCTTGTCAAGGCTGCGGATTCTGATTACCGACATAGGCCATTTAACGATGCCTGCTGTAACGTCCTCAAAGCCGTCAAAAACAACCTCAGTTTCGATGGGAGCGGTTTCCATAGCAAAGGTGTAGTGGCCGCCTTGGAAATGGTCGTGAGTGAGGATTGAGCCGCCAACTATGGGCAAATCAGCGTTAGAGCCAACGAAGTAGTGGGGGAACAAATCAACAAAGTCGAGCAGCTTTTTAAAGGTTGCTTTTTCGATTTTCATAGGAACGTGCTCGGAGTTGAATACGATGCAGTGCTCGTTGTAGTAAACATAGGGTGAATACTGCATCAGCCAGTTCTGATTGTTGATATTGAGCCTTACTATGCGGTGGTTCTGACGTGCGGGATGGTTGATTCTGCCGGCGTAACCCTCGTTTTCACGGCAGAGCAGACACTTCGGATAACCGCTCTGCTTCATCAGCTTTGCGGCGGCGATAGCCTTCGGGTCTTTTTCGGGTTTAGACAGGTTGATTGTGATATCAATTTCGCCATACTCGGTGGGCGTTGTCCACTTAACGTCTTTAGCGATGCGATAACGGCGTATGTAGTTTGTGTCGCAGCTGAACTTGTAGAAGAAGTCTGTAGCCTCAACGGGACTCTTTTCAAACAAACGCCAGAACTTATCGTTGATTTCAGACGGCATTGGCAGCATAGCGCCCATCAGCTTTGTGTCAAACAGGTCGTTTGCCACGTTTCCTTCTGAGATAAGCCCCTTGCTGCGAGCATAATCGCACAGGGTGTCCAAAATCTGCTCGATATCAGCAGTGACGTTGGTTTCAGGCTCGTCGTAAGAGTCTTCACCCAACACCTCAAGCAGACGGTTTGTGATATAGATTTTGTCCTCACTCTTGTAGAAACCGCACTCAAGTCCGTAACTTACAAGAGCTTTAATCGCTTCGTTTACAGTCATAAAATCAACCCTCATAAAAATACTTAAAATTATATAAATATTTTAACATACCGCAAATAATTATTCAACAGTAATATTAGCATTTTTCGCATATATTCGGGTATTTTTGCTTGACGAAGTGCGTGAATTTGTGCTACGATAAAGCTCAAGAGGAGGACTGAAAATGAAACGACTTTTAGCATTGATAATGGCAGCGTTGCTTTTATTTAGCTTTGCTGCATGTGGAAAAGAAGAAACGGCCGCTGACTCAACTGCTGACAGCACATCCGGAATTGCAACCTCGTCTGATGTAAAAATTAATACTCAGAAAAAAGAGTTTTCGCTCGGCACAATAACAGGTAATAAATATCAGAGCGAGTTTTTAGGCTTGGGTGCAGAGTTTGGCGCAAACTGGACTGTTTATACCAAAGAGCAAACAATGGAGCTCAACAACATAATTGTTGATACTATGAATGATGAGGATATCAAGGAAATTCTCAGCAAGGCAGACGTTGTTTATGACTTCTATGCTATAAATATGCAGGATGGTCAGTCGGTAAACATTGTGTTTGAGTCGGTAGATAAGTTAACAGCGTTTGTAACAACTGAAGAGCAATACATAAACAATGCCTTGTCAAGCAACCTTTTTGAAAGTGCGCTCGAGGGAATGGGCTACAGTAACATACAAGCAATAGAGTCAACGGCAACACTCTTGTCAAAGGAGCGTAAGTCCATCAGGATAACAGCCGAGATAAACGGCGTTACATTTTATGAGGAGCTTGTTGTAATTAAAGCAGGAAATCACTTTGCGGTTATAACAGTATCATCACTGGTTGATGATATGACGGCGGACTTGTTCGCACGGTTTTACAGCTTATAATGGATAAAAAACAACGGTCGGGATATTCCCAACCGTTGTTTTTTATTTTGTGCTGTAATTTTTAATTGCATTTACTGTTTCGTCGCTGATAACGTGCTCAATTTTGCAAGCATCCTCAGATGCTACAGCTTCGCTTACTCCGAGAGATACCAGAAAATCGGTGAGCAGCTTGTGACGCTCATAGGTTTTCTCAGCAATTCTGCGGCCCTCATCAGTCAAAATCAGGGTGCCGTCAGCCTCAACGTCAATGAAGCCGCCATCCTTCAGGATACCGACAGCCCGACTGACGCTGGGCTTGGAGTAGCCCATATGAGCGGCAATATCAATGCTTCTGACTCTTCCTAATTGCTTTGAGAGAACAAGCAAAGTTTCAAGATACATTTCGCCTGATTCCTGCAATTTCATCGGTTTGTCACCTCGTAATTATCGTTAAAGTAATTTTACCACAAAACAAATGCCTTTTCAAGCCGTCAAACGCATCGCCTGTTAGCCGACAACTCTTACGTAGCTGCCGCCTGAAGCAGACTTTTTAACAACAATCTGCTTGTCGATGCGCTCTTTCAGCTCGCTAACGTGGGATATAATGCCAACAAGACGGTTGCCTTCTGTGAGGCTTGAGAGCGCGGTTATAGCTTGATTGAGCGACTCATCATCGAGCGAGCCGAAGCCCTCATCAACAAACATAGTATCAAGTCTGATGCCGCCTGCAGAGGACTGCACCTCGTCGGATAAGCCCAGAGCGAGCGATAACGATGCCTTGAACGATTCGCCGCCCGAGAGGGTTTTAACGCTTCGTACAGAGCCGTTGTAGTGGTCGATTACGTCAAGCTCAAGACCGCTGAGTGTGCGGTTATCATCAGCAGCAGTTCGGCGTTTCAACTCATACTGACCGCTTGACATCACCATAAATCTGGTGTTGGCACGGGCAATAATGCGGTCAAAATACGTCATTTGAATATATGTTTCGAGCGTGATTTTTTCTTTGCCTGTGAGCGTGCCGTTTGCGGTGCTTGAAAGCGACTTTATGCGAACTAAGCTTTCCTCAAGCTCGGCAAGGTCGTCTGATTTGGCTTTTATATTCTCAAGCGAGGATTTGTTAGCGGTTAGTCTGCTGTTTATCACTTTAAGCTGTTCGGAAAGCTGGTCTTTCTCAGCATTTAAGGCGGCTTGTTTCGTAGAAAGCTCAGCGCCGTTCGCCTTTTCGGACTCAGCGAGCGTTTTGCTTAGCTGCTTGATTTTTGCATCCGCCTCAGCAAGCGTTTTGTCGCAGTCAAGATATGCTTTTTCGGCGGTTTCAAGGTCAAGCTTATTTTTTTGTACTAATGCTTCCAACTGCAAACTTTCGCTTTCAGCCTCTTGCTTAGTTTTGAATTTCAAACGCTCTTTGAGCTCGCCGCATTGCTTGCTAAGCACGGTCACTTTTATGTTGCTTGACGCAATGCGCTCTTTAACGTCTGCAAGCTCGGCCTCTTTGTCGCTTAGCAGTTTTTCACCGCGCCCAACAGCAAGCTCAAGTTTTTCTTTCCGCAAAACTTTCGCTTCGAGCTGAGCGGCTTGCTTTTCAATTTCAGCAATATCGGCGTTTGAGCTGTCAACCTTTTCTTTTATGAGAGCAGCGATGCCCTCGATGCTGTGCGAGCCAAACAGCTCCTCGCATAATGCGCTTAGCGCCGCAGTTTTAGACTCAATGGAGCCTTTAATTTGACTGCACGCTTTGCTTTTCTCGTTTGCGTCTTTAAGCGCAGCCTCGCTTGCCAACTTTGCAGATTTAACAGCCGCTTCATCGGGCGCATTCTGCGATATTTCAGCCTTTAGCGGATGCTCGGTTGAGCCGCAGACGGGGCAACGTGCGCCGTTTTTAAGACTTTGAGCCAGAATGCCTGCCTGTTCGTTCAAGAAGGCTTGGTTAATGAGGCTGTACTCGTTGTTGAGATTTGTGTAAAGCTCGTTTGCAGCAAGGTAGTCTTTTTGTTTTTCTTCCAAACTTATTTCGAGCTTAGCAAGCTCTTTTGATGCCGTGTCAGCCTTTGTAAGACTCTCAAGCAACGTCGATTTTATCTGCTTAAGCCCTAATAGCTTTTGGCGTTCTTCGCCTGCGCCCTCGTAAGACTTAATTTCGTCTTTTAACTGCTGAAGCTGCAGTTTTACTTCCTCAACCTTCGCCTTGATTTCCACAAGTGCTTTTTCGTCGTTTTCGATTTGCTTTTTTGTGTTTTCAAGCTCTATGTTGCGCTCGTCAAGTAAAGCGTAGTCAGCAAACTGTGCCTTAATTTCAGCAACCTTTTGAAGCGATGCGTCTGTCTGCGGCTTTTTAGCTTTTTCAACGTTCAGTGCCTCAAGCAGTCTTGTGTGCGACAAGGCAAGCACGGTCTTCTGTTTGTTTAATGAGTCGAGTTCTATTTGCGCTTTTTCGTATTGCTCAAGCTTTGTGATTTGGCGTGTCAGCTCGGTCAGCATTGAATCAACGCCCTTTAATTTCTCGTTAAGCGCCGCCTCTGCCTCGAGGTCTATGCCTATGATTTTTTTAATCAGCAAAATTACGTCGGCGGTCATCATCTCACCTGATTTTGCTTTTTCAAGCTCCAACGCTAAAACGCTGTCCTCACTGCAGAGCAAGCCTGATATGTATTGCTTAACTCCCTCTCTGACGGTTTCGCATTTCCTTGATAAAGCGTTAGAATGGGATTTAAGCTCGTCTTGAATGGCTTGATAAATGCCTGTGTTGAAGATTTCCCTGAACACCTTTTGGCGTTCTTTGGTTTCTGCGAGCAGCAGCTTTAGAAAATCCCCTTGAGCAATCATTGCAATTTGTGAGAACTGATTTTTGTCCACACCGATTATCTCACGGATAGCGGCGTTAACCTCTTTTGGCTTTGTAATCAGCCTGCCGTCAGGACAGCTTAACTCTGCAGATGCGGCTTGCATGGTCATACCGCCGCCTTTTTTCGCGGGACGCTGATACTCAGGATTACGTTTTACAGTGTAAACCTTTGAGTTGTATGAAAACACAAGCTCAACTTCGGTTGGAGTGTCGGGCGCAGCATATTTCGAGCGGAACATAGACGGCTCACGATTGTTACCGCTTGCCTCGCCGTATAGCGCAAAGGTAATAGCGTCGAAAAGTGTGGTCTTGCCTGCGCCTGTATCGCCCGTTATGAGATACAGCCCGTTCTCACCGAGCTTGTCCATCTCGATAACAGTGGTGCTTGAATACGGACCAAATGCCGACATTGTCAGTTTAATCGGTTTCATTGGCGCGCCTCCTTGATGCTCTCAATCAGTTCGGATAGATACTTCGTCTGCGTGTCTGAGAGGGGAGCGTTGTTTTGCTTCTCGAAAAACTCGGCAAAAAGCTCAAGCTCGCTTTTTTGCTTGGTTATATCTGCGCTGAGCACAGCCGAGTTGCTTCTGGTGCGAGCGTTGTCATAATCAAGCTTCATAAGATTAGGATATATAACCCTCAGCTTAGCCACAGCATCGGGCACGTCATCCTCGTCGAGCAAGGTGATGTGCATATAATCGTCTGTGCTTGTGCCGATGTAGTTTTCTCTGTTCACAATATCGTTGTAAAAGCCTCTGATTTCACGCATATCACGCATCGGGGTAAGACTTACAGTGCGGATATTAACGTTGCCTTTTTCAAGAAGCTCAACCACAGTTACGGATTTTTCGTGATTAGCCTCAGAAAATGAATACTTTAAAGGCGTACCGCAGTAACGAACGCAGTCACGCCCCATCTTTTGCGCGCCGTGAATATGCCCAAGCGCAACGTAATCAAACTTGTCAAAAACGCTTGCGTCAACATTGTCAAGTCCGCCAACCGAGATTTCCTCAGACTCAGACCTTTTAGCACCCGTTACAAACTGGTGCGCAACCATAACGTTACGCTCACCTTCGCTTAGTTCAAGCGAGTCTATAACAGTTCCGATTGCATTGGTGTAAGAGGTGATTTCGGCGTCGGGGAAAGCCTTGCGAACGTGAGCGGGCTTGATGAACGGAAGCAAGTAGAGGTTTACGTTGCCAAAGCTGTCTTGTAAGGTGATACGGTTGATTTCACCGTAAAACGCAGGTGACATATGTATGCCGCTCGCATCCATCAGTCTGCCGCCGAAAGCGATGCGCTCAGGCGAATCGTGGTTGCCGCTTATAACAAAAACCTGCAGTCCTCTTTTCGCAAGACGGTAAAGGAAATCATCAAACAGCTCAACAGCCTCAACGCTCGGCACAGACTTGTCATATACGTCGCCTGCGATTATTATGCCGTCGGGCTGCTCGTTGTCGATAATATTTATAATTTTTGTGAGAATAAATCGCTGGTCTTCGAGCATAGAAAACTCGTTGACTCTCTTGCCGAGATGAAGGTCGGAAAGATGTATAAGCTTCATTTTGTCCTCCAAAACATAAGTTTATATAATCATTATACCAAATTTTAAAATATCTTCAATACAAGGCTTTAAAATAATCAAAATATATGTTATAATGTGGCTATTAAATAAAAAGGAAGATTTGTATGGAGCAAAAAAAGATAGACAGGATAAACGAGCTTGCCCGTAAAGCAAGGGAAGGGGAGCTAACCGCTGAGGAGCTTGCAGAGCGTGACAAGCTTAGGCGTGAATATATAGATTCGTTCAAGATGTCGCTTGTGGGTCAGCTTGAGAACACTTATATTCAGCGCCCAGACGGAACAAAGGAAAAACTTAAGAAAAAAGATTAAAATAAAAAGCAGTTGCAAAGCGTTAACTTTGCAACTGCTTTTTTGTGTTGGTATAAGGTAATTACATGGCCTTTACTTCATCATAGGTGTTAACAATTTCGTCATCGGGCTTAGCAGTGACAAGGCTAACGATGATGATAACTGCAAGTGCAACAATGAATGCGGGCAACAGTTCATAAATATCGAGGATTGTGCCTGCAAAGACCTTACGGATTACAAACTTCCAGAAGAATATCATAGCGCCGCCTGAAAGCATACCTGCGATTGCGCCGTACTTGTTGGTTCTTCTCCAGAACAGAGCGCACAGCACAACGGGACCGAACGCAGCGCCGAAGCCTGCCCAAGCGAATGAAACGATGCCAAATACAGAGCTTGACGGGTCAAGTGCGAGGAAGATAGCAATTACAGAAATTGCAACAACGCAAACACGAGCAAGAATCATAGTGGCTTTCTGAGAAAGCTTCATTTTGAATGCGCTTGCCATAATATCTTCTGTTACGCTTGAAGAGGCAGCGATGAGCTGCGAGTCAGCGGTAGACATTGTAGAAGCGAGGATACCGGAAATGAATATACCGGCGGTAAACGCAGGAATGAAGCCAAGCTTGTTGATATAAGCTGAGATGTCAACGATAATGGTCTCTGCAGCGGATGCGCTATCATACGGTCCAACGATGCCTGCTTTCATAAGGCTATAACCTACAACGCCGATAAGGATAGCGATGCCCATTGAAATAACAACCCAAATTGTAGCGAGTCTGCGTGAGGTTTTGAGCTTTTCGGGGTCCTCGATAGCCATAAATCTCAAGAGAATGTGCGGCATACCGAAGTAACCAAGACCCCAAGCGAGTGTGGAAACAATCTTTATAGCGCCATATTCACCCGTAGTGTTAGAAGCAACATCGAAGCCTTTGAAGAGGTCGAGGTAGCCGTCGAGCGATTGTACGTTGCCGAAGATATTGCCAAAGCCACTCATAAAGCCTTCACCGATTCCGAGCACAACAAACAAAGCGATAGTCATAACGATGCTCTGAATGAAGTCGGTGGTTGAAGCAGCGAGAAAGCCGCCAAGTGTGCAGTAAACGATGATAACAACTGCGCTCATAATCATAGCGGTAACATAGTCCATACCGAACATATTAGCAAACAGCTTGCCGCAAGCTGAGAAACCGGATGCGGTGTAGGGGATGAAGAATATTATGATGATTATAGCCGAGATAAGTGAGAGAATGTTCTTCTTGTCGCCAAAACGCTTAGAGAAGAAGCTCGGCAGAGTAACAGCGTCAACCTTTTCTGTGTATCTTCGAAGCGGCTTTGCAACAAAGAGCCAGTTAAGATATGTACCAACGGCAAGACCGATAGCGGTCCATGTTGCTTCAGCAAGACCGCACATAAGTGCAACACCAGGTATACCCATCAACAGATATGCGCTCATATCGGACGCCTCTGCGCTCATAGCAGTTACGAACGGGCCGAGCTTTCTGCCGCCCAGATAGAAGTCACTGCTGCTTTTGTTTCTCTTGGAAAAGGAGAATCCTATTCCCACCATCATAGCCATATACAGAAGTATGGCTACTAAGGTAATCCAGTCATTAATAATCATTGTTTAGACCTACTTTCTTGTTTTTCCATGATTTAGGATTATATCACACTTATTTTTAGACTGAAACACAGAATGGTGTATATACTAAAACTGATATAAAAATCCGCATAAACGTGGGAAAGCCACTGTTTATGCGGATTTTTTAATAGACTAAAGTATAGAATAAAAAATAGTCAAAAAATTAAAATTAAATTTTTTCTTTAAATTCGTTTAAAAACATGCTCAGCATTTGCGTGCTATAGCCTGAAAGGGAGTATTCTCCGTTGCAAAGGCACCAGTCATACATCAGGGCGCGCTCATACATAGCATAGGCTTTTACAATGTCATTAACCGAAACGTTCTGACGCAGCTCGCCGCTTTGTTGCCCTTCAATTACGATGGACCTGAGGAGCTTGTAGTATGTGCGGTTATGGTCGAGCAGATGCTTGTTGCTTTTGGTGATAAGCTGGCTTGAAAGAAGCTGAGCGAGCAGGTCAATGGCTACGCTGTTTTCAATCATACGAAAGACTTCTTTGTTTAAAAACAGCAGCTTGTCCACAGCACTCATATTTGGCTCAAAGCAGTCCATCAGTTCCTCGTATTTGTCGTCAAACAGGTAGGACAAAGACTGTAGCAAGGCATCCTTGCCGCTGAAATAATGGTAAAACGAGCCCTTTGACGTGCCTGATTCATAAACGATATCTTCAATAGTAGTGTCATCATAACCTTGTTCATAGAAAAGACGCCAGGCAGTAGAAACGATTTTGCCTTTAGTGTTTCTGGTATTTTTCTTTCTCAAGCTTTTCACCGCCAATCAAACAGACTTATAAATCAATTATAATTATAAACAAAGACGCCCGAATTGTCAACGATTGGGCGATATTTGCAGATTTAGGAAATATAAAAAACTTGACCTTGATATTTTGTATGTATTATAATTAAAAATGAAAAACAATAGTAGTGTTAAAAGGAGAAGCAGTCTATGAAGAACATTACAAATGATATATATTATGTAGGCGTTAACGACCATAAAATTGATTTGTTTGAAGGGCAGTATATTGTTCCAAACGGAATGTCATACAACTCATACGTGGTGGTTGACGAAAAGATAACCGTGTTTGATACGGTGGATATAAACTTTTTCCACGAGTGGATGGACAATTTGTCAGAGGCGTTTGGAAGCAGACAGCCTGATTATCTCGTGGTGCAACATATGGAGCCCGACCACTCTGCAAACATTTTAAGCTTTTTGAAAGCGTACCCAAACGTAAAGGTAGTGGGCAACACAAAAACGTTCCAGATGATAGAGCAATTTTTCGGCACAGATTTTGCAGACCGCAGAATTGTCGTCAAAGACGGCGATACGCTCTCAACAGGAAAACACACCTTTACCTTTGTGTTTGCGCCGATGGTGCATTGGCCTGAGGTTATGGTAACGTATGACAGCTTGGACAAGGTGCTGTTTTCAGCAGACGGCTTTGGCAAGTTCGGTGCGCTTGATGTTGATGAGGACTGGGCGTGTGAAGCCAGACGTTATTATTTTGGAATAGTTGGAAAGTATGGCGTACAGGTGCAGGCACTGCTGAAAAAGGCACAAGACCTTGAAATTGAAAAGATTTGTCCCTTGCACGGCCCTGTGCTCGAGGAGAATCTTGACTATTATATAGGCTTGTATAATACTTGGTCGTCATACGCAATCGAGAGCGACGGCATCGTTATTGCATATACATCGGTTTACGGCAACACAAAAAAAGCGGTTGACATCTTAGCTGAAAAGCTCAAGTCTAAGGGTTGCCCGAAGGTTGTGGTTAACGACCTTGCCCGTTGCGATATGGCAGAGGCGGTTGAGGACGCGTTCAGATACGGCAAGCTGGTGCTTGCAACCACCACCTATAACGCATCTATATTTCCGTTTATGCACCAGTTTATTGAGAGTCTGAGGGAAAGAGGCTTCAAAAACAGGTTTATCGGTATGATTGAAAACGGCTCTTGGGCTCCGCTTGCCGCAAAGGTAATGAAGGATATGCTGTCAGACTGCCAAAACCTTGTTTTTGCAGACACAACAGTAAAGATACGCTCAGCAGTTGATAATGCTAACAAGGATGAGCTGGAAGCGCTCGCAAACGAGCTGTGTCAGGACTATATTGCTCAGTCGAGCGAAACTGCAGATAAAAACGATTTAACCGCTTTGTTCAATATCGGTTACGGACTTTACGTGGTCACATCAAATGACGGCAAGCGTGATAACGGAATTATTGTAAACACTGTAACTCAGGTGACGAACACACCAAACCGTATCGCTGTTACTATAAACAAGGAGAACTATTCCCACCACGTTATAAAGCAAACGGGCATAATGAACGTAAATTGTCTGACAGTTGATGCACCGTTCAGCGTTTTCGAAACGTTTGGCTTCCAGAGCGGCAGAAACGTTGATAAGTTTGTGGGCTGGGACGAAAACAGGTCGGATAACGGACTGCGCTTCTTGCCGAGATATATCAATTCGTTTATGTCGCTTAAGGTGGAGAGCTATGTTGACCTTGACACACACGGAATGTTCGTCTGCTCAATCACTGAAGCGAGAGTGATGAGCGACCGCGAAACGATGACCTACACTTATTATCAGAACAACGTAAAGCCGAAGCCTGAAACAGAGGGCAAAAAGGGCTATGTATGTAAGATTTGCGGCTATATTTACGAGGGGGACGAGCTTCCCGATGATTTCATTTGTCCGTTATGCAAACACGGCGCTGCAGACTTTGAGCCTATAAAATAAATTCAAACCGCGATTTCATCTTCTGCTTGGAGGGTGAAATCGCAATGTTTTTGGGCCGATATACTTGACGAATGAAAATTAAGGTGTATACTTTAAAGATAGAGTAAAGTTTAAATGGAGTGTTATAAATGAGTAACTATTCAATAGAAACTAAATGTGTTCAAAGCGGATACACACCGGGCAATGGAGAGCCCAGAGAAATTCCTATTATCCAGAGCACCACTTTCAAATATGCAACAAGCGAGGAAATGGGCAAGCTGTTTGACCTTGAGGCAAGCGGATACTTCTACACTCGTCTTCAGAATCCTACCAACGATTACGTTGCAGCCAAAATCTGCGATATGGAGGGCGGCACAGCAGCAATGCTCACTTCGTCAGGTCAGGCGGCATCGTTCTATTCTGTTTTCAACATCGCGTCTTGCGGTGACCACGTGGTATGCTCATCGTCAATTTACGGCGGAACATATAACCTGTTTGCTGTAACAATGAAGAGAATGGGTATCGAGTTCACATTCGTATCACCCGATTGCACAGATGATGAGCTTAACGCAGCATTCAAGGAAAACACAAAGGCTGTTTTCGGCGAAACAATCGCCAATCCGGCACTTGCAGTTTTGGATATTGAAAAGTTTGCAAACGCTGCTCACGCTCACGGTGTGCCGCTTATCATTGACAATACCTTCGCAACTCCTGTTAACTGCCGCCCGATTGAATGGGGCGCTGATATTGTTATCCATTCCACTACAAAGTATATGGACGGTCACGGCGCAGCAGTTGGCGGCTGCATAGTAGATTCAGGCAAGTTCGACTGGACAAAGTATCCGGAGAAGTTTCCGGGACTCTGCACACCAGACGATAGCTATCACGGCGTAACCTATACGGAGAGATTCGGCCTTGAGGGCGCATATATCACAAAGGCAACCGCTCAGTTGATGCGCGACTTCGGCTCAATTCAGGCACCGCAGAACGCATTCTTGCTCAACTTGGGGCTTGAGAGCTTGCATGTGCGTATTAAGCGCCATTGCGAGAACGGCCTTGCGGTAGCGAAGTTCTTGCAGTCGGATGACAGAATTGCTTGGGTTACCTATCCCGGTCTTGAGGGCGATAAGTATTATGATTTGGCTCAGAAATACTTGCCCAACGGCACCTGCGGAGTTGTAAGCTTTGGCGTTAAGGGCGGCAGAGCGGCTGCAGAGAGCTTTATGAAGAATCTTAAGCTCGCAGCAATCGAAACCCACGTAGCAGACGCACGCACTTGCTGCTTGCATCCTGCAAACGCAACTCACCGTCAGATGAACGATGACGAGTTGGCAGCAGCAGGCATATCGCCCGACCTTATTCGTTTCTCTTGCGGAATTGAAAACGCAGAGGACTTAATCGCAGACATCAAGCAAGCGCTTGATAATATGTAAAATTGACTATAAAAGGAATGGTATAGACTAATGCCTATTAAAATTCCAAATGATTTACCCGCAGTAAAAACTCTTAATGAGGAAAATATATTTGTTATGACCGAAAAGCGTGCTATAACACAGGATATACGTCCGCTTAAGATATTACTGCTGAATCTGATGCCTAAAAAGATAGAAACAGAAACACAGCTGTCCAGACTTTTGGGCAACTCTCCCTTGCAGGTAGACTTGGAGCTCATTCATACAAAGAGCCATCAGTCGAAGAACACCTCAGCAGAGCACCTGTTTGCTTTTTACAAAACCTTTGACGACGTTAAGGAGCAAACCTTTGACGGTATGATAATAACAGGCGCGCCTGTGGAGCACCTTGAGTTTGAAGACGTTGAGTATTGGGAAGAGCTGTGCTCGATTATGGAATGGACTAAAACTCACGTTCATTCCACGTTCCACATTTGTTGGGGAGCACAGGCAGGACTTTTTTATCATTACGGTATCAAGAAATATCCGCTTGAGAAAAAGCTATTTGGCATCTTTCCTCATAAGGTTGATTATAAGAAGTCAATCCTGTTTAGAGGCTCAGACGATGTGTTCAACGTCCCTCAGTCGAGGCACACGACTGTGCTTAGAGAGGATATAGAGAAAGTGCGTGATTTGAAGATACTTGCCTCGTCGGACGAAGCAGGCGTTTACGCAGTTTCGAGTAAAAACGGCAAGCAGATATTCATCACAGGCCACTCTGAGTATGACGCTGAAACATTGGCAAATGAATATTTCAGAGATTTAGGGGAGGGCAAACCTATAGAGGTGCCTAAGAATTACTTTCCGAATGATGATGTAAAAAAAGCGCCGATTGTAAGTTGGCGTTCACACGCAAACTTGCTTTATTCAAACTGGCTAAACTACTTTGTATATCAGACAACACCATACGATATAAGCGAAATAAAATAAAAGTAAAACAACGGTGTGTCCTAAGTGGGACACACCGTTGTTTTTGTTTGATAGTTTCTCTTTAATCACATATCATTTTCGGGATTATATATCCTGATTCGAGCAATGCCGCCGCCGTTAAGAGTAATCTTTGCAGTGATTCTACCTGTGAATTGCTCAAGAGGGAAATCGGTGCTTCCAACACATTCTTCCTCAGTTACGCTGTGCCCTTTCGAGTCGGTCACCGTAACAGCAAAGTCCTGACCGCCGTCGTTATCTGTGCATGAGCCGATTGCCTCTATTACTAAAAGACCGCTGTCGTTCGGGGTGAAGGTGACAGTTCTTTCGGTTGTCACACCTGTTACAAATCCAACCTTTACAGGAAGCTCGGCATTTTCTACATCTGAGAGGTGAACGTTCTCAGCTGCCTTTTCTAACTTAACCTTGCACTCAGCAACCGCAGTGACGTTCTTCACTACGATTTCATACTCTCCTGGTACAAGGAACAGGCGGCGCCAAGTCCATTCGGTGCCGTGAATGAAAAGGTCTGATGTAATTTGCTCGCCACCCTTTTTCACATAAAAGTCACAGTCACATTCGCTCAGACAAGCCTCGCTGCAGTAGATTTTGTATGTTCCTGCTTCGGCGATATTCACCTTAAACGTTGCCTCGTTTTTATCGTTGATAGCGGCAACTTCAGCATCTCCGTCAACCTTTACTTCGAGTGACTTTTTGTCATTTTCAGGCGCGAAAGCCCACATAACCGACACTTTTTCTACCATTTCATAGCCCTTGCTGAACTTGAGCCGAGCGGTAAGCGCGCCTTTTTCCACCTTTATTTTTTCGGTAAATCCGCTGTCGGCATTTAGCCCATCTTTTATCACCTTGCCGTCAGCACCGATGAAAGAAAGGGTCGCGGTGGGGTATTCGAGATTGCCATTTTCGGACGCATCATAAGCCCTAAGCTTTATGTAACCGCTTTGGTGCACATTAAAATTAAGCTCTACAAATTCGGTGCCGTTAGTGTCAAGGAATAAGTCGCCCTCCTCCACAACAGGCATTTCCTTTAGCGAAAAGGTCTTCTCGATAACAGTAGTGTTGCTTGCGCTTTGGCAAGCCGAAAGGGTGAATAGCAGTATGAACACAAGTAGCAATGAAGTCAGCTTTTTCATACAAATCAAATCCTTTCAAATTTTAATATCACCTTGATACGCTTATATTATATCATACTGGTTTTATTTGGCGCAATATAGATTTTATAATATGCAAAACAGGCTTAGTGCCACTAAAACACTAAGCCTGTTTTTATGTTAGTTTAGATAAGACCTCTTACGTGGTCAATTTGCTTTTGAACACTCTCAAAGCTCGTGCCGCCCTCGCTGATTCGCTTGTCAACGCAGGTCGAGAGGTCGATTTCGTCATACAAATCAGCCTCAAACAGCTCGCTGAAAGCCTTGTACTTATCAAGCGGCAACGTCTCAAGTACGCAGCCCGATTTGATGCACTCAGCAACAATCTGTCCCGATACCTTGTATGCGCTTCTAAACGGCATACCCTTCTTTACAAGATAGTCGGCAAGGTCTGTGGCGTTGATAAAGCCACCTTGCGCCGCCTTTTTCATATTATCGGGTAAAGCGGTCATAGTGGACACCATACCTGCAAAAATATTCAGGCAAGCCTTAACGGTGTCGCAAGCGTCGAAAACGCCTTCCTTGTCTTCTTGCATATCCTTGTTGTAGGCGAGGGGGAGCCCCTTTATCGTGGTAAGCAACGCAATGAGGTCGCCGTAAACACGTCCTGTTTTGCCCCTGACGAGCTCTGCCATATCGGGATTTTTCTTTTGCGGCATAATCGAGGAGCCTGTGGTGAACGAGTCGCTAAGCTCGATAAATTTGAATTCCCAGCTTGACCATAGGATGATTTCTTCTGAGAATCTGGAAAGATGAGCCATAGTGATTGCCAAACAGCTAAGCATCTCTAAAGCGAAATCCCTGTCTGAAACGCCGTCAACGCTGTTTAACACAACGCCGTCAAACCCAAGCTTTTCAGCCTCAAACTTGCGGTCCGTGTCGTAAGTTGTGCCGGCAAGCGCGCAGCAGCCGATGGGGGATAGGTTGAGACGTTTTCTGCAGTCTTTCAAGCGGTCGATATCACGCAGCAGCATAAATGCGTATGCCATCAGCTGATGCCCGAAGGATATCGGCTGAGCACGCTGCAGATGCGTGTAACCGGGCATAATTGCGGTTTTGTATTGCTCCGCCTTGTCAACAGTTGCAGAAATGAGTGATTTAGCAAGCGAAATAATCTCGTCAATCTCGTCTCTCAGGTACATTCTGAAATCGAGCGCAACCTGGTCGTTACGGCTTCTTGCGGTGTGCAACTTTTTGCCAACGTCACCGATGCGCTCAGTCAGCACTTGCTCAACAAACATATGAATATCCTCGCAGTCGAGGTCGATTTCGAGCTTGCCTGATTCAATGTCGTCAAGGATGTTGCCGAGCGAGTCTATAATCAAATTGGCATCACACTGCGGAATGATACCTTTAGCGGCAAGCATAGCGGCGTGGGCCATACTTCCCGTGATATCCTGACGATACATTCTCATATCAAAGCTGATAGATGAGTTAAAATCGTCTGCGGCCTTGTCAGTAACACCGTCGGTTCTGCCTGCCCACATTTTAGCCATAAAGAAGTGCCTCCGAGTAGATTATTTTTTGTTGTTGGCATCAACAACAGCCTGAACCTGAATCGGCAAGCCGAACAGATTGATAAATCCTGCCGAGTCTTTTTGGTCATAACTGCTTTCGCCAAAGGTTGCGATTTCCTCGCTGTAGAGTGAGTAGTCGCTCCAAACGCCGGCGTTGATAATGTTGCCCTTGTAGAGCTTGAGTCTAACCTTACCTGTAACCTTTTCCTGAGTCTTCTCAACAAAGGCAGACAAAGCCTCTCTCAGCGGAGTAAACCACTGACCGTTGTAAACAAGCTCAGCAAAGGTGATGGATAGTCTCTGCTTTTCGTGCATGGTCATCTTGTCAAGGCAGATGCTCTCAAGAACGCTGTGCGCCTTGTAAAGAATTGTGCCGCCGGGAGTTTCGTAAACGCCTCTGCATTTCATACCCACAAGTCTGTTTTCAACAATGTCGATGATGCCGATACCGTTGGCACCGCCGAGCTCATTGAGCTTAAGAATGATGTTCTTAGCAGACATTTTCTCGCCGTCTATTGCCACAGGAACGCCCTTTACAAAATCGAGCGTAACGTAAGTGGGCGCGTCAGGAGCAGAGATGGGTGATACACCCATTTCGAGAAAACCGGGCTTTTCGTAGAGCGGCTCATTGCCAGTGTCCTCAAGGTCCATACCCTCGTGAGAGAGGTGCCAGAGGTTTTTGTCTTTGGAGTAGTTGGTCTCTCTGTTAATTTTAAGAGGAATGTTGTGCGCCTCAGCGTACTCGATTTCCTCCTCGCGTGACTTGATGTCCCACTCTCTCCAGGGAGCGATGATGGGCATATTCGGCGCAAAGTGCTTTACTGCCAACTCAAAACGCACCTGGTCATTACCCTTACCTGTGCAGCCGTGGCAGATAGCATCAGCGTTTTCCTTGATAGCGATTTCAACAAGTCCCTTTGCAATGCACGGACGTGCGTGACTGGTGCCGAGCAGATATTCCTCGTATACAGCACCTGCCTGAACGCAGGGGATTATGTAGTCGTTAACGTATTCTTCGGTAAGGTCAAGCACATACAGCTTTGATGCGCCGGTTTTGAGTGCTTTTTCTTCGAGTCCCTCAAGCTCATCAGCCTGACCTACGTTACCTGAAACAGCGATAACCTCGCAGTTATTGTAGTTTTCCTTTAACCAGGGGATGATAATTGAAGTGTCGAGACCGCCTGAGTAAGCAAGAACGACCTTTTTAATGTTTTCTTTGTTCATAGTAAGCCTCCGAATAAAAAATAATGTGTATGGTAGTGATTATACAACTAAAGCGTATAAATGTCAACAACAAACTGTATATTTTTTAAATATGCGAAATATTATTGCATAAAACTTGTATAAAAGTGCAAAAACTGTATATAAATAAGCAAAAGTCAGAAAAATCAGGGTAAAGATGGCATTTACGAGCCGTTGTTTATAATTAAAAAAGGAAACCACACCTTACGGCACGATTTCCTTTTCTTTGGCGGAGACGGCGAGATTCGAACTCGCGGGGGATTGCTCCCTAACTGATTTCGAGTCAGCCCCGTTATGACCACTTCGATACGTCTCCATATATGTTAAACTCATTTCAGAGTATAACGAACTATTTAATTTTTACCGAACGGGGCGCCCCGTTATGTCCTGTTGCGGTGCCCGAAATTTTCTGCTTGCTATTCGCTTCGCAAAATTTCGACCGCAGCCACTCCTTATTGCTCGCTGTATCTGCCACCGGCAGCGCTCGCAAACGTCCCCACTTCGATACGTCTCCATAAATTCAAAGCGAAATTATCACGCTCAATCATTCTATCATATGGAATTGTGAATGTCAATTTGAAAATCAAATAAAAAAGAGGTGCAGCATAAAACTGCACCTCTTTTTTATTACATATATTTCCTTATAGTAGAGTGGAACACCTGGCAAAGAGTTGTGCCGATGAAAAGAGCGGCAATAACTTCCACTAAGGTGTTTACAGTTAATAGAGTAATAATAACTGTTTTCACAACTTGACCTGCAAGCACGGTTTCACTGAACAATAACAGATAAGAGGTGAGGAAAAAAGCGGTGTTAAGTACAGGCGCGCTTATTGAAGCTATAGCATAGCTTCCAATTCTGAATCGTTTAATTTTGCTCAATCCTAAGTAAATCAAACCAACCAGCAAACCCATTAATATGCGGGGAACAAAGCAAGCGAATATAGTCGCTAACGGATTTTCGCTCCAAAGCACAGCAGCTGATGGGTCGATAGAATATCCAAATCCAAAACATTGGAGGAAACTGGTCAAGCCAAACACAAAGCCAAGCAGTGAGCCAACGGCGGGTCCTAATGCAACAGCACCTATGGCAACGGGAATCGGCATCAACGTGATACTAAATCCGGTTGGGGTAACAATGTATCCTATCGGAGTAAAATCCATCACAAACATAATTGCGATAAGTAGGGAAGTAAGTGTAAGTCGAACAATTTTATTTTTTTTCATAATAACACCTCAATACTGCTCTCAAAGGATGCAGTTTGTATAATTAATTTTTTATTTGCAGTTTTTCTTATATATCTGCAAAAGGCCGTCTAAAAGCAACGTGTCATCAATAATGATTTCACGCTCGCAATGCACCACTACCTTTTCTGCAAGACCGCCTGTAGCAACGAGAGTTGCTTCACAACCGAGCTGTTTTTCAAAACGGGAAGCGATACCGTCGAGCATAGCGGCGGCTCCCAGAATCAAGCCCGACTTAATGCAGTCAACAGTGTTGCTGCCAATCGGTTTGGGCGGAGCCTCAATATCAACAAAGGGCAGCTGCGCAGTTTTTGTTGCGAGGGCATCCATAGTTGTAACCAGCCCTGCAGCGATTGCGCCGCCAATCATAGCACAGTCTTTGTCGATAACGGAAATTGTGGTTGCGGTGCCCAAATCGAATATGATGCACGGCGCGGGGTACTTGTTGATAGCCCCAACAGCGCCGCACACAAGGTCTGCGCCGAGCTGAG
Source organism: Acutalibacteraceae bacterium (assembly GCA_045579085.1). Taxonomy (GTDB): domain Bacteria; phylum Bacillota; class Clostridia; order Oscillospirales; family Acutalibacteraceae; genus RGIG2206. The sequence goes on from JAZNLO010000030.1 coordinate 55,351, forward strand.
CGGGATTATCAATGCGGATGTTCAGGCCGGTCTTGATGCCCGAGCCAATCACAATAGGCTCAACCTTGCAGAGCCTGCGCACAGCACGCTTATACGCTGTGCCCACACTTGGCACAACCGAGCCGATTACGGCGCCACCGATATCGCTTGCGGTTACGCCGTTAAGCAGCAGAAGCTGATTAAGCTCAACTGCATACTGGTCAGCCGTACGCGACGGGTAGGTGGCAACTCTGGCGGTAAACGACAGCTTATCGTCATTATAACCGCCGAGGGTAACATTTGTGTTACCGATGTCAATGGTCAGAATCATACGGTACTCCTCCTAAGATGGAATCTGTATTTTCAAATAATACTTAAAAGTATTAACTGAACAAAGGTGCAACGGATACAACCAAAACAACCAAAATGATTATCGGAAGACCGAATTTCATATAGTTTTTTAACCAAGCAGGCAGCTTAGCGCCGGCGCCTGTGTTAACTTCGTTGAAATAGTTTTTCCAGTCCCAACCAAACTTATGTGTGCAGAAGAGAACATACACAAGAGAGCCTATAGGAAGCGCAAGGTTGGATACGAGGAAATCCTCAAAGTCGCCGATGTTTTTGCCGAGAATGGAGATGCTGCCCCACGATTCAACGCAGTTGCTGAGGATAAACGGCATAGTAAGCAGCATCAGCAAAACAACGTTTATCAGAGCAATCCAACGGCGGTTGTGCTTTGTAAGCTCAAGCCAGAACGAAACTATGTTTTCGAACACGGCAATAACAGTGGACATAGCGGCAAAAATCATAAACAGGAAGAACAAAGCTCCAACAATGCGGCCGCCGAGCATGTTGTTGAATATGTTAGAGAGAGTAACAAATAAGAAGCTTGCGCCTGCCTGGTCTGCACCGATACCTGTTGCGGTGGGGTTAAAGGTGAAGAAAGCAGGGAAGATTATCAAGCCTGACATAATAGCCACGCAGGTATCAAGGCTTACGATGGTAAGCGATTCACCTAACAGGCTGCGGTCCTTTTCGATATAGCTGCCGAAAACAGCGATAGAGCCGATACCGAGCGAAAGGGTGAAGAACGCCTGACCCATAGCGGCGGAAACCACAGTCCAGATGCCTGAGGAAGTGAGGTTTTCAACCGACGGGATAAGGTAAAACTTAAGACCGGCTAATGCACCATCAAGAGTGCAGCAGTAGACTGCAAGGCCAATCATAAGCACAAATAGCGCAACCATCATCACCTTAGTGATTTTCTCAACGCCTTTTTGAAGTCCCAATGAGCATACGCCGAAGCAAATTAAAATAACGCAGAACGTAACGAGAATGTTGCTTGTTAGGTCGCTTGCTGTGGCACCAAAGGTGTTGCCAAGCTGCTCAGGGGTGGTGTTGCTCATTATGGAGCCGTTAACATATTTGATGAAATAAGTTACAAACCAGCCTGAAATGGTGGTGTAAAACATCATAAGCAGATAGTTGCCGCAAATTCCCAGATACTTCATCCAGTGCCATTTCTGCTTTGGCTTTTCTAAAACGTCAAACGAAGTGGCGATACTGCGTCTGCTTGCGCGTCCAACAGCGAGCTCAGCGGTCATAACAGGGATGCCAAGCAAAATAAGGAACGCTAAGTAAATAAGCACGAAAAATGCGCCGCCGTAAGCGCCTGCAATGATTGGGAAGCGGTAAACGTTACCCAAGCCTATGGCGCAGCCGGCTGAAATAAGGATAAATCCCAACCGTGAAGAAAACTTTTCTCTTTCCATAATACACCTCAAAATACATTAGAGCTTGCTCTGTTTAAGATTAATGCCAAACAAAACAATCCACGCACATTATACCTTTTTAGCACTTTAAAGTCAAGACTTGAGAACTTTTATAAAATTTAAGAAACGTTGCACAAGTTGCCACAACAGTGTTGAAAATCGGGCGTTATTACAGAAGGAGGAATACAAGTGAAAACCAAACTTAAACCGAAAGAAGAACTGTTTTGCAGACTTGTTGCTACAGGCTGCTCACCGACTGAGGCGGCAGCCCGTTCCGGTTATGCTAAAGCAAAGAAAGCAGCGGACAAGCTGCTCTCAAGACGGGATATACAAAACTGTATAGACCATTTCAGGCAGAAGCAGAAGCTTTGCGATGCAAAAGCGGGCTATGCACGGCTGGCATACGGTAGCATAGCCGATGCAGTGCGGCTTTTATACAGCGAGGAACTGCCCGAAAACATCGACGAGCTCGACCTTTACGCAATAAGCGAGATAAAGCGTTCGAAAAACGGCGTTGAAATCAAATTCCACGACCGCATCAAAGCGCTCGACAGGCTCAGCGACCTTTCCGCACCCGAAAGTGACAAAGCCGAGCCGTTTTACAAGGCCCTTGAGTTAGGCGCAATGCGACTTTATCAGGAGAAGCCGTATGGAGTTTAAGCCTTTTTCAAAGAAACAGCTAATGGTGCTTACGTGGTGGTGCGAAGCGAGCAAATACGCAGACAAGGATGCGCTTATATGCGATGGGGCAGTCCGCAGCGGCAAGACCCTTTGTATGTCGCTGTCCTTTGTTTCATGGACCTTCTACCGCTTCGACAACTGCGACTTTGCCATATGCGGCAAAACGCTCACCTCGCTCAAGCGCAACATTATAAGAGGCCTTGTTGACACCCTTACAAGTCTTGGATTTACAGTGCAGCAATCGAATTCCCAAAACTATATAGATGTAGAAAGGGCAGGGCGGAGAAACCGTTTCTACCTTTTCGGCGGAAAAGATGAATCCAGTGCAGCGCTGATTCAGGGTATGACTCTTGCGGGTGTGATGTTTGACGAGGTTGTGTTGATGCCGCGCTCGTTTGTGGAACATGCGCTTGCACGATGCTCGGTAAACGGCTCAAAGTTTTGGTTTAACTGCAATCCCGAACACCCTCAACATTGGTTCCATCGGGAGTGGATAGAGAAGCGTGAGGAGAAAAACGCTCTTTATCTCCACTTTACAATGGAGGACAACCCCTCGCTATCTGAAAAAATAATAAACAGATATCGCTCCCTCTATTCAGATGCGTTTTATGATAGGTTTGTTCTCGGCAGATGGACTGCGGCAGCGGGGTTGGTGTATCCGTTTTTTGGTGACGCCAACCTGTGCGACAGCGCACCGGCTGAATGTGAACGCTACTATATCTCGTGCGACTACGGCACCGTCAATCCAACCTCAATGGGCTTGTGGGGCTTGTCAAACGACGTATGGTATCGGGTGGACGAGTATTACTATTCATCACGGCAATACGGGGAACAGAAAACAGATGAAGAGTATTATGCAGAGCTTGTAAAATTGGCGGGCAACCGAAAAATCGAAGCGGTAATATGTGACCCGTCGGCAGCCTCCTTCATAACCTGCGTGCGCCGACACGGAGAGTTTAGCATAAAAGCGGCCAAAAACGATGTCCTCGACGGGATACGCAAGGTGTGCGATGCGCTCAAGTGCGGAAAAATTAAGATATCTCGCTGCTGTGTTGACGCAGTCAGAGAATTCGGCTTATACCGATGGGACGAGGGCGCAACAAAGGACACCGTGCGCAAGGAAAACGACCATGCGATGGACGATATACGCTATTTTGTTGCAACGGTTCTCGACGGCGGGGACGACGGCTTTTTCGCCGTCGCCGCAACACGCAGGTAAGTTGCTGAGAGCCGACCTTATCAGCAGTATAAAAGAAGGTTGGAGAATGGAGAAAGAAAATGAAGCTTCGTAATTTGTTAAAAAAGCAGCCTGCCTTTAGCGCAGGGATACAAACTGCCCCTAAAGAAAAAAGCGTTACGGGACTCATGAGCCGCTACGTGCCTCTCATGCCGCCCGATGCAAGACTTATGGCTGCTATGCGCCAAGCAATACCGCTGCTTGACGCAGCCATAGACAAAATCGTGCGCCTTGTCGGCGAATTCGAGGTAACCTGTACCGATAAAGCAACCGAAAGAGAGCTTGAGTCTTTTTTGCGCAAGGTTAAGGTGGGCGCCTCGTCTGAGGGCATAGGCAGTTTTGTTGCTGCATACCTTGACCAGATGCTTATGTACGGCACCGCAGTGGGTGAGATGGTATTGTCTAATGACGGCAAGGATATCTCAGCGCTGTATAATGCGCCTCTTGATAACCTTGAGCTTAAAGCTAACGATACTCCGTTTGACGTAACGGTGTGCATAAGAAATCACGGCAAGAGCGTTGCGGCACCGTATCAGAGGCTGATACTTCACACTGCGCTTAAGGCAGAGCCTGGCAAGGTAACGGGAAACTCGATTATGAGAGGCTTGCCCTTTGTATCGAATATCCTGATGAAGATATACGATTGCATCGGCGCCAATTTTGAGCGAGTGGGAAATCTGCGTTACGCAGTTACATATAAACCCGATGCAGACGGCACTGATAGGTTTAATGCAAGTCAAAGAGCGGCACAGATAGCAGAGCAGTGGTCATCGGCGATGAAAAGCGACGAAGTGCGAGATTTTGTTGCTGTGGGCAACGTTGAGATTAAGGCAATAGGTGCCGACAGCCAGATGCTGTCAACAGAGGTGCCTGTGCGCCAGATGCTCGAGCAGATAGTCGCAAAAACAGGCTTACCGCCTTTTTTGTTGGGGCTCAGCTGGTCGTCTACCGAGAGAATGTCATCTCAGCAAGCAGACCTGTTCACAAGTGAGCTTGAATACTACAGAAGTCTGCTCACACCGATGATTGCACGTATATGCGATATGTGGCTGCGTCTGCACGGCTACGGCGTGGGCTTTGAGATTGTGTGGCAGCCGATAAACCTGCAAGACGAAATCTCGATGGCACAGGCAAGACTTTACAGAGCGCAGGCAATGCAAATAGAAGCATCACTGAAAGGGGAAGAATAAATGGCAGATAAAACAGTTGAAACGGTTTCAGTACCTACTGAAGAAGAGCTTTCATTAATAAATAAGCTTTCTCGCAGAAAATTAAAGCCGGAGGAAGTTTTTGTCTTTTCTGTGGTGCTGTGCGACAACGAGGTTGACAGGGATAATGAGCGATTTTCGATAGAAGCTTTAAAAACCCTGAGCAGTCTTTACATCGGTAAGACGGGCATATTTGACCATTCTATGCACGGTCGTGACCAGTGCGCCAGAATTTTTGAATGTGAGGTTACAGCCGATGAAAACATCATCACTTCGGCGGGCGAAACCTATCATTGCCTTAAGGCAAAGGCGTATATGCCGCGAACCGAAACTAATCGTGACCTTATGCTTGAGATAGATGCAGGCATCAAAAAAGAGGTAAGCGTAGGCTGTGCTACAGCGGGCAGAACCTGCTCTGTGTGCGGCACTGACTTAACCCGAAGCCATTGTGGACACAGATTGGGCAGATACTATACAAAGGGCGGCAAAAAGGTGAAATGTCACGCAATTTTGAGCAACGCAACAGATGCGTATGAGTGGTCATTTGTGGCAGTGCCTGCGCAGCGCAAAGCCGGGGTAACGAAAGCATTTGCGCTTGGTGCGGTAAACGACATAGACTCAATCATAAAGTCGCTCTCATCGGGCAGTGACATCACAGTTTCTGCAACCGATTCACAGGAAATAATCAAGCTGCTCAGCAGCCTGCGTGAGAGCGCCGAAGACGGCGCGGCATACCGTGACGAGCTTAGAAAGGAAGCAATGCGACTCACCCTTTTAAGTCAGCCCGAGCTCGATGGCGAAACAGCCGAGAGCATCGTAGGCTCTATGGACACACAAAGCCTTAAAAAGTTTAACGAGGCTTGCACAAAGAGCCTTTCAAGTCAGCTTCCGATTTGTCCGCAGCTTTTAGTAAAGACAGAAAAGTCCGAAGAAAAAGAAGTTAAAAACTATCTTATTTAATTTATGGAGGAAACAAAATGTCATTCGATAATATCAGAATAGAAAAAGGAATGTATTCAGTACCCGGTAAGACCTTCACACAAGTGCTTGAGGAGATGGACCCCTCAAGAAACTACATAGGCACCGAGTATGAGGGCCTCGACGCTTTCCAGCGTCAGCTCAAGCGCTTTGATATCAAGGTCGCAGGCGCAAACTCTGATATGCTTCAGAAGTTTTACTCAACCAACGATTCAAGCGCACTTTTCCCTGAGTACGTATCACGTGCTATCAAGACAGGTATCGAGGAAACCAACCTGTTGCCTAACGTGATTGCATCCACCACACGTATCAATGGTATGGACTATCGTTCGGTAGTATCTAACCCCTCAGATGACGATAAGTCATTGAAGCAGGTTGCAGAGGGCACAGCGATTCCTACCACCAGCGTAACAACTAAGGAAAATCTTGTTACTCTTACAAAGAGAGGCAGAATGTTGGTTGCATCTTATGAGTCACTTAAGTTCCAGCGCTTAGACCTCTTTACAGTAATGCTCCGTCAGATAGGAGCCTATATTGCAAAGCAGCAGTTTGCCGATGCAATGAACACCGTTGTTAACGGCGACGGCAACGATAACGCAGCAGCAGTTGTAAAGACGGCATCAGCAGGCACTTTGACCTATGATGACCTGCTCAGCTTGTGGGATGCGCTTGACCCGTACGAGATGAACACCATCATCGCATCACCCGATATGATGCTTAAGATGCTTGCAGTTAATGAGTTCAAGAATCCTCAGACAGGAATCAACTTCCAGGGAACAGGCAAGCTCAACAATCCTCTCGGAGCAAACTTCATCAAGTCTGATGCGCTCGCACAGGGCACAATCATCGGCCTTGATAAGCGCTTTGCACTTGAGATGGTTATAGCAAGCGACGTATCGGTTGAATACGATAAGCTTATCGACCAGCAGCTTGAGAGAGCAGCAATTAGCTGCACCGCAGGCTTCTCAAAGATATTTGATGACGCATCAAAGGTGCTTAAGCTTGCGTAAACAAATGCCTTTATAAGAGGGGAGCCAGTCTCCCCTTTATTTATACGGAGGTGTAAAAATGATAGAGTTTGAAAAGGTTTTAGGCGCATTTTCGTTGCTTGCGGATATAGACGAAGCCACCGCCAGAAAGAACGAGCCGCTTGTCAAGCTGGCAATAATGGAGATAAGCGTTAGGCTTAAGGACTCAGCCTGTGATATAAAAAATCACGACCGCATATGCCACGCTTGTGCCGCCGCCGCTTACTATAAGTACACTGTGGTCACATCTGCAAATGAGCACGATTTTACAGTGGGCGATATAAAGTTCTCGGCAAAGGCAGCCGCAAATTTGACTCTGGCAAAGCAGCTTCGCGACGATGCAGTAGGCTCGATTGCAGACTTGCTTGAGCCGTCAGATTTTGCGTTTGTGCAGGTGTAGAGAATGAAGATAACCGAACAAATTAAACAGCTGATTGATAAATACGGTTTAAACGGCAGAGCGTTCAATCTTGATAAAGAGGTTGAGGTTAAGTGCTTTGTTCAGCCGATGAGATACAAGAATAAGATATATCTCGACAGCCAGTATACAAAGCTCGGCATAATAGACGAAACCTGTTTTTTGTACATAGGTCCGCCTGAGGCTGAGCTCTGCGAGGGCACAAGTAAGGCTCTTGTACTTACGGACGGCAGAAATTTCACGTGCTCTAAGGTTGAAACTATTTATTACGGCAGTGAGCCTGTATACAAATGGGCAATTTTAAGACTAAGGCGGTAAAACGATGGCAACTTTTTATCCTGCAATAACCGAAAAGGTAACCAAAATAATAGAAATGCTCCGAGAAGAAATCAATGAGCAGAACGTGTATGAGGTATATGACGAGTTCGCCGACAGAGAGGCGCAAAACCCGATATATGTTCCAACGGCAACCGTAGGAATAAAGAAGCTTGAGTCTGAGAACAAGTGGTTTATGGATTATCTCGGAATAGCCGACGGCAAAAGGGTGTTCGGGAAATATGTAACCGTAACCTATGGCATAACGATACATTCGCCCACCTCGATGGGCGGTGGCGCATGCAGAAAATTCCTGTGTCACATAAGGGATGTATTCTACAAAGACCGTAGCTTTATCTCGGCAAGCATAGAGTCAGGCGAGATAAAATATGACAGCCTGAGAAGATGCTTGTATATGCCTGTGTATATACAGGTTAAGTATACGATATAAGGAGTGCAACAACGTGTTTTATCAGTCTGAAGAAATAAATGTAACGGTATTTATAAACGGCGAAATGGTGCCTGCCGTTACACAGGTAGATATAGACCTTGAGCACGCAATAGTGGACTCACAGGTGGATAGGACTAAAAAGAAATATCTGGTTACAATTACACGTTATTTACCCGTTGGAGTTGAAGTAAACAATCTTTATACGATGAGAGGCTTCAACGTAACAGTTAATGATTCGTGGCTCAGCTTTGCGCTGTTTGAGTGCGAGTGGACCAATATCAAACGGCACATCACAGCAGATGGCGTAGTTGAAACGTCAACCTTGTTAGCCGCAAGCTTTCAAGCAAATTAACGGTAATCGGGCATTTATAATAACCTTTAAAGCGAGGGTGTCTTCTTAGGAGGACGCCCTCGCTTTTGTGCTGTTTTGTTCTGTTTCGCTTTTATGCGTTGCTTTTTTGCCATAAAAAACAAAAACAAACAAATACCCCCACCATAACTGTGACATAAATCGCCCATAGTACAAGCTATAATTTAATTTACTGATAATTATGTGTTACGGCGGTGATTGAATGACTGAGAAGATTGAGAATAGACAGCAAGGAAAGCTCGCTTCAGCGGTAATGTGGCAGGCTATAACAGCGCTCGTCAGCTTTGCTTTTTCAAGAACAGCGTTGTTTGAGAGCTTTGCGCCTTTTGGGATAGCAATTGTTGCGGGAGCACCGTCAGTTTTGTCGCCGTCAGCGGCGCTTGGCGCAGCGATTGGCTACTTTTTGCCGATAACGGGAAGCGGAGGGTTCAGATATCTTGCTGCTGTGGTGTGCGTTGCGCTGATAAAAGCAGTGGTTCCCGAGCGGCAAAACATAATATCTCAGCAAGCGTTTTGCTCTGTGGCGGCATTTGTTGCGGCGGTAGCATCCTCGATTGCGGTAATAGCATCAGGCAGCGCAGATTTTACTCAGATAATAAAACTGCTTATAGAGAGCTTAGTCGCTTCGGGCACAGCATATTTTGTCAGCCTTACATATTCACTAAGAGAGTCTTCGGGGAACAGCCGTAGCCTGTCAATAGCGGAAACGGTATCGGTCACAGCGGTGGCAGGGATAATGTTGATTTCGCTAAGGGGTGTAGCAGTTTCGGGCGTGTCGGCTGCGGGAGTGATTGCCGCGCTGATAGTTATATCTGCAGCAAGACAGGGTCAGTCGGGCGCAGGGGCAACGGCAGGCGCAGCTATAGGATTCGCTTTGTCGCTTGCCGATGGCTCACCGATGTGGCTTTGCGGCAGTTATGCAATGAGCGGACTCATAGCGGGCGTGTTTTCTACTCTTGGAGATATTGGCTTGCTTGTAATATATAATGTTGTAACAGCTATGTTTGTCATAATTTCAGGCAGCACAGAGCACTTGCCGCTTGTGTATGAATCACTTTCAGCCTCGTTGCTGTTTTTGGTATTGCCTAAAAAAATAAAGTCACCGCTTGCGCTTTTGTTTGCCCGTCAACCCGATATGCCACGTATGGACGGGCTTCGCAAAGCGGTCACGATGCGACTGCAGTTTGCATCAAAAGCGCTCAGTGACGTGTCTCAAACAGTTGAAAAGGTGTCGGGCAAGCTGAGCAAGATAAATGAGGTAAATTTTGAGCAGATGTTATACAAGGTGGAGCAAGAGGTGTGTTCAAAATGCACCCTGCGCTCATATTGCTGGGACGACGGCGATTCACCCATACCTGCAGAGCTTGCGCGCCTTACAAGAGGTGAGATAAAAGCTGATTCAGCGCAAGGGGAGCTTGCTAAGGTGTGCAGCAGATTGGACAAGCTGTGCGAAAGCTTGGATAAAAACTATACAAACTTTGAAAGCCACAACGCAGCACAGCGTAGGGTTGATGAGGTGCGCGGAGCGGTAATGGACCAGCTTGCAGGGGTTTCGGATATGCTTTATGATATGGCTTGCGATTTTGAGCGTGAGAGAAGGTATGATTACAATGCCGCTAAGCGAGTCGAGTCAGCGCTGAGAAAGCTTGGACTGGCACCAACGGATATCAGTTGCTGTGTAGACGAGGAAGATAGAATGACAGTTGAGGCGCGTGTCCAGTCAGGCGCGCAGACAAGGCTTAACCGTATGACTATAATGAAAGAGCTCAGCATAGCGTGCGACAGGGAGTTCGATGCGCCGTGCATAAGCTTTGCAAGGTCAAGTGTGCTTATTACTCTGAACGAAAAAAGTGAGCTGTATGTGGACACAGGCAGATGCAGTTTGGCTCATAACGATGCAAGACTGTGCGGAGATTCCACAGAGGTGTTCTTAGACGGCAAGGGCAAACAGATTATGCTGCTGTGCGACGGAATGGGCACAGGCGGAATAGCGGCGGTTGATTCAGCTATGGCAACGGGCTTGATGGAGCGGCTGTTGAAATCTGGCTTTGGGTATGACTGCGCGCTGAAAATAGCAAACTCAGCTATGCTCTTTAAATCCACAAACGAATCACTTTCAACCGTTGACCTGTGTGCCATAGACCTTTACAGCGGACGCACCGAGTTTTATAAAGCGGGCGCTTGCCCAACAGTTGTGCTGCGCTCAGGCAAAACGGCGATAGCGGAGTGTGCGTCCTTGCCTGCGGGCATAGTGCGACAGGTCGGCTTTGACTCTGCGGCAGTGAATCTCAAGGCGGGCGACGTAGTGGTAATGTTTTCAGACGGCGCAACCTTTGACGGTACCGATTGGATATGCTCAGAGGTGGAAAAGTGGAATTCGTCGTCCTCTGCTCAACAGCTTGCCGAGCACTTGGCAAGAACTGCCCGTCGCCGCAGAAACGACGGCCACTCAGATGATATAACAGTGATGGTTGCAATTATTGAAAAAGCGGTTTAAGGGAAAAGGGTATAAAGTGAAAAGGGGCACTTGCCAAATGTTTGAAAATGTGTTAGAATGGCTAAGTTAAAAAAGTTGTGGAGGTATTTATATATGTCTGGCCATTCAAAATGGAATAACATTAAGAGAAAAAAGGAAAAAACCGATGCTCAGAAAGCAAAGGTGTTCACACGTATAGGCCGTGAGCTTGCGATGGCGGTTAAAGCCGGCGGACCTGACCCCAACGTAAACGGAAAGCTCAGGGATATAATCTCAAAGGCAAAGGCAAACAACGTACCTAATGACAACATTGACCGTATGCTTAAAAAGGCTTCGGGCGAGACCGATAGCAATTATGAGGAGATAGTATACGAGGGCTACGGCCCCGCAGGTATCGCAGTTATCGTTGAAACCTTAACCGATAACCGCAACCGCACAGCAGGCGAAATGCGTCATTACTTTGATAAAAACGGCGGTAATCTCGGTCAGAGCGGCTCAGTTATGTTTATGTTTGAGCGCAAGGGCGTAATCGTGATTGAGTCGGAGGGGCTCGATGAGGATACAGTTATGGAAGATGCGCTTGAGGCTGGGGCAGATGATTTCAACGTTGAAGAAAGCGTGTTTGAGATAACAACAGATGCAAATCAGGTTGATGCAGTAAGCCGCGCGCTTTCAGAAAAAGGTTATAAATTTGTTTCTGCTGAGGCAGAGTATGTGCCGAATATGACCAATGACCTCACAGACGAGGAGGCAGTGTTCAAAATGAATCGCTTGCTCGATATGCTCGAGGAAAATGACGATGTTCAAAGCGTCTGGCACAATTGGAATATGCCTGAGGAATAAACAAAACACATACAATTTGGAGAGGTTGCTGAAAACAACCTCTCTTTTTAGTTATAATTGATAATCTTTAGGAAAACGATTGAAAATTTGTTGTGTATATGGTAGTATAATGCAAATAGGAGGGATAGTAAAAATGAAAGTTTTGTTTAGAATCACAGCGCTTGTTTTAGCGTTGACAACGGCGCTTATGTTCGCTGCTTGCAGTAAGCAGGACGCAGACAGCGCTTCTAAATCGGCATCTAAATCAGCATCTAAGGCTTCAACAAGCGGCACAGCATCTTCTGAAGAGAGTGCAGCTGAGGGCTCAACCGCAACCTCGTCTGAGGCAACTGTCTCTTATGAAACCAGAGTTATGAGCAAGGGCGAGCTCACATTAAAGACTATTGCAAACATTAAATCCAATTTAAGCCATCAGGGCAGAAGAACTGTAGTACGTGAAGGCAATTATCTTTATTCCTGTATAAACGACGGCGGCAAGAGTTATCTTGTAAGATATGACGTAACGGGCGCAACACAGCCAAAAGAATTGCAGTTGTTTAACAGGAAAGATTCAAGTGAGCCGAACTTCTTCTTCGGTTGGGTTGCAATTAAGGGCGATTATATCTATTGCGGAGCAAGAAATTACGAGGCAAACGTACCCAATCCTGATATAAACAACGGCAAGCTTGTAATTGTTAATAAGAAGGATTTCAAAATCGCAACTAACGCAAAGGTTACATTCCCCAACAATAAATCCTCTTATCAGGCAGAGGCTGGAGAAGAATATGTTTGGGAAAACGGCAAACAGGATAAAACCCGTCTGGAGCAGGGCTACGGCACTTTTGATTACAAAAACGGCATATGCAATTTCAACTTCAAGGTTAGCCGCGTGATAGTATATAAAAATATTCTTATTGTAAACTTGCAGATGCGTGGCTGGTGCGCCTTTGCTATTGACCCGAAGGACCCGTCGAAGCTCACCTTAGCATCCACAACGTTTTGGAGCAATTACGAATATGGCTCTTATGAGCATCAGGGCGGTCAGGTATTTGAAGCAAACGGAAAAACTTATTACTTTGCTATAGGCTTCGCTGCAGGAAACGCCTGCTATGACATTACGGATATATACAATCCAAAGGTTGTTTACGACTTTGTAAAGGGCAGCAAGCAGATATTTACTGAGAGAAACAAACTGTATAGTATGATACAGGAGGATTTCCCGAATAAGACTATAAATGCAGGAGTAATGGGCTTGCAATTCTTCAATGTTGTTGTTGACTATCCGAATGCATATTGCACATTGTCCACCGGCACAAGAGGACAGGGCACAGAAAATGCGTTTGAGGCAATCATAACGTATGACATGACCGATATCGCAAACGGCAACATAGTCGTAAAAGATATAGCTTACTTGCCTGAGGAGAACCACGTGTTGTATAGAGATACTGACGTTCCTCCCACAACGCTTGCAAAGGTTGGAGATTATATCTTTGTTGGATGCTTGGAACAGGGACTTGGTGTTTTCAAGATTGATAACAACGGTGTAGCTCGCTTTAATATGATGCTCACAAATGAAGATATGGGCATCAATAAGAATGAGTGTCTCGGCTTGGACAATGTATTTACAACAGGTGAAAATGAGTTTGTTGTTCTCAACTGCGGTGGTAGAAAACACACACCCGGCGCAGCTATGGACCCGATTGACGAAGTATCAATAACAGTTCCCAGAATGTTAGTGGTCACAGTTGAGCCTAAAAAATAAGCTTATATTATAGAGTTTAGCACATAAAAACAGCCATCGCGTTAGGCA
>JAZNLO010000031.1:0-79048 GCA_045579085.1 Acutalibacteraceae bacterium
TGCAACTCCTTGGCTCACAGAACGACATGGCTACGATCCGACTTCTTTGCACTTCCCAAAACTCAAAAAGGGGGAGGTTTTTGAGTTTCAAAAACAGAGGAGAGATGAGAACCCTCGGGTTCGTTGGAGCGGCCGAAAGGAGAGGCTTTCGGACCGCGGAGTCTCGAGCAGCGCAGCCTTTTCTGAGTTCGCCGACCAGCGAACAGAAAAGGCAAGGGAGCGCAGAGTATCTCTCCATCTCCGCCAAAAATCGGAAATCCGCTGATGAAAATCGGCGGATTTTTGATTTTGTACTATTCATTTTTCATTATTCAATATTCATCATTCATTAAAACGGATTTCCGTAATGAATATTGAATGATGAAATCGCTTCGCTGATGAATAATGAATAATTTTAAAATCTAACCAAAAAGTATTGTGTATAACTAACTTTAAAGTAATTAAATTTAAAGTTAATTAAATACTTTTTTAGTTTGATTAACAAAACATATAGTAACCAAAGGATATGTACTGTTTATGGCTGCGAAAAACCCAGTATTTATGCGGGTTTGCGCTTGATTACTATAACGCTACTCCGACCAAAAATCCAAATTCACCTTTATGTTGAGTTTGGATTTTTTATTTTGTGCTATTTTTATGCCTGAAAGCAGAAAGTTTTTGTCTTGCATTATAAAACAGACCAAAAAATGGAGTGCTGGCTCCACTTTTGGTCTGTTTTTATCGTTTTTATAGTGTTTGTGCTCCACTTTGTTGTGATTTTAGCGGTTTTCAGCCACTCTCAACTTTTCAAGCTCTGCTTGTTCAAGCTCTCTGTACGCCACCTTGCCCACCAGTGTCTTGGGCAAGTCCGACTTAAACTCTATATCGTAAGGCATAGCGTACTTCGCAATATTCTTCCTGCAATAATTCATAAGCGCATCGTAGGTGTCTTTACCAGATGGTACGTTTGGCTTGAGAACAACAAACGCTTTCACCTTTTGCATCTTATACGAGTCAGGTACTCCGATAACACAACTCATCTGCACAAGCTCGTTTGCATCAAGTATATTTTCAATCTGCGCGGGATAAATATTATACCCCGACGACACAATCATACGTTTCTTTCTGCCCTTAAAATAAACAAAGCCTTGCTTGTCCATAACGCCCAAATCGCCCGTATACACCCAAGTGAGTCCGTCACTGTGCTTGCGCAAAGCCGACTTCGTTTCCTCAGGGTGATTCATATACTCTTTCATAATCGTGGGGCCTGCAATCAAGATTTCGCCCTCCTCGCCGTAGGGCAATTCTATATCCGTGTCAGGCTTGACTATCTTAATAAAGGTGTCGGGAAACGGCAAACCGATGCTGCCCTCTTTCGACATATGCGGAGGTGTCAGGCAACACGCCGTAACAGTTTCAGTGGTGCCGTAACCCTCTCTGACCTGAATTGTTGCGCCGTGCTCCGATAAAAACGCATCAAATTTCTTTTTCAGCTCAACCGACAATGAGTCACCGCCTGAAAACACGCCCTTCAGGCTGCTTAAATCAGAGCCGTTCATTGAAGGAAGTCTTAACAATGCTTCAAACAAAGTGGGCACGCCTGCTATAAAGTTGCATTTGTTTTTGGTTATCTGGCCTGCATAGCTTTTGGCAGTAAAACGGGGTATGAGCACGCATCTGCCGCCGTTTGCCAGCATAGAATGCACGCACACGCCGAGCCCGAATCCGTGAAATATCGGCATTGCGGCGAGCATCTTGTCCCCAACCTCAAACATCGGGTTTGATGCCACAACTTGCTGAGCCAATGCGTTTAAGTTTTTATTTGTAAGCACTATGCCCTTTGTAGTGCCTGTTGTTCCGCCGGAATACAAAATCACGGCAGAGTCATCGGCTTTGCGTCTTACCTCGTAGTCCGAATCCGTTCTCTCCCCTTGCTGCAAAAAGCTTTTCCATTTAAGCACAGACGCATCGGGTGGGAGCCGTTTAAACTTTCTACCCTCAGTAAGCATATATCCGAACGCGGCGGGTTTACTGAGCGCATCTTTCAAATCAGCAATAATCAGGTTTTTAACCTTAGTGTTTTGCCTTATGTTTTCAAACTTTTCATAAAACCTATCAAGTGTAATAGCAGTTTGACTGTTTGCCTCGTTTAGATAAAACTCGATTTCT
Organism: Acutalibacteraceae bacterium; assembly: GCA_045579085.1. GTDB lineage: Bacteria > Bacillota > Clostridia > Oscillospirales > Acutalibacteraceae > RGIG2206. Next base: position 2,149 of record JAZNLO010000031.1, read on the forward strand.
TTCTCAGCCGACAAGGGATGAATCATATTTGCAACTGCGCCGACCAAATTTACGGCATAGAACATATACACCGCTTGCGGACAGTTTGGCAACGCAATCGTGACAGAGTCGTTCTCCTTAACACCGATTGCCTTGAGTGCTTTTGCGCAAGCTGTTATCTTAGCAACAAGTCGCTGATACGTGGTGGACTTGCCCATAAAATCCAGTGCGATTTTTTGGGGATGCTTTTTTGCCACGCGCTCTACAGCCTCAAAAAGTGTGCCATCAAAATATTCGAGAGTGAGCGGTACCTCGCCCAAATGAGCCGCCCAAGGAGTTTTAACCGTTTGCTCGCTCATTTGAACACCACCCTTACTTCACTTTCTAAAAATTTTATCCGCTCAAACACCTTTATAATCAAAAATGTTTATGCCCTTTTTCTCGTAGTTTTCTATATAATCGAGCGCTTGCTCGATATCATCTGTTACAAAATACAGCTCTGCAACCGCATCAAACAGGAACTTTTTCTCCATCGCCTGTTTCATCATTTCAAGCATTTCGTTGTAATATCCGTTTGTGTTGAGCACGACCATCGGTTTATCGTGACGGCCGAGCTGTTTGAGGGTAAGCATCTCGAAAAACTCCTCAAACGTGCCGATTCCGCCGGCGGTTGTGATAAACGCATCGCAGCTATCCTCCATTATCTGCTTGCGCTCACGCATTGTTTCTGTACGAACAAGCTCGTCGCATTTATCATAGAGGATTCCGTCAACGTTAAAGAAATTAGGTACAACTCCCTTTATCTTGCCCTTGCCTGCGGTTACCCCTCTGGCAACGGCGCCCATCATTCCTGCGCCGCCTGCGCCGAAAACGAGGTTATGACCCCTCTGAGCCATACGCTTGCCAAGCAGTTCGCCTGCAGATATAAAGCTATTATCTATTAAGTCGCTTGATGCTCCGTAAACACATATGTTCATAACTTGCCTCCTGTGGTTTATTTAAATATTATACGCCTAAATGCAATTTTTAATACACTTAACTATTGTTAGACGCCGCCATTATCGCTGTTAAAGCAGACGTTGCGGCTATCTGAGTCATTATTGAAGCGCTTATGTTTTCGTATGTAATTGTTGCGGCAAGAGCATCACTCATCTGAGCTAAAAGGGATGCTGAATACATAAGTCTATGCCGCTTGCCCATTATAAAGTCACCAAAGCCTTTTTTGGTCTTTAAATAATCGCATATCTCAATCAAAGTATCGGCTGTAGAACCGTTCTGATTTGGTGTGACAAGCGCCAGACTGACAAGCTCAAGGTCAACACCAAAATGGTATTTTTTCTGCTTGAGTTCATCGTAAAGCGAGATAAGTCTGTCTGCACCCTGCTGAGCATTTCCTATAAGTGCAAGGCAGTGGCTTACGCTCTGCAGTGCGTTTGAGGTGAAAAACCGCTCTCTGAGCCGCATAAAACTGCGCTGCATCATCTCGGCAGAAAGCTCTGCGCTTGCAGACGTCAAGGCAAACATTACAGCAAAAGGTATATCCTCCGCTGAGGTGAGCAGAAAATGGTCTGCTTTCATCTTATCGTAAACCTCACGTGCACGTGCTGCACAGCCTTCAAAATGCGCACTGTCTATATTTTGCTCCATAGAGAACGCCGCTATGCAGAGATAGCCTGACGGCATAAACTGCTTTTTTAGCTCTGTATATGCCAAGAGCACCCTCTCAAAGCTTTCCTGTGCGTTATCCCTGAGCGACAGCATACAAGAGAAAATCAAGGTTGCAACGCCTCTGAAGTTTGAAAACGCACCCTGATTTTTTACTATAATCTCCTTACACTGCCTGATTTTTTCTATATCAAGCTCAAGCCCCTTTTGAGCATACATAAGCGCCAAAAGATAGTGCAAATAACTGTATTCCCACTTAAACGCTTGCTTAGCTTTTAAATAGTTATCTGCAAAAAGGTCGCACCTGAGTTTAAGTTCTGTATTCATCTGAGCGCTCATTTCTGCACCTCCGCCATTTTGACATTCCTCATCTTGCGCTCTAATCAAACATTTCAGTTGAAAGATATCTGTCACCCGTGTCAGGCAAAAGCACAACGATGGTTTTGCCCTTGTAGTCGTCACGCTTTGCAACTGCTACCGCAGCGCACAACGCAGCTCCCGACGAAATGCCAACGAGCACACCGTCACTTCTGCCGGCAAGTCTGCCATATTCATAAGCTTCGCTTTCCGACACCTTTATGATTTCATCATACACCTTAGTGTTGAGTATTTCGGGCACAAAGCCTGCACCTATGCCCTGCAAGCCGTGAGCGCCGCTCTTCTCTCCTGAAAGCACTGCTGATTTTGCAGGCTCAACGGCTATTATCTTCACCTCAGCCTTAACTGATTTAAGATATTCACCAACGCCTGTTATTGTGCCACCTGTGCCGACTCCCGCAACAAAAGCATCTATATCGCCGTCTAAATCATTAAAAATTTCGGGTCCTGTTGTCAGCTTATGCACCTCAGGATTTGCAGGATTTACAAACTGGCCCGCCACAAAGGCTCCGTCAATCTCATTTGCAAGCTGCTCCGCCTTCTCTATCGCTCCCGTCATACCAAGCTTGCCGTCTGTGAGCACAAGTTCTGCGCCGTAAGCCTGCATAAGCTTGCGGCGTTCAACAGACATCGTTTCAGGCATAACTATTATCGCCCTGTAGCCTCTGGCGGCGGCAACGCACGCAAGCCCTATTCCCGTATTGCCCGAAGTGGGCTCTATTATCACCGACGTCGCAGTGAGCTTGCCGCTTTTTTCAGCGTCCTCTATCATTGCCTTTGCAACTCTGTCCTTAACCGAGCCTGCGGGGTTTAAATACTCAAGCTTTGCATATATTTTTGCCTGTAAATCAAAACGCTTTTCTATTCCTTTAAGTTCAAGCAGAGGGGTGTTTCCTATAAGCTGTTCAACAGATGTGTATATCCTCGACATAGTGTTTTCTCCTTTGCTAAAATCGCCTATACCAATTTCTGTAATTTTAACATATTATGCCCTGTTTTTCAAGAGCCTACCCCTATTGCTGTCATTATTATTTTAACCAAAAGACAGCACACAAGTCCAAACGCCGTTGGTAACACAGCTGCAAGCACAGTCCACTTCAGACTGCCTGTTTCCTTTTTCACTGTTAAAAGCGTTGTGGTGCAAGGCCAGTGCATAAGGCAAAACAACATAACACAAATTGCAGTGGTGACAGTCCAGCCGTTTGCTGTAAGCAAGCTGTGCAAAAAGCCTAAATCGCTTATCTGTGTTACTGTGGTGGTGGACATATAGGTCATTATCGCAATCGGCAACACTATCTCATTTGCGGGCATACCCAATATGAACGCCATAAGAATTACCCCGTCCATTCCAAAAAAACGACCGATTGGGTCAAGCGTATCGGCGCAGATTCTCAAAAGCGATGCGTCGCCAACGCTTATGTTTGCCATAAGCCATATAAGCAGTCCTGCAGGCGCGGCAACAGCCACCGCTCTGCCTAAAACAAATACTGTTCTATCAAGCATAGAGCGCACTATTATATGAATAACCTGAGGCGGTCTGTAAGGCGGCAGTTCAAGGGTAAAAGACGACGGCGTGCCCTTCAACACAGTTGAGGATAACAGCTTAGATGCGGCGAAGGTCATAAGTATGCCGAAAACGATGATACTCGCCAGTATAGCAGACGAGGCAAGCGTGCCCAACACCGACTGGGTTACTATAAAAAACATTGATATCAGCGTTATCAGCATCGGGAATCGTCCGTTACAAGGAATGAAGCTGTTTGTCAGTATTGCAATCAGCTTTTCTCTGGGCGAATCGATTATTCTACAGCCTACCACGCCCGCTGCGTTGCAGCCAAATCCCATACACATTGTCAGCGCCTGCTTACCGCACGCTTTGCAGCGCTTAAAGGCGCCGTCTAAATTAAAGGCGATTCTCGGCAGATAGCCTATGTCCTCAAGCAGCGTAAACAATGGGAAAAATATTGCCATCGGCGGCAGCATTACCGAAGTAACCCACGCAAGCACTCTCCACACGCCGTCAATTAACGCGCTTGAGACTATGTCGGGCACGTGGATATACTCAAGCCACGAATCTATTTTTTCACCCATCGAAAACGTCAAAGCAGACAGCCATTCGCTTGGATAATTTGCGCCTGTTATGGTAATCCAGAGGATAGCAAGCAATGTTAACAGCATAATTGCTGTGCCTGTTATTTTGCCTGTTAAGATGCGGTCTGCCAGATATGAATGATTGGTCTTTTTACTTAGCAAAACACACTGTGAAAAAATATCACTTGCAAAACTCAGCAAGCCCGATACCGTCAAATCCGTTAGCGCATCGGAATCTATTTCTTTTTCATCGAGCAAAGCTTTTGCTTGCTTGTATAACAAATTGATTTGCTCATCGTCAAGCAGCCGCTCGCCGAGATAACCATAAATTTTTTTCAAAAGCTCGGCATCGTTTTCAAGCAACCTTAGTGCCAACCACCTTGCAGGCAGTTTTCTCCCCTCAAGCGCAGGCTCTATTATGGATATCGCCTCGCTCAGCGGCTGAGGATAGCTAACCTTGAGCGGCGGCTTAGTAGCTTTCTGCAACGAGGGTAAAATCTCTGCTATGCCTTTGCCTCTGCGCGCCTTTGTAGCGATTACGGGCACTCCCAGCAGTTTGCTTAGCTTTTGTGTATCCACATTTATGCCCTTTCTTTCGGCTTCGTCCATCAGATTTACGCAAACCGCCGCACAACGTGTTATCTCCAACGTTTGAAGCACTAAGTTCAAGTTGCGTTCTAAGCAGGTTGCGTCGCACACAATCACCACCGCATCAGAATCAGAGAAGCATATGAAGTCACGAGCCACCTTTTCCTCATCAGAGCGAGCCGCAAGTGAATAGGTGCCGGGCAAGTCTGCGATTATGTAGTTGCCGTATTTCGCTTTCGTTCTGCCGAATGCGTTTGCAACAGTTTTTCCTGTCCAGTTGCCTGTATGCTGCTTTAACCCAGTAAGCGCATTGAACACTGTGCTTTTGCCAACGTTTGGGTTGCCCGCTAAGGCTATAACCTTTTCCCCATTTTCCATTAACAGCCTCTCGTTGTCACAAGCCTGCCTTCCCGTTGATTTATTTGTAAGCCCCATAAAATCAATCCCCTTGATAAACAAGGCATCGGTATTTTCAACACCGATGCCTTTTGTTTTACTGTATCGGCAACACTGAAACAGCCGATGAATCTTCTTTGCGTAATGCTATAACCGCACCTCGTATGAGATATGCCACAGGGTCTCCGAACAAGCCCGAGTTGATACATTCTACGCTTGCTCCCGGAACCAGACCTATATCCTGCAGTCTACGTCTTAAATTTCCACGCACATTCACTGCTGTTACAGTGGCTCGCTGACCGTGCTTGAGCTCGCACAGCGAAATTTGTTGCATTATATCTCCTGCTTTGCGTTTTATCCTTCTCTCCATTTTATGCAACCTTTTTTACTTGGTGAAAACCTCAGTTTGTAAATTATTCTTAATTTATGTTGTCTTTTACTGCAAAAAGGATTATAATGGCATTGATGTTGTAACACTCCACATTTCTTTTAAAGGATTGATGAAATGAAAATTGTTATTTCAGGCTGTGGAAAAGTAGGACTTACTCTTGCCGAACAGCTTGTAAGAGAAAATCACGACATTATTATTATTGATACAGATTCAAGCATTGCAGAGGAAATCGGAAATGAGCTTGATGTGTTCTGCATCACGGGCGATGCCGCCTCATATGAGGTTTTGACTGAGGCAGGCGTTCAAGATGCGGACCTGATGATATCTATAACTGAGTCCGACGAGAAAAATCTGCTTATTTGTCTTATCAGCAAAAAGCTTGGTGTTAAAAATACAATTGCGCGCGTGCGTAACCCTGTATATGCAGAATCTATCTCGCTTATAAAGTCAGACCTTGGGCTTAGTATGTTTATCAACCCCGAGCTGTCTGCCGCAAGAGAAATCTCTCGCATACTGCGTTGCCCCGCCGCTACTAAGATTGAGCCGTTTGCTAAGGGCAGAGTTGAGATGTTCACCTGCGCCATCAAGCCCGACTCCGTTTTAGACGGCATCGCTATCAAAGACATCGCTTCTGCTGTAAAGTGCCGTGTGTTCATTTGCGGTGTTAAAAGAGGAAGTGAGGTATACATTCCGAGCGGTATGTTTGAGCTCAAGGCGGGCGATATCATCAGCTTCATCGCAAGCTACAAGGATTCAAACACGTTCTTCAAGCGCATAGGCGAAAACACCTCTAAAATCAAGAACGTTGTCATTATGGGCGGCGGCAGACTTACTTACTACCTTTCTAAAATTATACTCGAAGCAGGCGTTAACGTGAAAATTGTTGAGGTTAACAAAGAACGCTGCATTGAGCTTGATGAGCTTCTGCCGAAAGCCACCATCATTCACGGCGACGCTACCGACACCTCTCTGTTTAAAGAAGAAGACATCGAAAGCGCCGACGCCGTTGTTTCGCTTACGGGTATAGATGAGCAAAATGTGCTTATATCTCAGTATATCTCGGAAAAGCACCCTGACATAAAGGTTATCACCAAAATTAAGCACAGCGATTTTGAGCATATGTTCCGTCATATGAAGGTGGGAAGCCTCATCAATCCGAAAAATCTTACCGCCGACAACATCGTTCGTTACGTTCGTGCGATGCAAAACTCGTCCTACTCAAGCGATATCGTTACGCTCCATCATATTATTGACGGTAAGGCGGAGGCTCTTGAGTTTATCGTAAACGGCTCGCACTCCTTCCTTGGCAAGCCCATCGAAACCCTGAAGTTGCGCAAAGATGTCTTGCTTGCAAGCATAAACCGAAAGGGTCGTGTGTTCACTCCCGGAGGAAAAGACACAATCGAAGCGGGCGATACTGTTATTGCTGTTACTATGCTGTCGGGAATCTGCAGCATTAATGACCTCTTTGAATAAACGGAGGTTTATGATGAATCACAAGTTGGTATTAAAGATAATCGGTCTGATAGTTCTTATCGAGGCTGCCTTTATGCTTTTGCCTGTCGCTGTTGCTCTGATTTACAGTGAAAAAGAGGTGTTCCATTTCCTTGCGGTTATCGGAATTAACCTTTTAATCGGTGTGCCGCTTTCTCTATTAAAGATTAAGCGCAAAACTATGTTTGCAAAAGACGGCTTTTTCGTTGTTGCTATGGCTTGGATTATCTTCAGTGCGCTGGGCGCTCTGCCCTTCGTTATAAGCGGTTATATCCCAAATTATATAGACGCACTGTTTGAAACCGTTTCAGGCTTTACAACCACAGGCGCCAGCATTATGACAGACGTTGAAGCACTGCCGCGTTGCCTCACCTTCTGGCGTTCCTTTACAAACTGGATTGGCGGTATGGGCATCCTCGTATTTATGCTTGCGCTTACATCCTTGACAGGCGGCAGCAGTGTGCATCTGCTCCGTGCAGAGAGCACAGGCCCGACCGTTGAAAAAATGACACCTAAGCTCTCAACCACAGCAAAGCATCTTTACTTGATTTACATCGGCATCACTGCGCTTGAAATAATACTTTTAAGCTTTGATATGCCGCTGTTTGACGCAATCACCACCTCAATAGCCAATGCCGGTACAGGCGGCTTCGCAATCTACAACTCAAGCATAGGCGGCTATAGTGCATACGCTCAGGTTGTTATCACAGTGTTTATGTTTGTGTTTGCGGTGAACTTTGGAATATATTTTCTCATCTTTACAGGCAAGCTCAGGCAAGTGCTTAAGAACGAAGAGTTGTGGGTTTATCTCGGCATAATATTTGCGTCGATTACTATAATCACCGCAAACATTATGGGCAGCGGACTGTTTTCAAGCTTCGGTGAGGCGCTTCGTCACGTTGCTTTTCAGGTTGCCACTGTTATGTCCACCACAGGCTTCTCAACCACAGACTTTAATCTTTGGCCCGAACTGTCGAAGGCGTTGCTTGTGCTGCTTATGTTCATAGGCGCCTGTGCAGGAAGCACTGCCGGCGGTATAAAAATATCACGTATCATTATTGCAGTTAAGGCTACGTTACAGGATATCAGATTGACAATTCATCCGCGCAACGTAAAAAGCGTAAGGCTTAACGGCAAGCCTGTAAATCAGGAAATAGTCAACCGCACAGTTAAATTTATTATGTGCTATATAATAATTTTTGTTGTGTCGGTGCTGATTGTAAGCTTTGATAATTTCGACTTTACCACCAGTTTTACCGCCGTTGCCGCTACGCTTAACAATATCGGTCCCGGACTTAGCAAGGTTGGCCCGACAAGCAACTTCTCCGAGTTCTCAGCACTTTCAAAAATTGTGATGACGTTGGATATGCTGATTGGCAGACTTGAAATTTACCCGATTATGATTCTGCTTATGCCGCGAAACTGGAAAGCAAAATAATAAATATCAAGCAATAAAAAAGCCACCGACATAGTCGGTAGCTTTTTTATTTTGATTAATTATTCCTTTTCAAATGCGTCCTTACCCAGACCGCATACTGGGCATACCCAATCCTCAGGAATGTCCTCAAATGCGGTGCCGGGAGCGATTCCGTTATCCGGGTCGCCAAGCTCTACGTCATAAACATAACCGCAAGGGCAAACGTACTTCATATAAATCCCCTCCTTCTTCTATTTTAACCAAAAGTTTCTAAAGTATGATTTTTTGAAAAACCACACTTTTGTCACACTAAATTTGAGTTTCGTTTTCGGCGTCTTTTTCTTCGTATTTACGAGAAAGTAATCGACAAACTAACGAAACTATATTCCAAAACAAAACCCAAAGTATAAAGTAGGTAATAATTTCTTTTTCATTTTGTAAATTAAAGGGTAAAATATGAGATACTATAATAAGCAACGAATTGTAAATGGGAAACAAAAATTTCAATTTCTCATCAATAATTATTTTGCTATATCTTATGCAGTAAATTGGCAGTGCAACTATAAGCCATGCTAAAACAAACAACACCGCCCAAGCCGCAGGCGCATAACTTCCATGTGGAAAAGAAATTACTGTAGTAAGTAAAATCACAAACGATATGTAAAGAATCAAAAAACTTGCAGAAAAAATAACGGGATAAATAAACTTTTTCGCTTTCTTCATTAAATCACCCCAAAACAAAAGATGTGCTACCGTTATGATAGCACATCTCGGGCGATTTTTCAATCAAATATTACTTAAAATAACGGTTTAAAAGTCCTTCAAATGCTTTGCCGTGTCGAGCCTCGTCACGTGCCATTTCGTGAACTGTATCGTGAATTGCGTCAAGGCCGAGCTCCTTAGCAAGCTTTGCAAGCTCAAACTTGCCTGCAGTTGCGCCATTTTCAGCATCAACGCGCATCTCGAGGTTTTTCTTTGTGGAATCAGTTACAACCTCGCCGAGCAACTCTGCAAACTTTGCTGCGTGCTCTGCTTCCTCATATGCTGCCTTTTCCCAATAAAGTCCGATTTCAGGATAGCCCTCTCTATGTGCCACACGTGCCATAGCAAGATACATACCTACCTCACTGCACTCACCCTCAAAATTAGCGCGAAGACCCTCGATGATTCTCTCATCAACGCCCTTAGCAGCGCCTAAAACGTGCTCTGCAGCCCAAGTTTTCTCAGTTGATTCAACCAATTTAAACTTCTCGCCGGGCACCTTGCACTGTGGGCAAAATTCAGGGGGAGTATCTCCCTCATGTACATAACCGCAAACTGGACATACGTATTTCATAAAATTTTTCCTCCAATAATTAATTTTTATTTTTATAAATTGACACAGTCATAACATTTACCGAAAAACATTACGCTGTATCCGCTGATTTCGCAATTACCAACGTCACCTGTGCTTACATTAACATCTAAATCTACGTCTACCACCTTGCCGCATTTATCGCAGTTAAGATGATTGTGCTTATAGACGTTGCCGTCATAGCGGGTGACCCCATCAGGCATACTGATGACAAGTGCCAGCCCATCTGCCGCCAAGTCCGACAAGTTGCGATACACTGTTGCCAAACTGATATGCGGCATCTCTGCCTTTACCTCATCATAAACCTGAGAAGCTGTTGGATGGTTGCCTAAGCGGCATAATGCAGAATAAACTGCATCCCTTTGCTTTGAATGCTTTTTCATATTATGACTCCAATCAATAATGATTATCATTATTATAATTATAATTTCACGTTTTGTCAAGAGGTTTTTAAAAAATATTTATTTGTAAATTTTATACTACTATGCTATAATTTTATTCCGTGAGGTGATTTTATGGCGAAGTCAAGAAGTTCGAGAATTCATCTGCTGGATGAAATCAGAGGAATTGCCATTATCCTGATGGTGATTTTCCACGCTCTTTACACAATGGCGTTTATGTTTAATCTTTCTTTCGCAAGCGAGCTTTACTACTTTTTCTTGCCCGTGTCCATCTGGTTTGCGGCGCTGTTTGTGCTTATTTCCGGCATCAGCTGCAGGCTTTCACATTCCAATTTTAAAAGAGGCGGAAAGCTGTTTGCAATCTGCATTGCGCTGACGGCTGTTACTTGGCTTTTAGACACAAAGTTAGGCTTTTCTAACACTGTTATCTGGTTTGGCATACTGCATTTGCTCTCGCTGTCTATGCTTATATATGGGGCGCTTGCAAAATGGCTCGATAAAATCCACCCCGTAATTTCAACTGTTGTTTTCGGACTGCTATTTGCAATTACAATGCACATAGACGACGGTTATCTCGCCTTTGGGCAATACGTTTTCCGTCTGCCTGAGGCATTGAGAAACTGCAAATACCTATTTCCCATCGGTATCGTTTCGCCCGACTTCTACTCGGCAGACTACTACCCGCTGTTGCCTTGGCTGTTCTTGTTCCTAATCGGCGCATCAATCGGGCGTTGGTTTAAGGGCGGCAAGCTGCCTGAGTTCTGCTACAACGAGCACGTAAGACCCGTTGCTTACTGCGGCAGACACACTCTGGTGATATATTTAGCTCATCAACCTTTAATCTATGGCATAACGTGGGCGCTGACTCAGCTTATTGACAAAATCAAAGCTTAAAAAAACCTTGCAGCTTTACAAAAGCAGGCTGCAAGGTTTTTTGTTTTATTATTCGATTCCTAAAATGTGACGTGCAACGTGCACTCCGCTCGCCGAAGCGTGCGACAGAGAATGTGTTACGCCGCTGCCGTCGCCGATTACGTAAAGCCCCTCATAACAGGTTTGAAGATTGTTATCAATCTCAACCTGCATATTGTAAAACTTAACCTCTACGCCGTAGAGCAAGGTGTCATCGTTAGCGGTACCGGGTGCGATTTTATCAAGCGCATATATCATCTCGATAATACCGTCAAGAATGCGCTTAGGTATAACTAAGCTGAGGTCGCCCGGAGTTGCGGTTAGGGTAGGTCTGACGAAGCTCTCTGCTATTCTGGTGGGGTTGCTGCGCTGACCTTTTATAAGGTCGCCGAAGCGCTGCACCATTACTCCGCCGCCAAGCATGTTTGACAGTTTGGCTATGCTCTCCGCATATGCATTACTATCGTTAAACGGTTGAGAAAAATGCTTCGAAACAAGCAAAGCAAAGTTTGTGTTTTCGGTGTGCTTTTCAGGGTCCTCATAGCTGTGACCGTTCACCGTTACGATGCCGTTTGTGTTCTCAGTTACCACTGCGCCGTAAGGATTCATACAGAAGGTGCGCACAAGGTCGTCATATTTATCGGTGCGATACACGATTTTGCTCTCATACAGCTCGTCTGTCAGGTGGGCAAATATCTCGGCAGGAAGCTCAACTCTGACACCGATATCCACTCTGTTAGAGAGAGTTTCAATATTCAGTTCTCTGCAAACACCCTCAATCCACTTGCTGCCGCTTCTGCCAACAGAAACAACGCAGTATTGACAATCGTAGTCCTTGTCGTTAGCCGTTAAGCTGAACCCATCGTCGTTCTTTGCAATCTTATCAACGTGAGTGTTGAAGTAAAAATCAACCTTGTCCTTAAGCAAGTTATACAGGTTCTCAAGCACAACGTAGTTTTTATCTGTACCAAGATGGCGCACAGATGCATCCAAAAGATGCAGTTCGTTCTGCAAGCAAAGCTTCTTGATTGCAGTATTGGCTGTGGAATAAAGCTTTGTGCCCTCTCCGCCGTTTGCCATATTTATCTCGTCAACATACTGCATCAGCTCAAGTGCTTTTTCTCTGCCTATATATTCATAGAGCGTGCCGCCGAACTGATTGGTTATATTGTATTTTCCATCGGAAAATGCGCCTGCGCCGCCAAAGCCGTTCATTATTGCGCAAGACTTGCAACCGATGCAAGCTTTTATCTTTTCGCCATCGATGGGACATTTGCGCTTTTCAAGCGGATTTCCCGTTTCGAAAACGGCGATTTTCTTTTCAGGTGAGTTTTTAACGATTTCATAAGCGGTGAATATTCCGCCGGGACCCGCCCCGATTATTGCGATATCGTAAAACATAAACAGCTCTCCCTTTGATTTTTACAGCAAAAACACCGGTTGACCAAGCGCTCTACCGGTGTAATTTTGCATTTTAACTAAAATAAGGATTAATCCTGGTCTTCATCAGTGTCAAACTCGAACTGAAGCTTTGTGTTGCAACCAAGACACTCGATTTCACCCTCGTCGAGCATTTCTTCATCAAGAGTTATAACCTCGCCGCACTCAGGACAAACAACCTCGAAGAACTCCTCGTCATCATCGTAGTAGTACTCGTCCTCGTCGTCCTCATCTTCATAGAGGTCTTCCTCGACTAATGCAAGGTCCTCATCAACAGCGTCAAGCTGCTCGTGAAGCTCTGCGCACTCATCCTCTAAATCTGAAATGGTGAGCGCCATATCGTCAACGATGTCAATCAAAGCCATAACAAGCTTTGTCATCTTATCGTCTGCCTTGAGCTCCATTCCCTCTGCAAGACCTTTGATATATGATGCTTTTTCAGTAAGGTTCATAATCCTATCCTCCGTATAATTCATTATGCACGCTCCATATACTCGCCTGTGCGGGTATCGATTCTAATCATATCTCCCTCATTGATAAAGAGCGGAACGCGGATTTCTGCGCCTGTTTCAAGAGTCGCAGGCTTTGTTGCGTTTGTTGCAGTGTCACCCTTTACGCCGGGCTCTGTTGCGCTAATCTGAAGCTCAACGAATGTTGGAGGCTCAACGCCGAATACCTTGCCCTTGTATGAGAGCACCTTGCAAATCATATTTTCTTTAACAAATTTGAAGTTATCGCTAAGCTCTGCCTCGTCAATCGGAACAAGCTCATATGTCTCCTGGTCCATAAAGTAGTAAAGGCCGCCGTCGCTGTAAGAATACTCCATCTCCTTGCGCTCAACAAAAGCTGTGGGGTACTTATCGTTGGGGTTGAAAGTCTTTTCAACCACGCTTCCTGCAATTACGTTACGGATTTTGGTACGAACAAATGCTGCGCCCTTACCCGGCTTAACGTGCTGGAACTCTATAATCTGGTATACGTTACCGTCCATTTCAAAAGTAACGCCGTTACGGAAATCTCCTGCTGAAATCATTTTATTTCTCCATTTCTCCGACGGCAAAGGCTATGTCACTAAAAACTCCACCAAAATCCGTCGGCACTCGGGGGAGCCGTAAAACGACATAATACCTCAATAATATCACTGTTATTATTCTATTACATACTTATTATTTTTTCAAGCCTTTTTTATCATTTAACACCACAAACCGCAATAATAATCAAAGTTTGGCTACATCTTCTTGCGGTATCGTTTTATCAACACCGATTCAAGCTTACGCCTCAACTTAAACGATGCGCCGTCCTCCGCCTGTATCGGCGTGACGTGAATCGGTGTAATTCCCGCAAGGTTTGCGCCGAGCATATCGGTGAAAAGCTGGTCACCGACTGCGGCAAGCTGCCTTCCCTTAATCCCAAGCTTGTGTTTTGCTTTCAAAAACGCAAACGGCAACGGCTTGCACGATAGCGATAAGTAGTCAAGCCCCAATTTCTCCGCAAAGGGTTTGACCCGTCTGCTCTTTGAATTGGATACCATTATCAGCTTGATTTGCTCGTTTTTCATCATCTCAAGCCACTCGGGCACGCCCTCAAGCGCTGTTTGCGAATGGTGCGTGGACAAGGTGTTGTCTGCATCGAGAGCCAGACCCTCAACTCCGATTGAGCGAAGGTAATCTGCAGTTATATCAGTGACCCGATGAAACATTTTTGCAGGTTTGAAAAGCGGCATATCCACATCTCCTGTAAGCAAAGAAAAAAGCGGCTTGATGTGCAAGTCGCTTTTACCTTTGAAATTGATTCGGCAAGCTATCTTGCCACAGGCGCACCGAGCCAAGCCCGACAAACGCCATTTAAGAAGAATTTAGCGGAACTTACGCTTACGAGCGGCTTCTGACTTCTTCTTGCGTCTGACGGAAGGCTTTTCATAGTGCTCCCTCTTACGAACTTCTTGGATAACTCCATCTCTGGAAGTGGCTCTCTTAAATCTGCGGAGAGCGCTCTCCAAGCTTTCGTTCTCTTTTAAACGCACTTGACTCATTCTGAATTCCCTCCCTCCGAAACAAACAGAGGCTCGGGCTCTTTTAGCCCGAATCTTAAAATACAATGTTAATTATACAAGCAGTGCTTACAACTTGTCAAGCAAAATATTCATTTTGCCGAAATTTGAGCCTTTTTAACACGTTCAAGGGCCTGTTTATAGTCATCATAACCAACAATGTCTGTTAAAAGCTCGGGCAACATATTAGACGAAACCCTTGTGGGTATCCCTAATTCCTTGCACAGCATAACTCTGAGCTGCTTTGAATTGTCGGCGCCAAACAGTCCGTCTTCATACATATCGAGCTTTGTGACGGGTTTACCCTTTTGCTCAGCAATACCGCAAATGACACCCGCTTTCTCAAGCGCCTGAGAAATAACAGCCTCGCTCATCCCCTCAACGCCCAAAAGCCCGTCCGACGACGGCTGCCTTTTACGGCGCTCGCGCCCCTCAATCTCAGGCACATACACGTTTACAAAATTAAGCCCCAAAAGCGCCTGATTGAGTCTGTTTCTGATTAAAAAGCCTGCTGAGTCGCTATCGGTCAACACCACGACACCCCTCGTTTTTGCAAGGCAGCGAAGCAGCTCAAGCTTTTCCTCATCCTTGAATATACCAAAGCCGTCAGTTGTTAAAATAAGCGTATCAAGTATGTTGCCAAGCGTAATTTTGTCATACTTGCCCTCAACAACAACTGCCTGCTTTATCTTTATCATAGCTCTTCACCCGATGCCAGTGCAAACAGCCTTACAAGCGTTTTTTCTACAATCACTCTGCCGTTTGACGAGCTTGTTTTCAGTTTGATATCGGCATCCCTGAGTATCTCAAGCGCATCAAGCGCCATAGAACGAGTCATATTTCTACCGTATGAGGCGGCATTTTTAAGCTTAAACACCATCTTGCCGTATCCAAACGGCTGAGCAATATCGTCATATCTCAAGCCCTCATTTTCAGCCATCTTAACCCTGTATATATCAACAAATACAGACGACAGCGCACCGATTATAACAATAGGCTCGGTTTTTAAATCGAACAAGTCGGCGCATATCTTCATCGCATCGTCTCTGCGACGCGAGCACACTGCCCCCGCTAAAGCAAACGCAGAGGCTTCAACCGTGCGCACCATAACCTCGTCTATATCCTGCTCGGTGGCATAGCCTTTTCCTACATACGCGCAGAGCTTGTCCACCTCAGTTAAAAGGTTTTCAATATCACTGCCGCAGGTTTCAACTATCTTTCTCGCAACCGTAGGTTGCAATACCACTTCTTGCTTGCTTGCTCTGCGTATCGCAATATCAGCAAGCTCATGGTCGTTCTTATGCTCGAAATTCACCACACAACCGTGCTTTTCAACTGCCAAGACTAAGTCCTTCGCCTTTTTTGTCTTAGAGGTGGGGATTTCCGCATTATCATAGGTGAGAATCAAGATGCACGTGCTGTTTGGGTGCTCAATAAGCTCAATAAGCTGCTTATACTCGCTGTCCTGAGCGGTGGAGAAGTTGTAATCGCTTAAAACAACACAGCTTTTTTCACTCATCATCGGCATTGAGTCACACGCTGCCACAAGGTCATCCATCTTAACTGAGCGGTCAAACTTGTGTAAGTTGAAGTCTGCAAAGTCACTAACAGCCTTCTTTATTATCCTGTCTTTATAAAGGCGTTTTAGATATCCTTCGTTGCCATAAAACAGATATGTGTTCTCAAGCCTTCCGCTTTTTATGTTGGCTGCCAATTCTCTCTCGCTCAAACGTGCCATCTTTTCACCCCTCTCTTACTATATACCAACCGTTATCAAACACGGTCAACGTCAATTTGTATATATTATACACCTTTTTATCTGGACCTGCAAGGGAATCATCTTTGATAATCATACACCTATTGCTGTAATCGCCCTTTTTATCAACAGGTAACAAAGTGATATCGGCTTTGCTAAGGTCTGCGTCGAGGCTATTATAAAGCCTGATTACAAAATCATTTATCCTGATTTCGTTGTAACCGTCACGGCAGACATACTCAACTCCCGACAGCGTGACAGTGCTCGGCACTTCAATACAGTTTGTATCGTCGCCGCACATCGTGCTCACAAGCTCTGCTTGCTCGGTTATGCAAATGTCAGGCTTTGTGTCATTAAACAAATCTGTCATAGTTGACGCTTTAGAGCTTGCGAGCAATGTGAGCTCGTCTTTGCCGCAATCCGAGATAAAGCTTTTAATTTCAGCGGAAGTATTTATGTAATTATCGTAACAAACGGCGGATATGTTGCCTTGCTTGTCGCATACGTAGCAACCGCCCTGTGTGATACGTATTGTGGTGCTGTTTAGCCTTACAGCGAAGTTGATGCCTGTGCAAAGCAGAACGAGCGCAGTGCAAACAATTGCGCCCGTGCGGATTCTGCCTGTTGCTATCGCAAGAAGTACAGTTATGCAGCACGCTATCCCGAAAAAAGCAACGATATATCCGCTTATACCCACAGTTAGATAATTTGTTCCGCCGAAAAACTCGATAACCCTTATACTATACCTTGCTAAAACAGTTGTTGCGCCGCCAAACGCTGCC
Source organism: Acutalibacteraceae bacterium (assembly GCA_045579085.1). Taxonomy (GTDB): domain Bacteria; phylum Bacillota; class Clostridia; order Oscillospirales; family Acutalibacteraceae; genus RGIG2206. The sequence continues at coordinate 19,243 of JAZNLO010000031.1, forward strand.
GCAACAGGCGCAATCCCGACTGAAAACGCTGCCACAGTAAACAGCGTGCAAATCATCATAATATCTATTGCAAAGGTGATAGCGAAATTAGAAAAAACAGAAACAAGAGAAAAGCGTTCGAACATTGTCAGCAGCACAGGCAGCACGCCTAATTGTGCGCCGATTGTTACGCATATAACAGCCACAAACTTATCAAAGGGCTTCTTTACTCTGAACTTTTCTGTGATAAAACTGCTCATCCTTTTTCCGAAAAGATTTATTCCCAAAACAGAAAATGCAGACAGCATAAAGCCTGTGCTTATCACCGTAAGGGGACTTATTATTGCAGTTATGATTATTGCCATTCCGAGCGAGTTATACGCATTTGTTTCCTCCCCGATTATCGAGGCAAGCATATAAAGCAGAACGCATACTCCCGCTCTCATTATCGACGGTGTGAAGCCCACTATACCCATAAAGATAAGCACGGTAAAGATGCACAGAATGTTGCTCAGTCTTCTCCTTGCGCCTGTCATAAGCATAAACAGATAAAATGCGCATCTGGATATGATTGATAGATGAAGACCAGAAACCACGATTATATGAGATAAGCCGCTCACACGTGCATCGGTCTGGGCAGAATAAGATAAATCAGACGTATCACCAAGCGCAACCGCCCTGACGAAGCCTAACTCCTCGCCGCTGAAAAATCCATTCATCGCATCATTAACGTTTTGCCTCAAACCGCATAGCCAATATTTTATGTCACGCTTATCAGAAGCAGTAAAAGAGATAACGTCACCCTGTCCTTTGTTGAGGTAAGCAACGCCATAAGTGCCCGTTTTTGCTTTTGCAATCTTGAACTCACCATCAAACCTGTCGTATAAGTCGGCATCAAGCAAGTCATAAGAAACCAGATTGACCGAATATTCATCAATCTCTTCGCCGTTTACGGTGTCAATCTTTAACTCATAGTAATACACACCGTCGTACTGCGGTGAATCGCAGAGATACCCCTCATATCTGCGTACCTTCCCGTCAGCTATTGACGCAGATGCTTTTAAAAACTGAAATTGAGTTATTGCCATCATCAAAAGCCCTGCCGCACATACAAATGTCACAACCGACCATAGTTTTGGTATTCTATCAACCCTTTGCGCCAATTCGGAAAGTATTATCGCCACAATAAAAAGGGCAACGCCCGCTGTTGCATTAAGCATAAACTCAAGCCTATATGCCACAACGAGCGTTAACATTAAAGTAAAGCCTACTAAAGCCGCATTAACCTTGCCCATAGAAGTTTTTATTTAAAGAAAAGCGGTAACTTTTCAAGGAAGATAATGTCATCTCTGTCGGCTGCGTCGCCCTCTGCCAAAACAGCACAGCTTGCGGCTTCCTTTGCGCCTGCAGCCCCTACCAGCTTTCTAACCGCATCAAGCGACTCTCCCGTTGAAATAACATCGTCCACTATTAGCACGCGCTTATCTTTTATCAGGCGGCACTCATCCTCGCCCAGATACAGCTTCTGCACGTTTTGCGTGGTTATCGACTTAACCTCAACGCAAACAGGGTTACCCATATAAACCTTAACCCCTTTGCGCGCTACCACGTACTGTTTGCCCGACTGACGTGACATCTCGTATGCAAGCGGTATGCTTTTCGCCTCAGGAGTAAGGATATAATCGAATTCGGGTGCTTTTTTGAGCAGTTCCTCAGCTGCGGCGACCGTTACCTCAACATCTCCGAAAAGAATAAACGCAGCTATGTCTAACTTATCGCTCACACTGTAGCGCTTGAGTTCACGGTCAAGCCCTGCTATTTTTATTGAATATGTATCGCGCATTTTTGTTTCCTCCCAAATACAAACTTAAAAACAAGCATCAGCCCGGAGGCCACGCAAGCAGTCTTCTGCCAAGCAAGTGAAAATGTATATGCGAAACGGTTTGACCGCCGTCCTCTCCGCAGTTGGTGACTATGCGGAATCCGTTTTCAAGGCCTTGCTCTGCCGCTATTTTTGCCGCCGCTTCAAACACCTTTGCTATTACTTCGCTGTTTGATGCGTCTATCTCGGCGGCAGACACTATATGCTTACGGGGTATGATAATTGCGTGAAAAGGCGCCTGCGGGTCAATGTCGGCAAAGGCATACACGTGTTCGTCTGAATAATATTCAGTTGAAGGTATCTCTCCTGCCGCTATCTTGCAAAACAGACAATCCATATCTATCGCTCCTATTTTAATTATTTAAGCTGTGCTTTGACAATATCAGCAACTGCACTAAGCGCAGAATCTGTTGCAGTTACGTCCTTACCGCCAGCCATTGCGCTGTCAGGACGTCCGCCGCCGTTTCCGCCTGTGAGCTTTGCAACCTCTCTTACAAGGTTGCCTGCGTGTGCGCCGCTCTTTACGGCATCTGCGCCGCAAGCCGCTGCAAAGGTGACCTTACCGTTTGCAACAAGCGCAAGCACTATTACTGTATCGGGGTATTTCTGCTTAACAATGTCGCAAGCCGAACGCATCGAGTCAACGTCCTCACCCCAGAATCTTGCAGTGACTGCCTTTACCGCACCAAGCTCCACTGCATCTGACATTATGGTATCAAACTTTGATGATGCAATCTTGCTATTGAGCTGGTCGATAACGCCGTCTTTGCGCTTGCTCTCATCAATTATTGATACAATTCTGTCAGCAAGCTCTTCGGGCTTGCCTGCCTTTGCAGCCGACATAGCCGAGTCTAAAACTTCCGAATATTTCGACATAAGGCTTAATATGCCCGTTGCTGTAACTGCCTCAATTCTGCGAACACCTGCCGCAACAGAGCCCTCAGAAATTATGCGGAAAAGTCCAATCTTTGAGGTGTTATCAACGTGGGTGCCGCCGCAGAGCTCTACTGAACAGCCCTCTGCATTTACAACCCTTACTGTATCGCCGTATTTTTCACCAAACAGAGCCATCGCGCCAAGCTTTTTAGCCTCATCAATAGGCATCTCAGTCATAGTAACAACTATGCCTGAAAGTATCTCGGTGTTTACGATATCCTCAACCTGTTTGATTTCATCTGACGTTAAAGCAGAGAAGTGAGTAAAGTCGAAGCGCACGCTGTCCGCCGTTACAAGCTGACCCGCCTGTTCAACGTGAGTGCCGAGCGTTTTGCGAAGCGCCGCCTGCAACAAATGCGCAGCAGTGTGGTTGCGCATAATAGCCGCTCTGCGAGTCCTGTCTATCTGAGCTGTAACCTCGTCGCCCACGTTTACAGTGCCCGACTTAACCTTGCCTATGTGCATAAACACACCCTCGTGTGTTTTCTGCGTATCTTCAACCTCGAACTCGGCTGACTTTGCGATAATAACGCCTGTATCGCCAACCTGTCCGCCACTTTCAGCGTAGAACGAGGTGCTCTCAAGCACTACTACTGCATCCTGTCCCTCAAATGCAAACTCTGCTCTTTCACCGTTTACGATTATATCTGTAACGGTTGCCTTGTTTTCATACTGGGTATAACCTACAAACTCGGTTGGCTTGTTGTCCGCAAGCAGATTGCGGTCGCCCTCCCAAGCCTCCTTGCCTGCGTTCTTGCGAGCAAGTCTGGTTTCCTTGCGATAGCGGTCATATATCTCTCTGAACGAATCGATATCAACCTCAATACCTCTGTCTGCAAGTATCTCAACAGTTAAATCTATCGGGAAGCCATAGGTGTCCTGAAGCTTGAACGCTTCCTCGCCCGACAGCTTAGCGCCTGTATTTGATGCGATAAAGCTTTCAAGCAACTGCATTCCCTGGTCAACAGTCTTTGCAAAGTTTTCTTCCTCTGTTAAAACAACCTTTTTTATAAGGTCACGCTTCTCTGCAAGCTCAGGATATGCGCTCTCATTCTCCTTTATAACTGTATCAACAACCTCGCTTAAGAAGGTGTGCGTTACGCCAAGCAATCTGCCGTGACGTGCCGCCCTGCGAAGAAGTCTGCGAAGCACGTAGCCTCTGCCGTTATTAGACGGCATTACGCCGTCACCAATCATAAAGGTGGTGCTGCGGATATGGTCGGTTATAACTCTGAGCGAAACGTCAGTCTTTTCGTCCTGTTTATACTCTACACCCGCAATTTTGCTGATGTGCTTCATTATATTCTGGACTGTATCAACCTCGAAAAGATTGCCCACCTCCTGCATTATGCAAGCAAGACGCTCAAGTCCCATTCCTGTGTCTATGTTCTTCTGAACAAGCTCGGTGTAATTGCCGTTTCCGTCGTTATTAAACTGGGAGAAAACGTTATTCCACACCTCAACAAAGCGGTCACAATCGCAGCCAACGCCGCAATCGGCCTTGCCGCAGCCGTACTTTTCACCTCTGTCAAAGTATATCTCCGAGCAAGGTCCGCAAGGGCCTGACCCGTGCTCCCAGAAGTTGTCCTCTTTGCCAAGACGCTTCATATGGTCCTCTTTTACGCCGATTTCCTTTGTCCAGATGTCCCACGCTTCATCGTCGTTTTCATATACAGAGCAATAGATTCTGTCCTCAGGCAGCTCAAGCACCTTAGTGAAAAACTCCCAAGACCAGTTTATTGCCTCACGCTTAAAATAATCTCCAAAGGAGAAGTTGCCGAGCATCTCAAAGTATGTGCCGTGACGCGCTGTATGTCCAACCCTCTCAATATCAGGGGTGCGAATGCACTTCTGGCAGGTGGTTACCCTATTGCGAGGCGGTGTTATCTCGCCCGTAAAAAACTTTTTCATCGGTGCCATTCCCGAATTTATCAGCAAAAGGCTGTTGTCATTTTCGGGCACAAGGGAATAACTGGGCAAACGAAGATGCCCCTTTGACTCGAAGAAAGCCAAATATTTTTCTCTTAACTCATTTACAGATGTCCACTGCATTTTTACTCTCATCCTTTCAGTTTTGCGGCAACAAAAAAGAGCCACTCGTCCACACATAATGGGACGAATTGCTCCGTGGTACCACCCAAATTGCCGAGCTTTTCGCCCGACCTCTTGAACCATTTAACGCATGGGATACGCCGCCCTCGATTCAGGCGGTGCTCAGGGGGTGGCTTTCAGCGGCTTTAGCAGGCGGTTTCACCAACCCCGCCCTCTCTTTAGCTTTACACACTGATTATGCCCCGTCAACGCAACATAATATTTGATTTTATTATAACAAAGGGGCTGAATTTGTCAAGTTTTTTATCTAATCAAGCCCTGCTTCGCTCATCATATCCACAATTTTTTTATACACAGGCGCACAGTCAACCGCTCCCGACTGCCCGTTTTCCCTGAGCACAACTATCGTATACTTGCCGTTATCAGGGTAAAAGCCCGCAAACCAAGACTGCTTAATTGCAACCGAATTAATAACCCAGCCCGTTTCTGCAGTTGCCGTTTTGCCGCCGCCCTGACTGTTTGCTGGCATAGAATGCTTGCCCGTTCCCGAACTAAGCACTTCTTTCATCATTTGCCTGAGCGCTAATGCCTGAGCTTCGGTCATTACCCTATAAGTCTGCGGAGCTTTTATCAGGTTGACGTTGCCGTTGCTGATTGTGCCCGATACAAGCGACGGCGTTACGTGTTTTCCGCCGTTTGCTATTGCGGCAACCATTGTTGCCACGTGCAAGGGTGTAAGCATTAAATCGCCCTGTCCGAACGAAAAATTGGCAAGCGCGGCGGGCTGTTCATTTAACTGTGTCAGCTTAGGCAGCGTGCCTGCCGATGCGTTCATTCCCTCAGCCAACTGATACGCTCTGTTAAAGCCGAGCCTTACGCACATATCATATATTTTATCTGCGCCCACCGCTCTGCCAAGCTCGATAAAGTAGCAGTTGCACGACTGAGCAAGTGCAGTTGTCATATCCAATCTGCCGTGACCTGTGAGCAAATGACAGTTAAAAATATTCTCTCCAAGCGTGATATTTCCTGTGCAGTCGGCAGTCTTAAATGCGGTGATATCGTTTTTCAGCGCCGCTGCGGCTACGCAAAGCTTGAACACCGAGCCAACATTATACGTTGCAAGCGTGCGGTCTACAAGCGCCGAGTCGCTTTCAAGCGCGCTTGTCAAGTCAAGCGGCGAATAGCTTGGCAGACTGCACGACGCGAGTAATTTCCCCGTTGATGACTCCATAATAACAACTGCGCCTTTTTCAATTTTTTCGCTTGCCACAGATTCTACTATTCTCTGTATTCTTGAATCGAGCGTTAATATTATCCCGTTATCCGACTCTGCCTGAGAGGTAATCTGCGGCTCCACCCCTGACAATGGACGGCCTATCGCATCAACTGTATACGTCACCTTAAGCGGCTCGGATGCGCCTAAAAGCCCGTCATACGCCTTTTCGATTCCCGTCACACCCTTGCCCTCGCCGTTTAAATAACCGAGCACGTGTGCGGCAAGCTGGTCGTGACTGTATCGTATCGCAACAGGGAAAATTTCCGCGTCCTCGCACTTAAAATTGTGCGGCACCTCAATCAGCACAGGCGAGCCCGCCTTTAGCCTTTGCAATGCGGCGGCGGCAGAAGCAGAATCAAGCTGACTGCTCACTGCAGAAACCGCCTGAGCCGTTGGCGGCACAACCGCTAAAGTGCGTTGTGCCGCGTTTGTAAGCGGCACCATTTTTCTATCGTAAACCGTTCCTCTTGCTGTGGTTACGGTGATGGTCTTTCCCGTTTTTGCCGACGATGCCTCCACGCTCTTAAACAGCATTATTCTGCTTAAATTGCCTGTTACAACCCCAAATGCAACTGTCAATGCCACCATTATCGCTATCATTCGCTTTTTCATTTTATCACCGTTTATAGTTTGTGAATTTTTGCCTTTGGTATGCTTTCAATTTTTCAATTCTTATTTTGCTTGATAAATGGGAATAAATAATTTATAATGATTTTAAGATGTTGAATCTATAAAATACATCTAAAGGAGATTTTATTATGAAAAAGAACAAGAAAATCTTGTTGGCTGTTGTAGCGGCTATTTTAGTAGCTGTTATCATTGTAATAAGCGCCTTTGTTTCAGGCTATAACTCTCTGGTTGAGAAAAACGAGGCTGTTGAAAGCGCTCAGGCTCAGGTTGCAACTCAGCTTCAGCGCAGAGCTGACCTTATCCCCAACTTTGTTGCAAGCGTAAAGGGCTACACCGATTATGAGCAGAGCACCTACACCGCTGTTACTGAGGCTCGTGCCGCTGTTTCAAAAGCAGGCTCCGTTGAAGCTCAGCAGCAAGCAGGCGAGCAGCTCGACAGAGCTATCGACATTTGGGTAAATGCTGTTACGGAAGCGTATCCCGACCTTAAAGCAAACACCCAGTATACCGCTCTGACAGACGAGCTTGCAGGCACTGAAAACCGCATTGCTACCGCTCGCAGAGATTACAATAACGTTGCACAGGAATATAACACCTCAATCAGAAAGTTCCCGAAAAATATTCTTGCATCGATGTTCGGCTTTGAAAAGGCAGACTATTTCGAAAACGACGACTCTGCTTCCCAAGTGCCTGAGGTATCGTTTGACTGATTATGAAGCTATTTAAACGAATTTTCGCCGTTGCTGTTTTGTCTGTAAGTCTTGCGATAACGCTTTGCTGCTGTGATTCTTTCTCCGGTGGCGACGAGTCGCTTGTTGCAACAAGCGAATTCTACGTTAACGACTTTGCCGACGTTATAGACAGCGATGCTGAAAGCTATATTTTTAACGCAGGTAAAACGCTTGATGAGAAAACTACTGCTCAGGTTGTGGTGGTTACTGTTGACTCAACAGACGGCGAGGAAATAAGCGAATTTGCGCTTAACTTAGGTCGTGATTGGGGCATCGGCGCCAAAGACGAGGACAACGGCGTGCTGATTCTGCTTGCCACACAAGACCGAGATGTTTGGGTTTCGGTTGGATATGGGCTTGAGGGCGCATTGCCAGACAGCAAGGTTGGCCGCTTGCTCGATAATTATGCCGTTGGTTACTTCGCTGAGGACGATTTTTCAACAGGACTAAGAAGTCTTTACCGAGCAATAATCAACGAGGTTTACCTTGAATATGGTATGGAGGCTGAGGAGGGATATGTTCCTGCCGACCAGCTCCAAGATACTGAGGATGAGGATTCGTCAGCGGCATCGCTTATAGCGATTATTGGGGTTATTGTTTTATTTATTGCGCTAAGACGTTTCCTGCCGATGATTTTCTTTTTTGGCGGACGTGGTCCCAGACCCCCATTTAGCGGTGGTGGCTTCTCGGGTGGCGGCTTCTCAGGAGGCGGTGGATTTTCCGGCGGAGGAGGCTCCTTTGGCGGCGGCGGCGCAGGTCGAAAATTTTAATATTATATAAAAATGAAACCCTTAGAGCGTTTAATGCTCTAAGGGTTTCTTGTTTTAATTAAGTTCAAAATTTGCATAAAGATTATCGAATGAATGCCTACTCGGCAACCATATCATAGGGGTTAATTTTTCACAGAGCTGTTCAGCATACGGCACCCTTGCCGTTAACGTATCAACTCGGAAAAACTCACACACCGCATCCGCCGCTCCTTGCTCATCCACAGCTAAAAGTTCAACCGCTTGCGCTTGCCCACCGTCGAGGTGAGCAAGTGCAACCGCATCTTCGCCCACCTTCAGCCACTTAGCCTCGTAAAACTTGGCGGCGTAGTCAAGCTGCTGAGGTGAAACTGTAATGCAGTTTTTAGCCTTTAGCAAACGCTGTCTGAGCTCATAAGCGTTTTCAGGGGATATTTCCTCTGCTTTGTAAGCTGCTGAGTTGCTCTTTGCAAATTTGCGCTCGCTCAAGCTCGAAAACGAAACAAAGTCGCGCTTTTGATAAAACTGTCTTAACTTCTCGTCAGCAGGGGTAAGCCACAGCGGTATATTAAGCTCAGCCTTAACAAAATCTATCAAGGCAGTCATAATGCCGAGTCTTCTACAGTCAGGCCTTGAAGTGAGAGCATACAGATAACCTGCATTCTGCTGTGCGCCGTCTGATTGCAAAACGCATCTTAGGCAATAAGCCACAGCCAAGATTCTATCCCCCTCAGAGCACACAAACGTATCCGCTGAGTCAAACTGCAGACTGAAAAATAAATCTATATCCTCACTGCTGTCACCAAAGCCGTCCGCCCAGAGCTGTTTTAACTGCCAGGCATCCGCTTTTCCAGCTTTTCTAAACACCCTACTCACTCTTATACATACCTCTTACCGTATCAAGTGATGAAACATATTTGTCAACCAACGATTGCGGCGACTGTATCTTAACCTTATCGCCAAAGCCGAAAATCCAAGACATAAACTTCTGCGATATCTCCACCTTAAAATGAGCGGAAAAGTGCTTATCGTCAACGGGGTACATTGTCACATCGGTGCCGAATCTATCTATAACCGAGCCTGCAAGGTGGTTTTCAAACACTGCCACCACCGTCATCATCTCGCCTGAGAACTGATTGAACGCCGTTTTTGAACGCTCACTCGGGTCATATGCCGCATACTCGTCTGCTTTAAGCCTTGAGAGCTTGCTGACAGTTGTATTCTCCATCAAATCTATTCTGAAGCTGGAAATCTTGTCATACTTTTCGTGATATGCGTGCAAATAATATTTCTCATCGTTCCACACCACTGCATAAGGGCTTACGATGTACTTTTTGCCGTCATTACGATAGCGTTTTTCCTTATCGGGCGTATACTCAAAATATTTAAACTCTATACGCTTATTTGATGCTATCGCTCTGTAAACTGCATCAAGAATATAATACACGTGCTCGTTATCGGTTTTACTGATGCCGCGCATATGCAGTCCTTTTTTTATCTGCATCGCCTCGTGTGACGACGCAAGCTTGCCGAGTTTTTCTATAAGCTCGGCGGACTTCTTATGCGAGATAAATCTTGATGACTGAACTGCATCGGTTAAGAGCCTTAACTCAGGCAACTCAAAATCTCTGGACACCACATAATAGCCTCTGGGTTCACAGTCTGAGCGCAGTATATCAAGCCCAAACTCCATAAGGGCTTCAATATGCCTGTATACCGATTTGCGCTCGCACACATAGCCGTAATCACTTAATCTGTCTATAAGCTGCTGAGGAGTCATTGGATGCTGCTCATCGGTTTCCTCGAGCAATATTTTATAGAAATAGAGCAGTATCAGCTTGGATGCTTTGTTGCCTGCCATCAGAGTGTTCCGAATATGCGGTCTCCGGCATCGCCGAGTCCCGGAACAATATAACCGTGGTCGTTAAGCTTCTCATCTACTGCGGCGCAATAGAGCGGAACCTCAGGATGCGCTGCGGTAAACGCCTCAATTCCCTCAGGCGCTGCAAGTATGCACATAAACTTGATTGACCTTGGATTGTGCTTCTTTATCTGTGTTATAGCATCAATCGCAGAGCCGCCTGTAGCAAGCATCGGGTCGAGTATTATTACGTCGCGCTCGGGCATATCGCTCGGCAGCTTGCAATAATATTCTACGGGCTGCAAGGAAACAGGGTCACGGTACAAACCGATATGGCCGATTTTTGCGCCCGGCACAAGCTGAAGCACTCCGTCTACCATTCCAAGACCTGCGCGCAAAATCGGCACGAATGCTATCTGTCTGCCTGCGATTGTTTTACATTTTGCCATACTTACGGGAGTTTTTACCTCTACCTCCTCTACGGGAAGGTCACGTGTTGCCTCATAACACATAAGGGTTGCAATCTCACTGACTAACTGACGAAAATCCTTTGAGCCGGTGTTTTCATCTCTAAGAATAGTGAGCTTGTGCTGTACCAGAGGATGATTTACCCAGATTACGTTGTTATTCATTTGCTTTATCTCCATTCTGCCTGACGGCAAATTTTTTACACCTTATTTGTGCGCGCTTTTAACTCACGCTCTGCCTGAGGCAGACGCAAATAGCTTAAGCTAAGTTGCTCTGCACTGACAGGCTCTGCATTCTCTGCAAGCATAGCTGCATAAAATGCACGCTGACTTCTTACGTGCATCGGCGCCAATTTAATGCCGAGCTTGTCCGACATTTTTGCTTTGCAAAGCTCTGCGCCGTTGCCTGTTAAAACTATATCGGCATCCTTATAGGCTTTTTCTGCCTTGATTTTCTCCAACTCTTTTTCAAGGTCTTCAATCATAAGCGCCCTGTCCTCACAAAGACGTATAACCAAATCGCCGTCTGAATAAAACAGCGCATTATACACCTGATTGCATCTTGCATCCATCACAGGACAAATTATGCCTTTAATATGCTTTGCGCCGTAGGCTGCCGCCTCAAGCGTAGACACCGAGCAGCACTCTCTGCCCGTACCAAGCGCCATTCCCTTAACGGATGCAAGTCCTATTCTTAAGCCCGTAAAAGAGCCCGGACCTACCGTAACAGCAAAGCGCTCTATCGTGGACAAGTCTATCTCTGCATTCTTAAGCATTGACTCAACCATCGGCATAAGTGTGCGGCTATGGGTAAGCCCCACGCTGACAAAGCTCTCGCATAGCAGTCTGCCGTTTTCAATAACAGCGCAAGACGCAGGATTCTCAGAACATTCAATCGCCAATATCCTCAAGCTCTATCCCTCCAACACACTCAATGGTAATTGTTCTCTCATTCTCCGTTTTACCTCTGCGGATATCAATGTTTATCCTATCCTCAGGCAATGCGGCGGCTATATTTTCACTCCACTCAACCGCCATAACAGACGGGGTTTCTATGTAATCGAAAAATCCCGTTGAATAAAGCGATTCCCAACTGTCTATACGGTACATATCAAAATGATAAATCGGCAACCTTCCGCCCACGTATTCGTTGATTATCGCAAAAGTAGGCGACGACACCGCTGACGTATATCCAAGCCCTTTTGCAAGCCCTCTTACAAAAGCAGTTTTTCCTGCACCGAGGTCACCCGTCATTGCGAGCACCAGCCCTTTTTTATCCACGCTGATTCGCTTAGCAAAATCAGCGGCAAGCTCTTCTGTCTTTTGAGTTGATATAGATATATATTCCATAATAAATATTCCCCGTCTGATTCGGTTTAAATGCTATTAGTTTACTCTCTCAACATTATACCACGTGTTTTGCTTTTTTAAAAGTGTATTTTATGCCTTGTTCATTATAAATTTACTTGCACTTATATAAACTTTATCATATAATTATACTTATTACAAGACTTACCGAGAGGATGGTGCAAACTTATGTCACGGCTATGGAGTAAATTTGCCGATTATGTGCGCGAAACTGACAAAACCCTTTTCCTGCTTTGCATATTTTCATCCCTCTACGGCGCTATGGCGGTGCTCTCCGCTACTGCGTATACAGGCAGTGCGCGTGCATTCTTAGTTCATATCGGCGCAACTGTTCTTGGTATTATTGCGGCTGTTTTCGTATCAGCCTTTGTAGAATATGACGTGATTATAAAATGGTGGTGGCTTATTGCGGCTGTTGCTCTTGTTTTGGTTGGGCTGACCTTTGTTATAGGATATGCTCCCGCAGGCACGAACGACAAGGCGTGGCTTAAGCTTCCGCTTGGAATGTCCTTTCAGCCGAGCGAACTGTTAAAAATTGCGTTTATCGTTACGTTTGCAAAGCACGTAAGCATCATTGGCGAGCGTATATCCTCCCCTCTAAACGTGCTTTCGCTTTGTCTGCACGCCGCCATCCCCGTTATGCTCATTCACATTCAAGGTGACGACGGTACCGCCCTCGTTATTGCATTTATATTCATGGCAATGATGTTTGCATCAGGTATTGAGCTTAAATATTTCGCTATTGCGGGCGGTCTGATTGCCTGTGCTCTGCCGTTTTTGTGGTATGTGGTTATGGACGAGTTCCACCGCGACAGAATCAAGATTCTCTTTAACCCCGAGCTTGACCTGTACGGTGACGGTTGGCAGCAGTGGCGCGCAAGGGTTGCGATGGCAAACGGCGGCTTTTTCGGTAAAGGATACATGAAGGGTGACTTTGTACAAAAAGGCGCCGTACCTGAGGGGCACAACGACTTTATCTTTGCATCAATCGGTGAAGAGCTCGGTATGCTCGGTCTTATTGTTGTGATAGCGCTGCTTCTGGCTATCTGCATTAGAATAATTTTAATCGCACATCAGGCAAAGGACAAGCAAGGTGTTATTATTTGCAGCGGCATTTTCGGTATGTTTGCCGCCCAGATAATACTCAACATCGGTATGTGCGTTTCCCTCCTGCCTGTTATAGGCATCACTCTGCCCTTTTTCAGCAAGGGCGGCACAAGCCTTGTTGCTACTATGATAGGTATCGGGCTTGTATTAAACGTTTATATGCACCGTAACCGCAGACTTATGTATCTGCGTGACGACTTCTAAAGGTATCGTATTCTATGAAATTTGCTTTTTACACACTCGGATGCAAGGTTAATCAATATGAAACATCATCTATGCAGCAAGCCGTAACCTCTTACGGCTATTCTGTTGTGTCTACAGATGCTCAGCCTGATGTTTTAGTTGTCAACTCCTGCACCGTTACAGCCGAGAGTGACAGAAAGGCGCGTCAGATTTTACGCCGTTTCAGGCGGAGTCTGCCTCACGCTACAATAGTGCTTACCGGCTGTTTGCCGCAAGCGTTCCCAAGCAGTATGGACAGCCTTGATTATGCTGATGTCATAATGGGCAACGCTTCTAACGAGCGGCTTATTGCAAATGTTGAAAAGCACCTTTTAAGCGGCGAGCGAGTAATTGACATTGAGCAACACGAAAAAAATGAGAAGTTTAAAACTCCCGTTATTAACCGCTTCCCTGAGAGAACCAGAGCATACATAAAAATTCAGGATGGCTGCGAGCGTTATTGCACCTACTGCATCATTCCTTATGCAAGGGGCTTTGTCAGGTCTAAGGCACCTGAGGCTATTGCCGGTGAGGCTCGCTGTCTTGCCGAAAACGGACACAAGGAAATCGTACTTGTGGGAATCAATCTTTCCACCTACGGCAAAGACCTTGACCTTAACCTATGTGACGCTGTTGATGCTGTTTGCTCCTGCAAACAGGTTGAACGTGTCAGACTCGGCTCGCTTGAGCCCGACCTTTTTACCGACGAAATGCTTACAAGACTAAAGGCTCAGCCGAAGTTTTGTCCGCAATTTCATCTTGCGCTTCAGTCAGGCTGTGATGCCACGCTCAAAAGAATGAACAGGCATTACAATCAGGCATTTTTTGCAGACCTTACCGAGCGCATACGCAAAACTTTTGATGACTGTTCTATCACAACCGATATAATGGTGGGCTTTCCGGGCGAAACCGATGAGGAGTTTGCTGAATCGGTTGAGTTTGTTAAGAAGATAAACTTTGCAAGAAGCCACGTGTTTGCATATTCACGCAGAAAAGGCACGTTTGCCGACAAGATGCCAAATCAAATATCAAACGCTCAAAAGCAGGCTCGCTCAAAGGCTATGATTGCCGCAACGAAAAAGTGCGAGCAATCGTTTTTGGCTGCCCAGATTGGTAAAACCGCTAAGGTTTTGTTTGAAACGTTTGAAGACGGCGTAAACAAGGGATACACCCCGAACTACACCCTCGTTTTAGTTGCAGGGTGCGATAGGCGTGGCTGCATTGCCGACGTGCGCCTGACAGGTGTAGTGGTCGATGCTATGATAGGCGAGGTGAGCTTCGATGAGTGATTTAAGAAACAAGCTTTATGACCGCTTTGAAAGCAAATACGGCGATTTTTACACCTCATACGACCCTGAGCGTCTCAAAATAAGCAAGGAAGCGTCAAAGCAAAGGCGCGTTGCTGAGGCTCAGGCTACCGCTAAACGCAAGAGAAAAGCCAAGCTAAAGCGCAAGGCTTACATAAGGCGCATCGGCGCTTTGCTTGTGCTTATGGGTGTTGTTCTCGCCTCAGTGCTCGGCATCAAAAGCTGCACTGCAAAGCACAATACAGGCACAAGTTCAAGCTCAGTTGTGAGCAAAACGCAAAACCATTCGCCACCAGAAACCACAAAGCCGCTCAAGGTAATTTACCCTGAGTTTTCAAATGATACTGTAAATCTTACAGACCAGCTCAACAGTGAACACGCAATATTGATAGATGTTGACAATGCAGTTGTACTGGCGGACAAGCAAAGCCGTGATAAAATCTATCCCGCATCGCTTGTTAAGCTTATGACAGCCATTGTTGCCGTCGAAAACATCTCGGATTTAGATGAAAAAATCTCGCTCGACCAAGAAGTCCTCAGCAAGCTGTATAACTCAGATGCAATAATGATTGGGCTTCAGGAGGGTGAGAAGTTATCCGTGACTGATTTGTTCTACGGGATGATTATGTTCTCGGGCGCAGATGCCGCAACCGCTCTTGCGATTAAAGCGGCAGGCAGCGTTGAGGACTTCGTAGTGCTTATGAACAAAAAAGCAGGCGAGATGGGACTTGAAAACACGCATTTTGCAAATGTTGTGGGACTTGATGACGAAAGCCAGTATAGCACCTGCTACGACCTTGCGATTATAATGCAGCAGTTGCTCAAAAACGACTTTTTGCGCAAGGTAATCTCAACTGAGAATTACCTCATCAAGCCAACCGAATCCCACCCCGACGGCATCAGTCTGAAAAATTCAATGTTTGCGAAAATGTATGGCACAGAGCCTGAGGTTGCAACCGTTAAAGGCGGCAAAACAGGCTTCACAAACAAGGCGGGTTTCTGTCTTGCCAGCTATGCCGATGCAAATGACGGGCGCTTAGTTATAGCCGTAACAACAAATTCTAACGGCTCTTACCGCCCAATATACGACTGTTTTGAGCTCTATAAAAATTATTCTTTGTCAAAATAAAGGAGCTAAGAATATGTGGTTTATACTTTCGCTTATTACTAAAAATATGTGGTTTATACTTTCGCTTATTACAATCGCTTTCTGGGGCGGTTCCGACCTCTTCTCAAAGCTTGGTTCTCCATCTGATGACAAATACAGTCATTGGAAAATAGTTATGGCTGTGGGTACTGTTATGGGCTTGCACGCAACGGCTGAGCTTCTGCTTGGCGCGCACTTCAACGTGGCAGACTTCATTAACTACCTTCCCGCAACCTTCTTCTATATCTTTTCTATGATTTTGGGCTATGTGGGTCTCAGATACCTGATGCTTTCCGTATCCTCGCCGATATGCAACTCATCGGGTGCCGTTGCCTGCATCTTGTGCCTGATTTTCCTAAAGGAAATGCCCGATGCGTTCAGCTGGGCAGGTATTGTGCTCGTTTGCATCGGCGTTATAGGTCTTGCATTTGTTGAAAAATCACACGATACAGAAGCTAAGGCTATGATTGGTCAGGCAGAAAACAAGAAATATGTAAGCAGCTTTATTGCAGTTTTCTTCCCGATTTTTTACTGCATACTCGACGGTCTGGGAACATTCGCAGATGCTCTCTTGCTCGACACAGGCAAGGTAAATGAGGAATCTGCAAACATTGCCTATGAATACACCTTCTTCTTTATGGCGGTGCTGGCATTTATCTATGTTGTGCTGATTAAAAAGCAGCGTCTTGACTTTAAACACGGCAAGTTCCGCATCGGCGGCGCCGTTTGCGAGACCGTAGGACAGTTTGCATACATCTATGCAATTGGCGACAACCCAACCGTTGCCGCTCCTATGATTTCCGCTTACTGCGTATTCTCTGTATTGCTTTCTCGCATCTTCCTCAAGGAAAAGCTTTCGTTTAAGCACTATATGATTATCTTCACGGTATTTGCAGGAATTATCCTGATGGGCATTTCGGAAGGACTCGACGAAGAAGGACTTGAAAAGGTTATGGAGTTTATTAACAAGTGCATTGATTCTTTACTACTACCAATTAAGCAATAAATAAAATCACCGCAGATTTTAAAGTCTGCGGTGATTTTATTTTACCAATATGTTTTTTACTTTATAACCTCGCCCATAAGACCGGGTGTGCAACCTGCTGCGTTAGACTCATCAGTGTCAATATGCATAGCAAGAGCGTACTTATCGCTTACTCTTACAACAACGTCTCCAAACACAAGTGCGCGGCCGTCTGTGTCAATCTTAACGCTGACAACCTGACAATCCTCAACGCCAAACTCAGCGGCATCGGCTGTGGTCATATGTATATGACGCTTTGCAGCGATAACGCCCTCGCTGAGCTCAACCTCGCCTGCGGGGCCAACAAGCTTGCAAGCACCGCTTCCCTTAACATCGCCAGACTCACGAACAGGTGCGTTTACACCAATAGAACGTGCATCTGTCAAAGACAGCTCAACCTGAGTTTCAGGACGTACAGGACCTAAAATAGAAACATTTGCAAGCTCTTTCTTGGGACCTACAACGGTAACTCTCTCCTCTGCTGCGTACTGACCGGGCTGAGAAAGCATTTTCTTAACAGTCAATTCATAGCCCTTACCAAAGAGTATCTCAAGATGCTCCTGTGATACGTGTACATGGCGGGCTGAAGTTTCAACTAAAACTTTGTTTGCCATATCATAAACATCCTTTCATATTATCTTAGTTTATTGTAACGCAAACTCAAGCTCTTTTCAAGTAGGTTTTCATTATATTATTTGATTAATCTGATAAAATCTGTTAAAATGATAACAGGCTGTGTTTTTCGTAATCTTTTTAAAACAGCTTGTTTACAAAATCTGCTTTATTTTCACAGCTTTGTGTGTTATAATCATTGTATTAGATTATTTGTATGTTTTCGAAAGGTTGATATAAAATGAATCTTGTTAAAGCTCTTGCTAAAAGCTATAGCAAAAGAGAACTAAAAAGAATACGTCCTCTTGTGGAAAGCGTGCTTTTTTATGAGGACAAGATGGCTAAAATGTCTGACGACGAGCTGCGTGAAATGACAAGCGAATTTAAGCTCCGTTATGAAAACGGCGAGTCGCTTGACAGTATGCTGCCTGAGGCGTTTGCTGTATGCCGTGAGGCATCCTGGCGTGTGCTTGGAATGAAGCATTTCCCCGTTCAGATTGTGGGCGGTATCATTCTTCATCAGGGCAGAATAAGCGAAATGAAAACAGGCGAGGGTAAAACCTTAGTTGCAACGCTGCCTGCATATCTCAATGCTATCTCGGGCAAGGGCGTGCACATCGTCACCGTCAACGATTACCTTGCAAGACGTGACAGTGAGTGGATGGGCAAGGTTTACAGATTCTTGGGGCTCAGCGTTGGACTTATCGTTCACGATATGCCGAACGACCTGCGCCGCGAGGCATACAATGCCGACATCACCTACGGCACAAACAACGAGCTCGGCTTTGACTATTTGCGTGACAATATGGTTATCTACAAAGAGCAAAAGGTGCAGCGCGGTCACAACTTTGCTATCATCGACGAGGTTGACTCAATCCTCATCGACGAGGCGCGTACTCCTCTTATCATTTCAGGACAGGGCGAATCGTCAAGTGAGCTCTATCAGCGTGCTGACAAGCTTGCAAGGTCATTTACTGCTTGCAAGGTGCGTGAAATGGACTCCAAAAAGAGCGACAGCGAGGCTGAGTATGACGGCGACTATGTTGTTGACGAAAAGGCAAAAACTGCCGTGCTTACAAAGTCGGGCGTTAAGAAAACCGAGCAATATTTTGGAATTGAAAACCTAAACGACGTTGAAAACGTTACCATTTCGCACCATATCAATCAGGCAATCAAGGCGCACGGCGTTATGCAGCGCGATGTTGACTATGTTGTTAAAGACGGCGAGGTTATCATCGTTGACGAGTTTACAGGCAGACTTATGTTTGGCAGACGCTTCAACGAAGGCTTGCATCAGGCTATCGAAGCCAAAGAAGGCGTTAAAATCGCACACGAATCACGTACCCTTGCAACAATAACTTTCCAGAACTTTTTCAGGCTTTACACCAAGCTGTCGGGTATGACGGGTACTGCTATGACAGAGGAAACCGAGTTCAGAGAAATCTATATGCTCGATGTAATCGAAATCCCCACAAACAAGCCGCTCGCAAGAGTGGATTTGCCTGACGTGGTTTACAAAACCGAAAAAGCAAAGTTTAACGCTGTTATTGAGCAGATTACCGAGTGCCATAGCAAAAATCAGCCCGTTCTGGTGGGCACTATTTCAATAGAAAAATCTGAGCTTCTCAGCTCGATGCTGAAAAAACGCGGCATCAAGCACGAGGTGCTCAACGCTAAGCATCACGAAAAGGAAGCGGAAATCGTTGCTCAGGCAGGTAAAAAGGGTGCTGTTACAATCGCAACCAATATGGCAGGTCGAGGCACCGATATTATGCTTGGCGGTAACGCTGAATATCTGGCTAAAATGCAGATGCGCAAAAACGGCTACAGCGAGGAGCTCATAAGCGAGGCTACAGGCTATGCCGAAACCGACAATGCCGAAATCATTGAGGCACGCGCGTTTTTCGTTGAACAGCTTGAAAGCTTTAAAGAGCAGATTGCGCCCGAAGCAGAAGAGGTAAGGGCAGCCGGCGGTCTGTACATTATCGGTACCGAGCGACACGAGTCTCGAAGAATCGACAATCAGCTCAGAGGCCGTGCGGGACGTCAGGGCGACCCAGGCGAGACTCGCTTCTTCGTTTCTATGGAAGACGACCTTATGCGTCTGTTCGGCGGCGAACGCATCTACAATATGATGGATGCGCTCAAATTTGACGAGAATATGCCGCTTGAGATGAAAATGCTTTCTCGTACAATCGAGTCGGCTCAGGAGAAAATCGAGTACCGCAACTTCACCGCCAGAAAGAACGTGCTTGAATACGATAATGTTATGAACAAGCAGCGTGAGCTCATCTACTCTCAGCGTAACGATGTAATCGAGGGGCTCGACATAAATGAAACCATCATCAAGATGATTAAACGTTCAATCGAGCAAACCGTTGAAAACTTCCTCAACGAAGACGATAGCGGTGACTGGAACTTTGACGGCTTGCGTGAATATTACAACGGCTGGCTGACTGACAACGGCGATTTCTACTATTCGATAAACGAGCTCAACAGGCTCGATATAGAGGATATAATCGAGTTGCTGCAAGACAGAGCTCTCAAGCGTTATAACGACAGGCTTGAAACCTATGGCAAGGAAATCATTGGCGACGTTCAGAGCAAGATATTGCTCCGCGCTGTTGATATCAACTGGATGAATCACATCGATGCGATGGATGAGCTGCGCAGAGGCATTGGGCTCAGGGCGTACGGTCAGCATAATCCCGTTGACGAATACAGAAACGACGGCGCTGATATGTTTGAGGAAATGATTACCGCCATCCAGAACGACACCGCAAAAATGGTGCTCACGGTCAATATTCGCGTTGGCGAAGAAGTAAAGCGTGAGCAGGTTGCAAAAATTACAGGCGACAACTCAGAAGGCTCAACCGAAACAGGCAAGCCTAAGGGTTACTCCAAAAATGGATTGTGTCCGTGCGGCAGCGGCAAAAAGTACAAGCGTTGCTGTGGTAAAAACGAATAAAAAAACAAGCCGAAGGAAAATTCCTTCGGCTTGTTTTTTTATTTAATAATTAGTCTTCAAAGCTTGATTCAACGAGGTCTGCAAGAGCATTTACAGCGGCCTCTTCATCGGCACCGTCTGCAATAATCTTGATTTCAGCTCCGCCGATTATTCCCAATGACAAAACACCCAAAAGGCTCTTTGCATTTATGCGGCGCTCTTCTTTCTCAACCCAGATTGTTGATTTAAACTCGTTTGCCTTCTGAATAAAGAAGGTTGCAGGACGTGCATGAAGCCCTACCTTATTGTTAACCACTGCGTCTTTAACAAACATCTATATCGCTCCTTAAAACACAACATATACTGATTTTTTATCATCCAATAATTATTATATCCATTAGTGTGCCCAAGGTCAACGAAATCCTCACCATTATTCCAAAGTTCTATTTTGTAGACAAATCTGAAAAATCATTTACCACAGGCTTTGTATAACATTACCACAATAAACCCCATATTTCGAGTTTTCGTATAACAAGCCTATTCTTTTTCAACTTTTTTGTCTATATCATCTAAGAGTTTTTTGTCTTTTTTACTTAATTCGACTTTTTCAAACAAATCGGGGCGCTTCTCTCTCGTTTCAATCAGCGACATCTGTCTGCGCCAATTTTCTATGTTGGCGTGGTGTCCTGACAAGAGTATCTCGGGCACTGCGGCTGAGTGCCACACAGGCGGACGCGTATACTGCGGATACTCGAGCAGTCCCGAAAAATGACTTTCTTCCGTAAAGCATTCATCGTCACTGAGCACGCCCTTAACCATTCTGCACACTGTATCAACTAAAACCATAGCGGGCAGTTCGCCGCCCGTGAGAACATAGTCGCCAATGGAGATTTCCTCATCCACAATCTCGTCTATAATTCTCTGGTCAACGCCCTCGTAATGTCCGCAAAGCACTGCAAATCCATCCAACTGCGCAAGCTCGCACGCCCTCTGCTGAGTAAGCGTTTTGCCCTTTGGCGACATATATATAAGATGCGGACGCTTTTTGCGTTGCTCGCAGATTGCTGAAAAGCAGTCATATATCGGCTGAGGGCCTAATACCATTCCCATTCCGCCGCCGTATGGATAATCGTCAACTCTGCCGTGCTTATTCTCTGTATATGCGCGGATATCGGTGCACTTGATTTCTATCAGCCCTGCTTTTGATGCTCTGCCGATTATACTCTCGCTCAACACCGAATTGCACATATCGGGAAAGAGCGTCATTATATCAATTTTCATCGTCAAACAAGCCTTTCAACGGTTTTATAAGTATCGTTTCTTTATCAACGTCAACGCTCTTTACAACGTCATCAATAACGGGAATCAGCACAAGATTGCCGCCATTACTTATATGCCAGACGTCGTTTGCGCCCGTTTTGGAAACGTCTGTAACCTCGCCGTAGCACGCCTTAGTATCAACGTCGTATACCTTGCAGCCGATTATATCCTGCACGAAGTTTACACCTTTATCAAGACGCACGTCTTTACGCGAGATATACACGGTTTTGCCCCTTAGCTGCTCTGCTGCAGGTATATCGTCCACGCCCTTAGCCTTGAGTATAACCATATGTCCGTGCGCTCTTGCGTTGACCACGTCCAAGCGCTCAATTCCGTTTTCATCAAGATACAGGCGCTTAAACTGCGTCAAAAACTGCGGAGAATCACTCCAAGGATGAACTCTCAGCTCGCCACGTACTCCGTGTGTGCCTGTTATTTCTCCTGTTTCCAAAAACTCCTTGCGCAAATCAGGGCGCCCCTTTCTCTAATTCGTTTAAATTATTCTAACCCTAACTATCCCTCTTGTCAAGCAACTGCTGTAAAGCACCAAACAAACAGCCGCAGCGTTTTCACGCTGCGGCTGTTTTGGGCCATTATTATGTTCAAGCTGTTAATCGTCAATCTCAACCATAACTTTGGTTCCTTCGTGATTTGCGGCAGAACGCATAACCAAGCGTATCTCTTTTGCTATGCGACCCTGCTTACCTATTACTCTGCCCATATCTGCAGGGTCAACACGAAGGTGATACACCACTGTTGAGTCTGCTCTGGGCTCATCAACCGTAATAGATATAGCGTCAGGGTTGCGCACCAAGCCGCTCACGATTGATTTTAGTAATTGTTCCATAACACGTTCTCCTTAAAGAATTCCTTCCTTCTTAAGCAGAGCCTTTACGGTATCAGTGGGCTGAGCGCCGTTTCCAATCCACTTCTTTACAGCCTCAGTGTCCAACTTAACTTCTGCCGGCTCCTTCAGAGGATTGTAATATCCAACCTCCTCGATGAAACGGCCGTCACGGGGATATCTCGAATCAGCGACAACTACACGGTAAAACGGTGCCTTCTTTGCGCCCATTCTGCGAAGTCTAATCTTAACTGCCATTTGTTGCACCTCCTAATTTATAATAATTTATTATATATTTCACACTTGGGATTACCAGTGGTCAATATCAGAATCTCATTCCTCCGGGAAATCCACCCGGGAAACCGCCGGGAAAACCTCTGCGGTTTTTGTTTGAATTCATCTGCTTGAACATTTTCTTCATCTGCTCATACTGTTTGAGCAAACGGTTAACGTCTTCAACCTTGACACCGCTGCCCGCCGCAATTCTGCGTTTGCGTGAAGCGTTGATGATATCGGGCTTTCTGCGCTCCTTTGCGGTCATTGAATATATTATAGATTCAACCCTCAGCAGCTGACGGTCATCAATGTCAACGTCCTTTAACTGCTTTGACATTCCCGGTATCATACCCATTACCTGCTTGAGCGGTCCCATCTTTTTTATTTCCTGAAACTGCGAAAGCAAATCGTTTAAGTCAAAGGTGTTTTCACTCAGGCGTTTCGCCATCTCTTCGGCTTTTTTCTCATCAAGGCTCTGCTCTGCCTTTTCAATCAGGCTTAGCACATCGCCCATTCCGAGAATTCTCGATGCCATTCTGCTCGGGTGGAATTCCTCGAGGTCGCCCAATTTTTCGCCTGTTCCCACAAACTTTATGGGCTTGCCCGTTACCGCCTTTACGGATAACGCCGCACCGCCTCTTGTGTCACCGTCAAGCTTAGTTAACAGCACGCTGTCTATCTCAAGCTGCTCATTAAACGATTTCGCTACGTTTACAGCGTCCTGACCTGTCATCGAGTCAACAACCAGAATTATCTCATCAGGTGTAACGTTTTCCTTTATTCTTTGAAGCTCTTTCATAAGTGCTTCATCTATATGAAGCCGTCCCGCCGTATCTATAATAACATAGTCATTACCATAGTCGCGCGCGTGGCTTACTGCCTGCTTTGCAGTTAACTCGGGCTTTTGTGTGCCTTTCTCAAAAACAGGCACTCCGATTTTTTCGCCAACAATTCTTAGCTGGTCTATCGCAGCAGGTCTGTATATATCCCCTGCCACAAGCAACGGGCGATGCCCCTTATTCTTAAGCATCAACGCAAGCTTACCGCTATGAGTTGTCTTACCGGAGCCCTGCAAGCCACACATCATAATGATTGTGGGCAGCTTACTCGATGTGTTGAGCCGCATATGCTCGCCGCCCATCAGAGCAGTCAGCTCCTCGTTGACTATCTTGACAACCATCTGGCCAGGTGTAAGGCTCTCCATAACACGCTCACCCACGCACTTCTCAGTAACAGTGGCGGTGAAGTCCTTTGCAACCTTATAGTTTACGTCAGCCTCGAGCAATGCAAGACGTACCTCTCGCATCGCTTCCTTAACGTCTGCTTCATTTAATCTGCCCTTTGAGCGAAGCTTTTTAAACGCTGCGGCAAGCTTATCAGATAATCCCTCAAACGCCATTAAGCTATCACTCCTTAAGCAAATCTTTTATCAGTGCTGTGCAGTCAGCTTTCACCTTTTGAGCGAAATCGCCGCTTTCCTTATCAGCCATATCACGCATCTGACCAAGCGTATCCGTAACCTCTGAAATTAAGTGGGCAAAGTGAAGCCTGCTCTCAAGCTCTGATAACTGCTGCTCTGTGCGGCGAATTATATCGCGCACTGCCTGACGTGTTACCCCCTCGTTTTCTGCAATCTCAGCAAGCGAAAGGTCGTCAAAATAATAATAACCCGTTATCTTGCGCTGCTTTTGAGTGAGCAGCTCGCCATAATAATCAAGCAACAGTGTTACCTCAAGATTTTTAGCCATAAAGCTATCCCCCAAGTTCAAAGGTGTAAAGTAAAAATACTTTACAGCACTTCGCTATTATATACCCTATCTCACGCTTTGTCAACACATTTTATTGACATTATTTAAAAATTAGTGTATATTCTAAATTAGAAGTAAGGTCGATTTTAGGAGATTTTTATATGAAAAAACTTAAAAGAAAATTCGGTGACCGTTACGACGGTTACAGGCTCCGCAACCTTGACCCCATTTTTCAAATTATTCCTGCCGTTATGAGAACCCGTATGGATTCTCAGGTGTTTTTCGAGCACAGGCTCGATATAACCGAGTTGGAAAAGTTTGTAAGAGAGCATCGCAAAACCGATATGCCAAACTTACGTATGCTGCATATCTTTATGGCAGCGATGGTGCGAATTGTATCGCAAAGGCCTCATCTTAACCGCTTTGTTATAGGTCGCAAAATATATGCTCACAACGATATGCGCATCGCTTTGGCTTGCAAGCGTGCTCTCACTCTTGACGAGGAAGAAACCACTATTATGCCTGAGTTTGAGCCTGACAACACGCTATACGACGTTGTTAACATAGTTGAAAAGGCGATAAGAGAAGAGGTTTATGAGCAGAGTGTTGACGGCAACCGTACAGATATTGTTGCGCGCGCACTGGGCATCACTCCTACATTTATTAAATCCTTCTTCGTTGACCTTATGAGAAACCTTGATAAAATCGGGCTTATGCCTCGCTTAATACGTGATGCCAGTCCGTTCCACTCAAGTATGTTCATAACTGACCTTGGCTCGTGCGGCATTGGCCCTATATACCATCACCTGTATGAATTCGGTACCTGCTCAGTTTTCGTTGCAATTGGCAAAAAAGAAACAGAGTATGAGCTTGACTCTCACGGCAACGTTGTAACCAAGCGTTATATCGGCATGAAAATCGTTGCCGACGAGCGGATTTGCGACGGCTTCTATTACGCCTCATCAATGAAACTGCTGGCAAGGCTTATAAAGCATCCCGAAGTGCTGCTATCTAAGCCTGACGAAGTAATTGCAGAGAACTGTCGTGAATTTAAGTCAAAAAAAGAGCTCGCCTTGACTGCAAGCACCGAAGAGTAACAATACCCTACATATGAAATCTGTCCACAAAGCTGACAGATTTCATTTTTATTGACAGAGTTTTTCGAAAGGTGAAATTATAAATGCAGAAACTTCTTAAACTTTCAGTGTGTGTTTTGCTTATAATTGCTATCTGCACAGGGCTTGTCTCCTGCTCATCGGGGTCGTCCTCTGTAATTAAAAATATCATCTTTAATATGTATAATATGCCCACCAATATTGACCCTCAGCTTGCCTCAACCTACGAGGAGTTGTTGATAGTCAGGAACACCTTTGAAGGTCTTTTCAGGATTGACAACGGTGAGGTTTTAAAGGCTGCCTGTGAGGAATATAAGGTTTCAAGCGACGGTCTCACCTACACCTTTACAATCAAAGACGGGCTCAAGTGGTCTGACGGCTCTCAGGTTACAGCTGACGATTTCAGGTTTGGTCTTGTCAGAGCTCTGCGCCCTGAAACGCTTTCTCCCGGCGCTCAGCAGCTTTTCTGCATTAAAAATGCCGAAAGCGTTTATAATGGTGAGGCTGATGAAAGCACTTTAGGAATAGTTGCAAGCGGCAAGCGCAAGCTTACAATCACGCTTAACAGCGCTGACCCCGATTTGCTCAAAACGCTCACCTATGCGTTTGCAATGCCTTGCAACGAGGCTTTATTTGAGGAAGCCGCAGGCCGCTACGCAATGACCGCTCAGCTTTCGCTTTTTAACGGTCCGCTTAAAGTCAGCCAGTGGGCTGAATCGAGCATTAAGTTGGCAGTCAACAAGGAATACACAGGCGATTTCAAGGCTGTGGCTAACACAGTTTCCCTCACCTTCGGGAATGATGACGCAACAAAAATCGACAACATAAACAGCAACCTTTGCGATATTGCGCTAATCTCAATGCAGTCGGCTGAGCTGGCAGAAGATGCCGCCTTGGAAACAGTTGCATTTTACGATACAACGTGGGCGGCTGTTATAAACAGCGAGGCATCTGTTATAGGCGAGCCTGCCGTCAGCGCCGCATTCAAAAAGGCGCTCGGTAACTCAGCGTATAAAGACAGCTTGCCTTCACGCTTCAAAGCAACGTCAGGTATTGTTGCTGATGACTTGCTTATTGGTATGGCGCAATACAGAAGCGTTTGCGATGAAATCTCTGTACGCAAGTCAAAGTCCAACGAAGCAGCAGCCGATTTAATCGCGGCGCTCAAGAGCAACAAGCTAACCTTGCCCACAATCACAATTAAGTATGTGGACACAGACGGTATGAAGCACACTGCGGCGCAAATAGCTCAGCATTGGCAAAAGGAGTTGGGCGCTGTTGTTAACATTGAGGCTGCCTCTCTCTCAGACTTAACCGCCGCTGTAAGCTCAGGCAACTATCAGATTGCGCTTATGCCTATCACCTCAAGCGACGGCAGTGCTTATGGCTTGCTAAGACAGTTTAGAAGCAGTGACACTGTTTTTGGCAAATACAACATTGCGATTGACAAATATCTGGACGGCTCTAATGAAGCAAGCGAACTGAGCAAGGCTGAGAAAGCCGTTATCAGCAGCCCGCACATTATACCAATTGCCCAGAGCGGTCATTGCTACGCTGTAAACAGTGCTTTATCAGACTTGAAGTTTGATATGTATCAAGGTGGACTGGCGTTGTACAGTTAGAATATTTAATACAAGCAAAAACCCGCACACTTGCAATTCAACAAGTGTGCGGGTTTTATTAACGCTGATTATCTTTCCTCTCTGAAATATGAAAGGCCAAGTGATGCGGGTGGTTGATTTTCTTTCTTATCTCTTATGCTTGTAAATATAAGAACAACAATTGTTACAACGTAAGGTAGCATCTTGAAAAGTTCTTTATTTGCAAAGCTAACGCCTGTTATATAGCTGCTTGCAATATACAAAGCACCAAACACTATTGAACCAACAATTGCAAGATTTGGTTTCCAAACAGTAAAGATAACAAGAGCGATAGCAAGCCAACCTATTGCATCAATGCAATATTCCCAGTTGCCGTGCAAATAATCCATAATGAACGAAAGACCGCCAAGTCCTGCTATACCGCAGCCAATGCAGGTTGAAACGTATCTATAGCGTGACACGTTTATACCGGCGGCATCTGCTGTTGCAGGGTTTTCGCCTACTGAACGAAGGTTAAGACCTATACGTGTTTTGGTGAGAACGTATGAAGAAACCAAAGCAATTATAATTGCAAGGTAAATCAATATACCGTGTGACAAAAACAGTTTGCCAAACCAGCCAAGATTATCTGCAAAGGGTAATGACTGTGTGAAATAGCGACTGCCCTTTGTATAAATTGCGCCTGTTTTTGCAATCATAAACTCTGATACACCAACGCCAAAGGTGGTGAGCGCAAGACCCGTAACATTTTGGTTTGCACGTAAAGTTACGGTCAAGAAGCAATAAATTAGTCCCATTAATGCGCCGCCAAGCACCGTTGCTATTATAGGAATTAAAACCGCAAGGAATGGGCTGGCATTGATTTTAAAAGCATTCAAATAAAGATATTCCGCATAGCAACCGCAGGATGCGCCAACACACATAACGCCCGGTATACCGAGGTTTAAGTGACCTGATTTTTCGGTAATGGTTTCACCTGTTGAACCGAACAAAAACGCCATACCAAGACGAATTGCACTTACAAGAAAGGTTAACATACTCTATTCACCCTCCTTTGCATTTTTAGAAATCACAACTTTATATTGCAAGAAAAATTCGCATCCTATAATAAAGAAAAGAATGATGCCGGTAACGATGTCTGAAATTGCGCCGGGCAAACGGAAATCGGTTGAAACCTGTCCCGAACCTTTTTCAAGGAAAACGATAAGGAAGGATGTAAACGCCATAAACAACGGGTTAAATTTGCCAAGCCAAGAAACCATGATGGCTGTAAATCCGCGTCCTGCAACCGTTGTTGTGCTGATTGTGTGGTTTGTGCCGCCAACGAGCAGCATACCTGCTATACCGCACAAAACACCCGAAACAACAAGCGTTCTGATAATAACTTTTCTAACATTTATTCCTATATACTTTGCAGTGTTTTCACTTTCACCTACAACAGAGATTTCGTAGCCCTGTTTAGTTTGTTTAAGATAGATGTAAACAACAACCGTAAGCAAAGCAACAATGATGATATTAAGCAAGTAAGGCATATCGCCAATGACGGGCAGACCGTATTGAGGCATTGGTGTTAAAACGCCTGAACCGCTTTTAACAAAATATTTTAAGAAAAATGCCACAAGCTGAATGGCAATATAGTTCATCATCAAGGTAAAAAGTGTTTCGTTTGTGTTCCAAAGTGCTTTGCACACGGCTGGGATAACTGCCCATATAACGCTGGCAAGAATGGATGCCGCTATCATAACAATAATCAAAAGCGGTAAGGGCATTTTACCGCCCAAGAACATCATAACTGATATTGTAGCAAGACCGCCTATCAAAACCTGTCCTTCTGCACCGCAGTTCCAAAACCGCATCTTAAAGGCTGGAGTTACAGCCAAAGAGATGCAAAGCAGCATTGCAACATTCTGGAACAAGCTCCATCTGCGAAGCGATGAACCAAACGCACCGCTTATCATAGAAGAATAAATTTGCAAAGGATTTTTTTGTGTCAAAAGCACTATAACAACTGCACTAACAAGCAACGCTGCAACAACCGCCGCCAAACGAATTGCTATACTGTAATACCAAGCAAGCGGTTCTCTTTTAACAATATGAAACGAACTTGTACCAACTTTAAGTTTCTTTTGCACCGTTTATTCCTCCTTTGCTATTGTTTTGGTCATCAACAAACCGATTTCTTCTTTTGTGGCTGTTCTACCGTCAACAATGCCCGTAATGGCACCGCCGCCAACAACCAAAATTCTGTCACACAGCTCAATCAAAACGTCGAGGTCTTCACCGACGAAAATAACGGCAACGCCTTTTTCTTTTTGCTCGTTAAGCAGGTTGTATATTGTGTAAGATGAGTTGATATCAAGGCCTCGCACAGGGTATGCCGCCATCAAAACAGTGGGGGCAGCAGCAATTTCTCGTCCTACCAGCACCTTTTGCACGTTACCGCCCGAAAGACGTCTGACAGGTGTATTCTCATTAGGGGTTACAACCTCGAGCTCGTCTATAATATTCAAAGCAAGGTTTTTGGGAGCCTTGCGCTCTAAGAACATTGATTTGCCTTTGCGATAGCTTCTGAGCATCATATTATCAACAATGTCCATATTACCTACAAGGCCCATACCCAAGCGGTCCTCAGGAACGAAAGAAAGGCGCACGCCAAGCTCGCGGATTTGCAAGGGGGTTTTATCCTTAAGACTGTCCTGTGTGTTTGTTTTGGGGTTGTTATAAATGATTTCGCCGCTGCTAACGTGCTGCAAACCTGCAATTGCCTCAAGCAGCTCACGCTGACCTGAACCTGCGATACCTGCAATACCCAGAATTTCACCCGATTTTGCAGTAAACGAAATATCATTCAAAACTTTTATGCCGTCTCGATTCATACAGTTAAGACCTGAAACAACCAGTCTGTCAACTGTGTTTTTAGGCTCGCTTCGCTCGATGTTGAGTGATATCTTTTTACCAACCATCATTTCTGTAAGTTCAGCTTCAGATGTTTCGGCAGTATTAACCGTGCCTACATATTCACCTTTTCTTAAAACGGAAACCCTGTCAGAAAGCGAAAGCACCTCATGCAGTTTATGGGTAATGATTATTATTGATTTACCGTCGTCACGCATACGGCGCAAAACGGCAAACAATTTTTGTGTTTCTTGCGGAGTTAAAACTGCCGTAGGCTCGTCCAATATAAGAATATCAGCGCCACGATAAAGAACCTTGATGATTTCAACCGTTTGCTTTTCCGAAACGCTCATTTCGTGAATTTTTTTAAGCGGTTCAATTTCAAAGCCGTATTTTGCACTTATTTCTTCTACCTTTTTGGCAGACTCTTTCACGCTGAACTTTGTTCCATCGTTAAGACCTAAAATTATATTTTCGGTTGCGCTGAACACATCAACCAGTTTGAAATGCTGATGTATCATACCGATTTTATAATTAAAAGCATCTTTAGGCGAGCGTATTACAACCTCTTCGCCATCAATAAAAATTTGGCCTTCATCAGGAAAATATATTCCCGAAATCATATTCATCAAGGTTGTTTTACCGCTTCCGTTTTCACCTAATATAGACAAAATTTCACCACGGTTAACCTTCAAATTAACGTTCCTGTTAGCAACCACGCTACCGAAAGTTTTTGTTATATTTCTAAGTTCAATAGCTGTTTTATCGGTCAATTTATTTTCCTCCTGTTATTTTAGTGCTTTAAGAAGCCCTTTTTATAAAAATGTTTCTTAAAACACTAAAAAGAAATTCGGGCGGAACAAAACATAATGCCCCGCCCTTTTAATTTAAAACTGATTAGAACTTCTCGTTAAGGAGAGTAATGCCGTCAATTCTTACATCGAAGTAAGGAGCTGAACGGTCCTCTGACTCGTGGAAGTAGCCATCTTTAACAGCCTCTGTATCAGGGGTATAAGCAGCGTCAGTGTCAACATCAGCCATATATGTGGTAAGAGCTTTACCGTCTACAGTGATGAAGTTTTCCTTAGCTGTATCGAATACTTTTAATGTGCCAGCCTTAATATCTTTAACTGCCTTCTTGATAGCTTCGATTGTGCCTTCTGCAGCAACATCCTGGTTGATACCGGTAAGAACAACTGAACCCTCAGCAATGCCACCGCACCAGTCAGCAGCAATTTCTTTACCGTTGATTACGCAACCAATGATGTAGTTGTAGTAAGCAGTCCAATCAATACGTGAAGAAACGATGAATGTTTCAGGGCAAGCATCATAAGTTGCACCGTTGTATGAAACGTTGGGAATGTTTGCAGCTTCGCAAGCAGAAGGAGCACCCATTGAGTCAGCGTGCTGGCTGATGAGCTTGCAGTTTTTAGCGATAAGAGCCTCAGCTGCATTCTTTTCTTCTGTTGCATCATACCAAGAACCAGTGAACTGAACGTCCATTGTTACAGTGGGGCAAACTGATTTTGCGCCAAGGTAGAATGATGTGTAGCCTGAAATAACTTCTGCGTAAGTGAAAGCACCAACGTAGCCGATTTTTGCTTCCTTAGCAGTGAACTCGCCTGCTTCAATCATCTCGTTGAGCTTCATACCTGCAGCGATACCTGCAAGGTAACGGCCTTCGTAGATAGAAGCAAAAGCATTGTGATAGTTAGCAAGATTTTCTGTGTGTGCCTTTGTACCGGTAGCGTGGCAGAACTGTACTTCTGGGAACTCTTTTGCAGCTTTAATCATAAAATCTTCATGGCCGAAAGAGTTAGCGAAAACAATGTCACAACCCTGGTCAACAAGGTCTTTTGCAGCAACATAGCATTCGTCGCCTTCAGGTACGTTGACTTTAACAACTACCTGCTCGTCCTTAAGGCCTGCAACCTTTTTAACAGAATCAACTGCGTTAAGGAAGTTGAGGTCATAAGTTGAGTTCTCGTCGTGAAGGCAGATGAAACCGATTTTGAAGTCATCAGGAACTTCGTAATCTGCTTTAATCTCAACTGCTTCGATGGGTGAATCACTCATGCCGAGCAATTCGTTGTTGTCAGCGTTGTTGCAGCCTGCAAATGCAAACAGCATAACAAGCGCCAGAACAAGTGCAAGAATCTTTTTCATTTACTTTTTCCTCCCAAAATATTTTATTTGCCGCAGTATAAACAACAGCCTTTTTACTGCTGCAATAACTACTGTTTTTATTTTACAAAATTTATCAAAAAAGGACAATACACAATAATGACAAACATTAAGTTGACATAACGCTTTTTTTGCAAATTTTGTACAATTTTTATGAATTGAGAGCAATTTGATTGCTTCCAATCTAACCTTTTGTCTAAAAAATCTTAATAATATGTAAATTAAAGTCTAAACGAAACAACTGCTATTTTCTACCCGTTGAGCCAAAGCCTTGTGCGCCTCTTATGGTATCGCTAAGCTCATTACATTCAACAAATTCTGCCGCAATATACGGTGTGAGGACAAACTGTGCGATTCTTTCGCACGGCTCGATTATCTGCAGAGTATCGCTGTGATTATAAAGCGCAACCATTATCTCGCCCCTGTAATCGCTGTCGATTACGCCCACCTTGTTTGCAGGCGCAACACCACGCTTGCAGGCAAGTCCGCTTCTTGCGTAAACGAGTCCAACAAGCCCTGTTGGGATTTCAACCGCTATCCCCGTATGTACAAGTGCTGTTTTGTGCGGCTCGAGCACTAACGGCTCGTCCAACACTGCGTAAAGGTCGGCTCCCGCTGAAAACTCTGAGCCGTATGTAGGCACGACGGCACGCTCGTCAAGCCTTTTAAAATTTACTGCCTGTTTCATTTATAAACCTTCCTTCATTTTTATTCCTGATTTTATTATATAGCAATTCGCCATTAATTCAAGTGCCTATAAGCTGTTTTTTATTACCGAATTAACAAAATCGGTTAGCGCCCTTTTATACTGCTTCGGGGAAGCCAAGCAGCTTACTCCGTGAGCGGCGCTGTCGACTATGAGCAGTCTTTTATCCGATGCGCAAGCCTTGAAATTTCGACGTGAAAAATCCGTTGGCACAAAGTCATCTGCGCCGCCGTGAATAAACAGCACGGGAATCGAATTATTTCTGAGCACGTCTTCAGTGGAGATTTCTCTTAAATCACAGCCCGTTTTGCGCCTGAATTTCATATTTACAAGATACAAAAGCGGCCACGCTCCCAGCTTGTAATCTCGCTTTAAAATGTATCTGAGCTGCTCAAACGCAGACGTATAGCCGCAGTCAGCAACTATTCCGCACACGTTATCAGGCAGCTTTGTCGCAATCGACATCAACACCGACGCACAGCCCATAGATATGCCCGACAAAATAACAGGCTTTTGATATCCGTATCTTGCATTGACGAAATTAACCCACTCAGCAACGTCGTAGCGTTCTTTTAGACCGAAGGTTATCGTGTTGCCTGTGCTGTTGCCGTGCGAACGCTGGTCTATTACTACAAGGTTAAACCCCATATTGTAATAAATTTCAAGAGCGCAGCAAGAGTCAAGTTGCCCCCTCGACCTGTATCCGTGACACACAATAACCGTGCCCTTAGCGTCCGGCTGCTCTGCAATCGTAGCCGCCAGACTCAGCCCGTCGTATGATTTTATGCTCACCTTATCGGTTACACGGCTTTCAAACCACTCGTTAATTTGAATTATAACATCCGCATAGCTCGCCCAAGGCACACCAAGCATGCTTGCGTTTAGGTGTTGCTCGCCCCTGACAAACGCTTTATTGTAAAACACATTCACTATAACCGCCGTCAGCACAGCCAACGTTAAAATAAGTGCTATCACCACTAATACAACTTCCATTAAAGCCTCCGCATAACAGTATTTATCCGTTTGCCCGAAAAAGCAGAGCTGTCAAGTGCACTACTGCTTGACAGCTCCTCCCGTTACACCGCTTACATAGTAACGCTGAAGCAACATAAACAACAGCGTGACCGGCACTGCCACGAGCACCGCTCCTGCGCAAAACCGCGTGAAGTAATTGTATATATTTTCCCTTGAAAGCATTTGATAAAGTCCAAGCGCAACTGTGTAGTTTTCGTAGTTATCCTTCATTATAACGCTTACAAATATGAAGTCTGCCCAAGGGGCAATAAACGAGGTAAGTGCTGTGTAAACAACTATAGGTTTGGACAAAGGCAAAATTATCTTCCAGAATATCTGGTTGCGGTTTGCCCCGTCTATCGTCGCCGCTTCGTCGAGCGACCTCGGTATTGTGTCAAAGAAGCCCTTTGCCACAAAGTAGCCCAACGCACTCGATGCAGAATACACAAGCACCAATGATACAAGCGACTGCACAAGTCCAACCACCTTGAGAAGATGATATACCGCAATCATTGACATAAATCCGGGAAACATTCCCATTATCAAGCCCAGACTCATAAACCTTTTACGTGAGTTGAATTTAAGTCTGCTAAACGCATAGCTTATCATCAATATCATAATAGTTGAAATCACGCAAGTTATAACCGCCACGATAAATGTGTTTAAATACCATCTGGGGTAATTAAAAAGGCTTGTATCGGTAAAAAGCAATTTGTAGTTATCCAAAGTAAGCTCTTTCGGAAAAATATACGGAGTATACGCTCCGCTTTCTTTTCTGAGCGATAAAATCACCAGATAAACAATCGGTGCGAGCCACACAACCGACAAAACAGTCAAAATTATATATATTGCGGCGTTTGCTGTTTTGCGGCTGAAAGAATAGGATTTTTTCACGAGAACTGGTCCTCCTTCTTTGTGGCAGAGGAATTATTATACACAATCAGCGACATAGACGCTGTTATTATAAACACCACTATCGCTATTACTGCGGCGAGGTTGTAGTTTTGCTCCGTTACCGTTTGCTTATAAAGCCAGGTGACAAGCAAGTCTGTCTTGCCCGCCTGATAGTAGTCAAGCGTAAGCGGTCCGCCGCCTGTTAAGAGGAATATTACATTGAAATTGTTTATATTTCCCACAAACTGAGTAATAAGATATGGCGTTGTAACAAACAGCATATACGGCAGTGTGATTTTGAAAAATGTCTGCACCGGATTTGCGCCGTCGATGCGAGCCGCCTCATACAAGTCCTCAGGTATATTCATCAGGATTCCGCTTGTTATCAGCATAGAATACGGTATGCCTATCCACATATTTACCACTATTACGCTGATTCTCGCAAGCGTTGCGTTTGATAAAAAGCCAATGGACTCAGAGGTGATACCAAGCTGCTGTAAAAGCACGTTGATTGCGCCCTGGTCGTGCAGAAGCTGCGACATCAGCATCAATGTAACAAACTGCGGAACAGCTATTGTGATGATAAAAACAAGGCGCCACATTTTTTTGAACTTTATGCCTTTTTTATTTATCATCAACGCTAAAATCATACCCAAAACATAGTTTGAGAAGGTTGCAAAAATTGCCCAGATTAGTGTCCAAGCCAAGAGATTAACAAAGGTATAGCTTATTTTATCATTGCCGCCGAAAAGGTTTGTGAAGTTATCAAACCCAACCCACGTGAAAAGGTTGCCGGGCGGCTGATGGCTTTTATCATAGTTTGTAAATGCCATCAGCGTCATAAATATAAGCGGCAAAACAGTAAATATGCCTACAAGCAGCACCGGCGGCGTGAGCAACGTGACGTGATAATTTCTGCCAACCAAGCTTCTTATATCATCTCTGAAACCGTCTATCCGCTCGCCGTTTAAACGCTTTTGCTGTACCCTGTATGCCGCTCTTACCGACGAAGCCCACACTGCAAGGAAAATAAGCGTGATTATTATGGTTGTGGTGCCAAACAGCAAAAGCTGCATCGAGTTATCGCCCGCTGTGTAGATATATATCCCTTGTTCCTCGTCAAACACCTTCCCTTGCGTTACGGTACCTAAGGTTGAAAACTTTGACAGCACCTTAAAGCCTGTGGTGAACATATAGAATATATAAAGTATCTGCACAGTCAAAAACGCTGCGCCGCGTGCCACCTGACCTCTGACGAAGCCGTAAAAGCCCATTATAAAGAGCGAGAGCCTTGTCACCCAGTCGCCCTTTATAATTGCTGTACCCAAGTCGGTCAGCAAACCGACAACGCTTTTTCCTATCCCAACAAAAAAACGTGCTATTGCTCTACCGAGCCCAACTGCTGTTTCACCTGTTTTGCGGACAGCACGCTTGAGAAGCGGCGGCTGTTCAAAATTCGCTATATTGTTTTCTGCGCTCAAGCATGTGTCCTCCTTTCTATCAGGTTGTTATATCTTTCACCATACTGTCAAGCAATGACTGCATTGACTTTGAATAATCCTTGTTTTCCATTGTTGTTCCAAACGCCTCAACAGGAAGCCAGAAGGTGCTCTTGATTCCTCTTTGCGAAACGCCAAACTCGTTTTGCTCAGCAAGAGCGGACAACGCTATATTTTCCTTTACCTCTCTGCTTTCTGCCGCCTTTATATTCGACGGACCCATTAGTCTTTCCTTATATCTTAAGAGCTGATTTTTTTCGTTTGTGAGCCACTGAGCGAGCATCATTGCCTCTTTCGGATGCTTTGTGCCTGAGTTTACACCCATAATCTTATAGCCTGCGTAGCTTTTTAACTGAACTTGCTTATCTCCGATAGTTGCGGTGGGCAGCTTTGTGGCGGCATAATTATCACCGAGCTTGTCTTCAACGGCTTCTGCATTCCATGTGCCCGAAACGCCTGCCGCTATATTATCACCCATTCCGCCTGTGAAAATCGCATCATCGCCTGTTAAAAAAGCCTTGTTTGCGCAGAGAGCCTTTATGCTCTCGCCAGCCTTAACGCCATCTGCGTTGTTGAAGTTACAGGTCTGCTTGCCGTTGTTATCAAGCCCTACCTCACAGCCTGCCGCAAGGAAAAACGATGCGGCATACCATCCGTTTGATACGTCCATATAAAAGCGTTTGCCCGCCTTGTTACACGCTTCAAGTATGCCGTCGAGCGTCTTTGCCTGGTCTGACGAAATCACGCTCTTATCATAATAAAGGAAGTATCCGTTATCTGCTGTAGTCGGGTAGCCGTAGAGTGAATCACCTATGCAGGCTGCGTCATATGCTCCTGCGAGGTTATCTTTTTTTATCTGGTCTTTGTTAAGAGTTATTTCATAAAGTGCGCCCGCATCAACCAAGTCGAGCAACTGGTCATCGGGGAACGAAAACACATCCGCTGCGGCGGCTGGGTCCTCAAGAAATTTTGCCTGTGTGTCCTTTTCTCCCACAACGCCGAGTGTGATGTTATAGTTAGTGTTACTGTTTGCTTTCTTAAACTCCTCTATCATGCCTTTGAGAAGCTCCTGGTCCTCCTGTGCGCCCCAGACCTTGAGCGACACTACTGTTGCATCGTTTGAACCTGAGCCGCCTCGTGTGCAAGCGGCAAAAGCAAACAGAATTGCTGCGCAAATAACTGCTGAAACCATTCTTTTTAACATTACTTTAACCTCCAAATTAATTTGTTATATTCTCTGACCGAGCGGTCGCTTGAAAAATAACCTGAATTCGCTATATTCATAAGACGTTTTACGCCCATATAATGCATATCTGAAAAATCCGCATTTGCTTTGTCACGGGTGTTGCAGTACGATTTGAAATCTTTGCAGACCATATATCTATCCTCATTTACAACTGACTCGTAAAGCTGCCTGAACATTCCCGTATCGTTGTCGCTGAGCGTGCCGTCGATTAGAGTATTTACCACTCTTTTAAGCCGTTCATCCGACGCGATAAGCTCGCTCGGATTGTAGTTGTCGGTGGATTTAACCTGTTCAACTGTTAAGCCGAAAATATAATTGTTCTCTCTGCCCGCTTTCTCAACAATTTCAACGTTTGCGCCATCATACGTTCCAAGCGTAAGCGCGCCGTTCATCATCAGTTTCATATTGCCCGTACCCGATGCCTCTGTCCCTGCGAGCGATATCTGTTCGCTGATATCTGCGGCGGGGATTATCTTCTCGGCATAAGAAACGTTGTAATCCGTTACAAAGACCACCTGCATAAGCTTATTTACGCTCTCGTCTGACTCAATCAGCTTTGCAATCTCGTTTATAAACTTGATAATCGCCTTTGCCATATAATAACCGGGCGCCGCCTTTGCGCCGAAGATATAAACGGTTGGATTGAAGTTTTGAAGCTGTCCGTCTTTTAGCCTGAAATATGTGTCAAGGATAGAAAAGGCGTTCAACAACTGACGTTTATACTCGTGAAGACGCTTGATTTGTACATCAAAAATCGCATCAGCATTTATGAGTTTTCCCTCTTTGCGTAAAATAAATTCAGCAAGCTGCTGCTTTTTTACTTTTTTTACATTATTAAGCTCGTTAATAAAATCGGCGTCATTTGCAAACTCTGTCAGCTGTGAAAGTCTGTCTGCATTAGTTATAAAGTCATCGCCGATTTTTTGCGAGATTAACTCGGTAAGCTCCCTGTTTGCAAGGGCGAGCCACCGTCTTTGAGTTATGCCGTTTGTGATGTTGACAAAGCGGTCAGGATACACTCTGCTCCAATGCACAAACAAGTCGTTTTTGAGTATATCGGTGTGAATTGCGGCTACTCCGTTTACACGTCCCGACACAAAAACCGCCAATCGAGCCATATGCACTGTGTTGTTTTCTAAGATATTGAACGGGGCAAGGTCTGTTACGCCCTTTTCAACCAGCTCACGCTCTAACTTCTTCTGTATTCTGCGCAATATCGGCAACAACTGCGGCACTACTGCGTTAAGCAGCTTTTCGCTCCATTTCTCCAAAGCTTCAGGCATTACGGTGTGGTTGGTATAAGAGAATGTGCGTCTTGCTGTTTCAAACGCATCGTCAAACTTGTCACCTTGCTTGATGAGCAAACGTATCAGCTCGGGTATCGCTAAAACGGGGTGGGTGTCGTTGAGCTGAATGGTATGATGCTTATCAAAAGGCTCGCCCGAGCACTTTTTGAGCATATCCTGCAAGGATGCAGACACAAGGAAATACTCCTGCTTTAGCCTTAACTTTTTGCCCTCATCCGTGCTGTCGTTTGGATACAAAACATCGCTTATACGCTCCGCCTTGACTCTGGTTGCAGAAGCCTGTGTATACTTCTGCTTGTCAAACAGTTCAAAATCGAAGGGCTCATCGCTCTCCGCCTGCCAAAGTCTAAGATTGTTGACCGTTTTGCCGCCGTAACCTATTATCGGCATATCGTACGGCACCGCCCTGACTGTTTCGCCCTTGAAATTTACGTTTACTGCCTCGATTTCTCTGCGTGTGCTCCAAGGGTCGCCAAAGCGCAGCCAATCGTCTGCGGATTCTCGCTGAAATCCGTCCTCAAAGCTCTGCTTAAAAAGTCCGTAGCGGTATCTTATGCCGTATCCGTCAAGCGCAATAGAACAGGTTGCCGCCGAATCAAGATAGCACGCTGCAAGGCGACCTAAGCCGCCGTTGCCAAGCGCGGCATCGCCAATGCTCTCAAATACATCGGGGCTTACTGCGTTATCTTGCATAAGACGTTCAAAGCGGTCGTACAGCCCTGCGTTGAGGAGATTTGAATAAATCACTCTACCGATTAAAAACTCCGCCGAAAAATATGCCGCTCGCTTGCCCTTCTTGGTGTGACACCACTTTCTTGCAACGTGTCCCACGCCCGCCCTCGACACAGCGGTATAAAGCTCATTAAGACTTGCGGTGCCGATGGTTCTGCCTATTTTCGAAAGCTCAGCTGTTAAGATGTTTTCAAATTTTTGCATAGTAACTCTCCGTTTTTAGCGACCGTATAAGCCGGTCAGATATTTTAGTTTTAATATAACGGGTTCTCTTAAATCAGACCTTTTCACTCTCCACCGCCAGTTGCCCGAAGCAGTTGACGGCGTATTCATTCGCGCTGACGAGCCCAGTCCAAGCACATCTTGCATTTGCACTATTGCTAAATCGCAAACCGACGAATACGCAAGCCTCAGTATCCCATCGTGGATATGATTTTTGTTTCTTACCCGAGCATACTCGGCAATCAAGTGCTGTTTATCCGCCGACTGCTTGTTATACCAGCCCACAACCGTATCATTATCGTGGGTGGCGGGATATAAGACATAATTCTTGCTTAAATTGTGAGGCAGATACTGGTTGGTCATATCGCTGTCAAAGGCAAACTCAAGCACGCTCATAGCGTGATATCCCGTGCGTTTTAACAGCCTGTCCACCGACGGATGCGACACACCTAAATTTTCCGCAATTATATCTGTATCGCCGCGTTCCTCATCAAGCGCTGAAGTAAGTCTGCTGCCAGGACCTCTGCGCCACCGTCCCGTGACTGTGCCCTCGTTATCGGCTGAGATGCTGAAATATCTTGCAAGCCCAATAAAGTGGTCTATCCGCACCGCATCAAACATAAGCGACGCTTGTGCCATTCTTTTTCGCCACCACGAGAAGTTATCGCTGTTCATATACTCCCAGTTATAAAGCGGATTTCCCCACCGCTGACCTGTCTTACTGAACGAATCAGGCGGCACGCCTGCGATTTTTTTCGGTTTCAAATCATTCGTAATCTCAAACTGCTGAGGTCGCACCCAGAAATCTGAGCTGTCCGCCGCAACGTAAATCGGCATATCGCCAATCAGCTTTACACCTTTGCTGTTTGCATATTTGCGCAGAGAATACCAGTCCTTGAAAAACTGATACTGGCAAAACTTATTAAATGCTATCTCGTCCTTTAATCTTGCCGAATATTCCGATATCGCTTCAGGCTCTCTACGACGTATATTGTCGGGCCAGTTTAAGCACGACACCATTCCTCTGTCACGCTTTATTGCCATAAAAAGTGCAAAATCATCAAGCCAATATGCGTTTTCTTCCTCAAATGCTTTAAAGCTCTCGTCAGGCTTAAATCTTAAAAAGGCTTTTCTTAAAAGCATCGGTCTTTCTCTGTATACTGCACCGTAATTTACATAGCCGCTCTTCTCAGCAGGCAGCTCGTTTTCGCTTAAAAGCTTTTCCTTTGCAAGCCGCTCAAGGTCGATATAATACCAGTTCCCCGCAAACACCGAAAATGGCTGATAGGGACTGTCTGCATACCCCACTGGGCCGAGCGGTAACACCTGCCAGTATTTTTGCCCCGATTCGCTTAAAAAGTCTACAAACTCAGTTGCTGCAGAACCTAAAGTGCCAATCAAGCCGTCGCTCCACAGCGCGCTTATCGGCATAAGTATTCCTGCGCCTCTTAATAACATTTCCTCACCGCTTCCGACGCTGTTTTAGTTATCTTTTGTTTTTTCAAGAAGAATATACCGAAAATTATTGCAACCTGTTAGGTTTTGTTTTAAAATATAAATATTAAAGGCGGGTGTGAAGCAAGTGAAAACAGTTATTTTTGACAGATGCACAGTTGTAAAAGACAATGACGTTGACCTGTCGCCCATATCAAAACTGACTCAAACTGAAATCTATGACCTCGTAAGCCGCGACGAGCTTATCAAAGCGGCTGAGGATGCTGATATTATTATTTGTAATAAAGCTGTTATCGACAAAGAGATATTTAATAAACTCAATAATCTGAAATATATAGGCCTTTTTGCAACGGGTTATAATAATATTGACCTTGATACCGCCAATCAAAAAGGCGTTTTTGTTGCAAACGCACCCAACTACTCAACCTATTCGGTTGCACAGCAGACATTTGCTTTCATTTTGTCGCTTGCAACAAGCGTGCACAGGTATAACAAAAGCGTTCATTCAGGTGAGTGGTGCCGCAGCGCAAGCTTTACGTACCTTACAGAGCAAATGAATGAAATAAAAGGT
Organism: Acutalibacteraceae bacterium; assembly: GCA_045579085.1. GTDB lineage: Bacteria > Bacillota > Clostridia > Oscillospirales > Acutalibacteraceae > RGIG2206. The sequence goes on from JAZNLO010000031.1 coordinate 61,169, forward strand.
AAAACGCTCGGCATATTGGGCTTTGGTGCAATAGGTAAGGCGGTGGCAAAAATCGCAGATGCGTTTGGTATGAGGGTTATCGTTCACACAAGAACTAAGCCAAACAACTGCAAATATGAGCTTGTGAGCCTTGATGAGCTGTTTATGCAAAGCGACTTTCTCACTCTCCACTGTCCGCTCACGCCGCAGACTCAAGGCATCGTAAACAAGGACACGCTCTCGCTTATGAAGCCCTCCGCATACCTGATTAACACCTCGCGCGGCGGTGCCGTTGTTGAACAGGACTTGTGCGATGCGCTCAACTCAGGCATCATCGCAGGAGCAGGGCTTGATGTTGTGGCAATTGAGCCTATGAGGGAGGACAACCCCTTGCTCAAGGCAAACAATATTCTGATTACTCCGCACACTGCATGGGCTACGTTTGAAGCGAGATGCAGGCTTATAGACATAGTGGCAGATAACCTCGCAAGCTTTTTGTCGGGTGCTCCTAAAAACATTGTAAATTCTCCAAAGGCGGTGAAATAATGGGTTATGCTTTTAAAGACGGCGAGCTGCGCCGTTTGCAGCTTCGCACACTCGATATGCTGTTAGACTTTCAGCGTTTTTGCGATAAAAACAACTTAACCTTTTTCCTCTGCGGCGGATGCTGTATCGGCGCTGTACGCGAAGGCGGCTTCATCGAATGGGACGACGATGCAGACATATTTATGCCCAGAGAGGACTATCAAAGGTTGGCGCAAATCTGGTCTGATACCGAAAAATATGCTCTGTTGCGTTCTGATGCAGAGCATAACTACGGCAATATTTTTACAACGCTTATTGATAAGTCCACCGTATGCATAAGAGAGCAGACAAAAGACATAGATATGCCTCACGGTATAGCGATTGATATTTTCCCTCTTGATGCGTGCCCAAGCGGCATCAAACGGGTATTTCAAAAGCTGAATGCTCTCATTTATTCACTTTATCTTGCACAAATTGTTCCTACAAATCACGGCAAAATCGTTGAGCTTATCGGTAGAGCTTTGCTGTGGCTTGTGCCGAGCAAAAAAATGCGCACTCGTATCTGGCAAGGCGCTGAAAAAAGAATGAGCAAATACAGCCTCGAAAATTGCGAAAAGATAACTGAGTTGTGCGCAGGTCCCTATTATATGAACAAGGAATATAACAAGGAATGGTTTGAGTCTGCTGTGCTTATGTCGTTTGAGGGGCATCAGCTTCCCTTGCCCGTTGGATATCACAGCTATCTTTCAACCGCCTTCGGCGATTATATGACTCCGCCGCCACTTGATAAGCGTGCGCCAGAGCACGATATAATTGAATTAAAGCTTTAATAAATATAAGCATAGTCTGCGAAAGATAATCACAAACTATGCTTATATAATTTAAGGGAGTTTAACTGATGAATATTTGCGTTATATTTACAGGCGGCACCATAGGAAGTACGGCTGAGGACGGCATAATTTCACCCGACATTTCAAGCAGATATAAGCTGATAAGTCACTTTAACAAAAGCAACGTGGGTGTAACGTTTAACGAAGTTGCAAAGTTTTCTATGCTCAGCGAAAATATGACAGGCGAAAGACTAAACGAGCTGATAGACTGCGTTAAAGAATGCCTTGATACAAAGCCTGACGGAATAATCGTCACTCACGGCACTGACACACTGCAATACACCTGTGCCGCATTGGGATATGCGTTTGCAGACTCAAACGTGCCTATCGGCGTTGTTTCAAGCAACTTCCCGCTTGACGATGAAAGAGCAAACGGTCACGACAACTTTTTCGCCGCTGTCAAGGCAATCGAGAGCGGTGTCAGAGGCGTTTTTGCCGCATACAAAAACAAGGGTGACAGCGCCGCAATCCATTGCGCAACAAGGATGCTGCGTCACGTTGAGTATGAAGACGAGGTGTACAGTCTGGGCGGCCCTCTTGGATTTATTGAGGACGGCGAATACGTTGCAAATCCCAGTTTTGTACAGTCTGGCAGCGATAATGTGAATCTGTATCCTGCCAACCTTGAAAGCACCAGAGTGATTGTGCTGAATATGTATCCAAACGTTGACCTCTCGTGTGACATAAGCGGCGCAAAAGCTATACTGTTAACCGCCTATCACTCAGGCACTGTTTCAAGCAACACAAAGCGGCTAAAAGAGTTCTGTCTTAAGGCGGCAGAAAGCGGTGTGCCTGTATTTTTAACGGGTGCATACAGCGGTGATAAGTACGAAAGCACAGAAATGTTTGACAGCCTTTCCATAAAGGTTTTGCCTAAAATGAGCGCTATCGCAGCGTATGTAAAGCTGTGGCTTGCTTGCTCAAGAGGTATAGAAAACAGCGAGCTCGAAAAGATTATGCGCTCACCCGTTTGCAACGATTTAGTTAACTGACTGTTTGCGTTGACAAACGCTTGAATTAGTGCTATATTTAACAAATAATAAGATATTAAAAGGAAGTATTTTAGTATGTTGGATATTAAATTTGTTAAGGAAAATCCTGAACTTGTTAAAGAGAATATTCGCAAGAAGTTCAAGGAAGCAAAGTTGCCGTTGGTAGACGAGGCTATCGCCGTTTATGACGAAAAGCTCAAGGCTAACATTACTGCAAGTGACCTTCGTGCCAACCGCAACAAGATAAGCAAGGAAATCGGTGCTCTTATGGCTCAGGGCAAGCGTGACGAGGCTGAGGAGAAAAAAGCGCTCGTAAGCCGTCAGGCAGAGCAACTCAAGGAGCTTGAGGTCAAAGAGGTTGAGCTTGAAAAGCGTCTTACCGAAATAATGATGAAAATCCCGAACATAATTGACGACTCTGTTCCCATCGGCAAAAACGACGAGGAAAACGTTGAAGTTAAGCAGTACGGCGAGAAGACAAGCCCCGCTTTCGAGATTCCTTACCACACCGACATTATGGCAAAGTTTAACGGTATCGACAAAGAGGCAGCAGGCCGCGTTTCAGGCGAGGGTTTCTACTACCTGATGGGCGATATCGCACGTTTGCACAGCGCAGTTTTGTCCTATGCACGTGACTTTATGATTGATAAGGGCTTCACCTACTGCATTCCGCCTTATATGATTCGCAGCAGCGTTGTTACGGGTGTTATGAGCTTTGAGGAAATGGACTCAATGATGTATAAAATTGAGGGCGAGGACCTCTATCTAATCGGCACCAGTGAGCACTCTATGATAGGCAAGTTTATCGACACAATCACTGACGAAAGCAAGCTACCCCTTACGCTTACAAGCTACTCCCCGTGCTTCCGCAAGGAGAAGGGCGCACACGGCATTGAGGAAAGAGGCATCTATCGTATACACCAGTTCGAAAAACAGGAAATGGTTGTTATCTGCAAGCCTGAGGACAGCATGAGCTGGTTTGAAAAAATGTGGAGCTACTCTGTTGAGCTGTTCCGCTCACTCGATATCCCCGTAAGAACGCTTGAGTGTTGCTCAGGCGACCTTGCAGACCTCAAGGTTAAATCATACGACGTTGAGGCTTGGTCACCAAAGCAGCAGAAGTATTTTGAGGTTTGCTCTTGCTCAAATCTCGGTGAAGCTCAGGCACGCAGACTCAGGATTCGTGTAAAGGGTGAGGACGGTAAAAAGTACCTCGCACACACGCTCAACAACACTGTTGTTGCTCCGCCGCGTATGCTTATCGCTCTACTCGAAAACAACCTCGACTTTGACGGTGAAAAGTACAGCATCCGTATTCCTGAGGCGCTTCGTCCGTATATGGGCGGCAAGGAAGTTATAACCGAATGCTAAGGCATTAACGCTTAATACAAAGTAAAAACCGCCATCGCAGACAACTGTCTGAGATGGCGGTTTTATTTATGTTTATTCTTCTGCTTGAACGCCAGGCAGCTTTGTCATTACTATTTCCAAAACTCTGCGCTCATCAGTTTTATCAACCCTGACGCTATAGCCGTTATATTCAAAGCTGTCGTTCTCCTCAGGGATTTTCTCTAACTCATCCATTACCCAACCGCTTACAGAAGTGAACTCATCATCGTCATGCTCACCCTCAAATTCAAACTCCTCAGCAAGCTTATCGAAGCCTATATTGCAATTTATTCTAAAGCTTCCGTCATCGAGCTCGATTATGTCCTCAACGATATCGTCGTGCTCGTCCCAAATCTCGCCTACCAGCTCCTCAAGCACGTCCTCAAACGTAACTATGCCCGCAACGCCGCCGTATTCATCTGCAACAACGGCAATATGCTCCTTTGTGGTCTGCAACAGCTTCATCAAATCCTGAAGCTTCATATACTTCGTGACAAACACGGGTTTTTTCATAACTTCCTCAAGGGTGACATTACCGCTGAACACATGATTGAAGAAGTCTTTTTGATGGATAATGCCGATTATGTTGTCAAGACTGTCCTCATATACGGGCAGACGTGAATATCCCGACTCAATAAACGCCTTGATGATATCATCCTTATCGGCTGTGGATTCAATCGCAGCAATATCAACTCTGGGCGTTGCAATTTCACCTGCGGTTGTATCGCCAAACTCAACTGCGCTGCGAATAAGCTCGCTTTCCTGTTCGTTTATTCCGCCCTCTTGCTCAGCCGCTTCAACGAAAGTTAAGATTTCGTTTTCAGTTATGGTCATTTTATCCGCATCGCTGCGAATAAGTTTTGTCATAAGCTTTTTGACGTTTACAAGCACAAAAATTATCGGTGTAAACAGCAATATGAAAAAGCGCAGTATCGGAGCGGAGAACATAGCAAACTTTTCAGGAGATTCCTTCGCCATACTCTTAGGCGAAACCTCTCCGAAAATTACCACAAGCACCGTCATAACAACTGTTGATACTGTTACGCCCAGATTGCCAAACCATTTTACAAAAATCACAGTTGCCAGCGAGGTAGACAAAATATTTACTATATTGTTACCTATCAAAATAGCAGAGAGAAGCCTGTCAAAATCCTTAGAAAGCTTATATGCGCGCTCGGCACGCTTGTTGCCTCCCTCTTTTGCCATACTCTTTATTCTTATCAGATTCATAGAGGTGAACGCTGTTTCACTTGCAGAGAAATAAGCGCTCATTATCAATAACAAAACCAATGCTAAAATATAATATAAACTGTCACTGTCCAAATTTATTCTTCCTCCTTGTTTTCTAATAGCATTTTTTCAAACTGTTCCTGATTTATTATAGTTACGCCCAGTGCTTGCGCCTTTGTAAGCTTACTACCGGCATCCTCACCCGCAAGGACATAGGTGGTCTTCTTCGACACGCTTGAGCTCGTCTTACCGCCGTTTGCCTCAATTATCTCAGCCGCCTGAGCTCGTGTCATCGAGGGGAGCGTACCCGTAAGCACGAAGGTCATAGAATCAAAGCAGCCGCCCGAGCTGCGCTTTGCACTTGTCATATTAAGTCCGTACGAGCGAAGCTGTTCTATCAGCTCAACCGTCTGCGGCATAGCAAAATAATCGCTTATGCTTTGCGCCATCGTTTCACCGAAGCCCTCTATTGCTTCAAAGTCCGCCTTGCTTGCGCTCATTATCGCATCCATACCATCAAAAGCGCCCTCTACGAGCTTCGCGGCTTTTGCACCTATGAGCCTGATACCAAGACCGAATATCAGCCGCCACAGCTCGTTAGACTTCGACTTCTCTATTGCAGATATAAGGTTGAGCGCCGTCTTTTCACCTGAACGGTCAAGAGTTGCTATATCGGTTGGGTTTAATGCGTATATATCAGCAGGTGAATGGATTAAGTCAGCCTCAATTAGCTGGTCTATTATTGCCTCACCCAAGCCGTCTATATCCATTGCTTCCCTTGAGGCAAAATGGATAATATTACGTCTTAACTGGGCGGGGCAAGCAGAGTTCTGGCACCTGAGCACCGCCTCATCGTCCTCACGCACAAGCTCTGCATCGCAAGAGGGGCAGTTTGTGGGGAGCTTGTAAACCGAGCCCGACAAATGTTCCTTTACGCCAATTATCTCAGGGATTATTTCTCCCGCTTTTCGCACAATAACTGTGTCACCGATGTTTACACCCAGTGAATCTATAAAGTCCTGATTGTGCAAAACCGCTCTTGAAACAGTTGTTCCCGCAAGCTGAACAGGCTCAAACACTGCTGTAGGCGTTACAGCACCCGTTCTTCCCACGTTTACCTCAATATCTACCAGACGGGTTGCCTTTTCTTCAGGTGGATATTTAAACGCTACCGCCCATTTAGGATACTTAGACGTGCTGCCCATACTTTCTCGCACTGACAAATCGTCAACCTTTATAACAGCGCCGTCTATATCAAAATCTAACGAGCCTCTCAGCTCGCCTATTCTTTTTACCTCTGCAACCGCTTCTTCAATGTTGCTGCAACGTTTATAGAATGGCAAAACGTTTAATCCAAGCGAACGCAAAAGCTCAAGCGACTGCGTATGAGATGCTATCTCTCTGCCCTCTATCTGCTGAACGTTGAAAATGAAAATGTCAAGCTTGCGCTCTGCGGCTATTCTGGGGTTTTTTTGCCTCAATGAGCCTGCGGCAGCGTTGCGAGGGTTTTTCGGCAGTTTACCGCCCGCATCAAACTGAGCCTGTACCAACTGCTCAAAGCTCTTGTGAGGCATATATACCTCACCTCTTACCTCAAGCAAGGGTAAAGCTTCGGTTAACTGCTTTGGTATGCTTCTTATAGTTGAAAGGTTTGCGGTAACATCTTCTCCAATATTACCGTCGCCCCTTGTGGAGCCTCTTATGAATTTTCCGTCTGCATATTCGAGCGAAACGCTGAGCCCGTCTATCTTTGGCTCAACCGAATACGTAACCTCTCCTGCCGCCTCTTTAACGCGCTTGTCAAAGGCGTAAAGCTCGTCTATCGAAAAAACGTCCTGCAAGCTTTCCATTCTAACGCTATGCGCAACGCTCTCAAAGGTGTTGAGTGCAATTCCGCCGACGTGCTGAGTGGGTGAGGACTCGGTTACAAACTCAGGATGCTCATACTCGAGGTGCTTAATCTCAAGCATAAGCATATCGTAATCATAATCGCTTATTTCAGGGTCATCGTCTACATAATATTTTTTATTGTAGTATTCAGCCTTTTTACACAGTTCCTCATAGCGAAGCTTATCTGCTCTCATTCAAACTACCTCTCAGTTTTGCTTACGAACAATTTTATATTCATCATAAAGACTAAAGTATGGACAGTTCTGGAAATTACCTGTTAAAAAAGACACCATCTCGTCCTCATCAAGCTGCATCTGGCACTCATAGCAGCCTGTTTCAAAATTATACTCAAAATTTACGCATGATTCACAGTTATCAGCCATAAGTGTCCTCCCAGTTTTTCTTTACCCCATATTATACCACAATTCCATTTATATTACAACTTTACTTTTGCAAAAATTAAAGCAAGCAACGCTTTGACGGGCTTGATAACAAGCCTATCTTTAGCTCTTGCCTGCTTTTGAGTCAATCTGCTTTTAACTCTGTAACCGTTGGGCTCATCAGCTCTACTCTCGATGATATGCCCAGTTTCTTATATGCGTTATGAACGGTTTTCTTAACCGTGCCCTCACATATACGAAGCGTTCTGGATATATATCTGTATGTGTTTCCGTCGATTATCAGTTTTATAATTTCTGTTTCTCTCTTTGTCAGCACATTCAAATCATAGCTTGTATTCCTCATCAACACGATGCGCGGCTGCTTGGTAAGCACTGCTTTCCTACTGTCTGTGCCTATGGTAACACTCCATACTACACCCGCATTTTCATAATACAGTCCTCCGCCTTTTTTAGCCGCATCGTAAAGTATATCGCTTATCGCTATCTCTTCCATTTTGTCGCCACCTATTTTTTAATACTTCCCAGTATATCACAAATGTGAATAAAATTCACCTACTTTTTTCGTTTTTATAAATATTTGTTGAAATTAACGAAATTCATCTGTAAAATTTTAAAAATTATCATATTATTGATTTTAAACTAAGTTTGAAATATAATATTTTATAAGTTTTAATTCAAAACGGCTATGCCGATATTAAGATAAAGCGCAAAGCAACACCAAATTAAATACGGCAACAAAAGTCGGGCGGCAGTGGTGCTGCACTCACCAAAGCGGCGGATGGTAATAATTATAGCGGCTATAAGTGCTGCCAGCACCAAAGCGGCAATCCAATATTGTCCCAGACGGAAAAATACGACCACCCATAAGAAGTTGAGCGCCAACTGGATATGATATATCTGCAAAGCGTCATTCTTTGTACTACAGCCCGATGATTTTACAAGGTATGCCGCATAGCCCATCATAAGATAAAGTATAGTCCATACCACGCCAAAGACCCAAGGCGGCGGTACAAGCGGCGGCTTTTCGAGCAACTCAAAGGCGGGCATCCCCATATTAGTTATTATTGCGCCAACTCCGCCAACAACCGCCGGTAGAAGCAAGCTTGGCACAAGCGTGCGCAAATTGAAGGTTGTTATTTTCATACAATATTACTCCGTTCTGCCATAAGGCTGGTAGTAGTTAATTATATTACATACATACCTTAAAAATACCGATTAAGGAGATTTTCATTTGAAAGAAATTTTTGACATTACAGGAATGACCTGTGCTGCTTGCTCAGGCAGAATTGAAAAGGTGCTCTCTCGCACAAACGGCGTAAAAAGTGCCAGCGTAAATCTTGCCACGATGCAGGCAGAAGTTGAGTTTGACTCGCTGACATCCGACGATATCATAAATATTATAACCAAGCTGGGTTTTGGCGCTCGCATACACTCAAACACTCCCACAGGCGAGGAAAAAGAAAATAGAAGTATGCTGTTGGCTTTTATCTTTTCGGCGATTTTAACTCTGCCTATGCTCATCGGTATGCTTTTGTCTCCGTTTGACCTGCCCTTTTTGCACGTGTTGCACAATCCTTATCTTCAGTTTGCGCTTGCAACACCCGTGCAGTTTCTTGTTGGCTCAAGGTTTTACAAGCACGCTTTTTTGGCAATTAAAAGCGGCTCTGCTACTATGGACGTTTTAGTTTCGCTTGGCACGTCTGCCGCATATTTTTACAGCGTTTACCTGACGTTTTTCACAAACCTGAACATAGCATCTATGCAAATGCAGGTTTATTTTGAGGCATCTGCTACCGTTATAACCCTCGTACTGCTCGGCAAGCTGCTTGAGGCAAAGGCTAAGTTGCGCACTGCAGAAGCGGTGAAAAAGCTCGTTGGGCTACAGGCTATGACGGCAACCGTTATACGCGACGGGCGAGAGTTAGAGGTGCCGTTAAGCGAGGTAAATGTTGGCGATACTGTTATAGTAAGACCCGGCGAGAAAATTCCCGTTGATGCTGTGGTAATATCGGGCAATTCAGCCGTAGACGAAGCATCTCTCACTGGCGAGAGCGTGCCTAAGGACAAATTAGAAAATGATACCGTTTTCGGCGGCACGATAAACCTCACAGGCGCGCTGACACTCTCTGCAACGGCTGTGGGTGCTGATTCTATGCTATCGAGAATAATACGTATGGTAGAGCAGGCTCAGGGCAGCAAGGCGCCCATACAAAAAACCGCAGACAAGGTTTCAGCCGTATTTGTACCATGTGTGCTTATAGCGGCATTACTCACGCTCATAGGTTGGCTTTTATATTCAGGCAATGTGGAAACGGCTTTAGTAAATGCCGTAAGTGTACTTGTTATCGCCTGCCCCTGTTCATTGGGGCTTGCAACTCCGACTGCGATTATGGTTTCAACCGGCGTAGGCGCACAAAACGGAATACTGATAAAGGGCGGAGAGGCACTCGAAAAGCTGCATCTGATAGACACTGTTGTGCTTGATAAAACAGGCACTGTCACCGAAGGCAAGCCTTTAGTAACAGACATAATTGCTCACAACATAAGCGAAGACGAGCTTTTAAGGCTTGCCGCTTCTGTTCAAAACTTAAGCGAGCATCCGCTTGCAAAAGCAGTGGTAAACGCTTGCGACTCCGACTTACTAAGCGTGACGGATTTTGAATCGGTTACGTCAATGGGCGTTACAGCGAAGATTGACGGTAAAGCCGTTGCTGTGGGCAAGCCCGCCTTGATTACACGCTTTGGCGCGCAAGCCGACCTCGACACCGTCAACACGCTGGAAAACAGCGGCAAAACAGCAATGGCTGTTTGTGTTGAGGATAAGTATATCGGCTGTATTGCGGTTGCAGACAGCATAAAAAGCGCGGCTGCCGAGTCGGTGGCTCAGTTAAAGGCGCTCGGTGCACAAGTGTATATGATTACAGGCGATAACGCCCGCGCCGCTGATACAATTGCAAAACAGGCAGGCATTTCGAATGTTTTTGCTGAGGTTATGCCTGAGGACAAGGCAAATCACATAAAGGCGCTCATAAGTCAAGGCAAAAAGGTTGCTATGCTCGGCGACGGAATAAACGATGCACCTGCCCTCGCCTGTGCAGACGTTGGCATCGCTATGGGCGGCGGTACCGACATTGCCATTGATTCAGGCGACGTTGTTTTAATGGGTAGCGACATATTGCGTGCCCCTGCAGCGATAAGACTGTCCGTTGCTACAATGAGAAAAATCAAGCAAAATCTGTTCTGGGCGTTCTTCTACAACACAGTCGGCATACCGCTTGCTGCGTTTGGATTTTTATCACCCGTTATTGCAGGTGCCGCAATGGCGTTCAGCTCGGTATCTGTTGTATCGAACTCGTTAATGTTAAAAAAGTTTAAGCCGATGGAGGTAAAATAAAATGAAAAAGGTAATATTAAACGTTGAGGGAATGATGTGCTCTCACTGCAAGGCTGCCGTTGAGGAGGCTCTTAAAAAGGTGGACGGCGTGTCCGTAGTAACCGCAGATATAGACGCAAAGCAAGCCGAAATCTCTTGTGCTGATGAAGTTGAAAACTCGGCTCTCGTTACCGCTGTGGAAAGCGTTGGCTTCGACGTGGTGCTTTAACTTGATATAAGCTTGCATTACCAAACGCACAAGCCTTGAGCCCAAAAACATTGACAATATCTCGTTTTTGCTATAAAATACCAGTATTGTATTTTAAATATATCAATCGTTTTTAAGGGGAAAATATATGAACAACTTTGTTATTTTTACAGATTCCGCTTGTGATATAAAGCCGTCACTACTTAAGGAGTGGGGCGTTGAATATATCAATATGACCTTCCGTTTTGACGGCGAGGACAAGGAATATTCAAACGACGATATGGATATTACCGATTTCTACAACAAAATGAGGGGCGGCTCTGTTGCTAAAACGGCGGCAATAAATCCAGACGGCTTTTTAGTTGCATTCGAAGAGATGCTTAAACAGGGAACAGATATTCTTTATCTGGCTTTTTCATCGGGACTCAGCACCACCTGCAATTCAGCAAGGATTGCCGCTGAGGAGTTGCTTGAAAAATATCCTGAGCGCAAGATTGTTATAGTTGACACCTTAGCTGCTTCAGCAGGTCAGGGTCTTGCTGTTTATTTAGCTGTTAAAAAGAAAAATGAAGGCGCTGATATCAATCAGGTTGCCGAGTATATGAACAATACTGCGCTTAGCGTATCGCATTGGTTTACGGTTGACGACCTTGTGTATCTTAAGCGTGGCGGACGTGTTAGCCCAACAGTTGCGCTGATTGGTAAAGCGCTTGGCATCAAGCCTATTCTTCACGTGGATAACGACGGTAAGCTCATTAGTATGACTAAGGTGCGTGGCAGAAAAGCCGCTCTCGCCGCTTTGGCAGACAAATACGTTGAGCTTGCTGACAAAGCAGCCAACGGTCCGATTTTCATCTCTCACGGCGACTGCCTCAGCGAAGCTCAAGAGGTTGCTGCGCTTATAAAGGCAAAGACCGGTGCAGAGGTTGAACTCATCACTGATATAGGCACAGTCATTGGCGCACATTCAGGTCCCGGTACTATTGCTTTGTTCTTTGTAGGCACAAAGCGTTAGTCTTAATAGGTGATGTTTTATGAGCATTAAAGCGGTTTTATTCGATTTAGACGGAACCTTGCTCCCGATGGACCAAGAGGTTTTCGTTAAAGCATATTTTAAGGGGCTTGCTGCAAAGCTCGCCCTTATGGGATACAATCCCGAACAGCTTATCGGTGCTGTCTGGAACGGCACAATGCAGATGATAAAAAACAACGGACAAGTAGCAAATGAGGAAGTGTTTTGGAATTCGTTTGTTCAGGTGTTCGGCGAGAAAGCATTGTCGGACAAGCCTCACTTCGAGACGTTTTACAAAAACGAATTCGAAAGCATCAAGTCCGTGTGCGGATTTCAGCAAAAGGCTGTGGACACCGTACACAAGCTCAAAGCTGCAGGCATGCGGCTTGTGCTTGCAACCAGTCCGATTTTCCCAGAAATAGCAATAAGCGCACGCGCACGTTGGGCAGGGCTTTCGCTTGATGACTTTGAGCTTTACACCACCTATGAAAACATAAATTACTGCAAGCCCAACCCCGACTATTACATAGAAATCGCAAACAGGCTTGGTGTTAAGCCTGAAGAATGCTTGATGGTGGGCAACGACGTTGGCGACGATATGGTTGCGGCAACAGTCGGTATGCAGGTATTCTTGCTGACCGACTGCCTGATAAACAAAAATAACGACGATATCTCTGTTTATAACAGCGGAAGCTTTGATAAGCTTAACGAATATATCGATGCAAACGTATTATAATAAATGAAATGAAGTTAAAAATCAGTAGGACTTTAAAACAAAAGTCTTACTGATTTTTTGTTTCCCAAAATCTGCACTATGCCGTCTAAATCCGCTGAACAAGCGGCTTCTCTACTGCAGGTAGAGTTGTCTTTTCTCGCAAGAGAGTGCACGTTAATTACACGATACTTAAGTTTAGCAAGGGTAGGTTGTGATTTGTTTTAATTTTGCCTATACTTTGTACTGATGATTTTTGCAAAAAGGATGAATCAGTTATTATGGATAAAACACAGTTTAAAATTGTTGCAGATTCCTCTGCAGATATGCTGAGCTTAGAACAAGTAAAGTTCGAATCGGCTCCGCTTAAAATCATAACCGCAAACAAGGAGTATGTTGACAACTCTGCCTTAGATGTTTCCGAAATGGTTAACGACCTTAAAAGCTACAAAGGTAAGTCATCTACGTCTTGTCCCAACACTTCAGACTGGCTTGAGGCGTTCGGTGATTCTGAGTATGTCTTTTGCGTGACTATTACAGGCACGCTTTCAGGCAGCTACAACTCAGCCTGTCTGGCAAAAAGTATTTATGAAAAAGAGCACCCAAACCGCAAGGTGTTTGTTCTGGACTCGCTCAGCACAGGGCCTGAAATAAGCCTTATAATAGAAAAAACACAAGAACTTATACTTGAGGGCAAAAGCTTTGACGAAATCTGCAGTGAGATTTCTGAATACAGCAAATCAACAGGGCTTCTGTTTGTTCTTGAATCAATGAATAACCTTGCCAACAACGGTCGAGTAAGCCCGCTGATTGCTAAGATGGCAGGCTTCTTGGGCATACGTCTTATCGGTAAGGCGAGCAAAAAAGGCGACCTTGAACCGCTGGGCACTTGCAGAGGTGGCGTGAAGGCTTTGGAAAACGTGGTGACACGTCTTAAAGAGCTTGGTTTCAAGGGCGGCAAGATAAAAATTGCTCACTGCCTCAACGAAAAGGCGGGCAAGGCGCTCTCTGAGCAGTTGAAGAGTATATTCAAAACAGCTCAGATTGAGTTATATCAATGCAGAGGTCTATGCAGCTTCTATGCCGAAAAAGGCGGACTGCTTGTAGGGTTTGAAACAGCATAGCAATAAATTAAAAATAAAAAGCATCGGGCAAAGTCTTTGTGTGTGACTTTGCCCGATGCTTTTTATATGCTCCTTACTGAAAATGCTCGTATTTTCTGTGTTTGAGTCGACTTTTCGTTTAATGAGTATTTTTTATCATATAAAGCATATATTTGGGTTCTACCTTAGGCAGTATCAAACATATATTTTTGTACAAAATATATAAATATTCGTGCAAAAGTCCTACGCTAATTATTCAAAAAACAAAAAAATCCCCTTGAAAATAGCATTTGTTTTTGTTATGCTAATATTAGATAAATATATTTTAAAATGTTACTTATTTTCTTGCACTTATAGAAAGGAAAGTGAGAATATGCAAAAAACCGAATGTGTTGCTATGCTCCTTGCAGGCGGACAAGGAAGCCGTCTGGGCGTGCTTACCAGTCAGGTGGCTAAGCCCGCAGTACCCTACGGCGGAAAATACAGAATCATAGATTTTCCACTCTCAAACTGCGTTAACTCAGGAATAGACACTGTTGGTGTGCTCACTCAATATCAGCCTCTTGCGTTAAACAGTTATATTGGCTCAGGTCAGCCTTGGGACTTGGACCGTCTCAACGGCGGAGTTCATATCCTGCCGCCCTATCAGCAGATTTCGGGCAGCGACTGGTACAAAGGCACCGCTAACGCAATATATCAGAACATTCCCTTTATCGAAACCTACAATCCCGAATACGTTTTAATCCTCTCGGGCGACCATATCTACAAGATGGACTACTCGCTTATGATTGACAAGCATAAGCAAACAAAGGCAGACTGTACCATCGCTGTTTTGGAAGTGCCGATGGAGGAAGCGTCCAGATTCGGTATTATGAACTGTAACGACGACGGCACTATTTACTCCTTTGAGGAAAAGCCAAAAAATCCAACCTCTAACAAGGCATCAATGGGCATATACGTGTTCAGTTGGCACGCACTCAAGAAGTATCTTATTGAAGACGAAAACAACCCCGAGTCTGAGAACGATTTTGGTAAAAACATCATTCCACAGATGCTAAATGATAACTGCAAAATGGTTGCATATCCGTTTGAAGGCTACTGGAAAGACGTTGGAACAATCGACTCTTTGTGGGAATCAAATCTTGACCTGTTAAGCCCTAAGTTTGACCTTAAGTTAGACGACCCCGCATGGAGAATCTACTCACGCAGCAACTGCTCGTCTTCGCATTATGTTGGCAACAACGCAAAGGTGCAAAACTCAATTGTTGCAGACGGATGCGACATTGACGGCGAGTTGGACTTCTCTATCCTATTCAATGACGTTACTGTTGAAAAGGGTGCAAAAATCATCGACTCAATAATAATGCCCGGCTCTGTTATTAAGAGCGGCGCGGTTGTTGAATATTCAATCGTTGCTGAAAACTGCATCATCGAAGAGGGCGCTCACATCGGTATGAAGCCTGAGGATATGACAGACCTTTCAAAATGGGGCGTTGCTGTGGTTGGCAGCGGTGTTACTGTTGGACGTGACGCTGCGGTTGAGCCTAAGTCTATGATTTCACAAAATGTTAAGGCAGGTGACAGAGTATGAAAAGCAAGAAAATGATGGCAGTTGTGTTTGGCAACACGCACGACCATCTTCTCGGCGAAATGACCGAGCAGAGAGCTATCAGCTCTCTCCCATTTGGCGGACGTTACCGTCTTATCGACTTTTCTCTCTCGAATCTTGTAAATGCTGATATCAGCCGAGTTGCAGTTGTAACAAAGTATAACTATAAGTCGCTTATGGACCATATCGAAAGCGGTAAAAGCTGGGATTTGGCGCGCAAGCATGGCGGTCTTGTAATCATACCGCCGAACTCTTTAGCTATTGCAGGACTTAACGAAACCAAAGTGCGCTCGCTTGCAGCAATTCTCGATTTTATCGACCATTCGCCCGAAGAAAACATCCTCTTGTGCGATGGCGACGTTGTAAGCAATATTGACATCAAGGCTATGTTTAAGGCGCACGTTGAAAACAATGCAGATATCACTATCGCATACAAAAACGGCTCCGCTCCCGACGGCAAGGGCGATGTTATGAGATTTTGCGTTGAGCCGAGCGGCAAGATTAGCGAAATCACCTTAGTTACCAAGCACACCGAGTGCAATTTCAGCCTTGACATAATGATTATGAGCAAGAAACTGTTACGCGAGCTTATCGAAAATGCAGTAAGCCACAACTATTCGTCCTTCATAGCAGACGTGATTCAGCCCTCTGTAAACACGCTCAATATCTATGGCTATGAGATTAAGTCCAGCGCCTTTGTTATCGATTCTATCAGAAGCTATATTGATGCAAATATGGCGTTGCTTGAGCCCGAAGTCAGAAAAGAGCTGTTCTCAAGAGAGCGTCAGGTTTATACTAAAATAAGAAGCGAAATGCCCGCTAAATACGGACTTGATTCGCACGTGGAAAACTCGTTGATTTCAGATGGCTGCATCATCGAGGGTACTGTTGAAAACAGCATACTCTTCAGAGGCGTAAAAGTGGGCAAGGGCAGCGTTGTTCGCAACTGCATACTGATGCAGTCCACAGAGGTTGGCGAAAATTCAACGCTTGACTATGTCTGCACCGACAAAGACGTAAAAATCGGTAACGGACGCACTCTCTCAGGCTCCGAAATATACACAGTATATATCAGAAAAGGGGGTAGCGTATAAGTGAAGGTTTTATTTGCCACCAGCGAGGCTTATCCGTTTGCGATGTCAGGCGGTCTTGCCGATGTTTCAGGCGCTTTGCCTAAGGCGCTGCGTATGCGCCTTGTGGGCGCAAGAGTAATTATGCCGCTCTATGACACCGTGCCTCAAGAGCTGCGTGACTCAATGCGATTTGTAACGTCGATATCTGTGCCTGTTGCGTGGCGCAGACAATATTGCGGCATCTTTGAGGCAAAGTACAACGGCATCATCTACTACCTTATCGACAACCTCTACTATTTCAAGCGAGGCAGTCTTTACGGCCATTATGACGACGCTGAAAGATTTGCGTTTTTCTCACGCGCGGTGCTTGAGGTCATCAAGGTAATCGACTACGCCCCCGATATCATTCACTGCAACGACTGGCAAACAGCTCTTGTGCCTGTTTATCTGCAGCTTTTCTATCACAACGAGGAAAAACTGCGCAACGTAAAGACTCTTTTTACAATTCACAACATACAGTATCAGGGCATTTTCTCAAAAGAAATACTTGAGGACGTGTTTGGTATTCCGTTTTCTGCCGCAAATTTAGTAGAATACGGCGACTGCATCAATCTTATGAAGGGCGGAATAGAGTGCGCCCATAGGGTAAGCACCGTAAGTCCGTCTTACTCAAGGGAAATTCTCGACCCTTGGTTTTCTCACAAGCTCGACCCCATTCTGCGTGAGCGTGAATGGAAGCTGACGGGTATAGTAAACGGCATCGACACAGACGTTTACAACCCCGAAACAGACAAGGCTCTGTTTGCGAATTACTCAGCAAATGACCTTTCTGGCAAGGCTGTCAATAAAGCCGAGCTGCAAAAAATGTTCGGGCTTGAAGTAAATCCAAAAGTTCCGCTTATCGCAATGGTTACCCGTCTTGTTTCGCACAAGGGGCTTGACCTTGTTAAAGCGAGGCTTGAATCCATACTCGGCTTTGGCGTGCAGATGATTGTTCTCGGCAGCGGCGATTATGAATATGAATCATACTTGGGCGACGTGGCAGGCAGATATCAAGACTGCTTCAGGCTCGCAACAGGCTTTAATCCTGACTTGGCGCATAAAATCTATGCCGGCAGTGACATCTTCCTGATGCCGAGCAAGAGCGAGCCCTGCGGTTTGTCCCAGATGGTTGCGTTGCGTTACGGCTCGATTCCCGTTGTAAGAAACACAGGCGGATTAAGAGACACCATCACCGACAGTATGAGCGGCGAGGGCAACGGCTTCACCTTTGACACCTATAACGCTGACGATATGGCTCACGCTGTTTACCGTGCGGTTGAGGGCTTTAAAGACGCAAAGGGTTGGAAAATTCTTACTAAGCGCGCGATGGAGTGCGATAACAGTTGGGGTGCTTCCGCAATCGCCTATATCAGACTTTATAAGTCGATGCTTAAATAAAAAGATAAAAAAGGTCGCGACAGCGAACCCTGTCCGCTCCTTGTTTTTTCTCTT